>NZ_AMZB01000121.1 GCF_000313755.1 Pseudomonas nitroreducens TX1 | reverse complement strand
TTTCAACAGAATCGACCCAAAGCGGACGTCCCCTATCTTCTTCCCGATGACCATGGTCCCGGCAGACGTCCAGCGTAGTTGCGTAAGTCAGTTGGCACATTGGCAAATCCCCGCGCTGCCGGAGAATTCACCGGCGATTTGTTCGCCCCTGCCCAACTCAAGCGTTCTACCAAGGCCATGGTCGTGATGGGTGCTATCAATGCGCGTTGGGGGCGCGGCACTGTGCGGCCGGGTAGGCGCCGGCTGAACCTGATTTGGGGATGCGTCGTGAGCTAATGAGCCGGAGTTACACCACTAGCCTGGATCAGCTTTGGTCGGTTCGCTTAGCCCGCGTGGTTCTGCGTCATAACAAGGGCGTCACGGATAAACACCATGCTTGACGCGTTTCCGGTACTCATGGGCGGCGGCAATTGCTAAAAGTGTCGCCAACAACCTCTATGGCCCAGCCTTTCCAACGCCACAGCACTGCACGCCTGGTCAAGAAATGACCAATTATAGTGGCCAGGATAATTCCACTATAAAAGCCTGAAATCTGAAGCCGAGAGTGGTGACGTCAATCGCTAAGGCGCGGCCTATCTCGCGCTAGGTAACCAGGCTGTTGGTTAATAAATGATCAATTATAGTGCTTCGGATAATTCTACTATAAATACCTGAATTCTGTGCCCTCCCAGCCAGTGCTCAGCTGATGAGCGGGCGCCTACAAATTCGACTTGATACAGATCATCCCCAGGGGGCTGAACTGCTTAGTCGGTTTGGATGGGCATTGTGCGTAGTTTCAGGAGCATCCATTTAGGCATCGCACAGGCCCTAAGTTTCTGCAAATCGCTCGCACTTAGCTGACTTTCGATCTGACACACCACTGAGTCATTGACGTTTGCGGGACCCAGGTAATGCAGGGCAACGAGAGCCAAACCAGCGTCGGAGCCGACACACTGGAGCCAGCTGCGCGGTACATGTTGGAGCCGCACTGTCGACAACCCGACTTGGATCTCGCGGCTCCGCCCGCTGGTGTAGTAGATGCGTCGAACCTGCACTTGTGTGCTCAACCGCAATCGCCGAATCGCCTCAGCACCGTGATATTGGAGCAGCCCTCCGGTTTGCTTTGCGATCAAGTCTACCAAGCTCTCGGCCGGTATCGAGACCCTACCAAGTACAGAATGGTGGAGCGGCCGCATATATATTCCACGGGCTAGTCGCTCCAGCGCACCAATGTAAACCAGCCTGACAAACGCCTGATTAACGGAGCTCGGTGAGCCCAAGTGTCGAAATGATCTGCTAAGAAAGGGTTTCCCCTTTTCCATTCTCTTGATCCGCCGTTCCAGTTCAAAACACACTGACATAGCACGCTCCGAAATTATTTAATGGTCTTGATTTAATTTGCGAAGAAGAATTCGAGTGCGAGGGTATTTATCTCGCTTTTGCAGACGGCTAGACAGTTGAGGGAGTGCAATGAAAATTTCCTTGGCGCAGATTTTAGAACTCCTGTGATCTGATGATTTCTCGAGTAACGAAGTTATGGCTCGCTCAAGCTCAGTATCCCGTTGCTTCCAGTTGGTTATGGAGTTGTTCCCAGACCTACCGCTTGGAAGGCGTAAGTTTTCTTGATTCAGCCACTTCCTGTCGTTGCGATATAGCCATGCGTAAAGACCGGGTTTAATAGCGCGTATATCTTTTGGACTTGACGTGGGGTTCATCGTGATTAGTTCAGTCCAGCACGCTCGATTTTTGGTAAGACGATTATTAGTAAATGCCGCTTCCCAAGCTAATTTCACCTCGGGAGAAGATCGAAGTAACTTGTTTATTGTGGACACGGTAATGTGAAATTTCTCGCAGAGCTCTTGCTTTGGGAACCCTTCTTTCAGAAAGGTGATTAGCTCGGCGCGTATAGGCGGCTTAAGTACTTTGGGCTTGGGGAGGCGAGTGACGGCTGCTTCAGGATGATTCTTGGGTGTTAAAATTGGGTTGTGATCGTGTTTGTTGGGCATATCAACGCTCTCGCGATCACGATAGAGATAGGCCAAGTCATATGTCTTAATAAATCTGCTTAGGCTGCTAAATAACCAAGTTATAAAGACTAGGTGCTTGAGCGGATGGAGGTGGCCTCGGGGGCTTCTAGTTAGTTGGTATATATAATTAATAGCAGTCTGTGTGGTGGTGGGGAGAGATGTCAGTGGATGGAGTTGTTGGAGGCTGGTCGAGTATTCAACAAATGAAGATATTGTGTTCGGATGCCTAAGATTAACGCCGATCTCTCGCAGACGATCACGATAAACAGTTGCCACCAACTGTGGATCAAAAGTCCTTGAGTTCCC
Source organism: Pseudomonas nitroreducens TX1 (assembly GCF_000313755.1). Taxonomy (GTDB): domain Bacteria; phylum Pseudomonadota; class Gammaproteobacteria; order Pseudomonadales; family Pseudomonadaceae; genus Pseudomonas; species Pseudomonas nitroreducens_A. Next base: position 288,724 of record NZ_AMZB01000121.1, on the reverse strand, counting down.
TATGGATGAGAGATCAAGGATCGACTCGGAGAGAAGACGGATAGCATGCGTTACATGCTTCTCAGGAAGCGGCGTCTGGGGTGTCAGGTGCGCGGCGCAGGGCAAAACCCATTGAAAGCGCCCAGACCATTGGCGATTTAAAGTGCACTCCTGAAGCCTGATGTCGTGTGTCGGACAGATAATTAATCCCGGATACTGATGTGTTAGATGCCAGTAGGCTACTCCATGCGAGTCTATATCCTGCTGCATACAGGCACTACATGCTTTCAAGGGGTGCTCGGCGCCAAAGCGTCCAGTCAATAGGCCTAGTTGGTATTTTATAGACCCAAGCACTGGTGCTCGCAAAGCATATATCGCTTCGTAAATATGTTCTGTCGATTGGAAGGGGAAAAAGAACGGTAATATAGTGTGATTTCGAATTATGCTCTCGGGGTCGCCAAGTAAGGATGAGATTCCATGCTTCAACGCGTCTAGATTCTGTGGAAAGTCATGAGCAACATTATTGCGTGGGTTGTTAAATAAGAATCTAAGCGTTGTTGCTGGGTTGATACTCCCCAGTAAAAAGCTGAAGCGACTACATATGCTGAAAAAGCTCTCGTCCGGCAGCCATTTTAGAAATATTTCAGGGGTGGTGCCCTTTGAGCCGTCGATATGATTTTTCATGGCTCAATCTCTATGCGAAATTGTACTGGATAGCCTTTAAGTTTGGCTGTGTAAAAGCACATAAAGAAATAATTCTGAAGTCTTTAATTTTCTATTGTTCTGATAATTTTATGCTATAAATATATGCAAGTTTCCGATTCTACTTTTGGGTGATAGGTTTTAGCTTGCCCGCGTAGCTATGTAGTGCTGTTTCTGTATGTGCGTAGGCAGTAATCTAACTGTATTTCGTGCAACTTTTTTTGTTGTCAGTTGACAATTGATGAAGGTACTATGGCGGCTTGCCTTTGGTTCGCCGATTCGGGAAAAGATACCACGAGACAGAGAGGGTTACTGCCGTAGGCCTAACCAGTAACTAAACAGTTGGTCCAGGAAGTGGGTCTATGGCCGAAGAGAAGGGGTGAACACATGACGTCTAGCTAAACAGTGGGTGCTAGGAGTCAGATAGACAAAGGCCCAAGTGCTACCTTGGGCCTCTGTGGAGAAGTCAGATTTGAGTGCCTGACAAATCCATTGTCTATCCGCATCATGTAGGGCGTCAAGCCCTGCATGTCTCCGTTCGTCCCAAGAAAAGTTTAATCGTGAATGGCGAGGGCTAGTTGTGTCCGCTCGCCTGGAGAAAGGAGAGCCGAACACTGTCGGTCATAATGCCTTTGACCGGCAGTTGTGCGGCCTATGACATTGGAATCCCTGTGATGACACCACAGCAGAGATTTGAGCTGATCGTGAACCGTCAAAGCCGCTTTAAGTGGGGGGACACATATGTACCTTCCACATTGGCGCTGCCGCGAGAGGCACCTAAAGGCTCCCGTATAAGCAGGCTAAATAGCCGAAAGCTCGGCCGAGCTCTGCACGCCTTATCTACACCGGAGCGTGTGTTTGCACAGCTTGCGCTTTACCATCCTGGACTTCTTGACATTCATGAGCAGAAGATGCTCTCGCCCGTAACGACGACACATCCGTTACGTGGACATCCTCTTATGATCGAGAGCTTTCCACCTCCATTGCGGGGAACTCTTGAAATAGCAGAAGAGATCGGGTTTAAGCATTACGAGATCGTAATCGTCAGAGGTGATGAACGGGTAAAGATTCCGTTTCCTTACCAGGGGGACCTGCTGTTATTTCTGCGTGGGACGAATGGAATTCCCTATGCATTGAACTGGTCGGTGAAAGATGTAAGCGGGTCATTCCACGAACGAAACTTTTCGAAGACGAAAACTCCTGTTCAGCAGAGACGAGACCGTGAGCATGCATGTCTCAGAGCGCTGCTTGAAGTAGAGTATTACGCGAGCGCTAGCATAAGAACGGTCCAGGTTGCATTGGATATGATCGACCCAATGGTGGTCGCAAACCTTGATCTACTATTCAGTATGCACGGACTGACAGCGACACTTGATAAACAACTGATGATGGATTTCCGCTGTGAAGTGAAAGACGCATTCGCTGTTGGAGCGTCAGTTGCCAGCGTGGCTATAAAATATGGTAACCGGTGGGGCTGCCGTGACCAATTTATTGCAACTATTTATCAAGAAATTTGGGATAGGAAGCTTCTAGTAGATTTGTTCAGGCCAATACTTATAGATCACCCGCTTAATCCAGAGGGACAGGATATTCTCAAGGTTTATGGTGGACTGTTCGAAGGTGCCAAAGAATGATGCTAGGTGCGAAGGTCTGCGCTCCCGATGGCTTTTTATGCCTCGAGAAAGGTCAGATCTATCATTTCTTGTGTAGTGATGCAACCAAGAATCGAGTTAGGTTCGTATTGTTCTTCGATAACGGATCTAAGATAGGGTCTAACCTTATAACGATTACTCGGATTGAATTTGAAGAGGCACTTGAAGAAGGCCTGATAGTCGAGGCCGGAAATGGCACTTGTCCGCCTTGGTTGGAGGCTATACATGGCTATTCGATTGCCCATTTAGAGAGTCTGCGAAAGTCGCCGAAGAATAGCTATAGTCAGAAAGTTGATCAAAGGTGGATGGCAATTTCTGACCTGGTAAATAGATATGCAGAGATCATAGGCAGCGATAAGCCTGATGCTATTATAAACTCTCATGCCAAAGAGTATAAGCCGCAGCAGAATGCTGCTCGTCTTCGTTTGTGGTTCTATAGCTATATAGTCTTTGGTTTCGACAAGTGGTCTCTAATGCCTCCACTTCACCGTATCGGTGGGTGGAATCGTGAGACCGGGCGGAGCCTCAAGAAGCTTGGACGGCCTTCGCCTAAAGGTCGAAGAGCTGGATATCCTTGCGATGCAGAAATGAAAGCTAAGATACTTTCGGGTTTCGTTAGGTTTAAGTCTGCATATGAGACTCAGGAAAGGTTGTACGCAGATGTGCTGACTAAAGAGTTTGGCTGCACTGTAGTTTCAATCGGCGGCGCTACAAGTTTCAGTCATCCCGACGGAGCTCCGTTTCCTTCGTTTCCCCAATTTAGATATTGGGTCCGCAAGCTTGTAAACCCAAAGCGTCTGGAGCAGGATTTGAGAGGAAAAAATATGGCTAGGACACGCTCTGGATCGCTGGGAAGTTTTTCCGATAATCTGCAGAATGTATACCAGCGGGTTGAGTTTGATGGTTACTACATATCTGAAAAATTATCCGGGCTAACTGAGAGTAGTCCGGTAGATAGCTTCTGTGTAGTGCGGGCTGTATGCGGTTTGTCGGGTGCCGTACTTGGCATCGGCTTTTCAGAAGGCCGAGAGAATATGGAGGCCTATAAGATGGCTCTGTTCTCGATGGCTATTGATAAGGTTAAGTTTGGTGAGTTGTTCGGGATGGATATCAAACCCGGAGAATGGCCAAGTCAAGGCCTTTCAGGTGGGATTGTATTTGATAGAGGTCCCGGAGCTACCTATGATAGTGAGCCTGAAATTAATTGGCTTGGGAGTTTAGAGCTAACTCCAGTCTTCTCCGGGCAGTCCAAAGCTACTGTCGAGTCGTCACACCCGCGAGATAAAATTAGTGCTGATCAGCCGACCTACGTTCACAGTAAATTGAATTTCGTCCAGATGGCCAGGCGCGAGATTATACAGGTGCTGTCGGACAATCTTACTTCCGACGCTAGCAAACGCATGGATGAAGATATGATGATGGCTGGGTTCAAACCTACGCCCCATAATATTTGGCTTCATTTTGATGGGCGGGGTCGAAATAGCGCAATCGGCATGACTTTCGATAATGCGGTTCGGTCATTTCTATCAAAGCATACGGTTACAATTCAGAAAGATGCTGTGTATTTCTATGGGCGTAAGTATAGGTCTAAAGCGCTGGTCGATACTCATATATTCGATCGCGTAGCGAGGAATGGCGTGGTACGGGTTTCAGCGTATGCGCTAACTATGTGCGTTCGGCATATCTGGATTGAGCTGAATGGTTTGATTTTCGAGCTTGACTTCGTTAGGACCGCGCGGACACCTGAAGGCACCATTGACATTTCTCTTTACGATTTGAAAGTAATCGATGAAATGCGCCGTGCCGGATTGGCAGAGCTTAGGCACGAGAGACCAGCCATCCAGCAGAAATTTAGGGATAGGTTCAAGGAAAACACCGGGGAAGACGGCGATAGCGGCCAACGGAAGCTTGGGCGGCCTGGAAAGGGCGGCGCAGCGCTTCGCGATACGGCGGACTACAATCGTTTCAGAGGCAAGGCGAAGTGAACAGGGCTATTAGGGATCGCTTTTCCGGGTGTTTGGAAACCGAGCAGATCCGTCAGCGAATTACAGTGCAGCCTGACGCAGTGAGTAATTTGGCGGGAATGGATGACCTCATCGCCGCTGAAATGCTTTCGAATGCATTAAAAAAAATATATTTACCAAATGACTTTTCTCTTTCGCTAATAAAGGAGCTGGCCGCAAAGGCATCCCTGCATAGCGAGCAGCTATTCTCTAGTGAAAAGGACTACATCACTAGAATTTATACCCCTCCTGATGTAGAGGTTGCACCTATATGCCTGACCGGTTTGGCAGGAGTAGGGAAAACCCAGACTATTTCTGCTTTGCGTAAAGTTCTACCCTCACCCACTGACTTCGAGTGCAACCATTTCGACGGGAAATTGCAGTTAATATCTCATTGGTATGCCAGTGCTAGGGGTAAAGCCGGTGGCCGGCAGATGTTGGCGGACTTTGTTCAGGGAAGCGAACGACCTGGCAGTCGAAATGCTGCAAAGCTCCTTATTGAATGCCGGCGGAGGGCTAATCGAGACGGTGTATCACTGCTTTTACTTGAAGAGACCCAGCACATCAATACCGGACAAGGAGTGTCACGAGTCACTGACATCCTATTGACGTTAGCGGCAATTGGGCCCCCAATGCTGTATGTCTCCAACTATAGCCTCCTGCATAAGCTGCTGGGCCGTAATAGCGAGGATAAACAACGCTTGCTCTCTGAGCCACGCATTATGCTGCCTGATGATCCAGATAGCTTGGCGTGGAAGAACTATATTGTCGAGTGCGCCAGGGTTTCTGGAGAGATAATACAGGGGCCACTCGATGATTTTTCCGAAGAGATTTATCGAGCTACGTGTGGCATCAAGCGTCTCGCTGTGCAGCTCATTAAGCAAGCATTCCTTGAAGCTCGTAGTGCCGGACGCAATGTTGTGTCGCTCTCTGATATTAGTCGTGCCTTCCGATCCACTGCCTATGCAGCCAATCGAGATGATGTGGAGGAACTGCACGTACAGGCGCTGCAAAATCGCAAGACTGGTAGTCGCCTGGATCTTCGTTGCCCGTTCGAGCTACCAAGCGCCCTAAAGACAAATATTGTGGCTTTCAGCCGCGCAGACCGTGAAAGCCGTGTCATCAACAAAGTTTTTGACTCAGCACTGACAGCGCCTGAGCGAGGTGCATTGGCGCAAATTGAGTCTGAAGGGCCGGAAGCTGCTTCAGCAGCCAAGGTCCCACGTCCAGCTCCATTGCCTAAGGCATCGAAAGACGACCTGGCCAGCGCTTTTCACCACTTTGTCGAGTCCCTCGATGCTCCACCCAAACCAAAGAAACCGAAGTAGCCGCGCGAACCGTAGAATCGGATTAAATCTTTACATTCAATGAGTTACCGGTTTCGACAGTTTTTATTAGTTGAAGGAAAGGCGAATAGGGCGAATCCCGAGGAGGGCGACAGTTTTGTGATTTTGTTCAGAGCAGCTGAGAGCCCCGGAAACCGTGGAGTGGTTGCGACAGTTTTAATTGTTCGAATTCAGCTGCGCAAACAATAAAAACTGTCGCAAGCCGGTCAAGCGACCGCTCGACTCCCGCGAAGGGAGGAATCATGTCGTCTGCACAACGGCCGGCACATTCCGCCTTGGCGGCCGTCTCCCATTCGCGCATTTCCGTAGATAGCGCAGCACGCCCAGCGTCATCCGCGCGTCAGCAAGGGCTCGGTGTGCGCCAGCTTCTGCCACCCCGCAGTCGGTTGCCGCGTCGATCAGCGTCAACCAGCGCCAGCTGTCGCGGCCGCGATCGTATTCGCCGTGCCACGCGGCATACATCAGCATCGCGCAGGCGGTCTTCAGAATTGGGTCGGTCAGGCCGTGAATTTGATGGGTCTGCCGCAGCAGACGCACGTCAAAAGCGGCGTTGTACGCTACGACAGTGCGACCAGCAATGAGAGCCGCGTACTGATCAGCCACCTCGGGCCAGCTTGGCGCGGAGGCCACCAGGTCGTCAGTGATGCCGTGAATCGCGGTCGCCTCGGCCGGGATTGGCCGGGTAGGACGTACCAGCGTGTCGAGGATCGGCTCTCCGGCCACGTCGAGTATCGTTATCTCGCAGATCTCGGCGTCATATCCAACGCCTGTGGTTTCGGTGTCTAGCGTGAGGCAGTCGCCGCCGATCAGGTCTTGGGCCTGCGCGGCGACTGCCTGGCGGCGAAGCTGGGCAGGACCAGGTTCCCAACGCCACGGCACACACTCGGCCGGGTTGTAGACGTGGTAGGCCCTCTGACCTTGCCAGACGCTACCCGCGGGCCGGGTGTCCGGCCCCGGCATAAGACGGTGGCGGGCCTTGAGGTGGGCACAGCAAAGGAACCCCTTCTCCTCAGCTTCGGCCGGGGTAAGGTGAATCCGAGTTCTGCCCATGCTCCCCCCAATCGCTATTTGCATTCCACGCCCGCCGGCATGGCAGCGCGCCTGGTTCGACGGCTGAAAAAGGATTTCCACAGTTGCTGCAGACCCAAGTGTTTGGGAGCTGCTGGGGACACCTGGGTTTAGAGTGCGACTGATGTCAGACCGAAGCCTGATCCGAGGCACTAACGTCGGTAGCCGGCGTGGTCGGTTTTAGCTTCTCACGCTTTCTACGGTCCTGCCCGCGTTGCTTCGAAGCCTGCCGCTTCGCATGCAGCGCCTGAGCGGCCGTTACCGTGCCAGCTGGTTGGCCGCTCAAATCCAGGCGCGTCGCGTTCTCCACCATGCAAGCCCAGTATCGAGTTCCCCGGCACCAGGTAGCGATGCCTAACTTGAGCTGTTCGCTGGTCAATCCGAGCAGCTCCAGGTGTTGCTCAGCATCCTTCAAAACCCCCTCCTTGAGTGGAACCTTGGGGGCCGGATTGACGGGGAAAGCCAGTGGGAAGTGCTTCTGCAACCGCCAGATTGCTTCAACCGCAGGATCGGAGTCGCGAGGCTTAGCCTGCGGGGAGGACTTCCGCTTGGGGTGTTTCGAGCTATCGGACTTTGCCTGCTCCTTCTCAGCCCGCAGGCGATCACGTAGCTCAGCTAGTTGTTCAAAACCCATCGTTCAATTCACTGCTTCGAGGTTGATTGCGTGGCGCAAGGGTATTCCATGCTGCCCTTGGACGCACTCCTCAGCCCTGCAGACTGAAAGCTCCAACGAAAGAACCCGCTGTGGGGCGGGCCTGGATCGGTTCTGGGATCTTCAGTCATCGGCAGCGTAAGGGTGCATGCCGGCGTGATTGTGAAGGAAGGGATCGCCTTCCTCATCGAACAGATTCGGGCCTGCGTCCTGGTCAAGCAGCGAGTCATAGTTGGTTGTACGAGCCGCATCCGGACGGCTCATGACCATGGCTACGAGGGACTTGATGAACATACCCAGCGACGCGAGCATCAGTGCGACCATCATCAGAGTTTCGGTACCCAGCAGCATCGCTGCCGCTCCAGCCAGAAGAGCGATCGGGAAGCCGATGAAGAACGCCGCAGTCGGCTTTTTGAAGTGGGTCAGACCTAGGGCCAGTGAAACGTAGCCGGTGAGCAGGGCCGCGTAGCTGATGGCCATCGGAACGCCGTGCATCTCGGGAGACACGAAACCGATGCCCAGGAATGTGAGAAGGATGACCAATGCGTGGCGGACAAACCAGAAGCCTCCCGACGACAGAGTTTCCTCCACCTCCCACATGGCCATCAGTGGCTGGCGCAGCCGTGGCACCTGAACCAGATCAGCCAGGGCGTCGACCAGGATCACCATGCTGCGGGCGGCCATGGCACTCGGAGCGGCTCCGGCCAGGTCCTGGATCATCTGGACACAGCGCTTGAAGTCCACTGATACGGCTTCAAGGGACGATACGTTCAGCTCTGCCAGCTCGAAGTCGCCCGGATAGAAGCCCAGATACTTGCCGATCAGCGCCTCAGCGCGATCAGCTTCTGCCTGGATTACTCGGTTGACGTCCAATTTCGTGTGCCCTTCCTGATCTGTTGGGTCCAGTGTAACCGGGAGCCAGAAACTGCAACCCCTCTACTCTACTCCTCCGCACCGGCGGCCGCGTCCAACCGGGAACACGGGGCGTACTCCGCTCCGACAGCTAACGCGATCGCGTACGACTGCACTTTCAAGAGAAAGAGAGACCCGAGTGAGGACTTCATCTTCGGTCTGATCCAGGGCATCGTTGGTGAACACAACAAAGACCAAGTCGAAGCAGTGCAGATACATTGGGCATGGCCCAAAGAACAGCCGATAGATCAACCACTTGCGATCTGAATGTCCTAATTTTCCTTTATCTCGGCATGACCCTATAACCGCCCAGGCTGGTCGTTCCCACGGACTATACCCCGCCGGCGATTGATCACCAGCACGGCGGCCAGAAGCACGATTTGGAACCAGAAACAAAAGCGGTCGCAACTGCGGTTCCGGTGACCGATGGTCGCCACCCCCGAGGGAGCCTCGGGAATAAAGTCTGTCGCAGCCAGTACCGACTGAGGCCTGTGCTGCGGGCCGTGCCGCCGAGTTTACGGGCAGGGTTGGACCTGGTGTGTGGGCTTAGGCATGTAATGGCCGCTAGACGTACGACAGACTTTATTCTTATAAATTTCTCCATTTCAGTTCTGACTGAAATTTCACCGAAATTTGGTAATACCACAAGCGGTTAACTGCGTTTGATATCGAGGCATACATGCAGGTTACAATGCGAACCCCGAACTTGGACGACGCCTGCCACAATGCTGACTCACCACCTTACCCTAATCCAACTGAAACGCCTTTTTTATCGCCGCGACCTGTCACTTGTAGTGGTGAATTCAGGATTAGCGCCAGAGGACGCGGAAAACTACGAGCTCAAGCCGATTGTTGCCCTTAGCCTTTCAGTTGAAAAGCTAAGTATCTGGCACCAGAAACTCTACATTGTGGGTGAAGCCATCGACCTTGGCTCATTCCTTTACCAAGCTTGGTTTAGTGAGACTAGGCTAGGCGGCATTCCTAATAAGCTGCGCGTCGATAGCGACCTCCTTCTGGACTATAAGCTTCTTGATTCGTTGAAAGAAATGTGTGGCTCAGTCATTCCTGAAGTCCTAACGGAACAGAGCAATTCGTTTAGTGCAAGCAAGAAGTACGCTCAAGAGATCGCGCTGAATGCCGTCCGGGGTATGGATGAATCGAAAACACTACCAAGCTCCATTCGAGATCTCTTCACTGGACTTAATGGGCAGCTAAGAAATTGGGCAGAGTTTAATTATAGAATTCAGCTGCAAACCAGGGTAAATACGGCGCAACGCCATCAGGCTTTGGTTGAGCATTCGAAGAAAGTATTGCGTTATCCGTTCCGTGAGCCAACCTTGGACTGGTTCTATCCGTGCGCGTGGTTTTCCAATAGCGCTTACTCAGTAAAGCCAATGGCCAAAGACCAGTGCCTGTTGATTCAGCACGAGACAGGGAATGTTCTCTATTTGGCCATCGGCTATGACACGAATGGCACTGGAAAATCAGATGAGCAACAAGAGGATGATGAGTGGCTTACTCGAAGCGCGGGCTATCTATGGGCCGATGAAGAACCGGGCTTCAAAGCGACTATCGACTCATTAGGCTTTCCTGTAAAAGATCTGATCGATGGGGTAGTTGAGAAATCCGAGTTACAAGGATTTTTCAGTGGGCGCAAAGCACTACCGTTATCTACGGCCCAGGAGCTAAGGGCTAAATTGAGGAACTCAGGATTAATCCTTTATCCGAAAAGTCATAAATCGATTGAACGATCATTTGATTTCCTGACGCTAACGGATGTGAGGTGGAGTGCTGAGATACGCCGGTATCAATCTGAATTTGCGGGGAGGGTTTATGTTGTCAAAAGCCATCATCCGCAGCTCATCGTTTATGTTGTAACGCCCGATTCTAAGATTGACCCAGAGCGAGTACCTAAACTCCTGAGCAGTTTTTCAGGGGAGATAGATTTCGGTCATGCCGGATATGCAGCAATTACTTTCTGGCTAGAAAACTACATCGAAGGTCAGCCTAGGGTTCTTACCACGATTCTAATTAAAACCATTGAAGAGATGCTCTCCTCTTTGCCGGAGTGGAGAGATCGGTGGTAAGCAAGATGGAATGGGTGTCGAGCACGTGACTGGAGCTTGGCTTGGGGCATGCCGCAATTCCACAGAGTTCGATGAGGCGCAAGTAGTGCCGTGATACCGTTCAGATGGCCAAGCCAGGATAAGGGGACAATTCACTCACTTCGCCCGTAAGACATTCTTTTCCCAAAGCGTCTAGAAACGGTAGACCTCGGGAGTACAGGCCGACGCGGCGGAATAGAGTCGGCCCCTCGGGGAGCGCTGTCGTATCGGCCTCCTAGACGCCCCCTTCAAGGCGCTCGACAACATTGAGGTCGTTTGTAGGCACAGGGCCGTCCCCAAGATTTTTTCATTTTCACCCTTGCATCGCTACGAATTGCATGCTCTTTTTGTCCCGAGTCCCGGGACTCGGGACGGCTAGATAGGGCATCGCATGAAAGGTCAAGACATCGGCTTACTACTCAAGCTGGTTTGCCTGCAACGGCATGAATCTCGCGGCAAAGCTATGGCGACTTGGCCGCATGACTGGAAAGACTGGGAGGACCTGGGTGATGACCAGTTGCCCCCGGACCAGGACCGACTGGACGTTGAAGCGGGCATCACAAATCTATCCCCCTACACCGCCCGTGCACTAGAACTACAGACTGGCATTAGCAAGACGCAGATCAACCTCTCTCTCAAGCATTGCATGGATATTGGCTTGGCCAAAACCGACCGCAAACAGGGTGTCCCTAGAGCGAATACTGTGGCTTTGTTTGAGTTCATCGTTTTCGGCCTGAAATACGTTTTCCCAGTCCGAGCCGGGGAACTGACTCGCGGCATTGCGACCAGCTTTGCCGCCCCAGTTCTGGCCAAGAGCCTAATCAGTGCCGGCGAGCACGTGCCTGTCTGGTCGTATGCTCGTGGCAACACCATGGGAATGAAGGTCGAGCCGCTTTTCAAGACTGCGGCCGATGCGGCTCGAAGAGATCCAGAAATGTACGCCCTGTTGGCGCTGGTCGACGCCATTCGAATGGGCCAGCCCCGCGAACGTAAAATTGCTGTGGACCTGCTGCAAGAGCGCCTGGAATTTCAATGAACGTTTTCAATACCCTTCAGGCCATGTTATGCCTGGTAGCCAAAGCGTTAGGGCCCGACCTGTGCCAGCAGATGACCTTTGTCGGGGGCTGCACCACAGGTTTGTTGCTGACCGACGACTACACCCGTGAGCAAGTGCGCAGTACCGATGATGTTGATCTGATCGTGCATGTCATGGGCCCCGTTGGCTTTGCCCGATTGCAGGAGACACTTCGCGAACACGGTTTCCGGGTTAGTGCAGAAGAAGGGGACGAGAACTTCCCCATCTGCGCGATGAAACTAGGCGACCTTCGCGTTGACTTCATGCCTGACGACGACTCCCTCGGTTTCAGCAACCGCTGGTACAAAGACGCCATGGCCACCTCTACGGCGTATGATCTAGACCAAGAAACCACTATCAATCTGGTCAGCCCCGTCTACTTCGTTGCCACCAAACTGGAGGCTTGGAAAGGCCGAGGCCGGGGGGATGCCCTGGCCAGTCGCGACATCGAGGACATCCTCAACTTGATTGACGGGCGGCCGGAACTACAAGACGAAATCCAATCTGCCGTCGACGAGGTGCGCGACTACATCCGCCAGGAGATTGGTCAACTGCTATCTGATGGAAACTTTGAATATGCAGTCAGCGGCCAGGCCAGAGGGGATACAGACCGCGAAAAACTGCTGTTCGAACGCCTGGAAGCTCTAGCAGGAGAAAGCCACTGATGCGGATTGGGTGGATCAGTCACCAGGGCACGGAACGACAAAGCAACAACGATGCCGCTGCTATTGGGCGCAAAGATCACTATGTGTTGGCCATGCTCGTGGATGCTGCTGAGAAAGGCGATGGACAGGGACTCGCCCGACACTGGTCACGTTCCGTAATCGCCGCCGCGATGGGAGCGACGCAGCAGCTTGACCCCGCTGGCCTGATCAGCATCATGCGCGCCGAACAGCAGCTGTTACGCCATCATCACCTGCACGCCATCGCCAGCTATTGCTGTGCACTAATCGACCTGCAGCATCAGTTGCTGCATATCGTGCATGTTGGCGATTGTTTATTAGGTATCCAGCGACACGGTGAGGCCATCGACTGGCTGACCCGCCCGCATAATGTCCAGGACCAGACCATCTGGCCGGGGGCAACCTCGGGGATTCAGGAATCTCGGCATCTGCTGACCCGCTCCCTGAACGCCAGGCGTTTTTGCCCTCCGGACTGGCTGACGACAGACCTCCCTCGGGATGTCCGCATACTGCTTTGCAGTGACGGTTACTGGCATGAACACCTTCATGCGGGTGTCGATCTGCAGAGCGTCCTCGATGACGCCAGCGTGCTGAGCATAGAGCCAGGCGCACCGGACATCCAGCAGCAGACGGACTGCGACAATTTTGCTGTCACTGTGGACTGAGGGCATTCCTGTCGCATTAAAAGTCTTTCTAAATCCATCATTTACAGAACGAATGTCCTGATTTTCCCTTTATCTCGGCATGGCCCCAAGAGTAGGCGCACGGAATATGGACGCGCTCCTCCAGCGCTGCTCTATCCGGTCCGGGGATAGGGGCCATTTGCCACCAACCTGAGCTAAGGTGTTTCTGAATCTCCCCACATCCCAATGCAAGGAAGCGCCGTAATGAATCAACTTCGCCCGCTGGGAAAATGTTTTCTCGTGCTGTTCGGTTTTGCACTGCAGTCCGGATGCTCGACGGCACCGCCTGAGATTCACAGAATGATTGTGGTGCGGGCTGAGCCGAGCAACGAATCAAACCGGTTGTCGCCGACAACTTCGGGTGCCTACAGCTCCTTCTACGACAAGGACGGGCATTTCTACACCGCCGGCTATGTGGCGTACCTAGCCGGGTACGACAACGAGAAAATTGAAAATATTTCCTGCTACGCCCAAACACCAGACGAACTGCTCTGGTCGCTGAATGCTGTGCCCGTCTCGGTATATGGTGTCATTCCTGGGTTCTGGTCATACCGCCACCAGGTTGTTGATGGGCTGCATTCATTGCACGGCGGCGACGCGCGCAGGGTGGAAATTCGACGTGCCCGGCTCAAGCAGAAGATCGTCGAAGCAGTCGCACCTGGCTCCAACGTGCCTGACTGGCAATTGGGATTTCTGATTCATGCTTTCGGCGACAGCTATGCTCACGTGCACGGTACTCCTACCAGAGCGTACTCCCAGTGGATAGGCCACGCGATTCCATCCCTTACGGGCGACAACCCGGATGCAATCTTCGTCAACCGTCACTATCAGAACTACAACGCGTATGTACGATCGCTTTTCGAAGCGCTTTTACAAGGCAAAACAACAGCGAAACCCGACTTCGAGGGTTTGGAACTGTTCACCGATGAAATCACGAAAGAAGCCGCCAAGGGCGATGACCCTAACAAGACAGTAATCATCAACATACAGAACGGCCACCCCAAGTATGACTTCAGCGCCCATGAGAAACTCTGCAAAGGGATGAATGACAAAATCGACGAAAACGAGATCCGGGACTTCATCCGCAAGCTATCGTCTGACCTGGACTCATAGCATCAGGCAGATCTCCCCACACGGGTCAGACTGCGTTCACAACGACAATAATCCTGCTGATTGCGTCAGCTGGGCAGCTTCATACAGCGTCAGAATTAAGCATGCTGCAATACGATTGAGCGCTTGCGCTAAGATCGATTGCAGCCGGTCGTGACTACAGTAGGACTGGTTAGCCCGTAAGCAAGCGATGGTCAGCACGAATGCAATTAGGGGGGAATTGCGCTGCTCGTGCCAGGGCCCGGGGATCGGAGCCACCGGCAGTACCTGCAGGTACTTCGCTTGAAACGAATTGCGCCCTCATGCTCTGCTGATTCGGAGTCACCACTAGCCTAGAGGACGCACCATGAATAACGACACCCGTACTGCCTTTGCTTTCCAGGCCACGTTGCTCTTCGCCGGTGCAGTGGTCTTCGCTTTTTCGGTTATCCAGATGGTGCTCAAACAGATCCCCATCGCTCAAGCCGAGGGGGGATTCATCGGCCTGGCCATGTTCACCAGCACAGCGTTCATGACCTCGCTCTGCATCGTGGTCGAGTCGGTCGCTCTGATGTTTGCTTTCTTGCTAGCTTCAGCTGCGGTCCGAGGTTAAGGGCTGTTGGCACACTCCAGCGGCGCCGAAAATGAGCCCATCCACAAGGACTCATTGAGGAAACCCACGATGGCCACCAACCTGTCCATGACTTAAAAGCCATTGACCTTCACTCGATTCGAAGTCCAGCGATGCTTGCGTGTGCGGTACGACGATTGCGAGGCGCTCTACCCGCTCGATACTCGCCAGAGCGAGCAGCTCTTGGCTCAGGTCGCGAACTACGATGAGTTGCAGTTGGAGGGGCCTCCTCTGCACCTGATCGAAACTGAGAACAGCGGCGACACGTTCGTGATGCTCGCTCACCACGAGTCGAAGATTCTCACTTCCGCGCTACTGCGCGAGGACGGGGCCTGCAGCTGCTCGATCGGGGAGTACGGCGGGGTCCGCTGGCGCGTACTCGGCCATACCAATGACGGGCTCCCACCGATCGAACTCACTCATGGGAACTGTCAGGAATCGATTCGCCAGATCGCGGCTTCGCTTCAAGCACTACTGCCGGCGGCCGTGCCCAGCTTGGAACACGAGAGGTACACCGCCGCGACGGCTGATGGGATCGAGTACGGATTCACATTCAGGATGGTCCAGGGCGAGGACACCATCTTCGACCTGGTCCTGGGCGTCGTTGGTGAGCACGCCCAAGGCCAAATTAAAGTGGACCAGGCCAGATACGAGTGGGCAGCAAAGACGATCCCCGCTTTCGCGCCACCCACACCATGACCAAGGTCTAAAGTGCTACCCCAACAGGCGTAGCAGCCGCTCCTGCAGCAGCCCCTGCTGCCACCACCGTCTTGCCACAGGAGTGCTCGGTACGTTTTGCCAGAGCAGCGAGTGCCAAACAGGATGTGTTCAGGCGGGCGAGAATTTCAGCTCGCGCTGTATCGTAAGGGACATTAGCCATTTGAAGATATCGGAGCTGGACCATTCCATCCCGGTAAGCGGATGCATAGAGTTTGTCCACCCCCAGATCTCGAACTAGCTTGGCGCCTTTCTTGATGCGGTCCACGGTGCTATTGAGGAAGAGCATTCCTGTCACCCCCCGTACAACCGGCTTCGTTGCCGCATCGACAGTGGTCACGATGCGGAGAAAGACGTCTACCTTATCGACCTTATAGCTGACCTTGCTCCGAAAGAGGCTTCCACTATCCCCTGCAGGCTCCGTCCGTTCGCTTTCAAGCACGGTCAATCCTTCAACAGATGATGCGATCGCCCCCATCAACTGATTGGCGTCGTCGGCCGGGGCGTCGGAGTACGCGGTGAAACGCCTTGCGCCATAGTGCGCAGTGCTATCCAAGAGAAGATACGCTCGAAGGAGGCGCAGCTCACGGCTGGCCTGTGTGTCTATTTTTGGATGGTAGGCTTCCAGACAGTCCTGCAGCTCTTTAGGGGGCAGTTTGGCTGGGCACGAATAAGCGTCTAGCTCTGTATCAATGGAATCAACATCAAGTTTTGGCAGCTGAGGAGAAGCACACCCACCGAGGCCAACAGCAGCGGCAAAAAGGGCGATGCGCCCCAGTCTCAGGTAATTCGCCATAACGACCACCTCCATTTGTTCGTCTTGTTTGCAGAGCGTCTCACCATCAAATGGTAGGCGAGGGAATGGAGGTGTGCCGGGAGAATGTGGCAATAGGCCTCTATCGGCCCAGAAGCATGCGGATTTCTGGCAGTGTTTTATACACAAGGACCGTTAGAAGCCCCCGAGCAACTGAGTTGTAGGTAAATCGGGACTCAGCTGCAGTCCTGAAGTCTTACCAGGATGGATGTGATCAACTTTCCATCCCGGCCTACAAAGTTGTACTGATACCCGCCTCCCATCTCCATGAAGGGGCGGATCATTTGGGGCTTGGAACACACTTGCGCGATGATCTCTGGACTCATCTCTTTTTTGAACTCGGCAGGGTCAAAATCCAGCGAGCTGTAACGCAGGTACCGATACCAGTACCCCCACTCTCTCCCGCTTCCTGTCACGTCGTAGTATTGAGTGTCCTGATCAACCATCATCGGCAGATCTTTCTTTATGCGGGGGATGCCACGCTCGAACGCCATGGCAAAGAATTCGTCCTCAGAAATCCCCTTGGCAGCCAGCGTCTGCCTAAGGACCTCGCCAGAGACACCTCCCACCGCCTCCCCACCTGCACTGCCGGCGACAGAACCTACTGCTTTGCCCAGCTTCCCGGCGACCGCCAGGCCTGGTGCACCTAGCACCGCACTTGTCATCACGCAGATGATCAGTCTGCGCAGTTGAATACCTCGGTTGACTCCATTCATCCTGTACTTGCTCCTATGCCTTCGGTAGAGGCTTCACATGGTCACGAACGTGGCTGCGGCCCCCTATCACTCGTTGTCGCCCTTATCGTACCCAGTGAGCGACGGGCCGGGAGCGCCACTCATGTCGTACATCTCCTCGAAGGTGAAATCCCCCGCACCAACGGGCTCGTGGTGGTGATGGGTTCCTAGTGCGGGCTTTGCACTACCAACCCACTGTGCGAAGTCGCGGAGGAAGAAACCTGCTGCAGCCACTGCGAACACTAGGAAGGCGATCAGCACACCCTTCGCGAACAGGACGACTGCGCCGATGGTGCAGGTAGCAAAGAGGCCGATCACCACCCCATGGCCAGGATCACGGACGTGGCTCAAGCTGCAGGCGAACGACAGCATCAACAGCAGTGCCCCCACCCCCAGGCCGAGGTCGACGGCCCCTCCTTTCTCGACAGTCCCCCACACTCCAAGGGCAACTGCTCCTGCTACCGCCATCAGGTGGCGCACCACGTTCACCGGGGTGCGGCGAATGCCCTCCTCCAGATCCCACAAGATACGGATGGGGCGTGCCATCTGTGGTGCCCGCACCAACATGGCCAGGGTATCGACGGCCTCACCCAGATTGTGCGCAACGGTTTTTGAAACCTCGGAGACAGCCAGGTCCTGGATCAGTCGGACGCAGCGCTTCAGCTCCGGAGTAGCGCGTTTCATGTAATCGACCTCGAAGTCTGCGAGATCGATGCTGCCAGCTGACAGCCCCAAGTAGTCCGCCAACAGGGCCTCCGCGCGCAATGCTTCCTTTTCGACAATCAACTTCAGTTTCATTGCTCTTTCATCCCAGTCCGACGCATGAATACAGGCTACCGCAGCGTTCCCATGTGCAGCCCCCAACAGCCGGGGTCTACTTTCTGAGGTCGCCGGCGAGTTGCATCGCGCGACTGTCCTGGACCCGGACCAGGCTCAATATCAGGCTAAACCCATCGAGATCACCGCAATGACGGTTCAGGTCCTCGTAGGCCTGCTTCGAAATCGTGATGGCAAAACCGGTTTCCTCGCCGGCGGCGAGGGCAGGCAGGTTCAAGAGAATTGCGTCGAAGAGGGCCTTGGCGGCCGCTAGCTGCCCCTCACCGGCCGG
This sequence comes from Pseudomonas nitroreducens TX1, assembly GCF_000313755.1. Taxonomy (GTDB): domain Bacteria; phylum Pseudomonadota; class Gammaproteobacteria; order Pseudomonadales; family Pseudomonadaceae; genus Pseudomonas; species Pseudomonas nitroreducens_A. The sequence continues at coordinate 270,771 of NZ_AMZB01000121.1, read as the reverse complement.
TCCTTGGGAGTGGGTGCGCGCAGTCCGGTCCCTCATGACCTGCAGCGCTTCAGCGTCCAGATGCGCCAGCTTAGCTTTAGCACCATCCCCCAGCGCCAGCCCATCGACCTCGGCAAGATCTGTCAGGGCACCGATTCTGCTCAGCACCCTACCCACGTCACCGGGCTCAACATCGCCGCTCTGATCAGCATCGAGCTCGCGCAGATGCGCAAGCTCAGCCTCGATCACCTCGACTAGAGATCGCTCCCAGCCGGACATCCTTTCCTTCTCGTGCTCACCCATCAACAGGCTCCATTGCTGAATACTGGAATCGAACCCCGGCTCCCGGGGTGATACAGAAGCTAGCTTCCCAGGCCAAACCACCATCGGCCTTGACCACCTAACTCCACTGGCTGCGGGCCCGGATGCAATCCGACACACCGCGTTGAACCAGTGTTGGGTTTTCTCCTGGAAACACGCCAGTACGGATCACTAGACCAGCCAGGTGTCAGCCCAAATGCATGGGCCGGCGACTGCGATCTGGTCAACATGGTGCCGGGGGACCAGCATGTCTTTGAATCCATGCTCCTCCCCCAGGATGAGCACGGAGCCGTCAAACTGACGCTGCAGACGTCGGGTGCAGAGTTGGCCATCGAAGTCCAGAACGTAGCGCCCGTCCCCTTGGAGTGCCGCGAGGGAATGGTTGAAAACCACCGTTTCCACCGGCAACGACACAACAGACAGGTCGGTGGCTGCGACCCCTTTCCGTTTCAGCTCCGACGTCAGCAGAGGAAGAGCCCCTATCTGCTTGGCACGTGCGCGCCATGACCCATGACCTCCAGCACAAGTGCTCTCGTAGATCGGGACAAAGGCAAGATCGCTCTCGGCATGGCCTACCGGGGCGTCCGCACCAAAGGCGAGCCAGGCAGGGGAGCGTCCGCAGGCCTTGGCCAGACGATCGAGGCGATCCAAAGTTGGGAAGGTGCTACCGCGGAGGTAGCTCCACAGTGCGCCCTCAGACATCTCGCATTGCTGAGCAAAGGCTCGCGGCGATACCCCGTTCATGGCCAGCTTGAGGCGCGCACCGAAGGCCTCGATCCCCTGATTCGACGCAGAAGCCATGTCGCGAGCCATGTGGCTTTCATCCTTAGGGTTTTTCAATGGGTACTCCTGGTGTTGGTCTGAGACCGGGTGACAGGCAAAGCCTCAATCTTCTGCAGCGTGCTCCGGTCGAATCGGAATCGCCTGGCGGGCGAGCCTAAATCAGCCCCAGGCACTACCCGACAGCTACTCTGCTTTCTGGTCAGGACCTCGGTGACCAGCAGAGTCGTCTCTTCGGTGCGCGGCGCGCGGAAGCACTCGACGTGAACGGTGAAGGGTCCCCCATCGGCAGGCTCACGGGTGATCTCGCCAATCCAAGGACCACCAATCTTGCAGAGAACGACTCCGACTCGCCACATCCGAGCCACCGAAGCGATCTCCTCGAAGCTCTGCCCACGTGCCCCGTAGTTACGCTCATCGACGATCACCAGATCCCCCCGGTCAGGGCGAGTCGATGTCAGATCGAGTGCCTCTGCCGGGAGATGTTCACCTGGGCGCCTGATACTCGATACTTGGAGGCAACGATTCCCATATTCGGACTTGAGCCTGTTCCAGACATGCCCCCACGATGATTCGGATGCGACCTGGCCGTTGTCAGCCGGGAGATCGTAAGCCGACACGAGATGAACCCGGCCGCGGGTTTGCGCCAGGAACTGCTCGGCAATGAGCATTGCACTGATCGACTTCCCGACTGCTACAACACCGGTCACCGAGATCAGCGGGCGCTGCACGGTTATCGACACGAGAAAATCACCGCCGGCGGACAGAGGGAGGGGGAATCGCGCCAGCAATTCTTCATTGTCCTGGCTTGCCAGGTACTCCTGAACTCGATTCCACGGCACCGGTGCCCCATGTTCCGCAGCAGCCCGATCGAGCGCTTCATGGAGTGGTATCGAGTTGGCCTTGGCGAGTTTCTTGGCGTCCTTCTTGACCTGTTCGGTGGAGGCGCCGGAGGGGAAGCGATTGGAAGTAGTCAAAGCATGCTCCTTGACGGCAATCTTGTGCCACGCCCACTAGACACACTGCCGGGAGGGCAATGCTTCCGCATGAAATCCTTTAAGCCATGGCCTAAACCGGCCTTCGCCCAGGGTGGGCGTGCGAGCGCTGGCCAGCGCTCAGGTGCAGATTACCGAATCTCAGCGTCGGTTCAAGGAGCGAGCGCTCATGAATGATCCGCTGGAACTGCTCCACGCTGACTATGTCTTCTGCAGGGCCGCTGGGTCTCTCGGACCAATCACGTGGAGCGCCGGAGACACCTGGATCAGCAAGGATGGACCTGACTGGTGGCTGGACGACGATCAGCCTGCCACTGAAGACCAGGTTCGTGAGGTGATCAACCGCGCCGGATGCATCACAGAACTGCATTGCGATAAAGTCCCGACTCGGTCGCGGGAGATCTATCCCTCTCCGGCCACGGGGCCATAGCCGTCCCGGGTGGGACGATTCGCCAATAGCCTGCCAGCGATGAACGCCTTACTGAAGAACCGGGAGAACCACCGGCTTGATACCACGAGGCAGGCGATCATGAGGCCGGCGGGTCTGGACGGCCACTGCCCACGCATGACGCCACTTGTATGTAGCCCCCGACGTGCCCCCCCCAGAATCAGCCTGGGCGTCAGAGTGGGTTTTGAATACTTCGGTGCTCCGGCAGTTCCTGCAGCTCACACGCAGCTTGTCCCGCGTTCCCGAGACGTAGTGGTTGTTCCGGCCGCAAGCCACTTCGCCGGTGGCCACGCTGAAGTGAGTAACCATGTGGTGCCCCTTCTCCTATTCAGATCCATAAGCGCCTCGACCAGGTGCCAAGGCTGTTTGGGGTATCGCGTCAAACACAGACAGTAGCGCCGAACCTGTTGAGACGCATACACCAGCAGCTCCAATGCCAGATTCATGGAAGACATCCCAGGTGGCTCGGGATTGATCGGTCACAGCTATTCCGAAAAATGGCCGCTGTGGTTACAGTCGCTGCCCAACATGGTCGCCTTCCCCCGGTGGCGACCCAGCACCAACCTGCAAAGGGATTTCGCATGAACCGCTTCGCCCTGTCGCTGCTCCTGACTTCGCTGCTTGCCTCCGGCGCCACCGTTGCCGACGAAATTACTGACACGTTCGGCAATGTCGATCCTGCAGTCAGGGCCCGTCTTGAGACTCTCAAGGCTATGCGGAACCCACCTGTCGTTGAAGCCATCAATCTATATTCAGCATACGGAAGCAATGAGTTCGCGGCCGACAAGGAGTTCAAGGGCAAGTACATCGTGGTTGCTGGGATTGTCACGAACCTGAGCAAGGACCGCCGCTCGCAACAGCCTGTAGTCCATCTCAACGGGCTGCGGAAGGAGCTGTACACCCCCCAAGAGGTTCTTGCCAGCTTGTTTGAGGCTCAGTTTGCTGAGGGTAAAGACGGAAACCCCGTACTTGTACCTCCTACTGACACAGCTGCGCAGATCCGGAAGGGGCAGGAGGCTCTGCTGCAGTGCAGGGTGACCGGTAAACAAGGCAACTATTTCGTTGGGGCAGACCAGTGCCTGGTGCTTCAAGTAGACACGCCCAAACAGCGCCAGCAGTAATCGCCAGAGTAACCGTCTCATCGTTTACTCTCGTGCCCTTCGCGGATTGGTGGAAACTAACGTCTCGCTTTGAGCCAGCATCGCGCTGCTCTCCCCGTACCATCGTGGCCAGTATTGGCATCGAGCAGAACCGATGGAAAGGGACCTGCAGGAACCTGCTGATGAACACTGGCAGACCCGCTGTGGTGTACAGAAGATCATGCAGACCGACCGCTTCGGTTGTGGCATTGCATGCCTGGCGATGGTTTGGGGAAAGACATACGCCCAAGCCCGCGAGCACTTCATTTCCCAAGGACTTGGAGTACGCCGCGGTTGTCGCGTGCCCTTCTCCACCAGTTCTGGGGAGATGAGGATGGCACTGGCCACCGCGGGCCTGATCACAGCAACTCGCCGTTGGAAAGGCTGGTCAGATTTCACCGGTCTCTGTGTTCTGAAGGTACGCCACAAGTCCCCCAGCGGGGCGGACGCCTGGCATTGGGCAGTAGCTTTCAAGCACCCAGAGTTCGAGATTGGTGTCTTCGACCCGCACCGCGAGTGGCCCGGTTTCCAGCAGATGCCCGAGGACACCATTTGCACGCTTTGGGAGTCGATCCGTCCGTTCGGGGACATTCTCCTGGTGGAGCAAACTTTCCCGCTGGCGCGCCAGCCCCTGCCGGCGCACTGATTCACGGGTAATAATGGGTCCAAGCTGAGCTCTAGGTGGACCAGCATGCCCTCGTTACGGCCAAAGCCCTATCTCCTCGTCACACTCCCTTCCGAGTTGGCCGATCGCGTTTTAGCCCTCAACTCGATAGACACGACGGTTCCGCTGAGGCACGAGCAGCGAAACCACGACCATACGGAAATCCACTGCATCTTGGGGGCGTTGAAGTGCGGCCGCGACCTTCCTCTGGCCTTCCCCGCCGAGATCATTCACAGCGATCGGCCCGACATCGTGATCGAGACCCCGGTAGAAACGATCGGCGTGGAGATCGTCGAGGCAGTGTCGCCGACGGCCGCCAGCCTTGAAGTGCTTCGTGCAAGGACCCCGGAGGCGCCTTCTATTGCCTGGGCAAGGAAGGAGATTCCCGGCTCCCCTCAACTGCCCGCCAAGCAGTTAAAGCAGATCCTCGAGGAGGAGATTCGGCTAGAAAAGGATGAAAGCCTTCGCCATCTTCAGGGAGGAGATGGCTTCGCCGGCGATGGCGCCGTCGCTTGGGCTAAGGCGATGGCTCATTTTGTTGGCCAAAAGATGGAGAGCATTCTGAAGGCAGGATTCAGCACCTACGATCGGAACTGGCTGCTGGTCTATGACAACTGGGGTGAACAGCCAATATCTCAAGCCCAGGCTGATGACCAACTGCAGTTGGAACTGCAGCTGGTCGGTGCCTTCACTGTCTATGACCTGGTGCTGATCCTCAATGACGAGGCGCTGGCTTGTTTCAGCCCTGCTGGGCACTGGCGGAATAGGAAAAGTCGGTAGCCGCTTCCTGGCTCCTCAGTCGATAGCTCGCACCGGAAGCTTCAGGCAACCCCAGCCGGTACCACCGGCCAGCACCACCGGCTGAGCGATGCCGTCCATGTGCAGTTCAGGGAAATCACAATAGCGCTCCATTGCCCGTACAAAGCGCATAGCCAACTCGAACCCACGATCTTGGTGCTCAGGCACCGGCAGGCTCTCGCCCGGCACTACGTCACCCACCACACTCCCAAGCGACTTGGATGTAGCGGCTAAAGTGAGATGAAACGCGCTATGGCCTTCAATGAAGCTGCCGAAGATCGAGGTCTCGATCTTGTCGATCACCTGGAGTTGAGGTTGCCGGAACAGAACCACAGCGGTGGTCTGCTTGCCGCCCGTGGGCGAAGTGATCCAGTTGTAGATAGCATTCGTTGTTTCGTCTGACGGCAGGTACGGATCAGGCGTCATTCCAGTGAGGAAGACGGGAACGGCGCCTAGCTCCGGGTCCTGAATATCCCCTAGGCGTGAGATAGGCAGGCCCGGAGGGATGCCGAAATCGCTCCCGTCGTCCAGTTTCAGTGCCCAACCCAGGTGTTCGAACATGGCCAAGTAGACCCGGTCGCAGGTGTAGGTGAACGCCCGGATGATGTTGTCCTCAGTCCCCGGGATCAGCGCCAGGTTCTCTGAATCTAGCCGCTGAAGAATCTCACTCAGCTTGTCGGACGGCCGCTCTCCCTCACGGTACAGCGCGCCTTCAGCTGCAGCCCGCAGCGGAACCAGGTCATACGACCCCAGGGGGTTCGCCCACAAGAACGTGTTGGCGAAAGCTGGCTTCACACCGAACTCATGGATGAGGATGGCGCGGTGCTCAGCGAGGCTTGCTAGCCTTTGGGCCGGGTTCCTCCCGATATCCTCGGTGACACAGTGCTTGGCCGGATTACAAGCCGCAACCATGTCGTTCCAATGAGGCCAACCGGAGAGCCGGAGAAGAGCTTCCCGGCTACGGTATTTCAGGCCAGGCAAATAGCCGGCAAGGCACGCTACCCAGGCGAGCGCATAGTCCTCGGCCGGGAAGACCATCGGATCACGACGATCCACTGCTTTGATGGTGGTCACGAACAAACTCCTCGAGGTGCGAGCGATAGGCTCACGCACCGTTTTCCTTCAACCAGCGCTTCTGTAGCTCGCTGCCATGCACCCTGACGAACGCTTCCATCTCGGAAGACAACGGGCGTTCAATCCAAAAATCACCGAACAGCTCCAGGAATTTGGGCCATCGAGCGCGCACAAGGCCCTGCCGGCGGTAGGAAGGCGCCAGCCAGATCCAAGCCAGTGCCCATTCGCTGCCGTACTGATCGGCCTCAGGTCGCCGACTGAAGGCACAGGCACCAGCAATGGTGCCGTTCTGCCCCGCCGGGATGAGGTAACCACGCCAGTCGACAGAGGCCTTCGCAGTTCCATTCCCCGGCCACTGAATGAAGTCGTAACCGAAGTCCTCCCGAAAACGGGCTGCGCGCCTGAATACCTCCCGATGCATCCACTGCGGTTGCTGGGGGCCGACTTCCTCGCCTGCGAACCCGGCTGTGAGTTTGCCGGCGAACAGTCTGTTGGGGGGCGGATCAAGTACCCGCTCAGTGGCCCGGTGGATACTACGATGGGCAACCCGGTCACTCCGGCTGCTGGCGAGATATCCGAACCCACAGTATTCGCAGACCTTGAAGTCGTTCTTTACCTCGCGATGCCGGGCACCACGCACCTCAAGGTACAGCGCTTCTTCACCCTGTAGAGCCAGGGTCACCCGGTTACCAGCCTGATCCTTGTGGCTTTTCGTTTCAGGAAAGCCTGGCCGAACAATCGCGCTGGACTTGATGACCTGCTTCTGACGCTCACGGGACTGCTCATAAGTCCAGATCCGGTACTCGGACTCGGTCATCACCGGTTTATTGATGAGCCGCTTCTTCAGCTTGGCAACCAATCGTTCGGGGAAGACCCGGAAGCCCAGGCTCTCCATGTAGATCAGGAGTGCGACAGCGTCTGCAGCACAGAAGCCCTGAAACAGGAACACCTGGTCATCGACGTGTTGGGGCTTCCGGCACAGGCTCGCTTCGCTGATTCTAAAGTAGGCCGCTAGCGCTGGCGCATAGTGCCCGGCTTGTCCCCAGGCTCGGCGATCAGTGGCTGTAACCAGGTCCTGGAAGTCGGACCGCTCGATCGAGTCGTTATCGAGGAGTCTCTGTTCGACCTCTGTGCACCTACTGCGAGGTGAAGGCACTGTACCGCCTTCGGGATGCTTCTCCGAGAGCAGCGCGAACAGCTGCTTCAGGTCATCACTCGAGAATTCGCCCTTCAACAGAGCACCTCTAAGTCAATCGAAAGGATGGTTGGGGATAGGCGAGTCTAACGTCCGCCGGCGGATTTCAAAGAGGACGTCCAGACGCCAATGTGCACACTCCTCTCTCGCCAACTACCGTGAATGTGCCACCACCATTCAGAGGTGTCTCATCATGGTTGCCCCAAGGAAGAGGCTCTACGTCTTCTGGACCTACGTACTGATGACGCTTGCGCCGATGGCGCAAGCCTTCGCAGAAGAAACTGCGAAGGCACCGCCACCGTTCGGGCCGACCACGCTGAAGGAATGGTTCGATCTTGCGGGCGGTCTTACGGCTGCATTAATTGCGATTGTTGGGCTATTTCGAGGCCTACGAACTGCAGAGGAGTCGGTCAAGCAGCGGAAGGAGGATCACCGACAGCGCCAGCTCGCGGCATCGCATGACATGATCAACGAGGTCTTCTCTGACCCCCTGGCGCGAGCAGCCATGCGAATGATGGACTGGTCAGGCCGTACCTTCACTTACGCTGGAAACCCCTATGTCGTGCATTGGAATGAACTCCGGCCAGCACTTGCGGTGGCGCAAAAAGGATTGGGCTTCAGCAAGCAGCAGGAATTCATCCGCGATGCCTTTGAGGCATTTTTTGACCACATGCTTGTGCTCAACCACTTCATAGATCGGGAGTACCTGAATGCCAAAGATGTGGCGGTGCCCCTCAAGTATTACGCCCAGGCCGTCATCCGGTACCCCACAACGTACGATGATTTCCTGCAGGAGTATGGTTACAGCGAGGTCAAGGTCCTACTCGCTAAGCTCGCAATCCTGTGAACGCCTAAACGGAAAAGGCCGGCAATTAGCCGGCCTTTCTGGTTAAGTGCGGCGGGATTGAAGCCGTTTCCAGCCCCACTCCAAGGCTTTCCCTCCCAGTCTCAGCGAAGGAATCACGGCGGAGTCCCAGATCTCTCCCAACGTGCCCTTGCTCACCCGGCCGACAATCGGGGTCTGGTCGCGTTCTTCTTGGCGAGCGAATTCAGCCAGCATGGCATTGACTCGCGCGTACTCGCGTTCGAGAAGATCCGGGTCCGCGGAGAACGCTACTCGCTGGGCATACACCGGTTCTCCTGATGCGGAGTAGACAGTCTGCAGATAGTTCGGGTTGTCCCGGCTGGGCTGGCTCGATCGTTGGATGCGGAAGTTGATGATCGCATTCGCCCCCCGCGCCTTGGCGCAGTTCACAAGCTCCCGCTCGGCATCGCCGGCGGACATGAACGAGCCGATGAGAGGGCAATGCACGCCGCCGATGATCTCGATATCACCACCAGGAAGGACGTCGGTAGACGAGACGATGAAGTTCGTGAGGTCGACGTAATACTTCGACGGAGCCTGGCCGAGGCTCGCTGCCATAGCAGCGGGGCCCTTCTCAGTGGCGGTAGGAGTGAAATGCACCTGCTGACCAGCATCAGGTATCTCACCACCGCGAACCTCGCTGATGTGTAGGAAGTAAGACTTGCCATCGGCTCCGTCAACGAAGCCAAATCCGCGCTCAGCGTCGAAACGCTTCACGTAGCCGGTCATCTCCTCAGCAGTGTTCAAATCCTTACTCATGGCCACGATCTCCAGTCGTCACGGTAGGGATTGTAACGGTCCGGAGCATAAGTCAAAGCTTCTCGCATTCAGATCGGATCTTGAGTGGTCAGTCCGCGACTAGAGGTGGCGGGAGCAAGACATCCGACATCGGCTCTGGCACCACAAAGTTGTACGGCTTCAATTGCTCAAGGAGACCGTCGTAGTTGAGGAACGGGATCGTGCGCGCTGGAGTAGCGGGGTCGTTGCCAAAAAAGTTCTCCCAGTGACCCAGAATCACTAAACGTGGCTTTGTCACCTTGAGGAGTCCAGTCGGATAGTAGTCCACTTGATTCCATCCTCCGCCGCAGATCACAACAACGTCGATTGGCTTAGAATCTGCGATCAGTGGTGGATACCCGAATGTTGGTTCTGCAGCTGAGTCCTGGTAGTACTGCCTGTACACGGGCTTGCCATCTTCCCCCAGCAAATCTATCAGCCAGGAAATGGTTACCTGCCCCAGCTTCCAGTCCAGTATCCCAGTGGGGAGTTGGTCGAGGTCCTTGCAACAATACTCCCCGCCTATGAAGTTGTGCCTGAACAGGTGGCCGGCATGCATGCTGGTGATGGGCATGGCCCGTGTCGTGCCGGGAGGGATAGGCGAATGGCGATCGCCGTCTTTTAGGGTGCCACCCCCGGAGTAGAACCAGGTGCCCGGCAGGTCGGGCCTTCGGTGATCAGCAATCTGGTCCATCGCCGGGACAACCACTGAACCCGGCGGGAAGATTTTCTGACCGTCCGCAGTCTTCGCCGCGGCCAGAATGTGCTTCACAGTCTCCGAACCGTACACGGTTGCGTGCGGGGTGTGCTTCTCTCGAACACGCGGCACGTCCAGTAGGTGGTCGTAGTGCGCGTGGCCAACTAGGAGCATTGTGACGTCGTCAGCCGGGGGCATGAGGCGATCGATACGCTCGTTGTTCGCGATCACATGGGCTGGCGGTATCCCAAGGAGCCCAAAGCTTGCGGGGTTGCTGAACGAAGGCGCCAGCAGCACCCCTTCCCCACGCCAGTGAATCAGCCACCCTCCAACACCCAGGAACTGAATTTTGGGTTCTGATCCCCACTTCTGATTTTGAACTGGTAACCCACGGCTCAGTGGCTCGTGTGTGCAGCCCGCTAAGACACAAATGCAGGCCAGCAGTGCAAAAGCTCGCATACCTCACCCCTCGTCTAGGGATCGATTTGCACGCGGTAGTGACGCGCCCATAGGAGCAGGAACATGGACACAAGCAGCACTGCGTTCGTGACATCAGGGGCGAACAGGCGCACCAGCAACCCGAATCTGAAGTAGTCCACGCCGAGGGAAACAACAACCAAAGCGCTGATCACCCATTGAAGCCCGCGCCACGTTATTCCCCTCCCGACTCGATTGATCACAGCAACCAGGGGCAAGCCAAGGAAAACCAGGTACACAACCCACACCTGGCCGAGAGGAAGCGGCGATTCAAGGAAATTGAGGGCTGCGAATGCCAGCAAGAGCATGCTGCAGTTGACCAGGTCGACGCCAAACTCACGCCCGTCGCTATACCTTCGCCGACGTCGAATGATGAGCAACTGGAGGGTGTGGTTGGTGATGAACCAGAGTCCGACCCCCAGAGCCCAACCATTCGGTGTTGAGGCCCCAAGGAGATACACGGAACGCAGCCCGGCACTGAAACAGAACAAAGCGATGCCGAGGGCCGCAAGATACAAGAGGCCAGAGACCCACAGGGGAACGCGAAGACCTGCGTCCATGCAGCAGCTCCTGATTGGAGACTTATCGCCGAGATAGGACTGAGTTTAGAGCGTGATTTGAGTAGTGCAGGAGATAGGTGTGGAGCGGTAGATGTTGGGGGGAGCTCCCCCCAAAACCTGAGGTTAGGCAACGCGTTGGTGTTGAGAACGGCGCTCGAGCGTTTCCTGTGCGTCGACGCAGAGGCTTGCGGTTGGCGCGACCAGCAGGCGCTGCAGCGAGATCTCCGCACCCGTTTGTTCGCACCATCCATAGCTCTCCTCCTCGATCCGCTCCAACGCGCCACCAATCTCCTTCAGTTCAGACTGGTAGCGTTGAAGCATTCGCAGCTCCATTGAACGCTGTTCCTCCACGCTCGCGGTGTCCGCGATGTCAGGCAGGCGATTGTCCGACTCCCCGCGAAGAGTTTCGGCACGATCGCTTAACAGTTCCTGGAGCTTCGCTTTTCGATTCAGGAGGAGGACCTTGAAAAAAGCGAGTTGCGGAGCAGACATGTAGTCCGAGGCAGGCATGGCCAACAGTTGCTCTTGTGTGATGGTCACTTGTGTCATTTTCGGAACCCGAAAGGATTGGTGAATAGGCCCATCCTAACGAGCGACCTTTTTCGTTCAAGTGGGAACCACCCGTTGAAATCCGCAATGTCCGGTCACTTGAAGTGAAATACACCGCCGTTAAGTTGTTCTCGACACGAACCACAGGAGAGAGCAATGAACTTTCAAACCCCCCCCAACGGACGGGAGGCGTTCGACCAGCGCTATGGCGCCGCCGCGTACACCCTGGCCGATCAACTCAGCTTCATCTACTTCCGCGCCGCCGGCGTCGAACCGAGTCACTGGGAAAGCCGTCTTTACGCCAATGGGCTTGTAGCGCTCGCACCTGTGGCAACTGATCCGCAGATCCAGGCCGCCTTTGACTCTGTGGAGCTTGCCGAGGCACACGCAAAGGCATTCGCCCGTGCGATGGAAGGTCTTAGCGCCCACGGCTGCTCGGATGAGGTCTTCGAAGTGCTCAGGACCGCCGAAGAGCAAATTCTGGAGCTTCATCCCCCTGTCTAGCTCTAACAGGTGCTGCTACCCTTGTGTCGTGAGTCAGGAGGAATGCGCGATGTCTGAAACCTTCAAAAGCGCCACCGAAATCCATGTAGGCCCATTCCAATACAGCGAGAACGCCATGTTGGCAGTTCTGCTGTGCTTGAGTGTCGCTGCCTTGGCACTGGCCGCCATGATTGGGACAGTTCCTGCGAGTGATGCAGCTCTGTCGATCCGCCTGACCTCGGTTCAACTCGTCGCTGCCTACCTCATTTCGCCCATGACGTGGGTGGCGGGATATCTATTCCATCGCGCTGGCTCGAAAACCATCGCGAATATCCTGCCGCTGATTGGTGTTGGCTTCCTGGCTGGCGCCCTTGGATCTAGCCTGCTCTGATCAAACTTCGGCCTGCGAGCAACAGGCCGAACATTCCATACTCAGTTTGAGTTGGACTACTGCGATCGGTCGTTATACTGCCTACCTCCCTAATCCAATCTGGAGTTGAGACAGTGAACAAGCAGGACCTGATCGTAGCTGTAGCCCAACACGCTGACATTCCGAAGTCGGTAGCCGGCAAAGCAGTCGATGCGCTCATCGAAACCGTCACCGGTGCTTTGAAGGCAGGCGACACTGTGGCCCTCGTCGGCTTCGGCTCCTTCGGCGTCAAAGAGCGTTCCGCTCGCACCGGCCGTAACCCTCAAACCGGCAAGGCTATCGAGATTTCCGCCAAAAAAATTCCGGGCTTCACCCCTGGAAAAGGACTGAAGGATTCTGTGAACGGCTAATACAACGGCTACGCAAAACCCCGCCACGGCGGGGTTTTTTATTGCCTGATGAATCGTTGGACCAACGATAATCCTGTCGACCCAATTTGTCGGTGACCCACGAAAAAGGGCCACTCCTAACCAACTATTCGGAAAAGGAACCAAGACATGAAACCCACCCAAATCCACACTCCGGAAGCGAAGGCGTTCTTGGTCGATGGGAGTACCTGGCCCGCGACGATTAACACCTCCCTCCCCCACTTCCTGGCCAAGGCCTCGGGCATGCTTTTCGGCTGCAAAGGAAAGCAAGAGGTTCGCGTGGCCGAAGGCCAACTGCTGCCCAAGATTGAGCACGCCAGGAACCAGGTCCTGCGGCAGCTCCGTCCTTTCCTCTTCACCGACCCGACTGGATTGTTCAACGGGATGGATGCAGTCCCAGCATATGACGAGTCCCTGGTAATCGCTGAGCAGGTACTGCCGGCGGTGGATCTGCTGGTGGACTTCGACATTTTCGTTGGGCTGACGCGCCTTTACCCAGGGCTGGTGAGTGATGCAGCTGCCATCCGCACGGACCTGGCGAACCAGATCGCGCGAAGCTTCAACGGCGTCCATAAGAGCGTGCGGACCATGAACAGCGGCCGCGCACAACCAAGCGGATGAGCATGACACCACAGCAGGATAATGGGGCTGAGTCCCTCAACCGCGAACGCGGCACTCTCGTCGATATTGTTTTCCGTGACCCCGCCGGCCCGTGGTCGGTATGCACGTTCAGACGGGACGACAACACCTCATTCACCGGTACTGGCAACTTCGGCAACGCCATCCTCTATGAGGACTACATCCTCTACGGGAAACGAGTTCCTGACCTGGACGGGGCTGATTTCGATGTCAGCCAGTTCACCTCCATGCCACCGGCCAAGGTCGAGTCCTTGGTTGGATATCTCAGCGATCTGACCAAGGTTCCCCGCAGCGTTACAAGCAAGGCAGTTCAGCATTTCGGCGAAAACCTGATTCCAATACTGGACCAGTCGCCTACCCGACTCGTTGAGGCCGGCATCTCGGTTCCGGAGGCCCAAGCCCTCGGCCAGGCCTGGGCAACACAGCGCAGCGAGCAACTCGCTCTCGCCCACATCGATGTCGAAGGTATCCCCCCGGCCAAGCTGGCTACGCTGCAGCGGCGGCTGGGCTATACAGCGAACCTCAGTGAGGTGCTGAAGGAGGACCCCTACCTCCTCTACGTCCATTTCGAGGACATCCTCTTCTCTTCAGCACAGAACCTGGCCAAACGCTTCGGGGTGACCAGCAACACCGTATCGGCGGTGAAGGGTGCAGTGATTGGCGTACTACGCCGCGAAGCCTGGCTTGGACACAGCTACGTTGAGGGCCGCCCGCTGATCGAGGCGGTAATGAAGATGCTGCGGCTGACGAAGGACGAGATCAGGCCTCTCATCGCCCAGGCGGTGACTGATTTGGCGATGGCCAAGGTCGTGCACGCCAGCAATGGACAGCTCCAGCTGCTCAGCCTTCATGACGCGGAGAAGTCGCTTGCCACCTTGGTGCAGAAATGGGCAGGCCTTGGCTGCTCGGACCTTGAGGATCTGGTCCCGACGGACAAGATGGCCGCAAAGCTGCTAAAACCGCTGGAACTCGACGCACAAGCGACCAAAAGCTTGTCCGCCGGGCTTCGCTCATTGTTGAGCGAGCGGTTCGCACTGGTCCAGTGCGAAACCCTCGACGACCAGATGGCAGTGATTCGAGGTCTGGACCTCTTCCTGTCTGGGTTCGGCGCCGACGCTGTGTACTCCGCCTATACCAGCGAGATGGCCGACGAGGTCAGTCGCCTTATCACCGACGACACGGTCGTTTTCACTTACTCAGCCCTGATCGGTATCGACCCGAAGACGGGCGTCCCGGCGCAGCACGGCAAGCGGCCGATCAACGCCGACGTGCTGATCATTGCTGGCGCTGATTCCCTGGGCGTTGAGGAGATGGTGAACATCCTCCGCGCAGTGCCAGAGACCAGTAGGGTCTACATGCTGGGTGCAGTGAAAGACCTACCCGCACACTCCATTGGCCAACCGTTCTCAGAGTTGGCACAAGCCGGCCCATCGCGCACGTTCCAGGCCAGCTTCTGGCTTTCAGCGCGGACACATCAGCGCGAAGCCTCGCGCCGAATATGGAGCGGCACACTCAAAGCCAACAGTGAGAGCTTCGATCCGTGCCAGGCAATTTCGTGGCTCCCGGTGCCGACTGACCTCCTTAACGAAACCCTGCCGCTAGTTCTGAGGGAGTTCGCGCAGCAGCTTGAGATTGATCCGCTGCAGGACATTAGGGTGGTTGCACCTTCAGCACGCGGAAGCGCCGGCGAAGACCTTCTGGGGCCGATGGCGGCCGCCATTGCCCGAGAGTTCACCGGTGAGGAGCGGCTGGTTGAGTTTCACGGAAAAGGGTTGTTCAAGGGACTGCCGTTCGTAGTCCGGCAGTCAGTAGCAAGTACGAACCATCCTCCGTTCTCGGTCTTCACGGCAGCAGACCTCAACCCTGAGCGGCTCGATGCAGTAGACCGCCTTGGGAACCAGTTCCGGCTGAACCTGGCGCAGCGCCTGGACGTGTTTCAGGGGGCAGTGATGACACCGAAGCTGTTCCGTGGCCGGGTCTATGAGGTCGTTGTCCTGGTTGTCAGGGAAGGTCAGCAAGCGCTGATCAACTCCACCCTCCTCTCCACTCTCCTCAATAGCGCCAGGACCACTCTTCTGATCGTGGGCGCCCTCGATGGACTGCTCACTGGATACACGGAGCGTGAGCCAACGATGGCGCGGTCCCTTCTCATCAAACGGATGAACCCAGATGTCGATCAAATCAGCACGACTTGAAGCGCTCGCCGCGGAACACGCGGAGATCCAGCGCCGGCGGAACATTGCGATCAGCTTGCCGTTGGTAGGGGCCGCAATCCCGTTCATGCCGCTGCCACTGACGATCGCCATCGCCGCTGGCTGTGCAATCTGGTCGCTCATGCTGGACAGGAAGGAAGCGGAGTCATCGACCACCGACGTTTGGGATGCTGGCTATACCGAGGCTCCAATCCCGGACTGCGATTTCCGGCGCTCAACGTTCTTGGGTAAGACCATCCCTTGGACTGAGTGGAAGGACCGCGTGGACGCGATAACCACCTCCAAGGGCATTGCTACGGCCGACGATATCCGGCGCGAGCTGATCGAGACTTACCCCTCGATGATCCCCTTCATGCTGTCCGATGACATCATGACGCGCCATGTAGCGCTGCTGGCTGCGACCGGGACCGGCAAGACGGAATTGCTGTTGGCAATCATCCAACAACAGATAAAAAAAGGGGCAGGCCTTCTGCTAATCGAAGCGAAATCAGACTCTGATTTCTCTGGCTCGATCTACGGAATGATGGAGGCCGCCGGCCGGCTTGATGAGCTCCAGATCATCAACTTCGAGTTCCCGGAGATGTCGCACTCCTACAACCCGTTCTTCTCGGGCGGTGTGCGCGCCACAATCTCCACCGCGATGAAGCTCCAAGCCAACTCGAAGGAAGAGTTCTGGACTGACATCGCGCGCTACTCGCTGACCGCCGCAGTCCTCGCCTTGAAGCTGCAGCCCGGGGAACCGGTGTTCCACATCAAGGACATCATCGCGGTCTTGAGTGACTTCGACCTCCTTCTCAGTTTCATACGCGGCATTCGGACCTCCGACTCGATCTATCACAACGACGGCGTGGAGTGGCTGCACAGCTACCTGCGCTTCTGGTTCGATGAGCAGAATGAGGCCTGGAACCTGAAGGGCTACAAGCAACTTCTGCAGGGTCTGGTCTCCAAGCTCTCGGCATTTGCACACAGCGAATACTCCAGCATCGTCAACACCTACAGCCCCGATGTCGATCTCAAGGAAGCGATCCTTCAGAACAAGGTCGTTGTGCTGTCCATGTCGTCGCTAGCTGACAAAGACGGCGTGGAGTTGTTCGGCAAGCTGTTCATCTCGGACCTGGCCCGGGCGATCGGTGAGATCCAGCTCTCCAAAGAAAAACCGTTGATGATGTGCCCGGCGATCTTCGACGAATACCCTTCGTTCATGGACGAGAGTCAGGTTTCGCTGTTCCAGCTCGCGCGATCGGCCAACGTCCCGATCATCATCGCCTTCCAGGGTGTCGGCTTCCTGCAGAACATCTCTCCTGCCTTCGTGGAGATGGTGCTGGGCAACTGCTGGACGCACCTCTACTGCGACATCAGGGACGCCCAGACAAGGGAGTTCGCCGTGAAGCTGGCGGGCACCATGATCAAACGCTTCGTCCAGGAGTCGTCGGGCAGCAGCACAGGGCAAAGCTACGCCTCGGAGCAGTCCGGCCTCTACACAAACGATTCGGAAGGCTCCAGCTCCAGTACCGGATTCAAGGCCACGCGAGAGGACATCTTGCAACCGGAGGACTTCGCATCCCTGGACCAGGGCGACGGGATCATCGTGGCGAAGTCCGGCACGTATCGCGTTCGGATGCCGCTTGTTCGCAACACCTTCCCGAACGTGCACTTCAAAGACATGCGCCTGGTCCGCCGTCCACGCCGGGCTAAATCGGGCGTGAATGCCTGGCAACGCTTCCACGAGAAGAACAAGGCGATGCTGAACCGGATGACTGGAGGCTGAATTTAGCATGCGAAACTCGACCAATGAGGTGAGCCAATGAACTGGCAAGACAAGCTTCGGAACTGGGATTGGGACTTCACCGTCATCTGGAGTTGGTTCCTGGACATCACTCAGTTCCACGTCCAGCGAATCGGCTGGCCTGCATATCTGGCAATTGGCGGGGTGATCATCACGCTTGGGTTGGCGTTTCAGCCCACCAGGGGGCTGACGTCACTGATCATCAACGCCTTCATTCGCACGGTGTTCAACTACATCCAGATCGTTCTGTCGCTGGTTACCGTTCAGCTGTTCGGCTTCCTGGGCAAGGTAGTCCTTGCTCAGTTCCATCGGACCAGACGCTGGCTGAGCCAAATTTTCCAAGAAAAGCGTCCTTCCTGACCCCAACCCTCCCCTGCTGATGGCCGGTGCAACACCGGCCGTACCCGGAGCCCAAGAAAAGGGGCACTCACTTTCCACTATTGGGGAAAGGAGGGCCCTTTATGAATGTTCACGCTTGGGCTTTGGGAGTTGGTTGCCTGCTGGCTATGACAGCCCAGTACGCAGCTGCTGACTCCGACCCGTACGTAATCGATCAGCGCGACCCGCGATACCAGCGTGCCATTGAGCACCTGTCCCTCGCTGCGCAAAACCTTCGCATGGCTCAGGACGAACTGAAAAAGGCCGAAGCCAGCGCCCCACTTCCCGGACTTGATCTCGTAAGGATGCTCAGCCAGGTCAGGCCCGTGGAAGAGACCATCAACGTAGTGCTTCAGCCGGAGCAAAAACGCCTCCGGTATCACTCCGTTACCCCCGATGGCCTGTTTTTCACACCAACTCGAGTCGGAGACTGACCAATGCAAATGACTGGCCTCGCGCCGCAACTGAAAACGGAGGATCTGAAACGCTTCGCGTTGGCGGTCCTCGCCCTGGCGGTTGCCGCCTTCATGGTGGCGATGCCCGAGATTGCCATGGCGGCATTCGACGGCGACTTCGCTCCCGACAAGGAAATCGCCAAGCAGTCGAACAACAGCTTCCTGGGTTGGTGGCGACTGATCGCGAGCTACGGCCTGTGGGCGGGCCTGGGAATGCTGCTGATCTCCGTCCTCTTCGCCGGTGCGCGTGGTTGGTGGGTGTTCGTCCTGGTGGTTCTGATCTGCCTGTTCGGGGAAACCATCGTCATCAAGGCGGGCAACCTGGCCGGTTTCGACATGACCGGTGCTTCTGGGAGCAAGTAACGATGCACTTGAGAGTCACAGGTGAGTCATCGACTTATGCCTTTGCTACCTCCCCGGTGAACTTCGGCGGCCTGACTCAGGAGGACTTGCTGGCGTTCATGTTCCCGCTGGTGATCGTCAGCAAGACAACCGGCGAAAACCTCTGGGCATTCGCGATCGCTTTCTTCTGCCTGTGGCTCTTCAAGCGCCTAACCCGGAATCAGCCTCAGGGCTTTTTGGCCCTGAAGGCCTCCACCCTAGTTGGCGACCTCTACGTCATGACCAGCGAATTTCCGGCCGTTCAGAAAGCGATCGGAAAGCTGGGACGCCTAAGCGCACGAATCTGGATCGAGTTCGGATTGATCCCCGCCCCTTCCTACTGCAATCGATACGAGCCCTGACATGAGCGAGCAATACGGCCCACCGCTGAAACTATTCAACCTTCTCGGCGCAAGTGAACTCCGAGCTGGGCGAGCAATCATTACGCTCATTGCTGTGGCAGCCGTGTTGGCGGTTGTTATCGTTGTTTTGATCAACATGAATCGATCCCTTCAGGAAACGAATCGGATTCTGCAGAGCGAACGCGTCATGTATGGATTCCCGAACTCAGAGGGAGTCTTTATCAGCGAGCGTCAAATCCCACAGCGCCATATCATCGCTTTCGTTGCGGTCTTCCTGGACAATTATTACAACTTCACTCCGCAGTCGGCACGTACCAACGCTGAGGAGTCGCTGCGCATGATGTCGCCTCGACTGCGAGCTCTGAAAGAAGACGAACTGAAAATTGTTGCGAATCAGTCTGTCGAACAACAGATCACCCAGGTATTCACAAAATCTTCTCCTTATCAAGTCGAAGTTAGCCCCCAGGGTTACATTGTCTCCTTCAAAGCGGAACGCAACAGGGCCACTTTGAACCAGGTCTTCCGGAAGACTAAGTACAATGTGAAGATCCTCATCAAGCCGGTCAAACCCTCTAAATACTATGAGTGGGCTGTAGTGGCTGATGACTTCGACATCCAGGAGATTTCGGATTGAAGAAGCGACTCATAGCTGCGGCTATCATCGCTGCAGTTACAACGACTGCGTTTGCTGCAGACGAAAAATGCAACCGGAACCCACGGACCGTCGTGTACAACAACACGCCGGTTGAGGTTTTCATTTCAAACGACACCCAGCGTGCTGAGGTTCTGTTCCCGGAGCCTTATCTGGATGGTATTTACCTAGAAGTAACTCAAGGGATGGATTTTTACCCATCCCCGATCAAGAACAAGCTGGCTTTTCAGGCGACAGACCCTCTCTACACGGGGCTTGCCTACGTAGATGGCCCGTCCAAGCAGACCTACATCCTCAAGCTCATCACTCGGCCTGGCTGTGCGGACAGTCAAGTAACGATCAGCGGACAACCAATCCCAGATCGTTCTGCTATGGCGCGTGACTCGAAAGGTCGAGTGAAGGGCCTGATGAACTACTTGTATGACGGGAAGTTGCCTTCCGGGTATCGCGAGCAGGATTTTTCCCGACTTTCCGAGGCTGATCGTGTTGTATTTCGTCAGGGCTCTCTGGAATTCAAACTTCGCTCTCAAGTCGTTGGCCCTAAGTACATCGGCACTACTTACGAGGTAATCAACAACGGCCGCACAGCGACCAAAGTAGCCATCGATCAAATCGACTATGGCAACAAGGCTGTAAAAGAAGCCCTTGGTATTGCGCGCCAAGTTTCGATGCTGCCCTCCTCCCGAATCCTCGGTCCCTCCCCGGAATACATCACTGAAGTCTATGGTGAGTCGCACCGCGGTCTTCTGTTTATCGTCTCGGAGAAAGTCCAGTGAGCGCCGACAACGATCAAAAGAAGAATGTCATTACCAAGCAGCGTGGTCTGTACATAGTTGCAGGCGTCGGCGCGCTCGCGGTTGCAATGAACTTCATGGGTGGCCCGAGTGAAACGAAAGGGTCCGCTTCGGTTGACAAACCGCAAGCCGTTGAGTTGGGCGGTGACAAGATCAACTCGATCACCATCCAGGACAAAGATGCGGCCCTGACTCAGTTCGCGAAGAAGATCGAGACCCTCGAGGACAAGATCAAGCGCGGCGAAGAAGACCGCCAAGCGCTAAAAGATAAGTTCGCCACTGATCAACGCAATGCAGAGCAAAAGTCGAACACCGAGATCCGAGCCCTCAGCGAGGAAATCGCTCAGCTGCGCAAGGATCAGGTCGACGGCGTATACAACGGAGTCAACAAGCTGGACCACGGTTCAGCGATGCCTCTGCCGCCGGAGTCCAAGGATGGGGGATTGAACCTCGAGGATTTCTCGATGGCCCCTCCGATGCCAGCGGTCCCGGCTACCAGCTCCAACTCAAACCGGTACGGCCCGAACTACTTCCTGCTCAACAATGGGGACGCCGACGGGCAACAGTTCACCGGGAAAAGCGGGGGCGGCGCTGGTTCCACTGCAGACACTGAGCAACACCTCTTCGCCAACATGTCCGCCCCCGAGACGAATGGCATCCAACGCCAGGGCGTGAACACCTACAACAGCACCGACGCGACTCTCGCGAAGATGCAAGGGCGCCAGCCGCGACCTGACCCGATGCCTGCTGCGGAAACAGTCAACGTTTCGCTGCCGGAAACCTACGAGGTGCCAGCTTTCTCCTTCGTCGAGGTTACGACCTTGCACGGCGTGGCATGCCCTATCGGCGCCAACGCACCTGGCTCCTCTGAGGAAGGCAAGATCCCCGCGCGCCCGGTGGTCCTTCCTGTACGTGGAATTTTCAAAGGCCCAAACGGCGCTGAACGCGACTTGGGCACCATCCACCTGATGGGCCTCTGCTCGGGCAATCGCAACTCCAGCTCGAACACTGGTCGCGCAACGATCCGTATCGAGCAGCTCTCCTACTGGGATGAGACTGGCGGTGCTCAGACTGTTCCGGCCACTGGTTACATCGTCGATACCCGTGACAACGAACAAGACGTGTATGGCCGTCTCGATAAAGCTTCCGGCCGCACCCTGGCCCTGCAGTCTGCCGCAGCAGCTGCTGCCGCGTACGCCTCGACGCTGAGCCAATCAGAGTTCACCACCAACAGCTCGGTTGAGAACGGCACCAGCTCTGTTACTCGCCAGCTCACAGGTGACTCCACCAAAGCCGCCGTAAACGAGGGCATCGCAGGGATGTTCAAGAAGATCTCCGAGCGCTTCGAGCGAGAAGCCAACGCTGCGGTGGACACAGTGATCGTCGAGCCCGGCATCAAGCTCCGCTTTGTCACCGATCAGACGTTCCGAGTGCTCAAACCCGCCGAGCCGTTCGAGATCGACCCTGGCATGTACGACACCCTCATCTAGGAACCAACCATGAATCTTCGCTTCCTCCTGCTGGCAGCAGCGGCTCTGACCCTCACTGGTTGCTCTACTGATGAGCCCTTCAAGAACAGCGCGTCGATGGACCAGATCTACGATGCCGTGCACGGCAGCGCCAGCCGCGACACCGTCGCCCTGCTCCGTCAAGGCCTTCGAGCTCGCCCTGAGCTGGGCTCCAGCGAGCCCTACTTCCCGATCCGAAATCCGGACGTGGTTGCACCCGTATGGGTCGTGCCTTACGCCGACTCCAAATCTGGGGTCAAGCATGGCGGTCGCTGGGACTACATCATCGTGGAGGAAGCAGAGTGGGCAAACTAACCGTCGCCTTTGCTCTTCTGGTGATTACTGGGCCGGCTCTCGCCGAGGCATTCCCCCAGATGTACAAGGACGCCATCCGCGAGTACCACACCAAGATGATCCTTGGCTCCGGCCAAGACCTCACGGTATTCCAGCCGGATGTGGCCCTGTACCGCGAAATCTTCAAGAAGAAGAACAGCACCACCAAGCGCCAGCTGATTGAAGGGGATCAGATCCCTTGGGCGCAGCTGTTCAAACACCAGGACCTGACTCTTGGCGAGATTGTCCGCCTCTCGGCCGCAGCATCGGGGTATGACCCGCACTTCGACCCTCAGGTTAATCAGAACCAAGTCATCAAGATCAACACTCACCCGAACTCCCTGCGTGACATCGCGGAGTACCTCACTCGTGTGAGCGGCGCGCGCGTGACTGTGTACCCAGAAAGCAGGGTGATCACTGCAACGCTGAAGGGGGCCATTGATGGCTAAGCCCCAACATACCGACCTGCATCTCTATGACTCCGAGTTGGCTGGATTGGCCCGCCGGGGATACCAGGGCGGCATGCCGATTCAGCTGCTGTCGGATGCGTTCCTATATGAACGTCATGGCAGCTACTTCCATACCATCGACGGCCGTTTCGCGAAGATCTGGAAGCTGCGCGGGATGGATGCTTCGCTACTTAACAACGCAGACCTGTGGCAACTCAGCCGCGGCCTGGGTGACGTTCTGAACAAATACCCAGCCGGCTCTGCTGGTCAGTTCATCCGTCACACTCATCGCGATATCCGTGAAGTGCTCGGGATCTACCGCGCGAACATCAATGCGGAGGACGACGAGTTTGCGGCAGAGATCGCTAACTCCATCGTCGATCGCCAGATTCAAGCAGCCGGCTCCCCCGATGGATTCTTCACCAAGCTCTCGGATCAGACTATCGAGAAAATGCGTGAGGACGCGCTCGCAGAGATCGATGACGAGCAGCTCCGCGGGAACGTGCGTCAGTTATTGCTGGGCGGTAACCCCTGGGCTGAGGAAGACGAGGACGTGAAGTCCAACGTCACGGAGGAAATCCAACGCGAAGTCAGCCAGGGCCGGTATCCCTACGTCACTGACTTCTACCTCGTCCTGCTCTGGAGCCCCGAGTACCTGTTCGGCAAGTTCATTGATAACACCGCAAAAAGTGCTCTCGCTTCGATGGGCCTGATTGACGCGAACAAACTCGCGCATCGCGAATACACCAAGCACGCGAAGAAATTCGGGCAGCTGTGCCATGAGATTGGCCAAGCCCTGGCAGCTTTCGGGTTCTCCCCCGCCTCCCTCAATGGACAGGGCCTGATCAACTTGCAGTACCAGCTATTCAATCCGGTCAGGTCGTTCAAAGTGGAACCGCCCAGGTACCGCCCAGACCTTCCGGTACTCGACTGCCTGAAGAACCCCAGCACCGTCCCCAATCGCGAGGCGCTGAACGACGCACCACTGTTCGCATCGGTAGAGACTGAGGAAAAGGGCTGGACCATCCACGATTCCGGGGTCCCCTACTACATTCGGCCTGTCTCCGCGTTGGGCAAACCCCTGAGCAGCTTCCCTGGAATGCTGCAGGTTGCTATGTCCGGTATCGAGAGCGAGTCCCTGGTCACCATCAACTGGAGCGTACCCTCTCCGGTAGCGATGATGGGCCGTCTGTGGGCACGTGGGCGGATGCAGTCGGGCAAGGAGGCGATGAAGATCGGCGACAAGGACCTTCTTGCTCAGCAACGCATCGACCTGGAGAAGGTGAAGTCAAAGATCAGCGCTGAAAACGGGGCCAACCGAGAGCAGTTCTTCGACGTTTCTCTCCATATCAACCTGATGGGGTTTGTGGAGCACCAGGTCGACGACCAGGCCATGCAGCTGGAGAACCGACTCTGGCGCGTTGGCCACAAGGAAGCTCACCGTGGTGACGCTGCCGTTCGAAACAGCATGCCGCTGAACTTCCGTCAGAGCAGCATGAAGCTGTTCCGGCGAGACACACCGCACCTCACTGAATCTCTCAGCCACCTTTGCCCGTTCTTCGTGGAATACCAAGGATGCGCCGACCCGGCGATCCTGATGAACAATCGTGCCGGCCAGCCGATCTACCTAGATCTCTGGGGCAAGATGACCAACACGGCACACAGCCTGATCTGCGGTTCAACCGGAACTGGTAAGTCCTTCACCTTCAACAACCTCCTCATGGCGTTGCGGGTGAAGTACCGCCCGAAGGTGTGGATTATCGACAAGGGCGACTCCTACGAGAGCCTTTGTCTGGTCCTAGACGGGAACTACATCCGTCTGGCGACCGAGCCCTTCAAAGAGCCCATTACCGGCAGAACCATCAACCCGATCTGCATCAATCCCTTCTGGATCGGTACCGATGAGAACGGCCAAGCCGTTATGCCGTCTCTGGAGGACATGTTCTTCATCGCTCGCATGTTGGTGATGATGATCACGTCGAGCTCCTCGGAGCAGGCCAAAACTTCCGTTATCACTCCGGTGACAGTGCCTTTGCTGTACCAGGCGCTGAACGAGTTCTACACCGACTGGATTGCAACCCGTCCGAAGGACGAGCCTCGTTTCCGCGACTTCATTCCGTACCTGGTCAGGACGAAGTTCACTGAACAGAGCGGCGAGACACTGGCACAGGCACTGACGCTGTACTACGGCTCGGGACCTTTCGCTGCTCTGTTCGATGGGTTCCTGCAGGTGCAGTGGGACAACGACTTCACCGTCCTCGAAACACAGCGGATGGCCAAGTCGCCTGCACTGCCGGTTGTCACGCTGGCCCTGTTCCGTCAGATCGACCTCTACTGCAAATTTAAGCTCGATCGGAATCGGAAAAAGATCGTTGCGGTCGATGAAGCATGGGCAACCCTGTCTGATCCAACCGCGGCATCGGCACTCTCCAGTTTCTACCGGGAGCTCCGTCGTTACGGTGCGGGGTGCCTTCTGATCTCCCAGACCGTCAAGGACTTCGTGAAGCTGATCAACGCCGAAACGTCTGGGACGGGAGACTCGCAGGACGGCATCCTCGAGAACACGTCGCACTACTTCTTCCTGGCCTGCTCCCAGTCCGACTACGACGTCGCGCAGCAGCATCTGGCCTTTACGAACGAAGAGATCGATCTGTGGCGCTCGCTCGCATCCCTTCCGCCGCTCTACAGCGAGGTGTTCTACAGGATGCGGACGACCAAGAGCGAATACTACAGCGGCGTATTCCGCCTGTTCGCGAGTCCCATGGCGCTCTGGATCGCGTCTTCGCATCCAGACGATTACACCATGCGTGAGCGCAAGACCCAGGAGATCGTCAAGAAGCTCTCCATTTCCGAATCCAAGGCTCGGCAGAAAGCAATCACCGAACTGGCAAAAACTCACCCGTATGGTGCTCGATACAATGTCAACCAAGCTGCTTAAAACTCTGGCGGCTGTGGCCGCATTCGCCTCTATCGCAGCCTGTTCGTCCAAGTACGAACCGCGCGAAAGCATCGTCGCAGAGCAAGCCAAACCGATTAAGCCCCTTTACACCCCTCAGACCGAACTCGAACGCCGCGCCTATGAAGAAGGTGTCACTCAGGTCCTCACCGACCTGAAGGGCAAGATGCGCGCGCGCGACCGCTTCACCTGGGACCCTCCAATGATTGAGTGTGGGGTCGAGATTCCCGCACGGGTTCAGAACGGAATGCTTGTTCCGAGCCACAAGGAATGCGTCCAGATTGCCCCCGGGCGTTGGACGGAAGAAGCACCTACCTATCTGCCGGTATTGGGACAATAAGATGAGCAAAGAAGACAAACCTTCCCTGACGGACCTCGTGGGCAAGATCACCGCCGGCGTGGGGAATCTCGGTCGCAAGAAACAAGGCCAGGATGCGGCCGATCGCACGGCCGAGCCAACGATTGAACTCGGCGGGGCCGACGACGAACTACCTCCTCGGTCCGATGGACTCGACGACATCGATGAACCCAATGAGCCTCTCCCGGAGGAGACGGCAGCTCAACCTCCGAAGAAGACCAACCCGATAGACAAGCTGACCAAGGGGCAGAAACTGATCGGTGGCATCCTCCTGGTTGCAGTGGTCATCTTCGCCAAGGGACAGATGGACAGCCCGAGCGACAAACCAGCGCCTGCAAAGACAGAGGCTACACAGCAATCGAATAACGCGACCGAAGAAGGCATGGCATTCGGCACGGAGCCAGCAGGGGTGCCTGAGACTGAGCCAGCGACGGTACAGAAGGACGATCTCGCGCTACCTCTCGCCGGCCCTGGCGCAACAGGGGAGCACAACCAAGTACCTCTGACGGAAGCTTCCGTGCCATTCCAACCGGCACCTGATCAGCCCTCCCCTCAGCCGGCTTTCGGCGGGGCAGATCAGCCACTGAGCACTCCGGCTGATCATGCTGGTGCATCGCCGAATCTTGCAGCGGAAACCTCTGAGCCCTTCACTCCAGGACAGACGGAACAGGCCAATCCCTTCGGCGGTTCCGCTCCGACTGCAAGTCATTCCGAGGAGCCGAAATCCTCCGAACCTGCCCCTGGAAACCAGCCCCCCGTTTTCACTGGAACCACTCCAGCCAACCCGGATAGTGGAGCAGGAAAGGAAACGCCTGTGGAGCAGGTGGCCTTGGCGAAAACCAATGCCGACGTCGCCGCGCAAGCGGAACAGATCGCTGCATTGGAGAAGAAGCTCAACAAGGTCGAGGCCGACCTTAAAGAAGCGCAAGCCAAGCAGGCAAAGCCGACCCCGGTCCAGCATCGTGTCGTGGCCAAGGCCACGGCTAAGACGCAACAACCGAGGGCAAAAGCTTCTCCTGTTGCTGCTACCAATGCTCGGCCGCGGATCTGCGTGAAGGCTATCGCCGAAGCTGCTCGCAACTGCTCTACCTGTGTCGCTCATGCATTCATCGTCCGTGGTGGCGGTGAAGACATGGTTGGCCAAGGCGACTTCCTTGATGGATATCGAGTGTCAATCGTGGGCGATCGTCTGGACCTGCAAGACAAGAATGGTCAGGTCGCCCATAAATTTTGGAGTGCTACGAATGGGTGCGGCCCGATCTAACGTCCTGCTTCAGGTTTCTCCAGATGAGCAGATCAATCTGGAGCGCCTGGCTGATGAAGTTAATCGCGCCTACTTTGGCGGCTCCATCGAAATCCGCCCGCGCTGGGGAATACCCAGCGCGTGTGAGTCCCCCGAACCCGTCACCGACATCCAGCATCTTCAGCCGAAGGAACTGGCTGATCTGAAACTGGGTGTCGAAGCCTTCCATAAGAAAGACCTCAAGGCAGCGAAGGATCTGCTCGCGCAGTTTTCTCCGGATGGCCCTCGAGATGCTGCTCTGCTGTACGTGAAGGTTTTGACCCTCCTGAAGGACCCAACCTGGCCTGATGTCGCCAAAAAAGTGAATCGCGTCTGCGATGACACGATCTACGTGGCACCCGGCAGCATCGAGATGGTGGATGGTGACGAGTTCCTCCTTGTCCACCCGATTCTCTCGAAGACTGCTGGCCAAGGGGCTCCCGTCTTCGTCCTTCGCTACATCATCCATCACGAGCTAACCCACAAGTTCTTGGGTACCTCCTCTGTCGATCCGCACCCAGAGGCATTCCGCCGTCTTGATGCATGTGCCCGCGATCGAAGCAAGGCGTTGGAGTGGTTGCGCAAACGACACTTCACCACCATCGAGGACGTACGCGGATGAGAGGTGCCCTTTTCGCCATTACGTTGTCTGTGGCCTCACTGGCCACCGCAGATGACTTCAACTACGACACGCTCATTGACTCGGTAGCCCAGAGATATGGTGCTGATCGAATCGTCTTCAGAGCCCTGGTGCAGAAGGAGTCCAAGAAGAGCCCTTGGGTGTTCAACGTCGATGGGGAAGGCTTTTGGTTCAGCACCAAAGACCAGGCCGTAAACGCGCTTTGGGCGCTCACTACTGCACCCTGGCTGGTGAAGATCATCCCCGAGAAAGACGCCAAGCCAATCCGCCGATTCTTTCCCACAGAACGCGCGGCACAGAGCTTCGCTTCCAGCTACCAGCGAAGTCATCAGCTGCAGGGGTTCCGGGCGCTGCAACAGAGAACCGACGACAGCAAGGAGGTCCTGGACTGCCAGTTTCGAGTGCGCAGGATCTGGCTGCTCAACACAGACCTAGGGATTGCGCAGATCAGCTATCGCTTCCATGGAAAAGGTAAGGGCAGCGTTCAGCAATGGCTCGATCCAGCGTTCAACCTCAGCTATGCGGCCAGCCATCTCGCTGAGCTCAAGAAGCAGTACGGATCAGACCTCCAAGCCGTTGGCTACTACCACTCGAAGACCAAGCGCTATCGAGACGCCTACATGGCGAAGTTCATGCCGATCTACCAGAAGGAGAAAGCCCGTGCGGGTATTGCCGTTGCTGCTAAGTAGCCTGCTGCTCAGCGCCTCGATCCACGCTGCTGAAAAAGGTCCTTCAGAGGATCAGCGAGTCGGTGAGGGCCTTGTGCTCATGCTCAAGGGTGAGAACCAGAAGGCCTGGGATCTCCTGTTCCCCGAGGCCAAGGCCGGCAACGTCACTGCTATGTACCACCTTGGCATGATGATGATGCGGGCGAACGACACACCTGATCATCTGCAACGCGCCAAGACCTTCTTCGAAGCCGCAGCAAAGCGTGGCCATAAGGGAAGCGAGGCCATGCTGATCCAGGTTCAGAAAACGCTGGCTGCATCAACGCCTGGCGTACTCCCCTCAATCGCTGGATTGAGCGGTCTCCCAGTTCCACAAGACATGGAAGCCGCAAAACGGCAGGCCGAAGCACTGCAGAAGCAAATCGGCCGCTTTGTTGAGCCACTTCGCGAAGTCGCAGCGGACGTAACGATCAAAGCCTTCGTGGCTGACAGCTCGGATGCGGTGAAGAACATCCGCTATCTGGCGGATCAGGCACAAGCCAGGTTCGGAGAGCGGGTCGAAACACAATTCTTCGTGATCGTCGATCAGGAAACATGGGACCCGAGGAAAGTCTTCAACCAACAATCCAGCCAGCTGCCGACCCAGGGTTTTCAACCCGATCTGGGAGGCCGAATCGCCAGTGAGTTCGGAGTCCGTAGCACCCCTGCACTGGTCCTCATCCCCAAGGACGGTAAGCCCAGGGTGTTGAACAACCCTGCATCGCTGCTCGCCGATCTGACATCGATCCTGAACTGAGGTCATCCATGAATCAGAAGCTCAAAATCGGGCTCGCCTTCCTCGCCGGCGGACTCATCTTCAACGCCAACACTGTGATGTCCAACGTTCCCTCCGGCCAGGATGTCCTGAGCGACGCCCTCACCGCAGCCCTGGACAAGGTGAACCAGAAGGCACGCGACCGGGAAAATGATGACCTAGATAAGCTGCCGAATATCCTCGACTGCCAGAACATGGAGTGGATGAAGAACTGCACCGAGCTCAATCGCAACGCCAAGAAGAACCCCAATGCGCCGCTGCGCATCACGAACAACCGTGGGCTCGAGTTCAACTTCCAGCCAGGCACACCGAGTGCTGTGATCAAGCTGCAGCTGGAGCAAACCCCCCAAGCGGCAAATGAGCTCGTAACTTACATGGACCAGACCTGGGGCCAGTACAAGCAAGCAGCAGATCTTTACCAGATGGCGATGTGGCAACGAGGCGATCTGGAAAATATCCAAGGTCTCGATGCGGCAGTGGAAAAGTCCACAGCGGTGAAGGCGATCGATACGGATGCCCTGAGCATCAGCGTTTTCACTGAGTCTACATGCCCAGTATGTGATCGACAGCTGGCCACTCTCAGCCGTCTTGTCCAGAAGTACCCGAAGTTGAAAGTAAAAGTTTTCCAGCTGGATCGCGACTCTCAGGTCTTCGCTGAAAAGGTCACTGGCCGGGGTCTCACCGGCCGGATGCTGACTAAAGCAGAGCAGGATAACGTTACCAAGATGGGGATCACTGCCTGGCCGATTACCTGGATCGACAATTTGAGAGTCAGCCGGCGAGAGACGCTGGTTGGAAATCGCACACTGAACCAACTCGAAGGTCGCCTGATGGCCATGACCTATGTGAAAAGCAACACCGTTGCGAAGAAGGATGCCAAATGAAAATGCAAAGACTGACTCCCTTCTTCATCGGTTGCATCCTCTCCACTAGCCTCTCTTACGCCTTCGCAGTTGAAGATAATTCAGACTCGCCATGGGGTCGTCGCATGGACGATGTGACTGGCTTGTTCGGAGCGAAAGTCAGCGGCAGTGCCGTTAACAAGGCTGGCAGAGGCGGCAGTACAGGGTTTGACACTTTCACACCTTTCCAAGACAAACAGCAGTTCATTGTTGGTGCTTACGGCTCCACCCAGGTTGGGGTCGGCTGTGATGGGTTGAATCTTGGTACGGTGCTCGATGGCCAGATGGGCCAGTACGGAAATATGGTGGAGCAGTTCATCCAAACCGCTCCATCCATGGCCATCATGTACCTGGCCTACAGCCAGCCAACCGTGAAAGCCGTGATCGATGAACTCAACTCGGTTGGTCAATTCGGCCTCGATCTTTCGAACCTTACCTGTAGCGGTGTTCGCCAGCGCGCAGACAAAGCATACGAGGAGAATCTTCAAGTCGTTGCGGAAGCGGACTGTACTGTCGAGGAAGGATACAAGTCATCGAAGTGCATGTCTGGTGACGGCATTACCAGCAGTCTGATCACGCGAATGAAAGAGACTAAAGACAAGCTCTCCAGTCGAGCAGCGTCGTTGATGAACGGTGTTGCAGGGAAATCGGGGGGACTAATTGGCGTAAAAGGCTCTGGCAGCAGCTCATCCAGCGGCGGAGGCTCAGGCTCTGGCTCCACTGGTGCTGGCAATGGTTCGGGCTCAGGCTCGAATACTGCCGGTCTTCCAAGCAAGAGCTGCGGCGGTAGTGCGGATGACGGTAAAACCGCTTTGGTTCTAGCTGCATCTGAGATGGGTTGTGACGATATCAAAAAGTTCTCTGGACTCCTCCCCTCTTACAGCACTGAGGAAGATGCCAGAACTGTAATCCCACGCACAATCAGCCTTGAAGATGAGGCCAAGAAACTCACCGGCGAGTATCTTGACCTTTACACGAATGTGTATCAGGCAGACCCTAAAGCTTTCGACCAAAGTGACGCCTATAAGCAACTAGTAAACCGCGCCGGTGTTGTTGTAACTGAACCTGAGTTTCTAATGATGCGTGATCTTGGCCGAAAGAATCCGGCCATGTTCGCTCAGTCTCAAAGAAACCTCGCCACCCTTGCGATGATGAAAGAGCTCGACGAAATCATTTCCAAGCTGGAAATGGGCGTAATGACCGGCCTTTCAAATCAACCCGACGAGCAAGCGTTCACTGAAAGTGATACTGTGCGATACAACATGGCTCTTTCTTCTCTTCGCAAGGAGTATGAAATGCTTGAGAACAAAATCAAGCATGAACAGGAGAGAAGCAAATTGATCATGGAGACTGCAAAGGCACTGACAAATGGCTAATGCAGAGGTAGCTGATTCTATAAAGGACTACGACTTTCTTAAGTTGGTGAATGGGAATTTTGCCGACTTAGTAGGTCATTATCTCAGCATGTGGGAAGCTTATCACTACGTGCTAGCAATAACCGCCGGCAGCATATTGGGTACAATTGCAATTGCATGGTCTGGCGTGCGGATGCTCCAAGCCCCTGAAGACAAACTCCGCTCTACTGTCGCGGGGATTGGTGGGGCTTGCTTAATCTATCTTCTTCTGTCGATCAACAACTTCTCGTTTCCAGGTGCCGCTGGAAGCGTAAAGATGGCTAACGGTGCCGGGTGGACGCTTACCATCATTGGAAACATTTACACCGTTTTCAAAAAGAATCTTGATTCTATCAATGGCTCGCAACTCAACAAGGAGGCATTTACCAGGGCATATCATGTCACGGATCAAAATACACTGAAGCGATTCATAGATAGTCCTGTTTATCCCATGTACGCCGACTATCTCGCAAAGTGCCAGCCTGCATTCATTGAAGCTAATGGGGATGACGCTAATGCGGTGGAAGCTGGTAGGTACGTGGGCTTTTTTGGGTCAACGGGTATCGGAGCCCCTGAAATTGAATTCGAGGACTCTCGTTCATTTGTAGATAAGATCACTGGCGATAAGCCTGAGTACGCAAGTGACCCTGTACATGCAACGCTACTTGATCGAGACGGAGCGTCAAAGGTTAAAGCTGGGACTCAGCGCGGGCTGGCGATGTTGGAAAAAATCCCCGTTGACAAAAACCCTTACGACGGCCAGACAACTCCGCCGGCCGGGTATCAAGTTCCGTCCGAAACATATTGGGCCAAAAAGCTTTTTCCTGAGACTGACTCAGGAAATGAACCTGCTCTGTTGAATGCGGCCGATTCAAAGTACCAACATTATCTCAACAAAGGTTTCAAAGAAGCTCCTCCTAGCGGTGGAATTCAAAACTTCTACCCGAGCAACTGTAAAGACATGTTCCTTATGATCGATACAGCACAGCGAAATTTCCATTCCGCAGTAAGTAAATATGCCCCTGCCTTTGAGCGCACTTCACTAATGCGAGATGGCAACGACGCAGCAATGATCATGTTGGACGACCTACAAAGTGCAGCAGCCCAAAAGAAATCCGGGCGCTCCACGCTCGCCACTTATGGAGGAAAAATTTACAACGGCGACGAAATGTCAAACAACAATCTGACCGATCGTGTATTGAACAGCGCTTATACGGAATTCCAAGACATTGGGATGAGATTCAAGGAGTGGATGCTAATTTATAAAATTCCGATGATGATCAATGGTTGCGCCATGTTGGCAGCACTGATGCTAATTGCTTTCCCATTGGTTTGCATTATCGCGGCCCTCACTTCGCTTCGGGTACTACTTACCACTGTTAAGATCGTTGCATTCTGTTTTATCGTGGTGTTTATCAACGATCTTTGTTTGACCATGGCCTCCACCATGCTTGCAGTTAATAACGAAGCACTACAGGGGTACAACATGGGCAACTATGCAGAAAACCAAGCTCTTCTTATATCTGCAGGTTCTGGACAGTATGTTGTCTTCATGGGTCTTACTGTCGTGGAACTGATCTTTGCGAAAATTCTACTGTGGGATGACGTGAAGAGCCTGAGTGGATTCAACCCCGGTGGTGCCGCTACTGGGATTGCTGCTACGGGGTTGGCGGTGGCAGGGTCGCTTATCAAGCTTGGGGGTAAAGTTCTCAGTGCAGGTAGCAGCGCGGCAGCAGGAGCTTCATCAGGAGGCGCTCCGAGTTCCCCTGGAGGAGCAAGCGGCGGCAATGCTTCTCTCGCAAAGGTCCAAGCATCGAATGCAGCAGCAACGAACAATCTGGCGGGTGTTTCACCTGGATCACAGTCTGCAGCCCGCGGCGCTCCTAGGATGCCAATTCAGATTCCTACACCAAAGAGATCTCCTTCACCACCGCCGGGCTCAAGCACTCCAAAGCCAGGACGGTCCTCACTTGACGACCTCATCTGAGAATTGAAGAAGGCCCCGGAAGGGGCCTTCTGACGTTTTACTTGGTTGAAATCCGAATTTGAGCCGGTATAAAGGTCCGCAACCGAAGCTAGGAGGTCAACTCAAATGAAGCTCATGCCGATTGCACTCGTTGTCAGTCTTTCCGTCCTCGCGGCGTGCGGGGACAGTAAACCCACTGGTGGAAATGGCCTGGCCTCTAACGGCTTTGTCGAAGGCACGCCGAAGTTCGAAATGCCGGCGTCTTTCGTTTACGAGATGGTGCATGCCAAAAACCCTGAAGCACTGTATGGCAATGAGTTCCGGGTTCGGGAGGTCGATGACTGGAAATCCAAGGACTGGACTCTTTGGGTCGTTTCGAACTCTTACTCCGACGCTAAGTCCACTATCGCTGGCTCGACTGGCATCGAGGATGCTCACAACCGTGCAATCCGAGAGGGCAATGCCCTCTTCGAGACGAAGAAAGCTCTGGAGCAGAATGGATTCCATCTCAAGTACAACTACCTCAACTACAGCCTCATGCCGGCCATGACGAGGGAGAAAGCTGAGCGCAGCTTGGGCGTTGGAATGACCTTTGACGGCGCAAATTGTGGCCAGGGATTCATCAACTGTGTCGATCGGTATTTCTACTCACCGGCGGCCCGTTTCAAAGCAGAGTCTGACCAAGGCAAGACTTTCATGGAATGGACCAAGCCCTACACCCTCTTCACTGAAGACGGCATGGGGAAAGCTGCTCTGTACGTTGCGAAGTCAAAGGGCTTCGGATCTGGCGATGGTGAGAAGGCCGAGTTCTACGACTGGTGGCCGACCATGATCTTCCTGGTCAGCCCGGACAACGTGGTAGTGAGAGCTTGGCTTCCGCAGGCTGGCAATGATGCCGGGTGGGCAAACATTCTTCGTGGGGTTGCAGAAACCTTTGGCACCGACCTTGATGACATCAAGCTCGAGGGCCTTCAACGGAATCCATACATTCAGTTCCCGGCCGCTGTTTACCATGGCAGCAGTGCAGAACAGGTAGCGATTGAGCAGATGAAAAAGGCAATGCAGTCACTGCAGGGGACGGCTCTTTGATCGGTGAACTTTTCTTCGAGGATCGAGGACAGCTGCTTGCTGCCTTCATCCTCGACCTGCAGGGAAACCTCGTTCGCCGATCTCTGAATGGTTCGGCCGGAGCTCTGCTTCCCTACGCAGTTGAGGTAGTCACCCCTGCTGAAGAAGTTTCTTCTCCTCGCCCCTGGTCCATTACTCCGGAGGCGGTAATCTCCAGAGTGAACCAGGTGGCTCAGCTTCAACCAAAAGTGCTGGAAGCATACCCAGGAAGGGTCGTTCAGAAGATGAGTCTCCCCTTTGCTGCACCGGTGGACTCTAGCGAGACAGAAGCCTCCATTTTTCAGGCCATCGAAATACTGCCTGGCTTGGACGAGGAAACCGCGAAGACTGTCCGTGAGACCCTTGCGCTTCATGGCGTCCATCCGCTGCCAGTCTTTGGCACATTCAACGAAGAGATCCATCAGGCGCAAGCTGGTGAACTCTGTGTTGGTGAAGTCAGGAAGGTTGCAGATGGTTGGTTCTCAAACATGAAGGTGTACCGGAAGGCGTTGGTTCGATCCGCATAGAGTACGGTCCCGAGTGTGTGCCACTACCGGCAATGAACAATTTTTTTGGTGACAGCGATGCGCAGCAACCACATGCATGACGACTACGACACTGATACGAGTTACCTGCAGCAGGACGACGCTTTCTCGGTTAACGAAATGGTCGAGGAATGGACCCCTTCCTCCAATCCCTTCGTATCCCGGATGGTAGCCAAGCTCACTGTCGGCGCATCGTTCCAGGCACTACCAATTGCGACGTTTGCAGACCTGGTTGCCTCCGCGGCAGTTGCAAGGCCACGTGAAACCCTGACGTTTGACGTTCTTTTGGTCGGCACGACTGCTGTGCCCCAGGTCGACATGACTCTCTGTAGCGTTGATGGGAACAACCCACCGATCTCTGCCGACAACGCCGGGTTCTTTAACTACGCGCTAGCATGGTTCGCTGTGCACCGGCCTAGCTTCCGCCTCTCGGTTCGGGCTGATGGTCTTTTCTGGGTACACCTCCCGGGGTAACCCCACAGGCCACAACGACCGATAAAGAAAAAAGGCTATCCAGGTCTCCCTGGATAGCCTTTTGCTTTTTTGGGTCAATTTCAGAGGCCGAAGTCCATACCCGCCATCGGATCTGGGACCAGCATTGGCTCAGCTGGCACAACAATCGCAGGCTGCTGCATTGGCTCCTGATCCGCAGCTGGCTCATTCGGCTCAACCCGAGATGGAGTGCTATCGCTGAGCTTGCCAAGAGGTGATGCAGTCTCGCTGCTGTCAGACACTGATCGCCGCCCGTTGGCGTAGTCGGTCATGGCCTTCACGACCTCTTCAGGGGCCCCGATACTGAGAGCCATGTGTCGGTTCAGCATGTTCAGGAACACGATTCCCCGGATGCCCTGCCCCAAGCTCTTGTAGCGCTTGTAGAGATCGGGGTAGTGATCGCTTCGAAGGGTCATCTTGACCTTCACCAACTGCTCGCCAGTGTGCGCCGGCGGCGTGTAGTCCGTCAGTGTGATCGGCCAGAGGCTCAGGCATGCCTCTGAGATGCTGAACACCATCTGATTCCCGGACTTTCGGCTGTGCTGCCCCAGGGCCTCGATCAGCGCGTCATGGTGACCTGGCGTAAGGGCAGCTCGAATCTCTACCTTCTCCATCTACCGGTCACCCTTGCCGGACCACAGCATGCTCTTTGAAGTATTGAAGGATCATGTACCGGTAGTAACCCCGGACCACAGACTTGTCCGGGTCCTTGGCACAGTAGATGGGGCAGGTGATGTGTCGCTTCATGTGGGATCTCAGAATGGTAGCCCCGCCACCGGCCGCGACCATCCCACTCAAGAAATCGGTCGAGCCCCAAAGGTGCTTGATGAAGCGTGGAATGACCTGATCAGCAAAGGCAGTGCACGCTGGGAGGCTGATGGGCTCCATATCGATCCTGGTGCCGCGCCACATGAAGTGCCCTTCACGCAGCCAAACATCCATCGTGTACTCATTGATCTGGCTGTCCAGGGTGAAACCCTTCGGCAGCTTCGCGCCCTTCTTCGAGATCAGGTCATTCAGTTGCTCCGGATTGCTGAGCGAGGTGTAAATATCCTTGTGAATGTCCGAGACGCCGCTGGACTCACCGTAACGTGTATCGCTTACCCGGCCGTTATTGAAACCGCCCCCATCAATGGTGCCGTAGCCGATATCAATGATCCCCCACCGGCCCTTACCCATTTGGTTCGTGTCGATCGGTTTGCCTTCCTCATCAAGGAGGTCCGGGTCGAACCATGGCCCTGCGAACTGAGGAAGAACCTTCACCATCTCGGGTTGGTAGCCATCCTCCCGGGCCCAAGTCTTCAGATCACGTTCGAAGTCAGCGGAGTGCGTGTTCACGAACTCGGTTGGGAGGCCAGTAACGATGACCGGATTTTTGATCCCCACATCCTTGAGGACCTTCAGGAACAGGACTCGGATCTCATCAGACTTGTAGAAGCTCGAGTCGGTGCTTCGCGAACGAGCCCCCTCCTCGCGGCAGTCATCGCCGACCAGGTACTTGCGGCCATTCTTCGTTTGAAACGCATCCTTGCTCAGGGCACCACCCAGTCCAGTCCCCGTATAGGACGCGACTAGGGAAGGAAACTCTCCCTCTTTACCGTTCCCTGCTTTGTAGGAGGTCGAACCATTGCCCAGGTCAATGGCAATCAGCTGTTCGATTTTCATCGTCATGTACATCCCCTCATGGTTCCAACAGCGCTTGGAACTGCCCGCGAAGGACGAGCCACTCTTCCATAAACGCTGCGATATTTTTCTGTTGCCGAAGAATGTTGCTGGTGTGCTTTCCGAGGTAGCAGTGGGAGATCACCTCCCTGGTTATCCACGGGGAAGTCGATCTCCGACGTTGCCCCTGTAGCGCAGCTTCAACTTCTGCAGGTTCCGGCTCTCTTCCAAGCTTTGAGGTCAGTGACGCTTTCAACTCCCTGAGGATATGGCCGCGCTTGTACTCAGCGATCGGAGTGGTCTGCCGTTTACCAGTCGCCCGATTGAAGTAGGTAACGACTCGAAAAACCGGCTCAGCTGGCCCAAGCGGATCGCTAGGAGACACATCGGGCCTGCAGATGATCGACCCGTATCGTACAGGCTGACTCGACTCGTTGAACTCGAAAACGGCATGCCGAAGTTCTTCATCGACTGCGACGAACCTGGCGACCAGGGCATTGAGACGGTTTGCTGCAGGCTCTGCATTCTCAGTCAGCAACCCGACCCAAGCACTGATCACTGAGCCAAATTCTTCCGTCCGAATGCTCTCAGCTCCGGCGAGTTGGTGAGCCCAGCGACTGGCTCGATCCGAGAAACCAAGGAACTCATCGAGCATACGAAGGAACTGTCCAGCCCGCCGCTTTCCCAGGAGGTCCTCAAGGATTGGGCCAACTTCACTTCGAGTGCTTGGTTGGATCACCATTCGCCGGCTAGCCAATTTCCCAGTCTCGTAGTCATTGCACTTCAGGTAGAGACGTAGAGATCCGCAGGCCTTTTTCGCTGGGCTCCACTTCCAGAACGTGGAGTAGGTTTTGCCGGCATATGTGATCGGAAAATGAGACAGCTCGATCTCCAGGCTCATCAATAGATCGCTGGCCACCACCCCCATCGTTCGGACTTGTCGCACGAGAAAGCTGAGCGACTCTTCTCGGGTCGCCAACGCTTTGTCGTGCTGCTGCACGAAGTCCTTAGAGAGGGCGTCCCTCACTTCCTTCTTCAAAACCCACCTCTACTATTGGTTTCCGTTTATTTCGTAACTTTGGGTGGTTTCTGGACACCCGAATCTGCCGTTGATGGCCCCTTAATCCCCTTTAGCGCCATTCGAATCCCTCTTCCTCCCCCTTGCCGCCCGCTAATCGCCGTTGGACGCCACTTGACGCTCCTGTGCCGCACATCTTCAACACCCTCTAAATTCCCCGTGAAATCCCCCTTTCTGCCGCTATATGCCACGCTGGGGCGCCTCAATCCCCCATTGCGCCGAATGCAGCCGCAGAACGACTCGGCCCATGATGACTTACACACCAAAGGCACACTTTCACTACCGAGGACGTGGCTTTTTGGTAAATTTGGTAAACTGAATCGCCTGCGCTGCGATAGAAATCGCCAGGATCATCCCTGATTGCGTTCCTGCATTTTTTCATAAAACCCCGTCTAATGTATTTATCCGGATCGTTAAGAATTTCCGGTCTTCATTGGGTTTTACAAAATCAACAGAGATTCGATGAACTAAAAATGCAAAACCGGCTCAACACGACCCAATCGGCGCGCTACCTAGGCCTTTCGCGGCAAACCTTGGCCAAGCTCGCAAAAACCAAGCTCCCTCCAGACGGGTATGAGGCAAACAGAAGGCCGTATTGGAATCAGCAAACCCTCGATCATTTTCGAGCAGGGATAGATCGCCAGAAGCCGATCGCGCTGGTGCTCATCGGCGGGACTCTTGAGGGTGTCGGGTTTCAATCGCTGCCCCGGGCACTACCGCTATTGGATGGGATGCGGCTGGAGCGATTCCAGATCACCGAGGTGTTGAAGAGCAGTCAGCTGATTGAAGTGGTGAACGAGATCAGCAGAAACACCCCCGCTGCACTCATCCTGCCCCCCTGCACTCATCTGTCACCCTACGCAGCGGTAGTGGCCGATCTTTGCAGCGACCTGGCCGTCACAGTGATGTTGCAACCTAAGCAGACTTGAACGACCACCACTGTGTGGGGCCACCTCGCGCCCAGGGCTGTACTACCCAACGTAGGGACCTATATGAGTACCGAGGAAATGACTGCCTTTCGATTGGCTCCGATCAGCAGGACAGCTTGGAGGGCAGTCTTGCGGTTGAATGCGTTACAGGACCTTGAGGGGTCGAGACAGCCTGCCTGGAGCAATTGGGCCGCAGCGATTGGTGCCTGGAGCGAGATAGGCGGGTAGCTCCCCAGTGATCCGTGGTTCGGCCAGCTGCTTGTTCTGATCCCGGAGCAAGAGGCGTCGGATCACAACCCTGAAGTCCTTGACCCGCCCCCGATTCTCCTCGGCACTCCACCCGCGACAGGCTATCCAGGTTTGCGTTCTGGACCTCCACGAGCGCCAGTGCCTCCGTTCCTGTAGAGGATCTTCAAGGGCTACGCTGAGAGCTTTAACGCATCTAGGCTTGGGACAGGTCCGAGCAGAAAAGCTACACAGGGGCGACTGGCTTGGCACACAACTGCGGCCGTAGCCCAGGACGTGTGGTCAATCTACTGCAGTAGGATTCGACTCATGCCACGACAACCGCCGCATCAACAAGCTCCCTTTATATAGGTAGCAATCAGTGCATGGTGCGGGCAGCTTTCCCTACGACGTCGATTGGTCGGCCACTGCAGTAGAGATTAGTCAGCGCAGCGATGGTATGAGAGCCGGCCCCAATCCGATTGTTGAGGTAGCTGACTACCAGTTCCAGGTCTGCAACTCCTGTTCGGTCCAACCAAACTACTTCTCCCCGAACCTCCCCGCTGTCTTGGTAAACCAAGGAAACCAGCGCCGGCATTCCCTCAACCTGGTCAGCAACCCACCCCCTCATACGCTTCGAATTCGCGTTGTCATGGGCGACGACAGCTGCCATTGCGTCGCTGAGCACACCGATCATCTGTTTTGTTCTCCAATTTGCTAGTTCGATGACCATAACGCCACATCCCCCGTTTTCCAGGTACCAGCAAATCATTTGTTGAACGTCCCGTCGATTTCCAGGCGTCAAAACCCCGATGGATACTGGCGTTGCGCCACTTTTCGCTTTTGTCCCACCTCACACAAAGTAGGCGTGCTTGTCCCCAAATCAGGCTCGGACCCGCCTATTTCGCGGGATTTCAGCCTATTTTTTTGGGTTGCCTGTCCTTTTCTTGACCCATAAAATCGCGTCGAACTACCGAGGGACAATCTACGGATGGCCATCGGAGTGGGTGAAGGCGACGGCTAAAAAAGCTGCGCTCACCAGTTGAGGGGGGGGCCAGTCGACGACGTGTCGATTGGAGACTGTTGCGGTGTCGGAGACCGACACCGCGACGCTTAGGACCGGCATTTCTTGCCGGAGGGAGGGGCCATGCGCTCCCAGCGCAATAATTGGCTGACCGGGATGACTCATGACGAGTTCCTGCAGGTCGATCCGTGGAAGATCGTCTGCCATCCCGAGTCACGACAACAGTGGATTGCCGAAGTCCGCTCCAAGCTGCGCGCCAGCCTGAGCGACGACGAGATCCTGTCCATCCTGCACCTCGGCTTGCACAAGGCCGTCGCGTCCGCGCTCAAGCATCACAAGGATGTCGAACCTCATCGCCGTGCCACCTTCATCATTGGGGCGGCCCTGGCTTACATCCGTTGTGAAGGCATAGGCTCGGTGTTCGAGGAGATTCCCGGTAGCACAGCTATCAATATGGGCGACCTCGTTTCTGACCTTGGGCCGCGTTCGCACTCGATGCAGTCCGACTACCACTTCGCCTCTGCTCAGTTCTCTGAAGCGCTGGAGTACGCACCTCAGTTTCTTGCTGACGGCACCCTCCTTCCCGATGAGACTGGTCAGACCTGCCACCGCTACATTGAGCAGATCCGCCACCGCCTCACATCACGCGAACACCACATCCTTCGCCTCGCCGTCATCGAGAACCAGTGCTCCGTATCCATCGCGGAGATTCTGAACCTCTCCAACAGGCAGACATGGAAGGTGCGCCGCGGGTTGAAGCGCAAGCTGGAAGAGATTGCCGCTGAAGTAGGTGCCTCGACCGATTTCATCCGATCGGTGGCTGGAGTGGCGGAATGCAACGCCAATCAATAACCGAGTTTCTGCACGAAAAGGTCTACCCCGAGATTGATGCGGTAGCGGAAGGCCTGCTCGACCATCTGAAGCCGACGAAGCTGCAGTCGTCAGGCTCGTATCGGCTGGAATGCCCCGCCTGCAATAAGCATGAGGCTTTCCACCTACCCGGCACCCACCTCATCCATTGCCCCCGCAAGCTCAAGTGCGGAAAGCAGACATCCCTATGGGATGTAATGGAGGCCTCCGGATATTCCCGGAAGGAGATTGTTGAGCGCCTGTGCCAATTAGCTCGGGTTGAACCGCCCTCGAATAGCAACCCCGAGGGTGTAGTTCACAGCACCCCGGCCGCGCTCACCCCCGGCCGCGCCATTATCCAAGTGACTCAGCTCCTGGCTCGCAAGCATCCGAAGCTTCTGCAGGATCTTCAGAGCGACCGAGGCTTTACTGACGAACAGATGGCCACGATGCGCCTGGGTGCCTATACCACAGCTGAGGAGGTTATGAGCCTTCTCGAAGAGCGCGGAATTTCCAAAGACGTGGCCATTGCCAAAGGCTATGTCCTGGTCGAAGAAGACGACCACTCCAAGTACCGACGCGCGATGAACAATCGAGTGATTGGTTACTGGCCGCACTCCGACGGCGACGTACGTCTCTGGGGTCGCCTTCCCACCGGCAAGGGTGATCAGTGGAATAAGAAGTACCGATTCGCAGACAGCCTGAAAAAGGACATCCCTTACCTGTTCAGCATGAGAAAGGCAGGTCCGCTAATTGCGGTTGAGGGAACCTTTGACGGATGGTCAATCCAGTTCATGGGGTTCTGGGGCACTGCCATTGGCCAGAGCTCCGTCAATGCGGCTCAAGCGGCCCATCTCGCCAGCGAAGGGGTTACCGAACTCGCGCACATGGTTGATGGTGACGTTGCGGGCTACGACGGCGGCCTCACCACGATCAGGAACTGCGAACCCGCCGGGATAGTGACTTCCATCATTCCGCTCGGCGAAGGCATGGATGACCCCGACGCTCTTCGCAAGGCAGGCAAAACGGCTGTGTTCGCGAGCCTCATCGACAATCGAATGAATTCCGGCCAGTTCCTGGCGCGGATGTGC
This sequence comes from Pseudomonas nitroreducens TX1, assembly GCF_000313755.1. GTDB lineage: Bacteria > Pseudomonadota > Gammaproteobacteria > Pseudomonadales > Pseudomonadaceae > Pseudomonas > Pseudomonas nitroreducens_A. The sequence goes on along the minus strand of NZ_AMZB01000121.1, from coordinate 228,240 downwards.
CATGCGTTCGCAATGGAGTCTCCGCCCAACGTTGCTGGCATTAGGAAAATTCACGCCCTGGTTCCCCTCCTCTCCCCTATTTCAACCAAGCACTGGCTGGACTGGAGTCTGAGCCTAGGTGTTGGAGTCTCTCTGGACACCACAGCTGTTCGCCTTCTGAACACCTTCATCAATGGGGGTTTGGAAGTAGCTGAGGCGCTTGAGCTCGTCCTGAAACGGACAGGCGTTCGAATCACGCTCACACAGGAAACAATCAATGGCTGAAGGGAAAGCTAGCAGCCCAGTTAGACAGATCCTCACGCTGATCATCCTGGTCACCCTGATTCTGTGGGTCGGGAAGATCTTCCTCAGGACTCCGGAGTATCGGCACGTTGAGGTCTGCTACTTGCCGCACAAAGTGGGGCATCTGATCTGGGTCGACGTGTGGGGGGCGCTGGTGCCTGACGACACCGCTTCGTACCTCAAGCACTCGCGCGACCTCGAGGCATTTTTCAACTCATGCATCCAGCGCACTTCGCACTGGGGCTTCCTCCGCTATTTTGGCCCAAGCAATCAAGGTGATAACAATGGCTGACACACGCAGCACTGAAATCAAGGTTCCCACCAAGGAAGTTCGAATCACCGGGGAACGAACTGCGACCCTTGTGGGGCTGGCAATCCAGGCCTCCCGCATTGATACCTCGATTCTGGCGATGAAAATGGCTGGCCCCGACACCCGCCGCCGGGCCAATGAGGCATCCGAGCGCTTGGAACGCGCGGTCAGCCAATTCGAAGCTGAACTGCGAGAAGTTCGAATTGACCTTGATCTGACTCGCACGGCTCCTCGCCAGGCCATCCGTGCCGCTCAGAAAGCTGAAGCCAAGGAAAAGAATCCGCAGGCTGCACAGGCCAAGTCGAAGTCGCCCAGGCAAAAGCGCAAGAAACAGGGGACCCCGCAAACTCAAGCGCAAGGTCAGGGCGGGGCCGCCAAGCAGCCGCAACCTGCAGCTACGAAAGGCAATTCGCAACAGAAGAAGCCGGCCCCCACCACGGACAAGAAACCCACCCCTGCCGCCGCAGAAGCGTAAGTGAGGAGTGACGATGAGCAGCATGAGCAATCTCAAGGAGGCCACCCGGCTACTGCCGGGTTGGGTGCCTCCGTTCTTTCTGTCGTGCCTGGTTGTAGGTCTCTACGTCGTGGCGCTGTTCACCTATAACGACCGACCGAGCGAGCTGGTTGAGACAGCAACGACGGCTGCCATCGTCCTCTCCACAGTCATCGCGTTCGGCTTCCTAGTAGCTGCGATCCTCAAGTCCGAGCAAGGCAGTCTGGGCAAGTCGATGAGCGACGGGTTTTCACGCGGGCTGACCTTCGTTTGGGCAACCGCGTCGGGTTGTCTGGCAGTCTTTGTTGGTGCAGCAGGGGTTTATCGGACTGTCCTGGACAACCTCGGGTACAGCATCTCTGCCATATTGGTCGTCGCCATTCTCGGGATGGCGTACTGGGCAACATCCAACAAGCAGGAGGCAAAGCCCGAAACCGATCCGATTTCTGGCATGTCTAAATCGCTTGCACTCCCTGCTAATTTTGCTCAGACGCCAGCACAACGGCCGGCATTTCAAGTGACAATGGCCGACACCACTCGCCTGGCCATGCATCAGGCTGGCCGGATCATTGCCTACAAGGGCAGCAACTGCCTGATCGATGGCGAGTTCTTTGCTGACCTCGACCTCAATGCGCGAACCGCGAAAATCTTCTCGGACATGAACCTGATCGCCACCAGCCAGTTCATCAACTGGCGGATGCACATGCTGCTGATCGGCAGTGCGGCTGAGCATGTCATTCGCGGCACTTCAAGTGAGGCGGCGTTCGATGACCTGCAGAGCTTCGACGACCTGGCGGTGAAGTTCCTGATGCTTGGCGATGGTCGGCATGCATTCCTGGCCCCGGCCAGCGAAGCAGAGGCCACCCTGAAAGCAGCTCGCCTTGGCATGATCCGCAAAAATGTCTGGTCTCGTTGCCTCGCCGCGGCCGAGATGAACAAGGAAACTATCCTGCAGCTCGTAAGACTGATGCGTATCCAGCCCTGCCTGACGCACGGTGATCTCAAGCACCTGCTGGAGAAAGTCGAGATGCCCCTCGACTTCCCAATCGCCGAGTTCGATACCGATGAAATGATGGAGCGAGCCCTTCTGGGACTGATACACGAGGCTGAACCCGTCGATGAGGATGTAGCGATCGAAACTTCGGCCTTGGATGTCGAGCCACAACCGATGCGCGACAACGTTCGAGAATTCCCGACTCGCAGCTCCACACTCCAGGCCTGATCGTCGGAAACAAAAAAGCCCCGCAATGCGGGGCTTTTCTTTTGGAGGTCAGCGGCCGGGGGAAACCTCCACCCGGTCCCGACCATTGCGTTTGGCGCTGTACAGAGCCTCGTCAGCGAATCGGATCGACTCTTTCACCGAGTTGCAAAGGTCGGATACGCCGGCGCTGAACGAGCAACTGAACGGGGCCCCATCTTCGGCCTGGAACTGAATCGACGTGAAAACCGTCCGCAGCCTGTCCACCACGTTCTTCGCCTGTTCCTGGCTCGCACCGACCATCGCGATGGCAAACTCCTCTCCTCCGATGCGGCCGACGTGGTCCTCGGAACGCAGCGAATCGGACAGCACCTCTGCCAGGCCCACAAGGACCCGATCACCGATTGGGTGCCCAAAGGTGTCGTTGACCGTCTTGAAGTGATCGATGTCGATGAGGACCAAGGAGCTTGGGCGTCCTTCGCTGAGGACACCTCCGGCCGACGTCATGAATTGGCCGTGGTTCAGGAGGTTCGTCAGGGGATCACGCCGCATCCTCGACTCGACAGCCTTCGATCGGCTGACAATCGACTTCAGGGCTCGGATGAAGGCGTCGCGCTTCAATGGCTTCTGCACGAAGCCATCAGCCCCTCTCGACAGCGCCAGCAGCTGACGCTCTGCATTCGATTCCCGGCTGAGGAAGATGATGGGGATGGTCACGTCCCGATCCTGCCGGATGATTGAGGCTACAACGTCACCATTCGCGTCCGGCATGTGGAAGTCACTCACAAGCACGTCCGGTCGGAACCTGCTGATCGCATCCAGCACATGACTTGGGTGCTGGATGTGCTCAACCACTAGCCCTGCCTCGGTCATGATCTTCTGAGCGACGTAAGCGTCGGTTCTAGAGTCATCGAGGAGCAGCACCCGATACCCCTCGATCTCGATATCTCGGTTTCTACTCCTGAACAGGCTTCTGAGTTGTCGGATGTCGTCATCCTGAGAAAGGATTCGGACCTGGCCCAGCACCGTGGCCAACCGACGTTGCTCGAAGGATAGCGCCCCACTCTCGGCAACCAGCACCACTAAGGCATCTGCTTCTGAAGCTGCAACGAGGGACTCAACGAAGTCCAGGCCCTCGGGATCACCAAGCAACCCAGAGCCGACCAGGATCATGCTTGAGCGTCGAATTGACTCCCGATCTTCGGGTTTGATCTGTATCCCTACCCCCATCGCGAGCACATTCGCCCCCATTGCCTGGAGCCCGCGAGCCAGATCCTGCGACCGGTCACCATAGCCAGAAACGAAAAGGGCTGCTGGACCTTTGGCCTTGGCCAATGTGTCGTTCGCTCTACGGCTTATGGTTTGTAGCTCTTCCATCATGCAATCGACCTCGGAGATTACGGCGTCAGAGAGCGAAGACGCTCGATTGGTTACGGCGAGCAGCCCTCGAACACTGCCTTCACATTCCGCGCCGCCGGCAACGTCAGAGAGGGCGTGCGCCGCATTGGCGAGGACCTGGCGGAAAACATCTAGATGGCGAAGCGTCGGCTTGGGCCGCACCTGCAACCACCAGGACGTCTGTAGGGCGTGGTTTACGGAACTGATCATCAGGGAGGGTCTCCTCGCCCTAATAGTGTCCAGGGAGTGCCCTGAATTCGAAGGTCCGAGCCTGAACCCGCAGTGAGACGTCAATTCGGACTAAAGGCGACTCAAAGCCGTGGCGGAATGTCGGGTTTCGTCAGCTGGCAGTTCAAGGAATGTCGGGGATGGTTCTGGCACTCGGATACACGCGAGAGGATGCAGGCATGACGGAGGACCCGAAATGCATCAGATCAATCGTGAAGCGCTGACCAACCCGGAATGCCTACAGGCTGCACGTCGGCTGCTCGCCGGTAGGGGCGAATGCGATAACTCCACCCCGGCATCAGTCCGCGCGGTGGTTGAGGCCGTACAAGCCGGGTGGTTCATCATCCCCGCAGGTCGCGGCGGCTCATACACCAAGCGTCAGTTCGATCACTTCGACCGCTGCTTTGCCGTGGCGCCTTGGATTCGCCAGATTCAGGTCGAGGCGAAAGCGTTTGACCAGGTGCTTCGAAGCAAGCTTGGCAACCGCTATAGCCTCACGTTCCCAGGCGGGATGAAGCTGACCGCGCCATCCCTCAAGGCAGACGCCCTCCCCTACCGTGTGGCCCGGCTACCGCACACCTTTCAGGCGGGGAAATTCAAGCCCGATCTTCTGGTTTCATGTCTGGAGGACACGCAACAGTCCTGCCGGAGGATCAGAACCGAAATTTCAGCGCTGACCCCCGATTGGGTGCTGTGTCCAACAACATCCGTCGCTGACCTCTACTCACACCTCGGGCAGCATGGTCAAGAATCCCTGTTGTTGACCGTGCTGCTCTCCACCCGGCCTGGTTATCTGCCCTTGGAGGACCAGCGTTGGCTGAAACAGGTGCAGAGCGGGATGATGCCGCCGGCGGAGTACGAACGCAGGGCAGCGGAGCGGGACCGGGCGCAGGCTCAGGCGTCTCGCGAGGCCTGGCAGTCACGCTTCGCTCGAATTCAGACCCTGGCTTCGGTTCTGGACGCTCTCCCGTCCTACCATCAAGCGACCATTACGCGCAGGGTCAAGCAGGTAGATCGAAGCGCCATTCCCAAACGCAAGGGGGCAAAGCTGGTGATCGACTTGGGTGACTGGCATGAGATTGGCGATCGCCATGAACTCCGGAACGGATTCGAGCTGGTGAACTTCGTCCTATCCCTGGATATGGAGTTGGCCGAGGCAGAACCTACATGGCCTTCGTACCATGACGCCGAGAACACAGCGTTCGGCAAGATCCTGTTGCTAAGAGCGGAAATGACCCAGCAAGCCCCTGCGCGGGCCCGTGGTGATGAGTTCGACGATTTCCCCGCCCGTTACGCCGGTTCAAACGGGCATGCCGCCTAGAGCCTCGTAGAGGCCCCAGAGGGCGATCAGCACCCCTGCAACCCCAAAGAGTGCCTTGGGACTCGACCCAAAGGTGCGCAATCCCCACAGGAGAGGGGACTGCCGGGCGGCCGCCAGCTCAGCTGCTAGTCGTTCCCGCGCTCCTTCTGCGTTGGACTGGGCGTCCTTGAGATGCTGGACCTGTGCCCGCAAGTGCTTGATGTACTCGGGCACCCTCATCTCCGTCATGTTCTTTTCCCAGGTGTGGACCACCTTCAGGTCGCTGGCCGTCATTGGGCGTGAGCGCCCGGTCCGATGTTCGGGATCGCTGTAGTCAAATACGAACCCCACCTGTTCGTACCCCCTGTTCCTTCGGATCAGGTTGTCGCCTTCGGCCTCTGTTTCGCTCAGCGAGATTGAATTGACCACCGCGGTTGGGAATTGGCGTAGGAACTGGGCGGCAGCGGAAAGGAGATACGTCCCAACCCGGTGCCCCTGGAGCGCATCCGGAGACACGTGGATAAACCTCCTGCCGTGCCCATCCGCCCCACCAAAGGATGCCTTGGGGGGATTGCTCACCCTGTTCACGCCAGCGGTAAGGCCACCTTTCCCATTGAAGGGGAAGTTGGTGCTGATCGCCTTATAGGTGATTTCCAGCGATGCCCCGCTCGATGTCACCACTTCGCGCCGAGTGAGTAGGAGAACGGCAACCTCACACTCCCTGTCGTTTCTATCCCCCACGATCAGGACTGAAGTGTCTGTCGTGTCATGGGGTGACACGTTCTGATTCGCCGAATCAGATTGGGGCTCCAACACGGGGACTCCTCCTGCCTGAGGTTCTGCGGAGGTGCCTTGAAGAGCACCTCCAGCCGATTGCTTGGGGGTGATTCTGGCACGCGAAAGTGGCCATGAGGATTGGGATGCCATCAATCACAGAGGCATCTCACCATGGAAACCATGCTCAGCAATCTGAACGCGATCTCTGCGGCGCGAATCCGCCTGAGGGATCTCAACATGCAGGAGGTTCCCCAAGGCATCGCCTGGTCCTGCATCGTGTATCTCAACGGGAAGCGTCTCGGCACCATCCAGGACCCCGGCGAGGACCACCCTCTGTCGATCGGTCTCGATGAAAGCCAGGTGCAGGCGCTGGCTGGCGCGCTGAAGAAGCAGGGCTACAAGCTCAACACCGAAGCCGCAGGCCGCATCGATATCGACAACGACAACGAGTACCTGGGACAGGTACTGCCCCAAATGGCAGACGAGGTGGAGTGGTTCAACAAGGCCAAGGGGTTGCTGAAGAGCAACACGCTGTTCCGCATCAAGGGTGATGTGGACGAGACCTTCCGCGTAGTTCTCGCTCCCTACTCCGACAAGACCCAGGCCACGCTGCGCCAGCTGTATGGCGATGATCTGGAACTGATCCTGAACACTCAGCTGCGAGGTGTAGTCCTCTAACCAACGTCGATTGGGCTAGGCCGTCAGGGTGCTGCGTCACCCTGACGGCCCAGGCTCCCCCGCCCGGTTCTGGCACACCTCACCTCAACTGATCATGGCCTCCATCAACTCACACCGGAGAAAACCATGACCCACGCTCAAGAATCCACCGCGCAGCAGAACGGCCACCCCTGGTGTCTGGTCTACGCCGACTACCCATTGGGAGAGCCGGTGATGGACGCGCTGATTGGCCCATTGTACTTCGAGACCAAGCGCAAGGCCCTCCAGCACTACATGAACCAGCTCGCGCCGCGGTTGGAAGCCGATGACACACTCAAGGCCTACCTTGGCTCCCTGGATGAGGTTGTGCAGCTGCATCCCCACCTGGTGACCGACAGTAGCGATCAGCTATGCGCGGCGGCCGAGACGCTGGACCTGGAGGTGCTCGACCTGATCTGCAGTGCTTACAGCCACAACGAGCAGTCCCAGGGCCGCGAAGTGATCCTTCTGCTGGAGCAAGTACCGTCGCTATGGCGTTGGAAGGCTGATGCCGAGGCTCAAGCCGAGAACCAGGGCGTTGATGCCGGCGTTCAAGCGCCAGCATCGGAACGTCGGCTTCTGGTGATCTTCCACCCCCAGGCCTGGCAGAACGGCTACGCAATTGCCGTTGACCCCGGCCCCACCCAGATCGACGTGACCGAGGAGATTCTGGCGATGGGCCGCGACCTGGCGCTGCACCTCACTGACGACAGCGATGAGTCGGACACACTCCGCCTCGCCCGACTTGCCCCTGACTGGGTGCGCGATTGGGCTGGACCGCATGCCATCGAGTGTGAGGATGCCATCGCAGAGTTCTTCGCAGAGCCAGATCTGGCAGCGGCTGTGACCGCCCGCCCCGCAGATTCCAGCCCCGCCATTTGACCCTGACCTATACCGGCTGCCCGTTACCATCCGGGCATCCGGCAATCCATCCCAGAGGCTCCCTGTGCGCCCCATCGACATCATCCTCAATCTGGCCCTGGCCGCCACCATCCACAGGACAGACGCTGCAGTTGTGAGAACTGGAAAGCGCCTCCTCAAGAAAGTAGAGGGAAGGGATCGGCAGTCGATTTTTGATGTGATCAACCAGAAGTCGCCATGCCGCTACATCATCAACCACGTGAAGTCGATGCCTGACGAAGTGATCTTCATGGACCTCGAGGCCGAGCGTGTGGCACCCCACATCCAGCTCGCGCGGGCGAAAGCCGCGGCAGGCCAAGGACAGCCGGTGAAGTGATCAGGAGCAGTACATGCACAGCCAACAAGCACACTCCACCACTACTCGACGACTGAGCCTTCACGAATTCATCGTGCTGCGCTCACTCGGACCGCTTCGCTATCTCCGGGACGACGAGTCTCCCCTTTGGAAGGTCGGCCGCAGCTGGACGTATCTACCCGCCCGCCGGCGCGCCGCGACGCAGGCGTGTGAAACGTTCACTACCAGAGGCTTGGTGCGGAAAGAGTCTGGCCACTGTTCCCCTCAGTACGGGGCAATGAGCGCATATGTGCTCACCGACGCAGGCAAAGCTCTGCTGGCCCAGGTGAATGCGATTACCCATCGGTCTCAGCCGAACATCAGGGCCGAGTCTGGCTTCGCTCGCATCCGCCGTTTACTTGGCGGACCCCATGACACGGCCGGCGGCAACAGCTGCTCGACAGTGATGATGGCAAATTATTAGCATCGCCGACCGAGCGCCAACAAACACCCTGATCAAGCGCTACCGTCGCTTCCCCCTCACGGATGACTTTCAATGAACAAAAGCGGATACCTGTGCCTGACCCTGATGCTTGCGGTAGGAGGCCCAAGCTTCTTCCTCCCACCTGAAATCGCCGGAGCGTCCATCGCCTCGATCGCCCTCCTCTCCTTCGTGTATTTCGTGTACTTCCTGATCAAGAACGATCTCCACCACGACATCATCGGAGGCATCCTTCTATCGTTCCTGGTCATGGCCTTGGGCGTCATTCCGGTTATTGGCTGGATCATCGTCATCGGCTTCGTGATCTACAACATCGGTAGAGCCCTGGAAGGCCTCAAGTGCTTGCTGCCGGATGTTCTCGCCAGTGCGGTGATCTACGGCCTGCTAATCGCCCGATTCGCGCTCAATGTTCGGGACCCAGCAGTCATTGCTGGCCTTGCCGGTTGCTATCTGGTTGCGACGATCTTCTACTGCCGCACCCTCAACGGCCTGGCCACGCAGAACGCCCTGTTCAAGATGAGCGTGATGTGGCTGTCCATCCCCTTCGCCGCGCTGACCATCATCTCGATCGTTTCCGCCCTGGGGAACCTGTTCCGTACCATCAGCAGCACGGTGACCCGCACGGTCCTTACCCCGCAGGTGGTTTCTGCTCACATGCGCGCCGGCATGCCAATCGACGCCTATACCCGCAATATCTCCACCACTGTCACTTCCACAGTGACCCAGATTGCGCCAGGCGCTGGCGTGGTGACCGCTGGGGTGGCTGGCGAAGTGTCGCAGAAGGTGAAGAAAGAGAAGGTGCGGGCCTCGGAGTGAGCCCCAATCAATCCTCAGTTGCTTAGTCAGTCGTGATGGAGACTTCTATGAAACTCAGCCCAGCCCAGCAAAGAGTGATGCTCTGGCTCAGTCAGGGATGGGGAGCCCGCGTCTCCCACGGCTCAGCTGTCGAGATCAACGGCAAGCGCGTGTGCAACGTCGACACGATGATCGCCCTGGCCCGGATGAAGCTCGTGGAGCGCGAAACGCGCGCACCCTACTGGATGGCCACAGCAGAGGGGAGGAAGCTGAGTCCCAACTACGTCCCAGACAGCGAAGCCTGAGGGCCTGGCGATCTGGTTCTGGCACGACCCTCCTGCCGAAAGAATGGCGGCTCCACCTCATAGGAGCCGCCGCAGATGACCGGCAAGATCCTCAGATTCAAACCCCACCTTCAGTTCCAAGACACCTGTGGTGTCCCACTCGATTCGATGCCCTCCCAGGAGCCCTTCCGGAAGGCCATTGCCAGCCGCCTTGGCATCGCGCCAGCAGCCCTCCGTACCGAAAGCCAATGTTTGGAAGCCGGAAAGGCACTCTTCAGCACTGCAAAGACCCCCGAAGAACTTCTCGCTGACGCTGAGGCACTGGTCCGCGCATCAGCCGAGTCTATCCTCCTGTCCCACAAAGGCCGCATCGACCCCAAAGGGCGAACCGCTATTGCTGTTGCGAAGGAGCTGCTCGCGGGCCGGCACATGACCCGAGAGCGGAAGGCGCAGATCGAGCGCCTGATGGAAATTTCGCCTGACCTTGTTCATGCCGAGCCGCTGCAGGCGGTAAGAGCAGGCAGTTCAGGGGAAGCGGATGATCGAAACCAGCATCGTGGCCCTGCCGACTGGCTGAAACTGGTCAGTGACGAAGCCCGGGGCCTGCTGCGCGTCGTGAGCCGCGACGACTCCAAGGCTTTCCGGGTGGTGTACCAGGGCGGAATCTTCGACGTGACTTTCAAGCCCGACGCTGGGGAACAAAGCTCGAACGACCACGGTGCATTCCAGGCCGGTCCGGTGGAGGTCTATGCCTGGGCGCGGGGAGAGTGGTGGTACAACACCATCGAGGTGCAACTCCGCGGACACGTCGGCACGCCCATCACCAACGTGGCCACCGTCAGCGCCAGCTGGCATCGAGTCCCAAGCTACTCCTCAGCGTACGAGGTCATCCTTGCCATGTGCGACGCCGTTCTGACCGACATTCCGTTCTGAACTGCGTAAGGTTGGCTCCGAATTCGCACCCGAAGATCGGCGCCGACCCGGAGTTCGAGTTCGGTTCCTTTTTTCGGGGCGCAATGGCGCAACACGGCCACCGCCCCGACAAACCGGCCTGATGGCGAACAGCTCCAGCCTGGAATTCGGCCCCTACGACACGACTTGATCGCCCGTAGACGGCAAGTACCCCAGGTGCCGGCCCCCGTGGTGGTGGTGGTTCTGGCACGCCCAAGTCCACCAGAAGATGGCTCCATCGACAACGAATTGTCCTGGAGCCATCCCATGAACCCAGCCTTCGAAGAAGCCCTCACCGCTCGCCTCCTGTGGGGCAAGTACATCGTCCTCGCACGCACTGAAGGGTGCGAGGAGTTGGCCGAACAAGCCAAGCAGGCGGCCATCGATGCGGTCCACGACCTGGCATCCAATGATGTGCTCAAGCTCCGCCACTACGGCCCCCACGCCCCTCTTGTTCTGCAGTTTGTTCCGCACCTAGCGGACCAATACAACATCGCACACGAACACTTCACCGAGGCCTACTACGAGAACTTCAACAAAGGATTCATCGGGAGCGTTCAGGCCGATTGGCTGCCCCCAGTGAAGCCACTGGAACTTCCCTACACCAAGTGGCTGCTCGCGGTGGATCAGTACATCGCGGAGCAGCTGGGCGGATCGTTGGAAGACGCCGGCGTGGTTTCTTACAGCCAACCTCGCGCCTTGATGGGGGCATGGAGCGATCGCCTCGCCCCGGAGGCAGCAGGTTCCGCAGTGCTCGCTGAATACCAGGCCAAGCAAGGGCATGTGGGCCTCGCCGCCATGGCTGCTGACTGGGAGTGTTGAGTAAGGAACACTGATCGGGCCGCGGCTACCGCGTGAGGCTCCGAATCCATCCCCGAGATTCGGAGCTGGCCCACCCTAGCGTGGCGTCCACCGCCACCAGAGAACAGGGGCACCCTGCCCTAATGAGTCGGGTGCCTGTGCGACTCAATTGTGCTTAACCCACTCCGGTTTCGTGTCCGATGCACCTTCGTCGAGGAGTGTGAAAGGTTGGTAAGCAATCCCGAACTGGGCCGCAAGGATCTGATGCAAGCCCTTTGTCAGGGTCCCCTCGTGATCCTTAGCAGTCATCTCTTTGGTAAAGGCAAGGCTAAAGTCTACTGATCGAATACCCAAGACTCCCTTGGATTGCGCTACCCAGAAAAGCGCATCCTCGAAATCATCCGCTTCGATGACAATGGGTATGAGCATCGGGGGTGGAGATGCTCGGCGTTCGGGCATCGCGTGGAGAGAGCTCCACCGCTTACGAATATCGATTACATCACCAGTCTGTGTGTGTGCTTCTTCAAGGAGTACCCTGGCGAAATCCGAGCAACGCGTCGACGCTTCATTGCCTGAGAACTGGCGCTTATGCACAGTGACCTGGTCAATAGTGTCATTGGCGACTCGAATCCGGACTTTAGGTCCGAATTGGAACTCCTCAGCAAGCACTTCTTTCAATGCTTGAAAATCTACTTTGTCATGGTTGATCCATGGCTTCTGATCCAGACCAGCTTGAACCCTGGAGAAGTCTGGAGCAAGCCATAGGTGCCAAACCATCATAAAGGGTCCGTCATCAGCTTTGGTGGTTTCGACATGACTTTTGAATCCCGAAACTACAGATTCGAAGTAGTATTCTTTGGGTTCACGCTGATCTATGCCAGGCGTAAAGAATACCCAACTTACGCCAGGGCCAAACCCAATATTCCGCTTCAGATGCTGGCAAATTTTGTTAGCCGTTTTAATTCTGCTATCTTCGAGGCTTTTAATCCTGCGAGCCGAATCACGGAATTGATAAGGATCGACCACCCCACAAACATGCATGTCGCGCTTGTAACGCCGCTTCAAATCCTTGATTACCGCTGAAATCAAATCCAAACCTCGACCTGGCTCACATCGATCATTTCGCTCAAGATAATTGATTGTAAGCAGGTTGGACCATTCAAATATAAATCCTGTGCCAATTCTGGTTGGCGTCAGCCTCTTTTTATTCCCTTCTTCAACTGAAGAGTCAGCAGCAGCCTTGAGATAGGCGTACACAGCCTCCACTCCACAGTCTTCAGTGGCCTCAATCAATTCGGAGCCAACCCAGTTTTCTTTAGCACCCACCACAAAGCCGCCCTCAGCTTCAGCCAGAGACAATCCTGAGGTATCTAAAGAACGTGCAGTCCACCTGAAAGATTTGAACGGTGAATCATCAAGCGGAATTCGCTGCAAACGAACCTCATAACTTCCCGACTCATGGGGAATAATGCTCACCTTCGCATCACTCAGTCGGCCAGGGTGCGGATCATCGAAATAGAAACCGGATTCTGATTTGTCCCTGAAGAACCTATTCACAGCCGGTTCGTTCAGCCAAACGGTGTAAAGACTCTCTAGAGCAGAATATAGATCAGGAAAAGATGAACGATCCCTTGGGAGCGCTCTAACATCTTCCATGCTCATACCAGAGCCGCTACGTATTAGTTCATCATTGCGCCACAGGAATTCACTAAAGAAAAACTTCATCGCGCAATCAAACACAGCCTGCTGGCTCTGGCTTGAAAGCAATTCTTTCAATGGCATCAGAAGGTCAGAGTCCGATGCATTCTTCAGTTCAATCGCGATTAATGATAGGGCGCACGGGGTGGTTTTAACATGAAAGTCTTGGGATACACGCAAGTCACTAGAAAAACCATCAGTGAAGTGCTCAATTGCGACCTCGATCGTTTCTTTACCCAACATGCATGGCTTGCCGGCCATATTCCAACGCCCGAGCAAATGCAAAGGCCATGACTGCAGGAATTCTTCGGTGCCGTAATAGTCCAAATCCAAGAACTTCCTGAGCCGATTATTTGCCCCATATGTCAAACGAATTACATCGGAAGGGAGTTGAGCTAATGCTGACTTCTGGGCGTCATGAAAGTCTTCATAACCGAGCGTTACAGCAAGAATCTCCTGAGCCTTTGAGAGTTTAATTTTCTCTTTAAGAGGCCAGTTGCTCGCGATAAATTTGGCGACTTTCGTGTAGCGTTTTGATTCGAAATCGTCTACGGATAACGAGAACTTGTCTTCGAAAGACATGGCGTTTCACCGGCGGCACGATATGCGGGGTCGGCTGCCCGCCCGTACCATTCGGCAAAGGGGTAGGCATGGTGCAGATTTGCTATCAATCCCCTTGCCTAAGGCTTCGCAGGCCGACCGCACGACTGGGGAGATGTCGTAGGGCAGGAGAATAGCACCCTGGTGCTGGGCCAGCCAAATGAGCTGGCTCCCATCCAAGTTGCGGATCAGAACGGGTATTCAGCCCTAATCCTGGTACCTGAGAATCAACTACCCCGCGCTTCTGGCACGGTCGATCCCGACTGAGACTACCTCTAACACTTCAGGAAGCTCTCACATGCAGTCGATCGCCACACCCGCCCAGTTCTCCCTCGACTTCAGCGCGCCGGCCGCCAGCCTCTGGCCTAGCCTGCCCATGTGTCCGCCCGACCTGCTTCCGGATGCCGTGGTCGCCTTGGATGACCCGTTACTGGCTGTCTGCAGTATGGAGATCCGCGAGCACATGAGAGCGCGCCGGACCTTCGACGATATGCTGACCGAGATGCGAGCCATCACCGAAGTAGCAGAAGAGCGCCAGCGTTACGGCTGCCGCGGTGTCCTGGGCCTGGGCGGTGCACGCACATACCAGGACGTCGGCACTCTCGAGTCGGTGATGGACTGGATGCACGATCACGAGCTGCACCGGATCAACCAGATCAAGCTGTCTCTGCCGACCACCGGAGAGGAAATGCTGGCCGCCCGGGAGCGTATCCAGCAGCGCATCGCTGCTCGCAATGCCAAGCGCCAGCAAGCCGCATAGACGCCCCCTGACAGTGCTGGAGGGTTGTAGCATGGGCGGGTCGGGAACTAATGGCCATTTGCTTGTCTCAGCTGTATCGGCGCGATAGCCGTTGGACAATGCCCAAGGAGCAGGGGCGCTTGTCCCTCACCTGGCTCACGGCCCGGCGCGAGGCTCCATTCCTAGGGTGGAACGGGCCTGGAATCCTTCAGGATCGGTTAGCGCGCTGTGGTACGACCCTCGATAGTTGCATCGCCCTGCCGGCCACGCCGCGGCGATGCGGTTCGTCCATCCAAGAATGCATAGGGACTTTCATGACCAACGTTCTTCGTGGTTATGCAGCGGCCGCAGCCGCATTGCTGGTGTCAGGTTGCACCAGCACCGCTCAGGACAATATCTCCAGCTGGTACCAGCTCCGCGAGAGTGATCCCCCAACTTACGCCGTTGGCACGGCTGGCTTCGACGGGAAGCTCGATGATCCGCATGGGCAGCGCCTGACCCTTCGCTTCCGAGATGCGGCAACCAAGACCCACGCGGTAGAGATCACCATCCGAAACGGCTTCAAGAACGACGGCACTTTTGTGCTGCCGCTGACGCCGCGGGACTACGAGCTCTATCAGTTCGAATTGCAGTATTTCAGTCATGACGAGCAGGTGCCGTCTGGAGAGTATCGGAACGAATGCACTTACTCGGGCTCATCGGACGGCAAGCGCTCTGACAGTTACTACTCCACCTCTTCCTCGACCTGTAAATCAGGCCCGGTGACCTACACCGAGGAAAGGTATTCCACCTACACCTCGCCCAAGTTCTCGGCACCCTTCAGGCTTAGCCCGAACAAGACCTCGTACATCGGCAATTTCCTGGTGCAGTGCGACTTCCAGATCGCCTACAGCCGCAACAGTGCGCAAAGTTGCTGGCTGAACTACGGCGTGGGCGACACGGCTCCGGTTCGGAGGGCGCTTGAGGCTAAGAAAGCTCCCTACCCGCCTCTGTCCATTGTCCCCCTGGACGTACACGCCAACGAAGGCCAGATCCATTCGGCGTACTGAGCGCCAGCAACCGGCGTAAACCAGCCCCGGAAACAGGACCCAGAAGATGACCCCACAGGTAAAACAGACTCAGCACACTCTCCGGATCGGCCCGCACTTCTTCAATGCGCTGAGTTGGGTTCGGCAAACCATCTTCCCGGCGGACCTCGAGACTGGACTGGTCGACCTCGGCACGGCTCCTGATGTCGCCCGTGACATCAGTCGCACCTATGGTCATACCCAGCACCGGGATATCTTTCGGTTCTACGAGGAGTATGCGTATTCAGTCAGCTGCAAAGAGTGGCAGGAGGCCCTCTCCGGCTTCATCTCCGCCCGCCTGGCCGAGTACGACAGGTACGGCAAACACGAACTGCCGATGGTGCAGTACCTGCAGGCTCAACTGGAGGAGACCAAATGCCCGAACTGACCCTTGAGCAAGTCAAAGCCATCTACCGGGCGGCGATAGACCCTGACGTTAAAGACACTGAGGGATCGAGCTGGTGGCAAGCGGTCACGGCAGAGGTACAGGCCGTAACATCGGCGCCGACCGCTAAAGCCGCCGGAGAGATCATCGCCTGGTGGCATCGAGAGTGGAGCGCCGTCGGTGACCACCCGACCCGTGCGGCCCAGCGCCTGCGGTCCGCAGCTCGCATGTTCCACCCATAACATCAGCGCCCAGAATCACCAGAGCTTGCGATTTAACCTGCCGCGGCGCCTGGTCGCCTAAGGTCTGGATGGCACTACGCCACCGCTCTCAGATATGCTCCGCCCACGCAAACCTCAACGATCAAGGACGACCGCATGCGCAAGCTGTTCCAGGTCTGGCTTTTCCTGACCATCTGTTCCATGGCGATCTACACCCCCTTTTACCTGTTCGGGAACAACGCCCTCGACGCTGTTGAGGAGGTCACTCCCGAAGATTTGATCCCATTCACTGGGTACAGAGGACAGGACGATGAGCGCATCGCCAATGCTTGGCGCGCCACCGGTGTCGACACATCCATGGAGTTGGAGGACGCACTGGATGACAACAAACTGCTATCCAATGTTGAGATTCGCTACGCCACCGATCCTCAGTTGGTCCGCGCATCGATGGCGACCGGCTTGTCCGTTGTTGAGGCAGTAGCAGACGTAGGCGATGGCCTGCAGCTTCGAATCGTATTCACCGTGATCCCGAAACGCTTCCTCAAGTCCTGGGCCGTAGTGAACGGCGTGTTGGGTATGCAGATCACTGATGGCAAGCATTCCTACGACATGCTTGAGGACCTGAGCGACCAGGTGCACTTGTACGCACTTTTCGAGAAGTCTGGTCGTGGAGGTACCGAATCTGTCCAGAGAATGAAGGGCCGGTTCAAAACGATGCTGGCCGTTGCAGAAGAGCGTGAGCGTGCGAAGCAGCGCGATCAGGCGGGCACCCCTCAGCCAACCCCAGCTGATCCCTATGCAAATAGCGATTTCATGGGGGTCGACAAGAGTGCCAGCACCAGCACCACGGCGAACGGCCGCAATGGTGCTGCCATCTCGACAGAAGAGTACCTGCGCGGGTATGACGATCAGTTCAATAAGGCCGATGATGAGTCAATGACCAATCTCGAAGCCTACGTTGCCGCGAAGGAAAAAGCTGCTCAACCCCAGGCACCTACTACGCAACAGCAAAGCCACGGACTGCAATCCGATGACCAGGCTGTAGGCGATGGGCACACCGCAGGCTCGGCCAGCCGGCCGGCTCAGCTCACCCGGGCGGGCAACTACGGTCCAGACAAGATCGTGATCTTCCAATGGGAAGGCCAACCGGCCTACTGCGCAGACGAGGGTATCGACGGCGCGAACTGCCATGGTGATGGCTCGGCCTTCATAGGTGCAGGCACCCACGAGGATTACATGGACAAGGGCAGCTCCATCTGTATCGCCGGCGAACCTGGGTGCCAGTTGCCCCAATACTTCCCGGCAGACATCCGGGGGTGAATGACGGGGGCCTCGGCCCCCGTTTCATTTCCAGGCTGTGATGGTCGCCTTATCATTGGTCCAAAGAATCCGGAGTGTGGAAATTGAAAACGGGCCCCATCACCGTAGCGTTTTCGCTGTTTTGGCCGTTGCTAGTCGTCTGGTGTGCAGCGGAAGTTGGTAAGACATTGCAGGTCTACGACAATGCACTTGTCTTGGTCAAAGACAAGGGCGCGTGTGAGGTGCTCAACCTTCCGGCCGAGGACGGCTGCCGCGTAAAGGGACGTCTTGAGATGAACCTCGATCGCTCCTGGTCGCTACAACCCAACTCTCTCGGGTCTGTGTACATCCGCATGCCGCAGGACACATTCCCGTTCTCCTACAGCGTTGACGATTACCACATCAAGGGCGGGAAGCCAGCAATTGGCGCGCTCGTCCTGGTGACCCTCGCATTATCCCTGCTCAGCCCTTTCCTCATCTGGCGCGGCCGGAAGAAATCCGCGCCACGGCGGTAGTAGTCATGAGCACGCTCCCAGGGTTGAACCCGGGTAAGGGCCTGAGCAACGACCTCAGGGCCTTTCAGATGGTGAAGAATGTCGGCTGCCTGAAGGACGGTGCGCACGCCGCTTCTGTCCTTATGGAGGCGCATTTTGATCAGATTCTGAAGCAGGTGAAAGCCGGCGATTGGGGAGCGTTGAACAACCTTTGCACCCTCTGCAGCAACGCAAACGAGATCAACCTCCTCCGGCGCTATTTCATCCTGTTCTTGCCGGTGACCTTCAAGGCCGATGGCAAGTACATGCGAGACAAGGCGCCCTATGACGAAGAACGGGTTCGCCGGCTGCTGATCAGTCCAGCCGTCTACAAGCGCCTCGAGGCCACGAAGCTGGTCATCACACTCGATACTCTGGAGAAGATCCAGGTAGCGATTGAACCTGTCGCTGCGGACTGGCGGGCCTACCTTCTCGACTATCTGAAGTGGCCGCGCACTGACGCTCCTGTGGGTCTCGGCGCGCTATTCGATGTGGAGTGGGTTACTGCCGGCATGCTGGCCCACCACGGCTATCACGTAGGCCAGAATGGCGAGCCCAGCCACACACGCATTCGTATACTGGATCAGCTGCTGAAGTCGGATCTGAACAAGACGCCCTTCTCTGAGGCCTATCTTCGGGAATGGGGCGGGCCGGGCGGCCTGGTGCGACTCCTCAAGATGGCAAATACCATCGCCGCACTGTGTCGCAACGCCAAGCGCAAGCCTGGGAACTTCCAGGCTGCAATTCAGGACTGGGAATCGGATCTGGAGTATCTGCACGACACTCACTTCGTTCAGTTCCTGAAACAGACCTTAGGGACATGGCCTACGACCTGACACCAGGCGTTCCCAACACCCCAAGCAGGCTGGGCCGTCCACCTGGTAGCTCAAAACTAACGATTAGGAAATCGAACCCATGTTCTACAAAGCAGTTGAAGCAGCATTCCAAGCTGGGAAAGTGCGCGTAGGCCTTCCGGCACTTGGCCATACTGGCGGCATCACGATCGAGGCGAATGGACTGATCGGGCTGAAATCGGTGTTCCTCAGCCGCGCGGAACGACACAAGTTGGCCGAACTTTGCAAAAGCGATGCATTGGCCGCAAAGGCAGGTGAGCCGAAGTAAAGAGTAGCGACATGCTCGCTCCGCTTCTGGCTGGATGATTTGACACTGAGCTTCCCCAGCAGCACAGAAGCCTTCAGAGGAAGAATCCCTACACCACTCCCAGGTGGCAGTAGCATTTCTTCCTAGGCGTTGCCTGATCGCTCCGGCAGGAACGAGAAAGCCGCCTCACGGCGGCTCTCAAAGGCTGAAGGATGTGCCCGACGATCACTGCTTCTGTGACAGAGCCTTATTCTCATCGTTGATCTGGTTTTCAGCCAGGCACTTGGCGTTGATCACTTGCTTCAGAGCGTCGGGGTCTAGATCAGGGAAGGTCTCGTAAGCGGCAATCACACCTTCCCGCATAAGTACCTTCTGCGAGTCAGAAATAGATTGCGCATCGATCGCACGGAACCACTGATCAGCCGGGACAAGCTTCTCACGCCCTTGAGCCGCCATGGAGGCGCGGCTGGCCTTTAAATCGCACAGCGTCTTAGTGTACTCACTGGGTGCCACAGCCCTGGATTGGATTGCAGTCTTCAACGTTCCAGAAGTCTGATCGAGGTTCATGCCACGAGCTGCGGCTTCAGATTGCCAGCGAAGACAAAAATCTACCGCAAGCCTCTTGATCACCGTGGGGTTGGCGTAATTTTGCTCGCCATATGCAGATGCGATGGCCTCTTTGCGCAAGGTCACCTGGTCCTGGGTGAAATTGCCGCTGTTCAGTCCTTCAAGAGAGCTTTCCTTGGACACGCCGGTAGAACGCGCCAGTGCGTAGAAGGCATACACCTCCCCTTCCGCATCGCAGTGCTTCTGCATTTCACGAGTGGGACCGTCTGCGTATGCGTGGAGCGCGATCAAGGAGATGAGCAGGGCGAGTCCTTGTTTGAGCATGTCGAGTCCCTTCGGTGAGATGGTGGCGACATGCTATACGCCGCAATGCAGGCGCTTCAAGAACTGAAGGGCGGTTCGGGGACCTTGCAAAGGGGATTCGCTGCAGTGGGCATTCGTCATTCCGCCTTGCCAGGACTCAAACGCTTGGCCTTGGGCCGATCAAGATGCCATGCAAAGCTGCGGACATATCAGAGCTGCCATTCAGTTTGCTCCAGGGCGGTCAGTGTTGGATTCATAGCTTCGGTACTGATCATCTGCAGCTCATGCACGGAGTCAACGGAGCGCACCGCATGCCTCTCCCAGACCTGACCGAATGCGCCCAGCTGGCCCCCAGGCTGGCAGTTCAAGAAATCAGGTCTCGACACAGGCTGGGGGCATCTTAGGTGTTCCGGGGGGATGTATTTCGCTTGGATGATTCTGGCACGCGAAGGCTCAGGAGACGATGGCCACATCGCAACCGAACCACTCGACAGAGAGAAGCCGCCATGCAATTCACCCCTAAATACTTCGCCGCCAAGCAAGTCATCGCCGCCAACCTGGTAGCAAATGGCTGGGCAGCTGCCAGCCAACTGGACATGGAGATTTGCTGCGTGGTGGCCCGTCTGGACGTGGAAACCATCGTTGGCACCAAGACCGCATCGCTGAGCCTGGAACCGCGCTCGTCCGGCTTCCAGCTGGTAGGAAACTACATCAGCGAGGGTGACAACGTCCTCAGCACCGATTGGCTGAACGTGCCGGAGGGCATGAGCAGTGAGCAGATCGCGGAGAAAATTCCGGCCTTCTTGGCCGCGGTCAACAAGAGCATCGATCAGAGCTACGCCCGCCGCCTGTTCCTGCGCTGACCACAGCACGCTCCACGAAGGCCCGCCACCGCGCGGGCCTTCTGCATTTCCGGCCCCTACGTTTGGGGGTGAAAGAGTGTGATCGCAGGAGAAATTAGCCCACCAAAAAATCATCCGGCGCCGGTTCTGGCACGCGTCGGTCGCTCCGAAACTGACCACATCAACCGAACAGGAGCGACACCGCCATGACCACCAAGACCATCGCCAGCAACATGATCTCCGATATCGCCATGACCGCCCTGGCTGGCTGCAACTCTCTGCGCAGCATTCACGACACGGCCAAAAAGATGATCACCAGCGGGCAGCTGGGACTGGACCTGGAGCCGAAGCGCAACAATGCCTTCGAAATGCCCTGCGGCCTCCTGGTGTGTAACATCGACGAAGCCATCCGCAGCGAGTTCGACCAAGAGGCGGTGCGTGGTTTCGCCGACTCCTACGCCGCCGGCGATTACGTCGAGCCGATGGGTGTCGTCGCTGAGAACGGCAAGCTGCGCGTGGTGACCGGCTTCACCCGCTACGCAGGTCTGACCCTGGCAATCTCTGAAGGCGCCGATATCAAGCGCGTGTGGGTCAACCAGGTTGAAGGTGGCCGCGCCAACGAACTGGTGCGCCAGCTGGTAAGCAACCAACAGGTACAGGTCTCTCCGCTTGACCTCGCCAACACCTACCGCGAGCTGATCGAAGATCACGGCTTCACAGTGGCGGGCGTAGCCAAGGCAATCCGCCGCAAAGAACCCCACGTGCGCAAGATGCTGGACCTCCTCAAGGTTGCTCCGGAGGTGCAAGAGATGGTCGCCAATGGGCAGGCTTCGGTGACTACCGCCCTAAACGCTGAGCGCCACTGCAAGGCCACAGGCCAGGACACCGTCGTGCACATGCAGGAGCAACTCGCCCAGGCGCAGCGCAACGGTTCCGACAAGATCACCCCGAAGACCCTCGCCGCGACGTCTGCTCTGTACGGCCGCAAGGACATCAGCGTCGCTGCCCCGGTTCTGGCACAGCTGGCCGATCAGCTGGAGAAGGTTCTGCCGTTCATGGCTAGCGCTCCGGAGAGCGTGAAGCTGGAACTGACCCTGACCAGCGCTGACCTGGATCTCCCGGAACTGGCAAAGGCTCTGGCCAACCTGCGCGCCGTGTTCAAATCGTCCCAGGGCGACACTGCGCCAGCAGTTAAAGTTGGCTGATCAAGCGCCAGCATGAGACAACCGCCCCCAGAGGACTGGGGGCGCTATTCAGACTCCATCCCCTCAGAAAGGAATCCACTTATGGCCCAGGCCTCAAAAGTCCATGCCTACAGCTTTGATCCGGAGCGAGCGATGCCGGTGGCCATCGCCAAGGCTTATCACACCTGGGGCCTGCGTGGCACCAAGTGCGGATACATGCGGAAAGTCACCTTGAATAACGATGAGGTGACCTGTAAACACTGCCTGCGAATTATCGCTAATGCCGGAGACCGGAAATGAACTTACCCATCACCCTCCCTGAAGGTTGGTCGGCCGAAGCTGATGAATCCTTTGGGGTGATCATCACCGCTGTCGGCCAGGGCGGGCACAAAGGCTTCGTTACCGTCAGTGAGACTCTCCGCGGCTACGAGCTGGGCATGGCAAGGGTCAGGCAGCGCAAGCACTACTCTGGTCGATACTGGCGGAAAGAACTGTACGAAGAGGCCGTCGCCGCCCTCCAGGCCGCATTGAGCTAGTAACCCCTCCCCACTCCAGGAACCACCGTTGTGGCAGAACAGCCGAAGGCTTCCGAACTTCCCGTGGGGCATCTCCCCGATAATGACCTCCCCACAATCGGTGTGGCCGTGATCGTGGGTGCCGTGATGGTCGCCCAGCCCTAAGCTGTGGAGTAAGCCTGAGGGGACTGATGCTGGATAGGCCGACGGGTCGGCCTCAATTGGAGCTGCAGCTTAGGGTTTGAAGAGATGGCCTTGTCGCGCAGCTTCCGCAGGAATGGAATCCGGGTGTACTCAGAAACCCAACATTCCAGATCAACCATGTACTCCGCCCCGAGCCGGTCTCGAATGCACTTGTAGAGCGCGGACCTGAACTGCAGCTCTGAGAGCAGCTTGACCTCGCTCCGCTGCTGCTCCCAGGTGGTTTTGAGTTCCCAACTGCGCTTCCCTTTACCGGTCGTTTCAATCTCGCGATTCATCGCAACTACAGCGTCATAGGCTCGGAGCTTCGCAACCTGGATGGCTTGGAGCAGTTGAGTGTCGGTGTGGTCGCGCTGATTTGCCCAGGTCGGAAAGTCATGGCCATACACCCCTGCCTCCCAGAACTGACACCGGATAGAGCCAACGGCACTGAGAATATCCGTCCTGAGCTTCGAGAACTCTGTTAGGTATCGCTGGCGCTGAAGCGCGTGGACCTCCGCGAGGACATCAGCACCAGAGTGCAGTAGCACGCCAAGGGCAAGGGATCGATCAGTACGGATTTCGACCCGCACATGCATCTCGCTTCTGAGCACTTCTAGCTGAGTGTGGAGTTTCCGCTGTGCACTCTGATCGCGCCGGCGGACCGCAGAGTGCAGGCGGTTCTGGATGACACCGATTGCCCCAGAGCAGAGCGCTACGACGGTTCCATGCCGAGGGCTATTTCGGATGAAGCTGAGGAAATCGGCCTCGCTGGTGATCGCTGTTTTCACCCGGATATACGGCATCTGATGTCTCCCACAAAGAGACGACGAGAGTATCCAATGGTGTCATGTCCCCCCTCCCAAAGCGCGGGTCTAATTTTCTCTGACGCTGCATGGAGTCCCCACGCTCGAATTCCGGCCCTGCATTTTGGGTTGAACCCCGAAGCGGGTGGCCGCAGCCTCAGCTCCCATCAAACGCATTGGGTGCTACATGTTGGACTTCATCAAATTCCTACTCTCGACGGATGGAGCGTGGTGGAACCTTGGGCTGAACGGGTGTGCGATGGTCCTGGCTGTACTGACGTTCCGGCTGGCGAAGCGCATGCGGCCAAGCTGGGAAATTGGGTACCTGGCCTTCAGCTGGACCGGCTTGGCGCTTGCATTTTTCGTCGTCGTCTGGTTGCTGATCTCGTTCCGCTTGCAGTTGGGTATCCTGCTGTCATGACCACTTTGTCACCCCGGCGCTCACTAGCCTGGTGGTGGCACTGGTGACCTGCCCTGATCCTGAGTCCAGAAAATCACGGACCAGGACTCACCCCATGAGCAACGACATCACCCAGATCGCCCTCGGCCAGTATCCGACGCCCGCCTGGGCCGCAGCAGCAATCGTCCGGAAAAACTTCAGCCACCTCACCGGTACCGACTTCGTGGTAGAACCGACCTGTGGGCCTGGCCGGTTCCTCCAGGCAATCCCGGCTCATGTCCCTGCAATGGGGATTGAGATCGACCCGAGCCTGGCCCAGCAAGCACGCGAGCTGACTGGCCGGAGAGTGGTCACCGGCGACTTCTTCGACATCGAGGTCGAGGAGCGGCCCACTCTGGTGCTGGGCAACCCACCCTTCCAGACCAAGTTCATCGAGCGCCTGCTCGATCGCGTGCACGGCATGCTGATGGATGACGGCCAAGTGGGCTTCGTTCTGCCCTGTTACTTCCTACAGACCGCGGCGCGCGTGTGCCGCTACAACGAGCTTTGGGCCATTCAGCAGGAAATGCTGCCTCGGAATCTCTACGACGGGCTCAAGTACCCCCTGGCATTCGTGACCTTCACCAAGGACCAGCAGCGGCTGATGGTCGGCCTTAGCCTCTATCACGAACTGGCGTACCTGCAGAGCCTGCCCAAGGACATCCACGAGGCAATGAAGCAGGGCCCGGCGACCTGGCGCGCCATCGTCGCTGATGCGCTTGACCTGTTCGACGGTGAAGCGTCCCTGGAGCAAATCTACTCCTACGTCGCAGATCGCCGCCCTACCGAAAATCCGAACTGGAAGGCCCAGGTGCGCAAGGTGTGCCAGATGACAGCCCGCCGCATCGCTCCCGGCCGCTACGCCAAGCCGGAGCAACTCGACATGCTGGCAGCGTGAGGATTGGTGATGACCAAGGTTTCCCAGGACAAGCTGCAGGAGATGATTGCCGAGTTCCAGGCGGGAGAGGTGATCGCTGACCATCTTCCCTTCACATTCCCGTCAGGATTCGAACTCAGGACGGTGCGGCCGCAATGTAGCTGCTGCCAGGGCGAAATCCGAAGTCAGGACTTCAGGGGAAGCTGGAACCAGGTGCTGCCCAACGTGGTGATGATTGATGGCCACGGGGTATGCCACCACTGCCGCACCATCAGTGCATTTCTCTTCCGGGTGCGGGCTGACCCGCAGTTGGTGCTCGAAACGTATCTGGGTCAGGGCCAGTGGAATCGCTGCACTGGTCAGATCGGAATCTTGGGAAGGATCAAGCGCCAGCTCAAACTTCTGTTTACCAGGCGCTGATGGGCATCAGCTCCGATTGCTCTCTACTTGGTTCTGGCACGCCCCCTCTACCTCTACGCTGGGCTCCATCGAATAAAGGAGCCCACTATGACCATCACAACTGATCCCCTGGTAAAAGCCAAAGTCGGCGTTCTCGAGACTCTGGACCTCTACCTCCAAGTAATCCACGACTTCGCCGATGAAGCCGCATTCGAGCGCTGGTGGTTCAAGAATGGAGACGAGGACCTCGGCCTGACCAGCGAGCAGGTGGTCCAGATTTTTCGCGAGCTCAAAGTACAGGTTTACACCTTCAAGAGCTGTCTCGCGGAATACCGCCGCATCCTCACTGGCAATCCAGACAAGGCCCTGCGCCTTGACGATTACCACTACGCCTACCTCACCGATAACGGCGACCTCATCGGTCTGGGGCTCAGTCGAGATGGAACCATTTCCGAGGCCGAGCCGTTCGACTTCGACGGAGATGCTTTCAACAGCTGCATCGGCGGTTGGATGGGCGAGAACTACCTCGACACCCTCAACCACATCAGCGCCGGAGTGCTGGTCGACGTCCCCTGCAAGTTCTGACCGATCACCCAACCCCCGGGATCGCAGGGGGCTGGTTTGGTTGGTACCCGAATTTCAGCGTTGAGAAAATCATCCTCAGCGCGAACCGGGTCGCACGTGGCACCGCAGCGCCCCCCCCCCAAACAAGTGGAGCCAACATGTCGTTCATCCCGTCACCTTCGAAAGCCGGGGCCCAGGCCGTGGCAACACCGCGACTGCAGGCCTTTGGCCTATCAATCAACGGATACGAACTCCGGAACGCTCTGGAGTTTCTGGCCCCGGGCAGCACTCCGGAGCAGTTGTCCCACCGTCTGGTGATCGAGTTGCACGACGCCAAGCAGGAATTTCGCTGCACAGAGTCAGGTCTGTACGCGCCACGAGAGACACCCCCACGATATCGCCATTCTCCTGGTCGACCATGAACCGGCTCAGCCACTGCCAACCCAGGGCATGGCCGCGTTCGATGCAGACGACATGGATGCTGAGCTGTTCCAAGGACCAAGCCTGGTAATGAACGGCTACCAGCTGCAGAACGCACTGGAGTTCTTGGCTCCAGACGGTACCCCTGACCAGCTTGAGCAGACCCTGGTGATCGAACCCCATGAGCAGGACGCCGATTTCCCAGAGACAGGCCTGTACGCCTACCACGACGAGTGCCCCGAGGAAGGGGCAATCCTGTTGCTCGACCACGACGTCAACGCTTCTGGCACACCCGCATCGGCCTGATCATCTTCGCTACCAACTCAAGCCACAGCGCCGATAGAGACGTAGAAGGACCTCGTAATGACCAACTCTCTCACCGAATTTGCACCCGAAGCCAAGGGGACCGAATGGGACCGCGCCAAGGACTACGTAAAGGACTCGCGGCCGATTGCTCAGGTGAAGAAACTCGACATCAAGGGCGCTGTAGATGTCGTTTTCTTTCGAGACGAGACCCCGCGACTGGTAGTGGCCGGTGAAACGAATGAGGCGGTGGAGCGAGTTCTGACCAGCATCTCGGGCGACAAACTGATCATCGAGCGGGAAGGTAACGTGATCATTGCCGGCGGCGGGAACATCAATGTCTCCGGCAACGGCAACATCGTGGTTGGCCGAGACATCCACGTCGGCGGGATTCACATCCAATTCAATGGGCCTAAGGGCTCCATCAATGTCGGCAGCAACTCCACCAGTGCAGGTCGCGTTCTGGTGGCTATCAGTCTGCCTATTGCGCCCCAGGTCCGTGTCAAAGGCAGCGGCGACATCAGCCTGTATGGCCTGCAGCAGGAAGAGTTCGAGGTCAGCGTCAAGGGCTCGGGAGACGTGACTGTGCAAGGCACCGTCCACAACCTGGAAGTCGACATCGCCGGCTCCGGCGATGTCGATGCGCGTGACCTAGCAGCAGCAGCGGTAGACCTCAGCGTCGCAGGTTCTGGCGACATCAAAGCATCCGCCAGCCAATCGGCACGTGCACGCGTGGCAGGCTCCGGCGACATCGTGATCTACGGCAACCCGGCACAGCGCGATCACCGTGTAGCCGGCTCCGGCAAGATCAAATTCAAGTAATCCGCGGCCAACAAGGAACAGCACCATGAACTCTCAACTTCTCGATGCTCGTGAACGTGCCAACCAATTCGCCAAGCTGCACCTGAGCGAGTGTGCGGCCGAGCTTCTTTCCTGGAAAGAGACCTCCATCCTGCTCCCTGGCGGGAAGGTGCGCCAGCTCGCGCAATTGTGTGCTGAGTACACCGGCAACGTCGCCTCCCTGGGTGTGGCTGAGTCGACGATCAACGCGGCAGCACTGGCTGCACAAGCGATGCCGGCCAAGACGGACTTCCATCAGCTCTGGGATCGCCACGGAGTTGACGGCGAATCCTACGACGTCGCTCAACAGTGGTTCGCGCTGGGTCGGCAGAGCACTCCGTTAGCCAGTTGAGGCTGGGCTTCTGGCACAGCTAGACGAGACGAAGATGTGGTCACGCAGCACCAGACCACATCAACCTCAGTCACAGGAACCGACCAGATGAGTAAAAAGCAGGAACAAGCCTCCCCCTCCCCGGAGTCTGCCACCACCCAGACCACCCTTGCCGACCTGGAAGCTCGTCTTCACAAGGCCGAGCAGGAGCTGTCCGCAGCACAGGCAGAGATCGCGGTTCTCACCGCTACGCAGACCTACAACCTGTGCCGCTGTGGTGAACAGTGCCCTCCTGTTGTCACCCATGAGAGCAATAGCCTCGGCAAATTCCTCAAGGCCGCCTGCCCAAGCTGCAAAAAGTCTGTCTCGACCTTCACCGAGCCTGGCCTGATCAGTCTCTGGAACACGTTCGCGAAGAAGCGCCGGCCCGTCTGCAGTGACTCTCAGGCTAGCGACCAAGTTCGCACAGCGATCTACGAGCTTCTGCGCAGCACCTACGTCAACGGCTACCAAGCCGGGCAGCAGGACGCCCGAACCAAGAACAACTCGAATTACCACCCCAGCGGAGCAGCTCACGAAGGCATGGGCGTTCTCGTTGGTCTCCTTCCGCTTGAGGCACTCCAGTTCGAGTGATCGAACTTGGAGCACCTTCTGTTCGCCCCGAAACCCAGGAAACCAAGATGACCAACACCGCCCCGCCCCCTCAAGAAGACATTCAGAAGACGGTGGTACCCGTGAAGTTCAGCCCGGCCATGAACGACGTGGAGATCGCTATTGGTGGCGTCGTGCATTACGACCACGGTCCCAACGTCGCCGAAGCGCTGGCGCGGCTCCATATGTTGGATGCCCCCACGCTTGCGAAACCCAAGCCGGAGCTCGGTTGCGAATATCGTGGCACTCATTTTGGCGCAGTCTACCCGGACGCCCAGTGCCACGAGGGTTATCTGTGGGACGAGGACAGCTGCGACGAGCCAGGCGGCCCCCTGCTCAAGGGCGGCGACATTCCCTGCCCCAAGTGCAATGCCAAGGAGTATGCGCAGTACCAGCGTGAGTGTGGTGAAGAGCAGCCCTGCGACGACGCTGACCGCAACATCGCGATGGCTCGCACGCTGTTTGAAGAGATGGCCCTCATTGCAGACGAGGAGCAGTGCATTCGGATGCTGGCAAGCGCACTGACGGAAGCACAGGCCGATGCAACCCGTGACGAAGCCCGGGCCAGAATCCCCGACCTCGAGGCCATTGCGCACGCCGGCAGACCCCAGAAACTCACAGTCCGTATCAAGCATCCCGATAACGAGCCCACCGGCTGTAGCAGCCTGCTGAACTACCACGAACCGACCAGGGAGCTGCTCATCAATGCGGGTATCCCCCTGGCCAGGCATACGCGCAACCCGATCGTCAGCTTCGGGATGATCGAGTGTCGTACGACCGATGGTTATATCGAGTACACCTGGGCGAAGTCTCAGGACATCTTGCTCGACAAGACCATTCCGGCAGCGGATCAGTCCCGCGTTGACGCGATGAAGGATGCACCCAAACCCGAAGTTGTGGCCTCGCTCCTGCTGGGCGGCATCGACGGTTCCGAGTACGGCGACAACGACATCCAACTCGACACCAAGGCAGTAGAGCGCCTGCAGGGTGAGCGCGTGACCACCACCGATGACGTTGTGGTGGAGTTGGTAACCGCCGATCAGTACAAGGTCGATACCTCGGCGCTGGAGATCCGGGCTACCAATCTTGAACGCCTGGCGATGGCAAACAAAACGCTTGCCGACTCGTATCAACGAGAACGAGATGCAGCCGTAGCCGCAATGGCCTCCCGCCGCGGAGAGCTCCCGCAAAACTGGCTCATCGAACGCACCGGCGAACGCATCGTTATCCAGCATCAGGTCAATGGTGCGGGCTATGCAGCATCGAGGACCGGTGCCAGCGGCATTGCAGAGTCTGTTCTGTACCTGCTCGCAGAAGACCTGCTCAAGGCTGCAGCTACGAACGGCAAGGCATGAACTGCGCCGCTTCGCCTCCGGGCTGGTTCTGGCACGGCGGAGCCCGAGCAATCATCACCGGGCTTCAGTGATACGCCACAGAGAGTCTGCTGCGCTCCAAGAGGGGCGACCAAAGGGAGAACCAAGATGGAACAACTGACGCTGGATGGTCAGCCGGTCGTGAAGACCCTGGCCCTACGCTGTTACCTGATCAACGACACCTGTTACTACGCCGCCGGCGACGAGACGGAAGCGCGCCAGCTGCACCGCGACATCCATGAAGTTGAAGAAGACGAGATCGACGAGTGCGTCGAAGTTGTAGGCGACCTGCTCGACAAGCCCTGGCAGGAGGAAGACAAGCCCGGCGTCTTCGTCGGTACCCTCCGTCAGTGGCTGGCCGAAGCGAAAGAGCCAACCCCTCTGGCTGATACGGAGTAAGCGATGACCACTGCGGTTGAAACCAAGAACGACTATCCGTCCCTCGAGTGCCCGATCTGTGGACGCATGACCAAACCACGCAGCTTGAACCGGAACGGTAGCGTCACCTACAGCTGCTCTCCCGACCATGAGAGTCATGGCCAGCGCTACACCTGGCGCATCGCAGTGAACGGCGAACTGGTCGAGAAGTGGTGACGCTCCACTGCACCCCGGCATAACCCTCAGGCCCAGGAGACGATTAATGGCCAAATTCAACGCTGAAAAGGTCCTCTGGCTGGCCAGCCTGGAGCGTCCACTACACGTCGCACCGATGGAGGCCGCTCGGTTCAGCGATCTGGACGGAATCGTCGAGGAACGGGTCGCCCTGGGCCATCTCGAAAAATGCGGCTCCGATGATTCCGGCGACTACTACCGCTGCACCCACGCCGGCTTGATCGATCTCTACAAGATGAAAATTGCCTGGCGGAAGAAGAACGGAAAGTCGATCGACAAGGAGGTGGCCAAGCTCAACGAGCTGCAGGCCATTCCCAGCTAAATCATCACCCGCGCCTGCCGGGTTCCCCGCAGCAGGCCCGTTACCCCTTCCGGGGGGTATCGGAGAGTGCCTGGCAGTGCCGGCCACTCTCCCATGCCCCCACACACTGCAACCTCAAGGTTGTTCAAGATGAAGCTACCCGTTTCTGCCCCGGCTCTCGGCCTGGCCATCTCAGGACTGCTGATCTCGGCCTTCTGCTGTTTCGCGTTGGTCACGCTCGCTTTGACTGGTGACTTCCAAGCGTTCGATCCTCCCGTCCTCGAAGGCACTGTCGCCTATAGCCGGGGAGTCAGCCTTGGGGAGGCACAGTTCCGGTGGGTTGCTGCCGGCGGCCTGGTCTTGGCCGTCCTGGTCCTGCTGAATGCCTTTTGCCTTGTAGTCGTAAAAGACGGATTGAATTTGACCCAGCTTCCCAAGGACGTCGATGCAGTGTCGATGACATCCACCACTTTCGGGATTTTGCCCATAATGGTCATCTTCTCCCTATGGTTCCCGCACTGAGGATTCGAATCGCCGATGCGCTGGCAACTGATCGAGGCCGTGGTCCTGGATAAACCGGTGGAGGGTGATCCCTGCAACGGCTGCGGGCTTTGCTGTGTCGCTCAGGTCTGCGACCTGGGCATGGCCTTGGGCGACGATCGTAACTGCCGCGCGCTGATCCAGAACGAGGATTTCACCTTCTCCTGCGGCCTGGTGGTCGCCCCCTACCGGTACCTTGCTGATCAGGACCTTGAGGCCTGGCTGGCGCTCGACAGGATGAGCGGTACCAACGCCGGCGAGGAAGCTTTGAAGCAGATGAACGCCGAGGCGCTGGGTGCCGGCCGCGGCTGTGACTCCGACGACGAGGAAGCAGCGAAGATCTTCGAAGAGGCGCTGGACAACTGGCAGCTGAGCCTGCCGCTATTCGTAGGAGCACCTGAGTGACCGACATTATTGAGAGAGCACGCTCACTCAGAGGGCAACCGTTTCACGAACCTACGGATGATCTAGCGGAGCGCGCGCGCAAGGTCCTCAAACGTGCCGAGCAAGCAGCGGAAGAGACATTGGGCACGAGACAGGAAAGTAACGCCAAAGCTGCTGTGCAGGAGGCGGAACAAGCCCTGATCGAGGCTACCCGGTCTAATTCGGCAATGGCAAAATCAAACCAAGGTAGGAGGCACCTTCATGAGGGGGTGACCGCTGGAGTTGCGGCAGAGGACTCTATTGCAATGGCCAAGGAATTCTTAAAGGAGATCGAACAACAAACCAACTCTGCCCCACAGAACTGATTGCATGAGAGAGTGGCTTGACCGGAACCCGGTAGCCCCGACCGCGGATACGGCCTCAGGATGAGGCTGGGACAGCGCAAGACGCGCCCTCGCAGCGGCGGCACATCGCGCCGGCAGGTGTCAGCAGGCCACTCTCCCATGCACCCCAGCGCCAGCTGAACCTGGCGATGACTCCCGAAGGACAACAGGTACCAACATGGCACAGAGCCTCGACCAGTTTGTAGAAGAGATGAAGCAGGACCTTGAGGCTTTCGCTGCCAAATATCGCAATTCGCATGCGGAGAACCCCGAGCACTATCCCCTGGTGCTGGGCGACGACAACGCCGGGCTGTGGCTGGAGTTCTTCACGGGTTTCGTCACCGGGGAAGACGTGTAATTCCAACTGCCCCAAAAGAAAGGCCCCGCGATGCGGGGCCTTTTGCTTTCGGGGTCAGGACCTCATCAGACCAGTGGCTCGGTGGCCGGGGGATCGGCCAGCAACGATGGTTGGTCCTCAATCGACTCGCCCTCCGGAACCTGGAAGTGAATCCCGTCGTGTATGGCCTGGGCCTTCTTTGGGCCGATGCCCTTCACTGCGCACAGCTCCTCAACCGAGGCGTTCATTACCGCATGCACGGAGCGGAAGTGATCGAGCAATTTGCGCGCGGCGACCGGGCCACAGCCGTTGAGTCCTTCCAGGGTGAACAGAGACTGGCCGACGCCGGCGGGTACTTTGCCCTTGCGCGCTGCCGGGATGTATCCCAGGCCGTCTTGCTCATGCTTGGCGAGCCTGTAGATCATCGCCGCGGCCCTGTTGCTGCCCTTGTACCAAAGCACCGTTTGTTGCAGGACAACGGCGAGGTAGCTCAGGGCTCCCTCCAGAGCTTCGGGCGCGATCTTGCTTCGCACCGCAAAAACATCCCCTTCGATCAGCCAGAGCTTGCGCTTGAAGTTCAGGTCCATTTTTGAGGATTGGTTGATGAACCTGCCATCCGTGACGCTGATGCAAAAGTCTGAGGCAGTCTTTCTTTCCACGACCAGGTCTGCACTCAGGACGTAGTCGCCCACCTCCAAGTTTACGATCTCCACCTCTGCCCCCAGCTCACGCAGGGCATCTGGGATGCGCGAGGCGATTTCGCGCGCGTCGACGTAGATCTTGACCATTGCATTACCTGAATCAGTAGGCTTTGAGTCTCAATATACCGGCAACCAGCTCAACCGCCAGGCAGAGTGGCCATTCCGACTCCCAGAGCCGAGAGGGGTTGGTTTGGTAGGGCTAGGGTGCAGGTCCGACAACTCAGTTAGAATCTGAAACACGAGCCCAACCCGGTCCCTATAGGGCGGCGACACCCGAAGGAAAAATCAAGGACGAGGATTGGATAATGAAACGACTACCTGAAGGGGTGCGCCGAGTCTGCCTTATTCTGGGGATCGTAGTAGCCGCATGCTGGGTGCTTTGGGTTGCCATCGAAACGGAAGGTTTCATGCGCATCAAACCTGGGGGGTGGGTCATCGTGGCGGCCATAGCCCTCGTCACCTACTTTGTCCCCTCTTCCCTGTACCGAATCTATACGTGGGTGAGGGAAGGCTTCGCGATCGATAAGGCAGCGAAGTGACTGCGGGCTCGACCCCGCAAGCTCAAATACATCTCAGAGACAAGGAGTGAATCTGATGGGACAAGCCAAGAACCGCGGCACCCTGGAAGAACGCGTAGCCCAGTCAATCGCGGCGAAGCACAAAGCGGCCGCTGAGTTGGGCCTCGTAGAGCGGACTCTTGATGACATCCGGGACGAACTCGGTATACCAACTGGCTCGCCATTCCTGGGGTTCCTCGTACACCAGCCCGACACCGATGAGTTTCTGGTCGACTGCAGCGAAGGCGCTGATGTAATTACGAGGTCATGGTCCCAAAACCCGGGCATGGCTCAGCGCTTCGGCTACTACATCGATGCCCACCGGATGGCTCGGGAAGGGCGTGATATTGTCGTTGGCCTATTCGAATCCGAATCTCAGTATCTGGTTGCTGAAGTCGTCTAACGGCCATCGGCGCCCTGGTTGATACCGGATATTCGGACCTCAGAAACCGCGCCACCCTTTTTGCCAACAGACCAGATGACCTGGTTCTGGCACACCCGATCGGCTCTGATCATGGGTGCATCTCAACGAACTTGGATGCACCCATGAAAACCGTGGCTCTTAGGGGAAACCTTCTCAACTTCTACGTCGCGCTGGCGCTGGGCAACTTCAGTGAAGATCAAGACTGGGCCCCCTTCGACTTCTGGGAAGGCGAAATCCGTTATCGCGGCAGATCATTCAGCCCGCTCACCCAGCTCAATGACATCTGGCCGGAGGTTATCCGACTGCGCCTCTCAACTCAGGATGCCGGAAATGGCTACTGGCTTGTGACCCTGCCGAAAAAGTCTGCAACTCGGCAGGCCTTCACCGACGCCGTGGTGACCTACCCGTCTTTCTGTGTTGCTGATCCCCTTCACGGCTACTGCCTGGCTGTCGTCTGGAGTGTCTTCGGAGAGGACGTCCCGAATGCTTTCGAATCCACCTGGGCGGGGCACGTTCCGCTCGAACTCTACAACGTGCCGTTCGATACACCGGTGGACTTCGACGGCGCCGTCAAGCAATACCAGATCGCAGAAGCTACCAAGCTGATCGACAAGCCCGCTCAGAGTCCTGAGTTCCCGCAGTGCATCGAATCGGCCTGCAAGGTGCTGGGCATTACGCTGCAAAAAGTGAGGGTGCAAACCGCCGTCAAGCGAGCGACGATTCAGGTGAACACCCCTTCCAACGCAAGCGCTCTGGTTAAAGCACTCCTTGCCGCCGGCTACAAAGCCGAGGCCTGCACTCACAACGGCATCCACGAAGTCCTCATCTGAGCCTGCAGCGTCGTCCGCCGAAACAGCGGGCGGCGCTCCTCCCGCTTCAACTTCGCACCTCAAGCCTGAAAACCCAACCAGCTCCAGACGAAAAATCCATCTTGGGCCTGGTGGTGGCACATACGGTACGGCTCGAACATGGCCACATCAGAAACGAGAACTTGCCAGGAGAATCCCATGAGTGCCAAGCCCTCCCACCTCGAACAGCTCACCGCCCTCGGTTATCGCCTGCTCACCGGCAACATGCGCTTCGTGGCCGCTATGTCGTCTGGGCACTCGGTCTATGCCCAGGATCAGGTTGGAGCACTGGTGAAGATCAGTTGCAACCGGGGCGACTTGTCTGCCACTCCCGTCCCGGAAGGCCAAAAGCTGGCCGCGCCGGCGTTCCAAGTCCACCGTACCCTATGACCCGGAGCCTGCCCTATGTCGTTCAACCGGAAAAAGATGGCAGTCAAAAGACGGCACATGGAACCGCGCCTTCTACGAATTCTGGGAGGTCGATACTGACGATGATGACTTCGACCCGGAGTGGGATGTGGAATACGGTGAGGACTTCAACTGGGTCTCCACCGGTCACTTGACACTCGAAGCAGCGGAAGAAAGTTGGAACGGGGCCAATCCAGGCGGGTGGGATGAGTATCCCTACTCCCCTGCGGATGCAGCTGCATGCGATGAGTTTGACCAGAAAGCACAGGCGTTCAAGGCACCCCGTAGGCGATAATCCGGGCCTGGCATGGCCCATCAAGGAGAAAGGCATGCACATCAGCATTTTCCACTCGATTAAGGCCCCACTGGTGGGCCACCGCTTC
This sequence comes from Pseudomonas nitroreducens TX1, assembly GCF_000313755.1. Taxonomy (GTDB): domain Bacteria; phylum Pseudomonadota; class Gammaproteobacteria; order Pseudomonadales; family Pseudomonadaceae; genus Pseudomonas; species Pseudomonas nitroreducens_A. Next base: position 192,915 of record NZ_AMZB01000121.1, on the reverse strand, counting down.
GCCTACACGATGCTCACCGAGGTTTACGAGGGCTGCGATATCCTCGCTAAGGTGGCATTTCTGAACGGGACTGCCGGCATTTCCGGTATGTGCTTGGTAAACATCAACAAGGGAACGATGCCCAGCTCAGACGATATTCTGGCGGTTTTCAACGGCCGTAAGTTCGCACGTCTGGAGAGCGAGATCATTCTCAATGACCTGTGCGAATCCCTCTATCAAGAGAGCCGCCGGCGAGCCATGGACATGGCGAAGCTGCACGTGCGCCAATTGGCGGGGGAGCTACTTTCCTGGCAAAACACGGGGGTGCTAGGGGATGGGACCAAGCTCGAAGAGCTCGCGTCGATCTGTGCCGAGTACCGCCTGGCCGGTGATCATTATCAGGAAGCAGAACGCCTTGTGACCACCGAGGCTTTGGTTTTCACCAACCAAGCGACCCAGGTCGAGTAAGAGGGAACTAAATGGTCCGTAAAGTTGCGAAAGCTCGCCGCATCGAAGTCAGTACGGGCGCAGCTGATATCACGTGCGTTTCCGCCGATGACTTCGAATTGAGCGTTGAAGCCTGCTCTTCGGCCTTGGATGCCTTCAAGCGGATCGACCCGACCCTGGCCTTCAAGGACTGGGAGGAAGGCTCCACCGGCTATAGCATCGAACGAGCGCTTGCCGACGCCGCCCGCCGCTGCCGTGTAGTCAGCGAACGTGAGCAGGAAGATTCCCCTCGGCGCACCTCCCGCTTGAGTGTGTTTCGTGCCGGCCAGGAAGATCTACAGTGCATCCCTCTCCCTGCGTACGAGAAATCACTGAAGGCCTGCGCGGCCGCTGCGAAGGTCATGGGTCGCCTTGACCCTGAACTCAGCTTCAAGGACTGGGCCGACTCCAACGGCGCCAGCATCGAGCGCAAGCTGGCAGTAGCTGCTCGGAAGTGCAAAGACATCACCGACGCCGAGGCCGCCTAAAGGCCTGACTTTTTCCAGCGCATCTCTTGCGGATACCTGCCATCGGCGCTGGTGGCACACTCCACCGAGCTTTCAAATCCTCTGACGGCCATTCAAGGTCGAAACCAACTCCAGATTGAGGACTACAACATGGACACCATCGGCCCCAATGGAATGACAATCCCCGCCGCCCTGATGGACGAGTGCAAGAAGCTAATTGAGGCCGGACAAGCGATTCAGGCCATCCGGAAGTATCGCGCGGAGACCGGGTGTGGCCTGCAGGTAGCGCGCCGGGCGCTCGGTTTGGGTCTCTGACTTCAATGAGAGTACAGCCAACAAACGTGCTGGGGAGTCACCCCACCATCCTGCCGCCTCCTACCGATGCCGAGATCGAGGGGATGAAAGCCACTGGCTTCCTGCTCGAAGCGAAGCGCTTCCCTTGCGGTCGGGTCGCCGGTGTCATGAAGTTCATGTTTACCTACGCGATCATTGCCGACCTCACCCGTCAGAGTTATTCCCGTCGCTGGTGCTATAGCGACCGGATGGCCACGTTATGCGCCCTGGACGACTGGGACGATTACGAAACCCGCCCCGAAGGTTGGCACCGAGAAGCACACTCCGGCGAGCGCCGGCAGAAGGACGGCACCACAGAGTGGTATTGACTGCCGGCTGGTGGTGGCACGCCTAGATGGACCTGACGATAGCCTCAACTTCAAGAGGCACAGGGCCCATCCACCATGATCAACCAGCTGAACATCAACACCGGCTTCCACCTCTACCATGAGCTCGGCATGACCCGCGACTTCCGGGTACGTGCCGAAATCTGCGAAATCACCTCTCCGCGGCGCGGCTACCGGGCGGTGCTTCTACTCTCCTACAAGACCTGCGACCGGAACCCGCGCCTGGCGGCCGGCTATGCGATTGCCGCCGAGTTTCTCTTCTCTGGCCTCTCGGCCCTGGAATACCGCCGTGCCGTGTCCACTGCGAAGCTCGAGCATGGAGGATCGTCTGAGATGCAGACCTCCCGCGCGAAAATGCGGGCGTTTGAATTGCTCCTCAGTTCTCGGAGCGCGGTCTGCATCTTCCGCGACCAGGCGGTATTGAGCATTGTGTCTGGCCAGAAGGCGGATGGTATTTCGCCGGCGGCCGCGCTGGCGCTTGTATCGCAGTGTCCCATGTACGACGGCCAGGCCGAGCTTAGAACCAGCAAAGGACCGGTAGGCCCTGAAGGTGTCCAGGCTCAGGTTCGAGACACCCTCGCTGAAGGCTACTGCACCTACACAGTGGAGGGCATCAAAGAGGCCTACGCCCAGGGCGAACACATCGACTGGAGCCGAATGCGCCAGCCGCTGGCGTCGTAGTCAATTCGAAGTGGGGGCTTTCGACGGCGTAAGCCCCTCGCCGGAGGACATGCTTGGGAGTACCCTCCCCGGTTCTCATCCAAGGAGCGGACATGAAACGGCGATCGGACTTCAACCAAACAGACTTCCTCGCCCAGCCTGACATCGAGCAATTCGTCACCTGGCTGATCAAGACTCTCCCCACCATTCAGGCGCACCTGAAATTTCAGCGGAGCTCCTTCGTCCCTCAGGAAATTGACGAGAGCGTCCAAGGGATTGAAGCGGTCACGGCGAAGTACCAATGGAAAGGAGATTGGGCAACAGTCTCCGCCCTGCTCAAAGGGTACCGAGCTGATCTTCGCGCTGCAGTTCAAGCCGGGAACGACCTGAAAGCACTAGAAGTCTGCTCCGCGATTCTTGATTGGGGGAACGTCGAGACCTCAAAGAAGGTTCTGGAGGAGCTGCAGCTAAAGAACAAGCTGGTGGAGCACCTCATTGTTCGTGCTGCACTACTGAACCCTGCCGGCAAACAGAAGCTAAGAGATCTGAGCATGAATGTCTTCTACATGTTCAACTCCGGCTTGACGAAGGTGTACGCCTTGCTTTGCCCGGATGGTTCCCCGATCTATGACGGCCGTGTCGGTGCAGCGATCGCGATGCTCTATCACCTCTACCGGGCAGAAGGCGAGGGCGTCGGCAGTACCAACCACCGGTGCTTCGCTTGGGGACCAGGCCTAGAAGATGTGAAGGCCGAGCACCTCCGGCATATCCGCAACCCTGCACTACTCGGCTTGGGCTACAAGGGCACGCCCCAGTTGAGCTATCAAAGACCGCATCTTTGGGCCCAGCGCCAGCTGATCCTCGGCTGGATCATTCGGGCCGTGCTTCAGGAAACGAATTGGTACGGCGGATCGGAGCTGGACATTGGCGAACGGTGCCACGCATTCGAAGCTGGTCTGTTCGTCCTTGGATACGATTTGCGCTGCCTTCTGCCCAATGGATGGAGGGACATTCCCGACCCGAAGCGGCGGGCCTCCGCACGTAATCAAGCCGCCGCGGCAACAGAGCCCCCCGTTTTGGGCCGATGTTAGCCCGGCCGGTCGTTATCCTAGTCACTCCCTAAGGAGACTTGGACAATGAGCAACGACCTGGTGCTTGTTTCGCGGGAGAAAGTGAAGGAGCTGATCGGCGCAATGCGCTCAGTTAACCGCGGCCGTCAGTACGAAGTCAGGCCGCCGGTTGATGATGAGCCCTGCTACTGGCAGCGCCGGGAGTGGGTGGAATGGGGGATCAAAGTCGCTGAGGATCTCGACGCCGACATCCAACGGCGAAACATCACTTCCAGCGGCAAGGGCAAAAGTCCGATGGCTGACGCGCAGACGGAAGCTGAGACGATGCTGACCGAGTATCGGCACGCCCTCGGGGATGGTATCGGCGCGGACAGTGAGCGCTACGAGTTGGTGTGCATGCACTGGCTGATCGGGCAAAAGTATGTCGGCCTCGCATACAGCGTCGAGCTTCACCGCGCCTACCTACTCTTTGTCGATGCTGTCCGACCTCAACCGGACTACGTGCCTCTGTGGCTGCTGGATGCTGCGAAAGAACTCACTCTGCTTATGCGGACGTTGGTAGTGCCGGACCAGCCCTCAGAGCAGATCGTGGCCTGGGGAGGCATCGAGCGCGGCCCTGTCATTTCGTACCGATTCAAACTGGTCGATGCTCCTACACGCATCGAGTTCTAGGAATCCGTGCATGAATCCCCGTATTGTCGCCAATGCAATGTGCACGGTCACAGATGAAGTTCTGTGGAAGCCCCGAAGAGGTTGGGCAACCAAGCACAACCCCTCGGCTGATCTGGATTTTCGTGTAGGTAGCGGTAAGCACACATACCTCAAACATCGGCGTGCGACTGCCAATGACGCCAGCATGACGATTACTTACGGCAAGCAAATGGTGGTCAGCAAGTCTGATCCTGAGACGATGTGTAATTGGCTCACCTCCCGAGAACTCCATGAGCGCGGCTACTACGGCGGTGAGTTGACCCTGCTGAACATCCTCGCTCACACCGTGGCGCATGAGTTTGGCCATTTTGTCCAGGTCATTCTGGGCCGCCGCTACGATGGTTCAGTGCACAACCAGGAGTTCTACGCCATCCTCGACCGCATCCATGCCAGTGGAGAAGGTGAGAAGATCAGGGCCGCGCTTCATGACCAGTGCATGAAGTTCAACATTGACCTGCGCCAAATCAGGGCCAGCCAGGAAGGCTTGAACAGGCTGTCGGGACTGCTATCAACCGGCGAGAAGCCGCTGAGCATGCGCGAGATTCACAAGGGCCAACAACTGTGGTTCCGGGAGCCTTCGCAAAAACACTTCGGCGCCGTCAAAGTTTTAGACAAGCGACGGACTCGCATCCTCATTCAGCAGGTCGCGGCGCCCCATCAAAAATGGCTGTATTACCCAGCCGGGATGTCCAAAACGCCTGGCTGATCAGCGTGTGAATTGATCAACCGGTCAGCCGGTGATTAGCTCAATCGTCGAGTCATTTCGTGCCGGCGTCCTATGGCTTACCCGTCCATCTCTAGCCTGGAAAATCGGGCCTGAACTGAATTTGCTTCCCCTGGTTCTGGCACCGTTGTGCCGCTCAGAAGATGTGCCTCATCAACAACCGGTGAGGCACTCTTCCATGCAACTGCACAACATCTCCAATCAGGACATTAACCTGACCGTCGACCAGCTCCAGGCAAAATACAGCCCGGCCGGGGGCGGTCAGCATCCGACCTTCACCCGCGAGGACTGGATCACCGCCATAGGCGCCGACGCGACCATCTCCGGCTACTGGCAATGGGTCCACGGCGAGATCCAGTCCCTGCTCGATGACACCCTGGTGTCCATTTCCGCCAGCACCAGCATGCCGGCCGCCGTGTCTGTGCCGGAGGGCGTCCCCGGTGTGCGCCAGCTCCAGTTCATCGCTGTGATCAGCGGCACGGTCGACGTCAACGACGGCGAGCGTGGCAGCCCCCGCGTTACCGAGAGCCAGCTCGGAGCCCAACTCAGCCATGCGATCGACACGATGATCGGCAATGGCGGCATCACCGGCGACACCCCGGCGGTGGTCGACAACAAACACGTCAGCATCCAGGTTGCGGAACGCCTTCAAACCACGCACCAGACCGTTGGCATGCTTCGCGACAAGGGCTTCGCCGTTGCCATCTTCAACCCGGATGAGCTCGGTGAAGTAGCGCCCAGGACTCTCCAGAACAAGCTGGTGGAGTTCGGCGTGCAAGAGATCGACAACTTGCAGCGCTGAACCTGAATTTAGGACCTAAGACTTGAACAGGGCGCGGCTAGTCCAGGTGTTCTACTGGCCAGGCGAGCTTCCCAAGGAGATCTGATCGACCATGACTGACAAGTACCGTGACCCCCGCGATGGCGAAGAAACCTGGAGCACCGATAGTGAGGACTGGAGCGACCAGACCCTTGCGGCCGTCATCAAGGGCAATAAGCACCTGAAGGTGGGAGCGACCGTCTACCGCGGCGAGAAGTCCTATCCGGACCCGGCTGGCTTTCTCCCCGACGTAGATGACCTGCTGATGCACATGCAGGAGGAGGCCGAGGGTAGCGATTGCGGCGAGCACGTGGACGGCTATCCCGAGCCCTGCGAAGAAGCCAAAGCCGAACTGGGCGAGCTCCTGAAACCATTGCAGGAGTGGGCGCGGCGCCACTGCCCACCGGACTTCTACCTGATCGAAAAGGTCCAGGCGGTTGTCTTGACTGAAGAGCACTTCGCCCAGGTCGCGGAGCACACAGCATGACCACCATTGCACCAACCCAGTCGAAACCGAATCGCTTCGCGGCCGATTCGAGAGCGTGGTCCCCGAAAGTGCGTCAGGAAGTGGTTGAGATGCTGCAGGAGTGCCTGAGCGCTGGTACCCAATGTGAAGACGCGGACATCGATCACGAGTTCAACCATGCGATCGTGCATCTGCTCACCTTCGCCGAACGTCCGGGCGACCTGCTCGCCCACGATGCCCCGTCGAGCCTGGATCTCATCCAGCGCTTCGACCTGGTGGAAGGAGGCACTGGGGTTACGGCCGCCAGCACTGGCCAATACGTGCGCTACGAAGACGCCGCCAAGGCCGTTTACGCTGCAGAGCTGAAGCTTTCCACCTCCGACTACCGCTATGACAGCGACCGGGCATTCTGGAACCAACGCGAAGCCGAGCTGCTGGCGCTCATCGGCACGCCTTCCTCCCAGCCGATCCACCAGTGGCGCGAAGACGCTGATGAACCCTGGGAGGACTGCAGTAAAGAGGAGGCTGAGCGATCTCAAGCCAAGGGGTACGAAGCCCGTACCGTCTACTGCCTGCCGGCGGACGACTTGCGGGACGCCGTGGCGAAAGAGAATACGGACCTCCGCCTGCAGTGTGGCGGGATGGAAATGGAGATCCGGGAGCTTCGTGACTCAGTGGCTCAACTGCAGTACCAGCTCAGCGAAACCGACTCAGAGGCCATTCAAGGTGTGGAGCCTGTGGCGAAGTGCGGTCGCGGCAATCATGCCTCGTTCTGCACTCTCACGGATTACGGCCGCCAGGTAGTGCCCGTCGGCTCCAACGCACTCTATCTCGCGTCCCAGATCAAGAATGGGGTGCTGGTGATTCCGGACAACCTGCTGAGTCATCGTCGAAGCTGGCGCGCCGCGTTTGAGCGTCTCATTGAGCTCGAGCCAGTGAGCTTGGCCCCTGATCGTGACGACCGCTCCTACTGGGAACACGAAATGCGGGCCCTGGATCGCATGTACAGCGACCTCGATCGCATCGTGGCCGAGCAGAAGAAACCTACAGCCTGAGACACCACAGCCGAGTGAGGAGTGGATGGAGTCTCAAAGCAAAAGCCCGCGTCTTGGAAGCGGGCTTTTTAATGGCTGGAAGAAAGTAAACTGAAGTGTCCGCGTCCCGACCTCAAACTACGGCTGGCCGGCTATCCACTTAGAAACACAGCCCCCCGACTTCGCTTGAATGCCCACACCATAGGCATAGTCTTCATCGGCTAAATGCTGGTGGCATGCTATCCCCAAGCTGACGATGTCACCTCCCAAATCCCACCACAGGAGGTGAACAGATGAGCAAGGCCGAACGCGTGGAGCATGCAAACCAACTTATCCAAGTGATCGCCCGGCACGGCCGGCGCTTCTTCTACGACCAGAAATCCGACACCACCGCCAGGCTGGAGCTGGATCACCGGGGCAAGGTGTGGTTCCACGATCACTACTCCAAAGCTCGGGTGTATACCCACCCCGCCACCTTCGGGAATGCCTGGAGAGGCTTCACGCACGGGGGCACGCTCCGACAGTTGGTCGAGGACATGCGCGACTACGTCATGACCGGCCGGCAAATCTGGATCTCCTCCCTGGGCCCGCAGCGGATCAGCGACCGTTCCAACATCTGGGGCTATGAAGATCTCGCCATTGCCAAGGTGCGTCAGGAGGGCAGCGTGCTACCAATCATCGCTGGGAACCCTGAGGACGTCTTCAAATGACGGCCAGACCTATCACGGCAGCGTGCCCTGTTCTGCTGTAGGTAGTGGCAGACAAGCGCGCCATGCTTCAACCCCAATAATCAGGGACCGCTCACCGCCACCCAACAACGGGCCAAAAACCGCTGGCCCGTTTCCTGCTGGATTTTCAGCACCTCCAACACTCGGAGCCTCTTCACCAGGGAACGAACCCGCAATGCAAGACTTGAATCAGATCGAAAAGCTTCTCCGCTCCAGGGAACGGGTGCTCACCTTCATTGAACTTGACCAGGCGGCTCTAATGCGGACCCCGGGCCTGCATGACCTGGAATTCTCATTGGCGAGCTGGAGGCGGCAGCTGGTGGTCATCGAAACGACCTTCTCCGCACTCACTGGGATTCCGCCTGAAAAGTACCTCGAGCAGTGCTCGGTCCCCTCTGGAAGTCAGCAGCACTGAGGGTATGATTGCCGTCCCCTGTACCCTGTTCAGCCTGGCCATGACCGACCTGATTCCCGCGATCGACCTGAGCACCTTGCCGAAACGCGAGCTCCTAGAAGCTGTTGCTCAAGAAAATGCTTTCCGTATCGCCCAGGATGCTCCGTGGATCACCAACGTGGGCGAGATGGCGGCTGAGATCGGGGAACAGAAGGGAAGTCTCAAGGCAAAGTACATCCGGCTCCGCAAGCTCGGCGATCGCATTGCTAGCGCAATTGCACCCCACGCGGCTTGCCAGAAGTCCTGCAGCCACTGCTGCCACATCTCGGTTGCGATCAATGAGATCGAGGCCGACATCATTGCTGAAGCCACCGGCCGCAAGCGCGCCCCTTCACCGACGGAAGCTGCTGATGACACGGAAACGCTGGCGAAGCAGTATTTCCGCCAGCCCTGCCCGTTCCTGAAGGACAGTAGTTGCTCGATCTACGCGATCCGCCCTATGGCCTGCAGGCTGTACTTCTCCATCTCTGGCACCAGCGTCATGTGCGATACCAGGGTACCGCCAGAATTTTCGGCAGCGGTGAACCTAAATCTTCAGGATTTCTGGTTCAGTTACATGGCCGAGATGCACAAAGCCGGGCTCGAGGATATCCGGTACTTCTTCCCATCCCCCTGACGGACTGAGCCACTGAATGGACGCAACCCCAACCACACCGACCAAGCCTTCCGCATCCCTTGAAGACCTCAAGGTTCAACGTTCGAAGGTCGACATCCTTTCTTTCCTGTTGACTGGAACAGCAATCGGCTTCGGTGTCCTGGGGTACAACGCGCCAGCGCAGATCCTCGAATACATCGGCCTGACCGGGATGGTCTCCTTCGCGTTCGCTGCGACCTACAACGTCGACAAGGGCGATGCCCTCTCGACCCGTATTCGTGCTCTCACACCCCGAAAGAGCGCCACTATCAAGCATCTTCACGCGCAACGGCCAACCGAAGCGGCCTGATCGCGGGAATTTAGCCCCCCGTTTTCGCTTTTCAACGGCGCCATCACAGCTTGAAATAGGTAGGTGGGGCAGAGCCCCGCCTACCGACCATTGCCTGTCGTGCTCCCGAGAGGATTGCCATGGAAAGCGAGCATCTTCGTCAGTCGCCAGCGTCACCCACGCCCGAGGTACTCGCCCTGCTCGAGGCCTTCAGTAAGGACCTATGCAACTCGATCCGTGGATTACGGTCTGACCCGGAGTTCAACGCGAAGAACCTGCGCTCGGCGTACCAGCAGGGCCACAAGGATGCGCTGGAACAGGCTGAAGACACTGCCAGGGAGTCGATCCAAGCTCTCCTGAGTAAGCTCGCAGGCGCGGGTGGTGTCACGATCAGTTCCACGTGAGCATGGCGGAAATCTTCAATAGAGCCGCTTCCATGCCTCAAACAACAGCAATCCTTGCCCCCGAAGTGGGCGCGATAGTCCACTACGGTACCAACAGCTTTGGAACCGAACCCGGCAGGTATCGAGTTTCCGGCTACATGCGGCGGGTCGAGAAAAAGCCCGACTTCGGTAACGACTTCATCGCGGAGATCCTGTTCGATTCCTGCCGGGAAAGGGATGGCACCAGGTTGCAATGGTGCGTCCGCGCAGATGCAACCCACCTCAGCCTCACCGGAATTGCAGGTGCGATTGCACCGATCGAGCAATGCGAGGTTGTAGGTATGGTCGCTTGGTCTGAGGCCGAACTCCTGGAAGCCAGACAATTTGCCCAGCTATTAGGAGAAAGTGGTGAACTGCTGTTCTGACCTGGCCCTGGGGCCAAAACTCACTGACCAGGACCGTAGCGATTGGGTGCAGCGGTTTCGTCCGGAATTCGGTGATGGATTCCTCCGGGTCAAGCTGGGTCCTACTGCAGCTCCAGATGGAAAGGCTGGGTGTTTTCTGGCCGCCGGCAACACACAGACAACCTGCATCGACAACGCCCTGACCGGATACCTGGTCAGGATTTCCTGATGCCTAGGGATGACATGGGCCAGGTGGACACCCGGCCCATCGCGGCCCTCATCCCTCCTCCGCCGCCCGTCGCTTCAACCCAGCCTGCAGAACGCGCTTTACCGCTACCTGTACCCGATCACGGATGATCTGTTTCCAGTCCCGTGCTGGCGGTTCAGGATGTCGCGGTACCGGCTCCAGCAGCACTTCGCCATCCGCAGGAACGCCCAGGTAACGCCGCACAGCACGGATCTCTCGAACGGTTCGTTGGTCCTGGAACCCGAACTGATTGCCAAACGCAAGCATCCCGAGAATTGCCACCCCCGAAGTCATGTAGCCAAGAGTGACGAAGGTTGCGACTACAAAGTGGGGGGCCTGGTTCAGAAAGAGCAGGTCGAGCTGGAGCGGAGAAGCCATCGTCACAAACGCCACCTGCATCAGGGTCACGGCGGGGCCAAGCTTGCAGGTCTGCATCGCGATCCGCATCGACGCCTTGAACAACTCTGCCAGTTGGGCGAGGTACGTGCCCCGGTTATTTCGCACAGCCTGACGGATTGCCTCCATCACTTCGTGGTTCACCTTCCCCACTTCCACGCCATTTACTGTCACCAACCAGTCAACTTCTGGTTTCGCCATCTCGGCCCCCAAACGCGCTTGGCCGGTACACCGCGCACCAGCCGTTGTACAAGAGGCTATTTCGACAGCGGACCGGGCTCCATCCAAAGCGTGGTTCCCATTTCCCGACCGGTTCTGGCACACCACCTGCCCAGATGTAATAGGCCCATCAAGCCAACCGCGCAGGTCCATCATGTCCTACAACCAAGCCTTCACCCGCAAAGCCTTCAAGCTGGCAATGGGTGATGATCTCGCCTCAAGCAACATCATTCACCGCATGCTCCACCCCGCCCAGGACCTGGAGCTGCTGGAGAGCATCCAGCACGACGTTGGCCTGGCCCCCGGCCTGGCGGTCTACTCCGACGACGAGCACGTCCTGGTCTATGAGCTGGCGAAAGTCGATCAGCTGCCGGCGGAACACTATCCCTTCTATGACAAGGCTTCCGAGGCCGGTGAATGGCTGGGAGTGACCTGGGAGCTCTGCTTAGCTCCCTCTGGTGATGATCAACAGGCAGTGGTGGTCACCAGCGGAGACCAAAGCTACATCGAGAAGCTGGCAGCTGACCTCAATGCGTCCTTCAGGCCGGTCGTGAACGGGCTGGATGTCGATGGCTGTGACGTCGAGGTCATCGACAGTTTCGGGGACCTCTACGCGGTCACCTGCAGGCTCACCTCGAAGAGCCAAAACGAGGTCCTGCACATCCTCGCCCTGGACGAGCGGATTGCCGTCGAGGCAGCGCTTCGCAAGCTGTGTGTATCCGCCGGCGTAGACCCTGACCCCCTCAGCAAAAACCACGCTTCCTGCTTTGTCGTCTCGGCCAAGCGCATCGGGACCCATCAGATCGTGTTCTGACGGCAAGGCCCTGGTCGGCCCGGGCCACTCTTCACCAAGGAATCGACATGTCCAATTACCGGATCATCCCCAACGAACAGGCCTCCGACTTTCTGCACCTGAAGATCGGTCGCCAAAGCGCGAACTACGCGAACAACCTCTACACCGTGATGAACAGCGTGATGGGAGGCCGCTTCGCCGGCGGAATGTGGGAGCTGAGGGAGTACACCAACGGAGCGGTGGCCATGGTGCTGCCGGATCAGCAGCAAGTCGTGGCGGCATGCTACGGATGCCAGCAGGACCTTGAGATCAGCCTGGAGGCCCTCTCACTGGTCGCCAGCGCGATGCTCTTCGTGCGCCTCTGTGAAAAAGCGGTGCTTCATGGGGATGAGGACGAGGCGCTTCACCTGCGCAACCTCCACGATGTACTGCTTGAGGCGCTGGCCGGTCGCATGGACCTGGTGATGCGCGACGGCAAGCTGATTCAGTCCGAAGCTCAGGACCTGACTTTGCCAAGGGAGAAGCATCACGAGTGGGCGCAGATCCGGCGCTTCCTGGACTGAAGTCATCCAACTAGCTGGCGCGACGTCTTTGTGGGAGAGGATGCGCTCCGGCGATCATTTTACCTGCCGGGTTCTGGCACGCGGCGACTGCTTGGAAACTGAGCCCATTCCAGATTTCAGTGCAGTGAGCACCAAGCCATGACCACCGCCCAGACCAAGCTGTCCCAGTCTATCCAGGCCGGCCTCTTCGACGTCGCGGAGCCTGCACCGGCTCTCGTACCCGTAATGGACCTCACCTTCGACGATAAGGTGAAGGCTGCGGTTGAAGCCATCAAGCAACAGGTTCGAGAGGGTCGTCATCCCTGCCTCGCCTACTCGGGAGGGAAGGATTCTTCGTGCTGCTTGAACCTCACCTTCACTGCCCTGCGCGAGCTGAAAGAAGAAGGGTTCGCCGTGCCCACGTTGCATGTGGTCCACTCCAATACGGGGGTCGAGAACCCTGTGCTGGAGATTTACAACAAAGGCCAGCTCAAGGCCATCGAGGCATACGGCAAGGCCACTGGAATCGATACCCGCGTCTGGTTGGCTACCCCTAGTTTGTCCAACGATTATCTCGTCTCTGTACTCGCCGGGCGAACGATCATGTCGGTTGGAGCAAACACGAAATGCTCCATGATGATGAAGGTTTCGGCACTGAACCGAATCAAGCGCAAGGTGCGCGATTGGGTAGCCGAGAAAGACGGCGTGAAAGCCAAAGACGCCAACCTCTTCAGCATCATTGGTACCCGATACGAAGAGAGCGCTGCACGCTCTGCGAAGATGAAGGAGCGTGGTGAGAGTGCCACCGAAGCAGTCGACGTAATGGATGACGGTCAACTGGTCCTTAGCCCCATTGCTGACTGGACCACCTTCGACGTCTTCACCTATATCGGCCACGTGCGGTCGGGGAAGATCGAGGCCTACTCAGACTTTGACGAGCTGGTCGAAATCTACCGTGAGGCCAACGGTGGAGATTGCATGGTCACGGCCTATATCTCTGGACGCGAGCAGAACCGAGCCCCGTGCAGCGCCCGTACAGGATGTTGGGTTTGCACTCGAATTGGGGTCCGAGACACCAGCGCCGAGAACATGGTGCAGGCCGAAGGCGGGAAGAACGCCTTCATGAAACCGCTGCTGGAATTGCGAGCCTACATGCGTGCGCGCCACTTCGATCCGTCGGCGCGCTGCTGGCTAGCCCGCACGGTTGATGAGTCGAAAGGAACAATCAAGATACTTCCCAACGCCTACAGTCCCCAATACACGTTGGATCTGCTTCGGTTGATCCTGACCATTCAGGTTCGCGAGGAAACTGCTGCCAGGAGGCTGGGTATTGCCCCACGCTTTGAGGTGTTCAACGAGCGCCAGATCATCGCCCTTGACCTTCTCTGGGGCAGGTACCAGTACCAAAAAAGCTTCATGGCCATTCGCACCTGGAAGGAGATCTACGAGCAGGGCAAACGCTACGAGATTCCTGCCCTGGATTCGATCCCGACGTTCACCGAAAAAGACGTGTCCTTCCGCGCCGAAGTCCCGTTCGCCGACGAGGAGTATTACTCGGCCTGGCGAGGCTTCCGAGACGTCGATGCTGCGGTAGCTGACTGTGAGTCGACCGTTGTAATGGGCGACGGGACCATCCTGGCCCACGCCAACACCGGCGAAGAGTTCGAAATCGACGAGGAAGGCGCTGCCCTGTTCTGGGAGTTCGACCGGGACTACGCGCTGGAGAGAGTAAGCGTCCTGGATAACCCGGCAGGAGTGGTCCATTACCTGGTCGGCCTCGGCACGGTGACCCTGTACAAGGGCAGCCTCAGCGAGTGGGATCGAATCATGCGAGTGGGGAATCAGGCTTGGAACCATGGGCTCTTGCCGATCCTCCATGACCCGCACGCGCTGGTTGAAACCCTACAGACCAAATTTCAGCAAAAAGAAGAAGAGCGGCGCGCAGCCCTGGTCGGCCAGCTGGCCTTATTCCTGTAATTCCCCAATATCGAGGACGAACCAATGGCACTGATTACCAGCCTGGCTATCGAAGAGGCCGCGGACATGATCACCGAGGACGGCGGGCGCTTCGCAGACACACTCTTTGGCGGCCAGGTCATCGAGGCGGCACGCGAGCTGCTGAAGCAGCAGAGCGATGAAAAGGGACCTCCCCTCCCCTTGGGTGAATTCTTCGAGCGCCGAGAGGACATGGGCAAGGGCCGACTGCGGTTGATCCTGGACGGGGACTCCGACGTCTGCGTCGCGGTGATCAGTGACGACGGCGACATGGCAGACGTGGAGTTCTGCGTCCCATTCTCCGGGGGTGGTCGCTCCCCGAAAGTGCGCGAAGCGCTGTTGGACTTGTGCCGGGCGATTCGAGACGAAAATGCGACCAATCCGATCAGGGAATAGCGGCGGCGAGGTCCAACAGCGCGGGTTGGAAAACCAGAGGCCCTGTTTGACTCGCATGCCCGGCATCCGCCGATAGACTACCAACCCCATGAGCGAGCACTGAGGTGACTCAGGAGCTTGACTGTGGACAGAGCAAAGGAAATTCAGTGAACAAACTCCGAGACCCCCTCGCCCCCTCCCGCACCGCCGACAAATTCGTGCTTCGCCTGCCTGACGGGATGCGTGAGCGCGTGGCCGAAGCCGCCAAAGGGAGTCATCGCAGCATGAACTCGGAGATTATCTCCAGGCTGGAGCTGAGCCTCGAATCTCCCAAATCCATGCCGCTGATGCAGCCTTCCGGGGAGCTGACTTCGGACGAGCAGCGCCTGATCGCTCGATTCCGAATGCTGGACCTGAAGCAGCAGTCTGCCCTCGTGGTTCTGATCGATCCGACAGTCCAGCAAGGGCGAGTTGCCGAGGCGAACTGAGTTCCACCCTCCCGCTTCTGGTGCAGAACTGAGTGAAAGGGCCGACACCGGCCGGGCCTATACAAAATTTTCGAGACCGTTAAAGTCCGACCATGTTCATGCCGATTAGGCCTTTTAGGAGCCTTGAACAGCTCCTCCTGCACGGCAGGAACAAACCTCAATTTGGAGATTCAATGAACAAAGTTTCCTCGCTCTTCCTGGCTGCAGCGCTCAGCGTTGCGGCAACTGCTCACGCCGCCGACCGCCTGCAGATCCAGGCTGTGCTCACCAAAGATGGCCAGGTCCTCAGCACTCAGACCCAAGAAGTCGGCTCGGGTCAGACGGCGCACTTCAGCAAGACTCAACCCAAGGAATATGACGGCAAAGCGACCGTCAGTTCGAAGGGTACCAAGGTTGAAAAAGAGGTCCACCACCTCGGATTCACCGCTGATGTAACCCCCCACGTGCTCTCGACCGGCAAGGTCCAACTGGCTGTCAATGGCCTGTACACCGAGCCGCTGTCTGAGAACAAGGTCAAAACCGATGGGGTTGAGCTCAACCTCCCGCATTACGCCAAATACAGTCTGGCCAGCACCGTCATCGTCGATCAGAATGGCAAGGCCACTCTCGAGCGTCATGGGGACAAAGGTCCGGAGCTGCAGCTGGATCTGACCGTTAAGCGGCTGTAAGACAAATCGCCAAGCCGTGGGTCCGTCCCACGGTTCTGGCACGCGGCGAAGCGCCTGATCCTGTGTTCAATCCGAACACAATCAGGACCAACATATGGCCGCCGCTCTCCAACTCCCAACCACTCATGACCTGCAAACTGTCGACGGCATCGCCGCCTTCTACGCCCAAGAACTGGCCTCGCGCACAGGCCATCCCCCGCGGGTCAGCGACTACCACCGTCTCTTCGCCGAGTCGATTCTGAACCGGAATGCCTACGGCCTCTCTGCACTCGCCAACGGCTTAAACAACGTCGGTAAGGCCGTCTTTAGTCATGTGACTGGTGTCCACCTGCCCCGCACCCAATCCGGCACTTGGGCAGCGATCCTGGAATGGGCCGGGGTGGACCCAAAGCGGGATGAACTGCGCGAAGCTGAACGACGTCTGCAGGTCATCTTCGAGGACCTCTCCAGCCGATTCTCCGAGGTGGATCGCCTGACCGCATTCGCGGCTGACAACTACGCCCGAGGGTTCGTGCAAGTGATCAAGTCCGGTACCAGGTACCTGATGGCCGACGCTAAAGGGTCTTGCGGCCTGGACCTGAGCACCCGTGGCATGCACGGCCCGCAAACTCGCCCCTACATCGTGGCATATCTGGCAGTTCAGAAACTCAGGGTTGAACTGGGCCTGCAGGCAGAACCCGTATACGTGCGTGATGCACCTCTGCAGGAAGAGGCAGCAACTCAACCAACTGCCCAACGTCCCCGATCCGATCTTTCGGAGCAGCTCGGCATGGGGTTCTGACCCTCTAGGTAACCAACGGGTGGGTTTGGCTTGAACGACCCACCCGTCCATGTTCAGTTGCGCGCAGCGCGGCCATCTCCCGGCCTGAATTCGTAGGTAATCCATGAAAGAAACGATCATCCAGCGCGTTCGCCGCGCCCTGCGCAAATCGTCGGTACGGCAGTCGCTCGCTGGTTGCGGTATCACGCTCGCGGCCTTCGGCGCCTTCCTGGCCTACCACTACCACCTCAATGCCCCACCAGCCCTGCCTGCGGCAGAGGGTACCTCAGCCACGATCATGGCCCAGATAGCCAAAGACCCATCTCGTTGGACCAGGAACCCCATGCCCTGGGACAGGTTGCTGAGCGACGTACGGGAAGGGAAAGTGCAGGAGATCGACCTAGGCCGAAGAGAGTTGTATGTCACGACGAAGGACAATGGCACCTACGTCGTGACGGACGGCTTCTACGTGATCACGCGCCTGCTGATGAACGTGAGCCTCGACCAAAGGACGCCCCCCTTCTCACTCCAGGAGCTCGAACTTCCGACCGAGATCGATGCGTCCGCCTCTCTGACGACCGCAGTGCAGCTGACGATCCTCGTCTTCTTCGCCTGCATGTTCTGGCCTATGTTGAGTACGCGACTTCCGGCCCGAAAGCGCAAAGCCAACAAGAAGATCCGATTCGATGACGTAGTCGGATGCGAGGAAGCAAAGCGGACGCTGATGGACATGACCGCCTGGCTGCGAGCGCCCAAGGATTTTGCAGGCCTGAATGCCCGGCCCCCGAAGGGCGTGCTGTTCCTCGGCCCGCCTGGCGTCGGTAAAACCCTTCTGGCCAAGGCCCTGGCCAATGAATGTGGCGCGAACTTCATCGAAACCAACGGTAGCCAGTTCAGCAGCATGTTCTACGGGGTAGGCATTCAGAAGGTGCGGGCACTATTCCGTGAGGCCCGGCGAAAAGCACCCTGCCTCATTTTCGTCGATGAAATAGACGGCCTGGGCGCGCGCGTCTCACAAGCCAGGGTTGCTGACGGGGAGAACAACAGAATCCTCAATCAGTTTCTCACCGAACTGGATGGTTTCAGCGAGGCTGCCGGCGTGATGCTCATCGCCGCGACCAACAACGCTGACGCACTCGACAAAGCGCTGCGCCGTGAAGGCCGGATCGACCGCACCATCTATGTAGGACTTCCCCCCCTTGAAGACCGAACCGAGCTTTTCAGGCTCTACCTCGGACGGACCAAGCCCGCCCAGGATGTGGACTACATCAGCCTTGCACAGAACAGCATGGGGCTTTCGCCGGCGGCAATCGCCTTCATCTCCAACAATGCGGCGCTGCTGGCTGCGAGGGAGGGTGCCCAGGAGGTCGAGATGCGCCATGCGATCGAGGCTATCGAGATCCAGCGAATGGGCGAGGCGATCGAGGTCCGCACGGCATCTAGTGCACAGGACAGGAAGCGGGTGGCCGTTCATGAAGCTGGTCATGCACTGGTAGGCGCGATTCTTGGCGCTGGCCGCGTTGAAAAGATCACGATCCTGCCGCGCGGCCCGGCCCAGGGTGTGACCGTCATACTGCCGTCCGAGGACAAGCAGTTGCATTTGAAGTCCGAGCTTCAGGCCCAGATTGCTATGGCGCTGGGGGGACGTGCTGCTGAGCAAGAGGTCCTTGATATGGTCTCCACCGGTGCCGCCGGCGACCTGCAGGAGGCAACTCGTATTGCCCTAGCCATGGTGCATAGCTACGGAATGGCCGGCAACGACAGCCTGCTGAGCCTGAGCGCTCTCCGCGATCAAGGGATTGAACTGGACACCCGTGACATCACCGACAAAGCCGATTCGATCCTGAAAGTCGAGTATCAACGGGCGCTAGAGATCATGGCATCCAACCGCGAAGCGCTGGATCGACTGATCGCTGTCCTACTGGAGCAGGAGACCATCAGCGGCGACGTCGTGTACCAGGTACTCGGGTTGGCGTCTGAGCAACCTACTGCGGCCCTTCCCGCCAAGGCAGTAGCCTGATCCATCACCGGGTAAGGAATCCTCCCTGCCCGGGTTCTGGCACGCCCGCAGGCATCGGATGCTACTCCTACGCCAAACAGGAGCGCCGCCATGAACCTTCAATACGCCCATCTGCTGTTCGGACAATCCACCGTAGTCATCGCCTCTTCCGAGTCGACACCAATCCCACGGGTGTTTGACTTCACCTCGCCTGAAGACTGCGCCAAGAGCATCTTCGCTATGATGGGGCGGGCCGCCGGCGGGTTCCCGATCGAGGCCTGTCGCATTTGGGTAAATACGGAGCGACGCACCGCTACGTTGGTCGGGCGTGGCGTCCACGTCGTCTACCGTGACACCTCCCTCCCCATGCTGACAGCCGAAGAAGCGATGGACATGGTTCAGCGCAAGGTGGGCCAGACCTACCACCTCGGTACAGTGGCACCTCAATGAGCTACCGAACTCAAAACGTCCGCTATAGCTCTCATCCATTACCTCTTGAAATTGGCGGCAGGTGATCCGTCACGGGGGCAATCAATTAGGACAGACCACTCGGGAAAGCGGCAGTAG
Organism: Pseudomonas nitroreducens TX1; assembly: GCF_000313755.1. Taxonomy (GTDB): domain Bacteria; phylum Pseudomonadota; class Gammaproteobacteria; order Pseudomonadales; family Pseudomonadaceae; genus Pseudomonas; species Pseudomonas nitroreducens_A. The sequence continues at coordinate 173,877 of NZ_AMZB01000121.1, read as the reverse complement.
GGTTTGAACTGGTTGAGCAGCGGTAGGCCGTTACCATCCAAGAACTGACCTGTCTCCGGAGTTCACAATGTCAAACCCCGCAACCGACTGCCCGGTTTGGAAGCGATATCTCGAAGTCGTTACCGAGGCCGGCGGCCAGGCGAATTACCTCCCTGCCAAGTCCGCGCTCTACAAGCGCTTACTGGAAGGCAAGCAGCCGTTGGTGCTTCCTCCCCCGATTGCTTGCTCATACCCCTGGTATTCGATCGTAGAGTCTGACAAGGCCATGGCTCCCCTGGACAGTCCGTTTCCTTTGGAGGCCCAACTGGGAGGCACCAAGATTGATGCCGTACTGATCGAACAGACACCTTGGTGCGTGCTGGAGCGTGTCAGCGCCCTGGAGCTGATCGTGTCTCAGCCTGGCTGGCATGAACTGGGGTTCCGCTGGCGCTATTGGCACCACCCCATGAGGGCTGACGAGTCGCAGGCATGCCTCATTGCCCATTACGCCCCCGGTGCAGGCCGAATAACTACAAGCGCACAACTTGACCTTGAATGTCGACACCATGCAGAGCACTGGAGGGCTTACATCGAGATCGCAATCTCGGGCATGAGCGACGAGGTCAAACTGACTGCCATCGATCCAGGCATTGAAGATCAGACAGACCCGCTCCGGTACCGCATGCGCCGCTCCGCTGCTCACATCAGGCTGGCACAGGCCCAAAAGGAAGCCCAAACCCGGGAAGGCAAAGGCCTACCTGCGGTACCCACCAGCGCTGAAGTCGACTCGTACGCGGTTCGTTACCGGGAATCGCTGCTGGCTGGCGCTTTCGAGGAAAGGGATGGTTGGTTGTTCGTAGATGGGTGGGCACTTCAGCGTATTGCTCCTGCAGCGATAGGACCGGAGCACTACCTGCCGGGTGCGCCGGTGCGCGCCACTGCGGTGCAGGAAGCCTGAACAGTGCTCATGCCAGGGAACGACATCGCTCGAGGCCTGCTCCAGCGCCTTGATTCCCTGGGGCTGCGGGACAGCGCAGCACCCAGCCTCGTTGACCCTGATCGCTACTGCGTCGGCGTTCAGGCTCGAAACCTTATCGAGGTTTTCGAACTCGGACGCCAGCTGGGCGCCTCGTTTGGGAAAATCAGGGTCGAGAGCTTTGCCCATGAGCACATCATCGCGTTCCCTGAGGCCCTGGTAGATCTAGAGCACGGATCAGCCTGATCGAAGGATTCTTCTCCAGCACGGTTCTGTCACGCCTGGTTCGCGCTGATGCTGAGGTCCATCGAATCCATACCGAAGGACCTCAGCATGACCACCAACAACCCGAACTCCCTCGAACTCAATCGCATGATCAACCGCTACTCTTCGCATGAAGATGAACGGCTCGCTTACGAGCGTATGCAGATGGTTGGCTTCAAGGTTGCCGAGATCCTAATGAACATGCCGCTGGGTACCATGGCGGACCTGGGACAAGGTGAGTTCCTGTTTGTCGCCGACTACGAGGGTGAGGTTCATGTGTTCAGTACGCATGACTGGCGCGACGAATGTGCTCTGAATGACGTCAACTGGTTTTTCCAAAGCGACTATCAGGGGTTGTCAGCAGAAGACCTGGACGAACATCGGGCAGAAATGGAGCGCTGGCTGGATAACCCGGTATTCCGTCAGTCCAGGCCGGCCGATCACGCCCACCGCATGGTTGCCGAAGCTGAAGCAGAGTGGAAACTCCACCGGGGAGTGGCCACCGCAATCCAGCAACCGGCCTCCCCTACCCAGGTGCCCTTGAACCGCTACGACCATGAGAAAGCCAAACGCCTGATCGATGGCTACATGGTACCTTCACGCCAAGAAGGCCATGAGCAGCAATTTGATCGTGCTAAGGCCGAGCTGATCTCTCACCTGGAGTTGCAACTCAAACAGGTCCAGAGCTTCAGCTATCAGGACTACACGAAGAAAGTGAGCTGATCACAACAACCCCGCTCCGGCGGGGTTTTACTTGCCCGCATTGGAAAAGCAGCACAGGTGTTTGACTTGAACCCCGCATGTGCTTCGGGAGACTGGGTGCTTTCCGACATCCAGGGCAATCGAATGGACTACATCAGAGGCAAACGGGTACTCAGCCAAGCGGAAGACATCCGAATCGATGTTGCAGAAGACCACATCGAAATACATGCCGAAGGTCTCTGCTTCAGGGTTGCCACTAGCTTCGGTGGTGAAGCCCACTTCGAAGTTGCACAAGATCAGGGGATTCCAACTGATGGCGGCCCCTTGTTCTACCTGAAGAATGGGTACACCAACATCGCCTGGTTCAACGACGAGGGTGAGGCTCTAAAGCTGTGTGAGCGCCTTCGGCAGGCGCTTCAAGAACAGCGTGCACTCAAACGGAAGGCTGCCGCTGCCCTCCTACCGTCATCCAGCATCACTGCCAGATTTGGCAGGCGTTTCGCTGAGTTTGGAGGGATCGTTTTCACGTCGCTGGTCATCGCTTTCGTGGGGGGCGTTGTTGCTTACCCAGGCTGGCAACTGGGTGGAAGGCTGTTCGCTTCAGCTGACCTCGATGTAAACCAAGCTATCCGCCAGTACGCTGAAGAGACCAACCAGCTCCTGCCGGCGGCTGAAAGCGATTTCGTTACCAGTGGTGAAGGGGAAACTTGCGGTCCCAAGCCCCAAGGCTCCGCCCTTGGGGATGAAGAGCCGAAGGAGTGACCAGGCAATAAAAAACCCGACATGCATCGCCGTTGCATGTCGGGTTTCCTCTTTCTGGATCAGGAGTTCTCAGAGCAGATCGACTCATACACCACTTCGAGCAGCACGCGGAGATCTTCCGCGGACTCCTCAGCATCCATCTGGTCGAACGCTGTGACAGCGTCGAACCACGCAAAGAAGGCGTTGAAATCCTTGAAGCTTCGGGCCACCGAAGCTGGCTCCCCGTCATCTTCAAGCAGGCCCTGGACATGAGCCTTCATCTCGGCGAACGAAGGAGGCGGGTTGTCGAACTCCCAGGAGATCGATCCCAGCAGTTCGCTGTAGCGTTGTTCGTGGCTAGTGGTGGAGTTGTTGTTCTGCATGTTGGTGCTCCAAGCGGCAGGGTCGGAAGTGACCACGTGATGGGGTAACTATCCAACCCATGGCCGCGTGCCAGAACCGGCTACTCGCAAGTTTTTCAACCCGTAGGGTGGTCGTGGCACACCAGATCCCGTCGGAACATGTTGGCTCAACAAGGAGCCCAGCATGACCCACCTAGCTGACCTGTATTACCGCGGCACTACCTCCTCAACCACACAGCTCAGGCCTGCGAGACGCGGAAGCTTCGGATCGGGCCTGTACTTCGCCGACAAGGCATGCGCCACCCAATATGCCGGCCCCGGCGGCTCAGTGTGGGAAGTCCAATTGTCCTGGCAGAACCCATTCCGTTGCACAGCAACGATCGAGAACGACTACGACCTGGACAACCCTGCGGTGCCTCTGGTCCTGACCATTTTCCCGAAAGCGGAAGCAGAGGCGCTCATCCGCAAGGCGGCGGACACCGACGGCCACTTCGGCCCCGAGATTCAGGAACGGCTCCGTGATCTCGGCCACGACGGAATCTTCGCCACCTATGAGGACGGCAGCTTCGAGGTTGTCGTATTCCGAGCAGACCAGGTGAACCTGTTGCGCCGCCTGGACATCACTGCCGTCTAGGTTTCAAGCCCACCCTCACAGCCCACGAAAAATCTCGCCTTGGTTCAGGGATTTCAGCAGTCCACTTTGGCCGCGTCGCCCCCCCAGGACCGAGCAAACTTCACTCACCTTCCAGCCGAAAAGGAATCAGGCGATGGTCAACTTTTCACCCAAGCTGCTCGATGGATACCCCTACCTGCTCGCCGGCGAGGAGTCTGCCGACACAGCGGTAAAGAAGTTGCAGGAGGCGTTTTCGCCACAAGCAGTTTTTGACAGCGGGTACAGGGGCCTGGCAACACTGAGGGCAAGCTGCTGGTTAGGCCTGGATGCCTACATTGGTATTGGCCCCAATGAATTCATCGACGAGGAGTTCGGCTCCAGAAATCAGGCTTTCCCTTTCAAGGTCCTGGTGACCAGACGCGCTTCCGACACGCCCTGCCCTGAAGTGCTTTTGTGCGCCGAGGGCTTCTTTGTTGATACGGAATACCGCGACCTTGACCTCGTTGTTGCCCTGGATGCAATCAGCCAGGAGGTCTATCTCGCTGGCGAACTGTTCAACCACGGATGGCCTAAACGCCCTGGGGTGTTCACGTTGTTCACCCAACTGATCGCACATCCTGAACTGAGGACTGCTGTTCTGCCCAAGCTGCTTTTGGAGGTCGAGGGAGCAATCTGCAAGGCCTCCCCTGAAATTCGACTCGAATCGTCGGGGCTGATTTTGGTGTCCAACCAGGCAGAGGAGCCAACCACCGCCGTGCTGGAGGAACGCAGCATCTGTTCAGTACACGAACTCCGCGACAGCATCTGCCTGCTGAGTATCCCGACGAACCAATTCGCATTCGACCAGATCAGCGCTCGGTTTACCGCCAAGCGTGTGTGCGAAATCAACTTCGACTTCTGACGCCCCCAGGTAGCCGGTCAGAATCCGCCCGTTAGGATCTGGCCGGCACCTTCACGCGTCATCCCCACTACAACCGCCCCTCAGAACTGATCAAGAGGCACCCATGCCGATCAAATGCAGCATCGTCCACTTCGTGGACAAGAAACCCGACGGCAACCCCGCGTCGCTACAGACCCGAGATGAATTGCTGGGCCAGAGCGAGGCGACCGACAACCTGGTTGCTGATCTCCTCGACGCCTACAACGGCAAGGCCGGCAAGGGCTGGGGCTTCTTCCACGAGCCTTCCGGCGCCTATCCGTTCCGTGAATGGCTGACTGGGTACCTCGACGGAGGCCGAGATTTCGTCGCGTTCAGCCATGAGGCCGTTGAGCATTTGGTTCAGCTCATGAACGAGAGCGTCGTAACCACTGGTGGCCACGTCCTCTTCGTGCATCTCCAGCAAGGAATGACCGACTACCTTGTCATTGCCCTGCTGCATCAGCGCGACGGTGTAGCTCTCACAGAGGGCCTGGACGTCACGGCAATTCGACACCTGGACGTTGGCCAGTTGCAACTTGCAGCGCGTATCAACCTTTCCGAGTTCCAGAAGAACCCCAAGTCGCGCCAGTACATCTCCTTCATCAAGAAGACCGGCCGCAGCTTCGACTACTTCCGCGAATTCCTGGGCTGTCAGGAGGGGGCCGACGCACCGAGCGAAACTCGCACATTGCTGAAGGCCTTCTCGGACTACGTCGAGAGCGAGGATCTGCCTGAAAACGAAGCCCGCTGGAAAACCGACACACTCGTGGACTACGCGCAATCGCAAGCCAAGCTGGGCGAGCCGATGGCCCTGGACGCCCTCTCCGAGCTGATCGACGAGCAGCGGCCGAAGGCCTTCTACGACTACATCCGAAACAAGGATTACGGCCTGGCACCGGAGATTCCGCCGGACAAGAAAACGATCAAGCAATTCCAGCGCTTCACCGGCAGGGCGGACGGACTGGCAATCTCCTTCGAAGCCCACCACCTGGGGTCCAAGGTGGAGTGGGACCAGGAGCGAGATGTGTTGATCATCCGCAACATCCCGACCCAGCTGAAGACTCAGCTCGACAAAATCAAGGCCTGACTTTGGGGCCAACGGCCCCATCCCCCTTACGGCCGGGCGTAACTTCAGGCTTCCGGCACACCACCCCAAGCAGATACTGGAGGGAATCTAAGTCAGGGTTCCCTCCATGCTCATACCCGTCCTCCTCATAGCTTTGCTCAGTGGCGCTGCCATCGTGGCATCTTGGCTGGCCAGCGCCCTTCCAGTAGCCTTTGCTCCTGACTTCCAGCCGGTGACCGCAACATTTTCACTGCTGAGCGGGGCTTCGGCCTCCACGCTACCTACCAATCGCCCGGTGTCTCTATGACTCGCACTACCTCAAAACCGGAAGTTCTGGATGCAAGGTATGCGGACTGGAACCACCAGGTGGTCACTGTCAAAAGCGACCGTAAGCATGCCTGCAAGGTCCCCTGCAAAGACTGCCCCTGGCGTCGTGATGCAGTGGGCGTGTTCCCTGCAGAAGCTTTTCGTCTTTCAGCCCCCACCGCGTATGACATGAGCGATCGGACTTTTGGTTGCCACACGACGGGCAGCAGTAAACCGACTGTTTGTGCGGGGTTCCTCCTCCGAGGTTCGGCGCACAACCTGAAGGTGCGGATGAACCTGATCGCCGGGAAAATCGACATGTCCAAGGTGTCTGACGGTGGAGTCGATCTGTTCAAGAGTTATGCAGAGATGGCAATAGCGAATGGTGTTGACCCCGAAGACCCGGTTCTGAAGCCCTGCCGGGACAATTATTCCTGAGCTGACGCAACTCCCCTACGCTGGTTCTGTCACACCGGCGCCAGCCTGAATATGGCTCCAACGACACAAGGAGCCATTTCATGGACATCACCTTCGCATTCAGCTACTTGCACTCCATTGTCCCAGCACGCTGCCGCAAAGCGCGCACCGTACGGGAGAATGACGGCCTGGTAACAGTCGGCATCCGACATATCGACGCTGATCATGCTCCAGTCGGCATTGTGTGCCGCAACACCGAACGGCCTGATCATCATCCGGTGGAGTACCGCTGGTTCGAGGGGCGCCTGTGGACTGACTCAGCCATTTACTGTTGCGCTCGCGATCGGCATTCGAAGGACGGCCCGAACGCCAAGTACCGCATGCCCGAGCAAAAAATCTCGCTGATCACAGACAGCGCCATGCTGAGCGAATCCTGCCAAGGCATCTACGTCAGCGCTTACCTGGGGAAGCAAGGCGTAACCGATTACCTACAGGAGTGGGCAACTGATCGCATCATCATTGATGGTCAGATATTCCGCCCCGCCGGCGAGCCGATGTATGTCGTTATGACCTTCGGGTTGAGCAACAACCACGGTGGAACGTCCATGCACTGCACCGACTGGTTGAACTCCAACATCATGGAAAGCGCTTACTTCTCGCTCCTCGAGCGGCAGAAAGCCGAAGCATACGCTCACCAGGTTGCAGATGCCCGAGGTGACACCGTAAGGCGGAGCGTGAAGCCGGGATTCGATTTCGACGTTCGGATTCCTGCGGCCATTCAATGGAAGAATCCGGGTAAGCGCAAAGCTGCATAACGGCCAACCAGCAGGCTCAACCCCCAGCATCCGCCCCGGCCGAATCATTCGGCCGGGCAATTCAAACCACTTGCTCGCCTGCTTCTGTCACGCCCTGGGATTTACAAAATGGACTCCAGCCACCGGACTTGGCTGGAACCTCAGATCAGCCTCCGGTAAACCCCAAGTGACCACCCCGGAGATCCCAAACGTGCTGAGCACCGCAATCTTCCATGCCCTAGAGCAGATCGCGAACACCCCTGGAACCAACGACAAGCTGGCGCTCCTCAAGACCAACGTCGAGAGTGAGGCCTTCCAGCGGACCATGATTTACATGCTCAACCCATTCATCACGTACGGAATCCGCCCGTCCCGGGCGAGCGAGTTCGGATTGTCGGAGTTCGGTGATGGGACATGGGAACTTCTCAACCAGCTGGCTAGCCGCCAACTCACCGGCGACCGGGCAAAAGCTGCCGTGTCTGGTGCGCTCACCAGCCTGAACCCTGAATCGAGCGAACTGCTCTGGCGGATCATCTCCAAAGACCCGCGCGCAGGGTTCTCCGAAAGCAGCGTCAACAAGGTCCATTCGGGGCTGATCCCTGAATTCAGCTACATGCGCTGCAGCCTGCCCCATCACACGAACCTGTCCGAATGGGACTGGGCCGGCGGCATCTTCTCGCAGATCAAAGCGGACGGGATGTTCGTTAACGTCACCGTTGAAAACGAAGACGCGACGCTGACTACTCGCGCTGGCACCCCGATTCCCGCGGAGGACTTCAGTGAGCTGATCGCAGGCCTCAGCCAGCTCCGCACTGGCCAGGCGCATGGGGAGTTGCTGGTCGAGTGCGACGGCAAGATTCTGCCCCGTGAGGTTGGCAATGGCATGCTGAACTCGGTAATCCAGGGCGGACAGTTCGACTTGGGTTGCCGCCCGATCATCAAGCTCTGGGACCAGATCCCGCTTTCGTCCGTCAAGAAGGGCGGCCGTTGCGAGATTCCGTACGAGACTCGATTCGGCGAGTTGACTGATCAGGTCGCAGCCCTGGCCCACAGCGCAATCTCCATGATCGAGACGAAGCTGCTTTACTCGCTGCTGGATGCGATCGCCCACTACGTCGAGCAGCTGGAAAAGGGTCTCGAAGGGACGATCCTGAAGAAGCGCTCTGCGCACTGGTTTGACGGTACCAGTAAGGACCAGATCAAGCTCAAGCTGGAAGCGCACTGCGAGCTTGAGGTTGTTGACTTCCTCCCAGGGAAGGGGGCAAACGCCAAAACCTTCGGCTCGCTGCTCTGTAAGAGTGCGTGTGGCCAACTGGTAGTGGGCGTATCGGGCTTCACCAAGAAAAAACGCCTGGAGATCCATCTCAACCGAGAGGCTTGGCGAGGCCTGATCATCACCGTCAAGTCGAATCAGATCATGCGTCCGAAGAAGCCCGGCAAGCCCTACAGTCTCTTCCTTCCGCGGTTCGTGGAGGAGCGCCTCGACCGCTCGGTGGCTGACGACCTGCAGCGCATCGAAGAGCAATTCGAGAACGCTATCAAGATGGTTTCTCTCGGCTTGGCAGCGTAGCTGCCGGCCTGGCGACGCTCGCGCGCACCAAATCAAGTTAGCCAGCGCCTAGGGCCTGGCAGCCTGGAGCTGGCTGCCGCGCCGGCATTACGACGGACATGAACCCGCCCCGCAAGTCCGAGGGGCCTCCATCCAAGCGCCGGCGTCGCCGGCTGGAGCTGAGCTGATGAGCGAACAAGCCGCCGAGCGCCGCAAAGTGACGATAGAAATGCCGGCCGTCGAGCTGGTCTGCCCTTACTGCGGAAATGACGACACGCATTCTGGCGCGATCTTCGAGCCTGGCGGCGATTACCTTTTCGCCACCGGACAGACGCATTGCGACAAGTGCGAACAGTGGTTCGATGTGTGCGTTGAGTAGCCGACGGTCCGTGTCCATGCATGACAATGGATTACGTACGATCGGCCCGATCCTGATACCAGAACCAACACAACCGGCGACCACATGCCGAGTAGCCGGTAAACCAGGGCCTGGGGCTCTTGAGAGGAAACCACCAATGGTCATCGAACAGGACAAAGCAGAAAATTTCGAGCTTTCTTACAGCGTGAAAGTAGACAACAGCTTGATGCTGGAGCTGTTAGTCGACGAAATAGAAACGGGCGACTGCTTCTGGCAAATTACGAATGCCTGCGGACAAGTTCTCGACCGCTCTGATCTTTATGAGGATCAGGCTCGCTGCCTACGTGACGGACTGAACAAAGCGCTGAAGTAGGAAAGCCATGACCAGCAGCTATGTGGTCATCCCTCACCAGCAATGGATGCTCGATGAGGGCTTCATGCTGAAGGTCAGCGCCAGTCGACCTTGCCGATGACATCAACGAAATTGCGAAATCAGGAGTTTCTCGTGAGAACTGAGGTGGACCTGAAGTCAGGTACAGACTTTTTTGCCTGCCATCGCGGCGCGGATGAGTTGGGGACCATGAGCACTCACTGGTTCCAAATTAATAAATCACCCTTATGCCTTGAAGCGGCCAAGCAGGAATGTCAGAAGCTGTTTGAGTCGGGGCTGCTCTACCATCCACAGGTCTCCGAGTTCCGAATCAGCCGGCCTGACGGCTCAACCGTCCTGGTGGCCAATCCTCCCCACTCTGAACCCCTTACGTGGCGGAAATTCTCCATCTAGTCCTAGTTTCTTTTCACACGCCTACGATGCCACTTGGAGAGTGAAACCATGTCATGGGCAGATAAGGCAGCACCGATCGTCGCAGATGTCATCCGCCGCGTAGGCCGGGACGACATGAAAGAACTTCGGCAGGCTCTGGCCGAGGCTTACCCTTGGGGGAAGAGATCCAATACCCCTTACAAGGCGTGGCTGGCCGAGATTAAGCGCCAGCTCGGCCATCCACTTCGCACCCCAAATCACGACCTGAACAATCCGCAGATCGACCTGCTGAATCATCAGTAGGACAAGCAGGATATTCGGCGCTGCCCGGTTCTGGCACAGGCAGTTCACCCTGAAGATTCCCTCAATCCAAACGAGGGGATCAACATGTCTCAGCAAGATATCAGTGCCGGCCTGGCCTTCCTGCGTGCTGCACATCGCGGTATCGGAAAGTCCGTCGGCGACCGCGATCGCTCCACGCTGCTCCACAGTGCGATGGAAATCGCCATCAAGGGGAAGATGCTTTTCAGCCTGGACGAAGTCGCTGCACTGCAGCGCCTGCAGGTGAACAGCTCGGTAGGCGTCTTCCGCCCCTTCTCTGATCAGCATTACTCGATGGCCTGCCTTGCAGGCGGAACCTTCCACCGCGTTTGGGAGAAGGCATTCAACTGGACGCCTTTCAAGGCCCCGCTGGTTGCCACGTCGTCGAGCGAGGTCCGGAAGGACAACCGTGTTGCGCCGGGCATTGCAGTGTTGATCCCTGGACACGACACCGAAGACCTGATGCCACGATTCGATGGTCATCAGGTTTGGTGGTGCACCAGCATCTCCACCACCAAGGGCACGATCACCCTCAGTCGCTACAAGCTGGTGCCCGGCAAACTCTACCCATTCAGTCGAGAAGGGCACCCAGTCAACGTCAAAAGCCCCTCACATGCCACCTGGGCGGCCTTTGTGGGTACCACGGAGGAAGCAGCAGCATGACCCGACTCTACCCAGACCTGCAACTTCCGGAGCTGGACGTCACCCTCCTTCGGCGCGGGCTGGCAGTTCAAACGCGCATCTTCTACGCCGACAGTCTCCCAGGTAACAAGGCCACCGTCGTGCGCTTCTGGGATTCCCCGAAGGGTGTCTTCGTCCGCTGCAACTACGGAAAAAACCTGAGTGGCAAGTCACTGCTGAAGACAATGCCGGCGAACGTCCTGGCGCTGGCGAGCTGACCTCTAGTTCTGACCCACGGGAGAACCGCAGTAGACGGCCTCCCCTCTCCGAGACATCAACATGCCCCATGCAAGCCAGACACAGCTCGAGCAGATTCTGGAATCGTCCAACACCCTAACCGTGGGTCACCGGAGCTTTTCAGTCTCCAATATCCGCCGCGAAGGCGAACTTGGCCTATTCGCGACCTTCAAAACCAAGCGGGCTGAGTACATTGCGATGGCCTCGCCCAAGACCCGAGTTATCGGAAGACCGAATGCAGAGGTATGGGCGGTCATGTCACTCTCAGGCCACGGGCGCAAGATCGTCGACTTCGCGGTCGATCAAGGTCGCGTCCTGGTACTGGCCTGAGTCTGGAGCGCAACCATGCTGATCATAGTCTTGGCCATCTCATCGCTGACCTTCTGGAACTACATCGAGCACATGGCGCACCAGGCCTGCGCTGTCGCCGTGAAACTGGAGTTGGGCACGCTATTGGACCGCCTCCCGCAGCTTCTTGCCCTCCTCGCTGCCGCCGGCCTGGCATCTGAAACCCCCGCTGCAGGAGTTGCCTTCCTGGTGATCCACCATGGGCTAATTCTTGTGCTGACCATGCTCTTTCGCTCAGCGGTCCTTACCTCCAGCGCCAAACTCCAGCAGTCCCGAGGGCATGCACTCATCAAGGCCTCTGGGATACGGGGCTGGCGCCTGACCTGCATGCTCGCGACATTGGTGGCGGTAGTCATGCTCACTCCCGTCCTGGCGCTCCTGGTGCACTTGTTGGCCTGATGGAGGGCAAGGAATTCAGCCCAGGGCTTTGGCTGGTGGCACACTTGTACCGTCCCCAACATAGGCGCATCCACATCGGGAGGCGCCAATGAGCACCAAGATTCATCACGGCCGGATTAAGCGAAATGCCACTCTTGAGCAGGTGCTGGCTGCTCTGGTCCGCTTGCGTCCAGACTTTGTACGTGCCGGGCAGGCAGCTGTGGCTAGGGTACTGGCTCGAAAAATCGTATTCGGCCGCGACCTGGCTGAAAACTTCACGCCGATCGACGAGGACCGGGATCACTGGTCAGCCGCGGCCGTTTGTAGCCGGTTCGACGAGGCCCGTCAGAACCCAGAGGACACGCTCAAGACCCTCGATTGGGACTTCACCTGTTCAGTCTCTGTAATCCCACATCAAGGCGATGTCCTGATGTTGACCTACTGGCGCAACCACGACGCCTTTTCCGACCTCATAGAGTCAGTAGGCTTCAGCCGTTACGTTTATCAGAACAGCACCGACAAACCTGACTCTATCAGCGAGGAAGAGTGGGAAAACCGGCGCATCGCCTGGGACGAAGCGCTCCCGACGGGCCGCGCGGTTGATGTAGGCTTCGAATTCAGCCTCTGCACGTGGTTCGACTTGGCAATGGTCAAATACGACTCAGACCTAATTGCGGCGTCGATTCCGAGCGAGGAGGCCCGACGCGAGCGTGTAGCCCAGCACCTGATTGAGCACGAAGTGGGTTACGGGCTCAAAACAGTCGCTGAGGTTTGGCGCGCACAGCGCAAGGTGCGAGATCGTCTGCCTGAACGCATGCCGGCCATTCATCTCTGCGAGTCCCCACTGCAAAGGCGGAAGCAATAACCACGGTCGAGCAAATTCTGCGCCTGTACTTTGAATTGACCGTCAGCACCACTTCGAAATGGTCGCCTAAGGCTTCTGGCACGCCCAAGTTGCGCTGATCCTGTTTAGACCGACACACAGACAGGATCTACCCATGCCCTTCCTCAGAGCGCAAAACAGCGCCCCTAGCGCCCCCCTCAGAACCCTCACGGCTGAAAATCTTGGCTTCCAGACCTTCTGGGACGCCAATGTTGCCATCCTGGCTCCGAAGCCGGGGTGCGGCATCCTGCTGGCCTGCCCCCATGACCCAGCGATCAAGGAGATCAACTTCATGGTGGGTGGCGAGATCTATGCTGCCTCCGTCGATGATGACGGCCGGATCGCAGTCGAAGAGATGAGTTGTATTGACCCCCGAGGTTGGGAGTTCGACGGCGAGGCCTGGGTTGCCGACCAGCTGAACAACCCGACCCTTGTCGAGGTGACCTTCAAGGCCTTTGGCAACGTTGAAGACCTGTTCTTCGTCCATGAAGACTTCGAGATCCGCAACCCCACCATCAGTGAGTGCGGCCGATTCAGTGTGGCCCCCTCAGAGTACGGCTTCGTGCATCGCGCTGATGACGAATCGAACTGGTACCGAGCTGTAACCAAGGGCACCCTGGTACTGACCAAGTTCCAGCTGGTGCTGATGGATGCCTTGGGGGAGATCATCGCAGTACGCGACCTCTCCGATATCCGGATGGCCAACGACGAATAGGTCTGACTCTACCGCTTCTGGCACAACTCAAACGCGGCGATCCTGGCTTCATCACATCGAAGCCAGGATCAAAGGCGATGACCTTCCAACCCCGATTCATCTCCACCACCCCCGACATCGAGCGCCTCCTTTCCGCGAACGCGGCCGTCGCCGTGGGTGTCAGTGGAGGTCAGGACAGTCAGGCATGCCTACTGGCCGTTCATGAGCATCTGAACTCGATTGGACATACCGGCCCACGCCTGGCCGTCCATGCTGACCTCGGTCGCGTTGAGTGGCTCCAGAGCCTACCCAAGTGTCAAGAAATGGCCGAATTTCTCGGGTGGGAACTGCTAGTCGTACGTGGCGGCAACGGCGACATGATGGATCGTTGGCTGACACGCTGGCGGAGGAATGTCGCGCGCTACCAGAGCCTGGAATGCGTTCAGGTAATTCTTCCGTGGTCCACGGCCAGTCTTCGCTTCTGTACCTCAGAAAAGAAAACAAACCCCATATCGAGCGCGCTCAAGAGACGGTTTCCCAATCAAGACGTGGTCAACGTTGTTGGTGTGCGCCGTGAAGAGAGTGCCAACCGAGCTAAGCAGCCGGTGAGCAAACCGGACAGCAAAATCGTGTCCAGAGGAAGGGAAGGTGCAACCTGGAACGCCATTATCGACATGAAACGGGCCGAAGTGATCCCGTTCATTGAGTCATATGGCCTGGCCAGGCACGAAGCGTACACCGAGTACGGAATGACGCGGGTGAGCTGTTCATTCTGCGTCCTTGCCTCGGCCCGGGATCTGATGTCCTCAACGCAGTGCGAAGACAACCATGCGATTTATCGCGAGATGGTCGATCTGGAAATCACCTCGACATTCTCTTTCCAATCGGGGAAGTGGCTGGGCGACGTCCGTCCGGATCTGCTGGGCGAAGAGATGCTTCAGGGGCTTGAGGATGCCAAGCGCAAGGCAGAGATCCGCCAGATTGCGGAAGCTCGCCTGCCCAAGCATTTGCGGTATGTGAAGGGTTGGCCTGTGGCAGTTCCGACAGTAGCGGAAGCTGAGTTGCTGGCGGAAGTCCGCGGCACCGTCGCTGACGCGCTGGGTTTGGAAATTAACTACCGGGACCCGCACGGCATTATCGCTCGGTACGAGGAATTGATGGCCAAGGCCGCTTCCAAGGGCCGGTCCAGATCACTGGACGTCGATGACGAAGAGCTTCCTTCGGGCCTGTTGATCCCCGTAAAGCAGATCGACCCGTCGCAGCACGCCTGGCCCTTTTGAGGTCAGGGCTAGTCCTTGGGCTGTTGCTTGCGCAGCAGCTTGAGCCCTTGTTTCCAGAAGAAGACCAGGGCCAGGCCCAAGATCTTCCCGATCGTCATGGTCCAGCTCCACAGCATCTTGGCCCCATGCTCAATCGCACCGGGAGGAATCAGGCTGGTGCTGCCCTGCGGCTCCTCCTCGGCCGCCTTCCCGTTGAGCTGGTCGATCCACACATTGAAATCTTCCTGCCACTTCAGTGACTGTGCGATCAGCCCCTGGTCAGTGGTCGTGATGATCCGCTGAACATTGGCATAGGTGCCGTGGTACCTGTGAACTGTGTAGTAGTAATTGGAACAGCCCTGTTGCCGGCTGAACTTCTCCATGCGGACGTCGAGCACCGCATTACCGCCACGCGCTTCGCTTGCTTGCTTGAGCATCTCCCGCGCACGGTTGGGATCATTCGACTCTGCCCAGCCGGTTCCCAGGAAGAAGATCGTGTCGAAACCTCGGGCCTGGGAATCTTTGGACCAGATGAAGTTGTGGGGTGACTCGTAGGCCTGCCCCGGAGGCGGAGGCAGCTCCCCTGGCGTGACATTCGTTGCGCGGTACCCCTTAGGGCTGGGCGAACCTTCGAATTCAACGGACTGCCCATCTACCAGCGGCTCGCCGCCGGCGACACTCTTGATGTGCACGAAATAGTCGCGCCCGTCTTCTCCTTGGATGAAACCGAAACCCTTACCGGCCATGAAACTTCTGACCACACCAGAGATGCGCCCCTTCACCTGCCCCTGTCCTTGTACTTCCATCTTGAAACGCGTTCCGTCCCGAATATCAGGCGGCAATACTACCGCGACTTCGCGTACTTCGTTTTCCAGAGCATGGGTTTGATGCTCCGAGCAGCCCGGTCTGTGCAAGGATCTGCGGGCTTCTGGCACGCCCCCTACAGCGGCAGTCTGGATGCATCTCGAACGGTCAGACAAAACCATGAATCGCATCCTCATCCTCCTGCTTGCAACCTTCGCTATCCACGCAGTCGCCGCCACCGAGAGCACCAGGCGAGATGGCCATCGTTTTGCTCCGGCCACGGTCAGCCGCATTGACGACCCTGGCAGCTATCCGGAGGTGTTCATCTCTGGCTACATCGAGCGCGAGACAGTCGCCCGGTTCAAGGAACTGGGGCGTCTGCATAGCGCTGGTGTCGGAATGGTCTTCTTCGACTCCCCTGGCGGCGATCTACTGGCCGCAATGGAGCTGGGCCAGCTGATTCGAGAGCGAGGTTTTTCAACGAGAGTGGGTCGGCAGGGCCAAGGTACTACCCGCCTGCCGGGACGTTGTGAGAGTGCCTGCCCCTTCGCCTTTGCCGGTGGGCGCTTCCGTTTCCTGGAACCGGATTCGAAGCTGGGTCTGCATCAGTTCATCAGCTCGGGAGGCGATCAGGCCAACGATCTGCAAACAGGTCAAGTCGTCTCCACGATGATTGCCAACCACCTGACCTCGCTGGGGATCAGCGTCAGCGTGATGGAGCGGATGGTGTCCGCAGACAACGGAAGCATGGCTTACCTGACCCCAGTCGTAGCATTCGATCTTGGGCTGATCAACGCTGGCACGCTACCTGCGCAATGGCAGGTCACAGACGTTGCCGGCGCCGTTGCGCTTGTTGGGGAGCAGGAAAAGATTCAGGGGACCGGCAAGCTAGCGCTGGCGTGCGCTGAAGGGGATGGCGTGGAGCTGACGGCCATGTTCAAAGCCTGGTATTCCCCGAGTCTTGCTCAGGCCCTAAACGAAGCCACGATTGTGGCCGACGGGAAGCAGGTGGGCGACTGGTTTCGTGTCCCATTCTCCAGAACACGTAATGGATTTGTGAGCTTCACCTTCAGGCCCAACCCCGAGCAGCTGCGCGGTCTTGTCGGTGCTCAATCAATCGGAATCCAATACAGCAAATCTGGCACCGAAGTTCGGGCCGGGTTTGAGGTGGATGCCCGGAACTCAGCGTCCTTGATCCGGAGCTTCGTGAATCTGTGTAAGGGGCAACGACCTAGTCTCGCTGCCCCGTAATAACGCAGAAATAAGGGTGAGTGGTGCTTCTGGCACACCTTTTCCAGCCTGATCCTATGCCCATCGAATCAAACACCGAGGGCACACCATGAGCATCGTCAACACCCTGACCATCTTCTCCGACAGCACTTGCTACCGTTCCCACATCGTCCGCCTCGTACTGGCGGAGAAGGCCATTGACGCTCGCATCTTAGACGTTGCCGTACCGGCAAACGCTCGCCTGATGTCTCAGTTCGGTTCCACTATGCAAGCACCGGCGCTGGCTGAGCGCGACCTCGCGCTGCACGAAGTAGACATGGTTGCGGAGTACCTGGAAGAACGTCATCCGCACCCGGCACTGCTGCCGACAAACACCACCGCCCGCGCCAATGCTCGTATGCTCGCGCGCCGCATTCACCGCGAACTGTACCCGCTGCTGGATGCCGCCCAAGCCGGCAGCATCGAAGCCCGCAAGGAGCTGGCCAGCACCCTGCTGGAACTGGCCCCTCTCTTTGAGCAGAAGCAGTTCTTCATGTCGGACACCCTGTCGATTGCAGACTGCACCCTCGCCCCTCTGCTGTGGCGAGTGAAATCGTCCGGCATCAACCTCACCAAGGTGCGCGGACTGGCCGGCTATTGCGAGCGCATGTTCAGCCGCCCCGCCTTCATTGCCAGCCTCACCGAACAGGAACAGAAGCTGGCCTGAACCATCTGCTCCGCCTGCGGCCTCGATTGAGGCCGCTTTGTTTTCCCCTTCCTGATTGGCCCGCTGGCCAGTGCTGCAGGGTTTTCAGCCCACGGTCTTGGCTTGAATCTCGGCCTGCAATCGGAAGACTTCCCTCATCTGATTTTCTGGAATGATCCTGTGACCCAACTCGAAGCCTATCTGGCCCAGCACGGCCCGTCCCTGAACCTCGCAGGCGAAACTGTTCAGGTTCGACACATCACCCGGCGCACCGCCGACTCCGTCACTGCGGAGTTTCTGGGAGCACGCCATAACTACCTGGGACGCTGCCACACTCCGGACAGCCAGGCGACCAAACCCGATCAGTCCGAAACATGGGAACTGATCCGCATCCCTGGTCGCGGCAACGTAGCGGACCGATTCCGCGTGGAGAACCACCAGATCACGGCGGCCTAAGCCGTGGTCCCGATCCCACGCAACGAACTTGAAGCAGCCCTCGCCAACCTGGTGCCAGGGAGCTCAAGTGAAAGCGATATCCGCACCTGTCTCTACCTGCACCTGCGCACGAAACGAAATGCCGAGCCTTCGCTGGTAAACACCCGCATCCAATTTCTACAGGACATCTGGGATCAATTGCCTAAGATCGGTTTCGTAGAGAAGCGCGTAGCCCAGGCAATTCAAGAGGTAATTGCCGACGCAGCCTAGACCGGCGATCAACGCTCTATGGCCGGCCAGGCAACGCAGAATCTCAGTTCCGGCATTTTGCGGGCAATCTGCAACATTGCTGGGCACAATGTACGTCTGCGGCCTCGACTGGCCGTGGAACCACTGATGTAGGAGTTTCTATGGACGACCTGAACACCGAGACGGACTTCAACTCCCGGAGCGCACCGAAGGTAACTGTGCGGCTAAACAGCGATTGCCATGAAGGCCTTTCCACGCTCGCTAATCTGCACAAGCGAAGCCTCAATGGCGAATGCGTCATGGGCCTGGAGCGCTGGCTGGACCATCAGGCCCAGACCACTGCAGTCCTCAAGCTGATCGCCGGCCCTTTGAAAGAAGTTGCGGTCAAAGCAGTGCTCGAAGAGGTCCCACTGGTCACGGATGAGCCGGGAGTTCCTTCCGACAAAATCAGTTTCATGCTCCGGTACACGCCCTATATCCGGAAGCGGATTGCAGAAATCAGCTCAGAAACCAATGTCAGCGCACATAGCGTGATGCTGACAGCTCTGGCCTGGTGGGTGAACACCTCGCGGCAGGCAAACGCACTATTGGCGGCATCACTCGGTACACCGGGCATTCACCACGCCGGTCTCCTCGACCACTCTGCAATACCCGCAGCCTGAATTTCTCTTTGGGGTGCTTCTGGCACAACTGATCGCCACTGAGACTGGTGGAAATCAAACAGGAGCACCACCATGATTCTGCGTATTCTGACCGTCATCGTTTTCGTACTTCTCGCAGCCGGCCTGCAGTTCTTCACCGTCAATTACGGGCACTGGGCAGAAGGTCCAATCATCGTTGCGGCATCCGTTGCAGCTCTCATCTGCGCCTTCCTCGCCGGCGGCATGTCTGCCTTTGACGACCGTGCTCAGGGCGAGCGCAAAGAAGGCTAAGACAGCTCTCGCGAAACCACCCAAAGGGGGCCTCTTGAGGCCCCCTTTTCGCATCCAAACCCAAGCGCTCATCGTGCTTCTGGCACGCACCACTCCGGATAAAAATGGTTTCAGCCTCAGAAGCCCTCCCCCTGATAGTCGGCGAGCGCTGCGGCCCCAAATTTTGGCAACACCGGGCACCGTGCCTGGCCAGTCTCAAACCACCTGGAGTCCTACGAATGCTCAGTGCTGAACTCAAATCCGACTATAACCTGGCCTGGAATACCCTTCTTCAAAGGCAGGCACAGGTAGGGGCTACTCTGCGTACTATGCCTATCGGGAGCTATGTAGAAGTCTTCGGCCATGCGCTGGTATTCCACCGGCATATTGGCCAGGTGGTTCTCTTCCAGATCAAAGCCCGTGAAAACTCGCTCGACTTCGAAAACCCCCTCTACCCATGCGACGCTGACCTAGGACACGAAGATGTGCTTGAAGAGCTTGAGATACTGAACGCATGGCTCGCAGCCCCGGTGCCAGCACACTTCGACCCCGTAGCGATTGAAACCGGCATTACGGCATCCCTGATCAACATGGCCCGAGATAGCTTCTTGGAGCTCAATCAGTTGGCGAACCCCAAGCCCAGCCAGCTGGTCACTGCCTTCAACGAGCTGGCGGCGCTGGTCGCAATGGTCGGTACCGTCCTCAGCTACTACCCTACTGCGCGGATCACGATTGGGGACCGAACCTACGCAGTGGACGGCGACTACACCTTGCTCAATCTGAGTTGTAATGATTGCGGGTCGGCCAATTCAAGCGCTTCGCATGACCCTGCCACCTGGGATACCTGGTTCAACATCCAAACCACCAACGTGGAGCAACTGGAGAATTTGGTATCCGAGCATCGGGAGTGGCTGGCATCAGAAGCTGCGCAAACTTTCATCGCCAGCATTCCGGATCACCTGCGCTGGACGGTTGAGATGGCGTAGCTTCTGGCACGCTCCCTTCGCAACGATCATGGCTCCAATCCAAAGGAGCCATGCCATGCAACTTGCCCTTAGCCTCACCGTAACGACCCTCTGTCCCGTCAAACCGATGGACGAGGTTGTGTTCACCCCTCTCGCCACGGAACACCTCAAGACGGTCGTCCGGGGGCGCGTCATGAACACCCTGAACACTTCTGGTGGAAACTGGCGCTGCGCGGTTGTCCTTGAGGGGGAGCCCTTCCCGACGGGCCGTAGCGTCAACGTCTACTCGCATGAAGGAACGTTCGAAGTTCTTGCCGGCATTCCCCCGGTAGCAGGGGCATCCCTCAATGGTTGATCGTGATGCCCTCCGTTTGCTTGCTCGGAACCCCCACATGTACGCCCAGTTTCGGAGGACAGGGCGTCTCCCGAGCATCTGCAGGCCCGCCGGCCCGTTGATCGCGCTGTTGGACACCATCCCACCCAGAGATCGTGTTGAGATCCGTAGCATCGTCATTGGCCCCGCCCTGGGCTACACGGGCCGGCATGCATTCCAGAATGCCGCACAAGCCCTCAACTGGCTAAGGCCACAGCAGGCCACAGTAAGTACGCCAAGCGAGTCGTGGAGGGACAAACGCTTCACCCGCCCTCTCACGATCGAGGATCTTGCGGAGTTCGCCCAGATTCCACCCCGCATTATTGAAGACTGGCGTAGAAGGCACGGCTCGGGCCGCTGAATACGGCCCTTCACTCCCGCAGTTCGATTTCCCAGGTGCCACTGGAACGAACCCCGTTTTCCACCTCACTCCACTCTCCATCCATGAGATCCGAGTCTGGCCGGCATAGCGAAGCCTGAGCATCGAAACCCTCACTTTGGGGCCAGTACCGGAGCTGGTACTGGTCTCCCTCAAGTACACCTCGATAGGTTGACGGCGACCCGGCGCGCAGGTACTCGATCACCAGTTCGGAATCTCGGAAAACTACGACGCATGGCTCGGTCTGTGCACCTTCGCACCCCTCGTAATACGTGGTCATCGTGCTGTTCCCATAGCGCATTTGAGAGCCTTCCTCGGTAGGTGAAAATTCGATGATACCCGGCTGGTGGCACAATTTAGCGGAGGCACCATGTGCATGAAATTCGCTCATGGAGATCATCATGCAAGAAGCCGTCTACACGCCGCCCAGCTGGATGAAGCCTTACCTCGACGGTACCCGTGTCGGCTACGCCCAGGCCAAGCTCGCCTACAGCGACTACTACAACATGGACGGCAGCGCCGATATGGAACCCGAGTGTGAGGAGCGACTGCCGGTAATGCGTAAGGAGATGGTTTCCTATGCGTCGCGCACCGGCACCAAGCAGAACCTCGCTGCAATGAGGGAGGCTGGGTGGCGGCTTTTGGTGAGCCCGGCTGGTGCATTACGCACGGAAGGCATGAAATTCTGCCTCGACAACGCCGCTTGGTCGGCCTTCCAGCAGGGACGACCTTTCGATGAAGTGGCCTTTGGTAAAGCAGTGGATCTGCTAGGTGCTGATGCGGACTTCGTGGTCCTCCCTGACATCGTTTGTGGGGGCATGGCGTCTCTTGAGTTTTCGCTTAGGTGGAAGGAGCGTTTCCGGAATTCCGACTCTGACTCTCATCGCGGTACAAGACGGCGTGGAACCTGATGATGTCCGAGAATTTCTTAGCCCCAGCTGCGGGCTGTTCCTGGGCGGGTCAACTGATTGGAAGCTGAAGACCTGTAACGCATGGGGCGTGCTGGCGCGGCGTAGGAACTGCCATTTCCATGTCGGGCGAGTGAACTCGGCCAAACGCATCATGCTCTGCTCTGCCGCTGGCGCACACTCCATCGATGGTACGAGCGCCACCCGCTTCTCCAAGACTCTGCCGCGCCTGGATGCAGCCCTGGTTCATGCCGACAGGCAGGATGACTTCTTCTCGCCCCAGGCAAAGCCCATCGACGAAACCAACTTCGACTGCGACTGGCCTTTCCCTCCGCGTCGATAACAGCACACCCAAGCCCGTGCGGAGTATGTGCAGGCAAATCAGTTGACGGCGGATGCAGCAGCAAAGTCTTAGCCCCGCTTCTGGCACGAAGGCAGCAGAAAGAAGATGAGGCTCCACTTTCGAGGAGCTCCATCATGTTCCAGATCATCAAGACCCTTTGCCTCGCTGCAGCCCTGATCGGCCTCGTTGGCTGCACGACCAATCCAGCTACTGGCGAGAATCAGATCGACCGGACAGCCGTCGGTGCTGTGGTCGGTACCGTCGCCGGCGGCCTGATCGGGGCGGCACTTGGAGACGGCCGAGCAGCACTCATCGGTGCTGCCATTGGGGCAGGCGTCGGCGGTGGCAGCGGATACCTCCTGGACCGCCGGCATGCCGAGTTGCAAAGAAAGCTGCAGGGGACTGGACTGACCGTTGAGCAGGTGACTGACCAGGCCCACGGCACCCAAGCTTTGGTCGTGAAGGCGCCGTTAGACATCACCTTCAGGTCGGGCTCTGCCGATCTGCAGATGCAAGCGTTCAGCGGTCTGGCCAGCCTTGCTGGCGCACTGCGCGAACATCCGGAGCAACGCGCTGTTATCACCGGCCACACCGACAACGTAGGTGCTCACCCGAGCAACATGCGACTGAGTTACGGCCGCGCCGAGAGTGTGGCGCAGTACCTCTTTGCGAATGGGATTTCTAGGGACCGGATCGAAGTCCGCGGCGTTGCCGATTCCCAGCCCATCGCAGACAACACCTCGGAATCTGGCCGTCAGGCGAACCGCCGAGTCGAGATCCGGATCAGCATCTAAACCGCTCTCCCCGCTAAAATGAGCAGGGCCTTGTTGGTGCTGTAAGCTGGGCATGCCGGGCCAAAGTTTGGCCCTGATGCTCACTGAACCCTACCAGAGAAACTCCCTTCCCTATGCCCCCAGTTCAGCTCCCAACCGTACCAGCACTCGACGATCCCCAGCTCCAAACATTCGTAGATTTTCTGCGGTTTAAGGCGCCAGTAGTTCCCCCGAAAGGTGTAGATCCCAACGACTACATGGAGGATCTGCATGTCCACCAGGTACCTGTTGCCCCAGAGCCGGGATACCAGGAACTGCATTGCTGGTACAACTGCCTTGACTTGCAAGCGAAACACGGCGGGGAGGCCATCTTTGGATGGGCACTTTGGAACACCGAGGGGCAGTACATAGCTCAACATCATGCCGTGTGGCAGCAGCCAAACGGTCAGTTTATCGACCCAACCCCAAATCAGTCTCGGACGAAGTCAATTCTGTTCATGCCCGACGGACGCGCTTCGTTCGACCTCCAAGGTCTGAGGTCGCCAGCGAGCCTTAAATGGTGGGCCAATGATGACTATTGCTGGGCTGCTGGAGACCTTGAGAAGGAGCATTATTTCATCTGCAACTACGAGCTCCAGGAGTCGATTTCAGACTGGGTACAAGGCATTCAGAAATCGTGTTCGTAGGCTCCGCTGCATACGGTCGCCCGTCATTCTGGGGTGAGGATTAGGCCAGCATTCCGGTTTCAAGAAGATCAGGCCATTCAGGGGCCAACTGGGCCAGCCACAATGCGTCTGTGGAAGAGTCCAGTTGCTCAACCGCCCACGGGTGAAGCTCTCGCTCATCCAGCTGGGCAACGCGCCAGGTTCTGACCTTGCCGACGTCGACGTGGATGAAGCCCTTACCGGGGTAGAAGCCGACTCCTCCTACGCCAATCGCCTGCGCCAGCCTGCCGAGGTTGTCGACACTGAGCCCCGGAATCCGAATATCGGCGGCCATCGCCTGAATGTGAAGGGATTGCTTTGCTGCTCCCTCCAAAGAGGAGTTGTGCTGTGGCGTCCTGTAGCCGCTGTTCACCAGTATCTTGTAAGGCAGCTTGTTCACCCGCAGCCAAACCTGGATGAGGAACATGAGGTCGAGCAGCTTCGGGCTCATCCGGACAGTGGACTTGTACCTCACATCCCGCAGGAGGCCGCAAGCCTGCTGGTACCCCTGCACATCCCACCCCTGGCCTTGCCGGAAATAGCAAAAAGTTGACTTCTCTTTGCTGTCGGGGCGTTCGAGGTCAAGCCAACGATCACGGTTCAGCGCAACGACGCGCCAGTCGTACCGCCTGCCGGCATTGGCGCTTCCCCATACCTGGCCGGCGGCGAGCACCGCGGGGGCGGCAAGCAGGCCTGCAAGGAAGGTGCGGCGGCTGATGATCGTCGGCGGGAGTGCCATCGGTACGTGAGCTCCTAATGTTGGAGCCTACGATAGCGACCGATCAGCTGGGTACAACTCAAAGTGGGCCTCGCTTTTCCCCTGGCTGGTGTCACGCCCTGATCCACAGATGATGGAGGTCCGATTCAGCACCACAGGCTCAGGAAACATGGACAAAGTCAGAGAAGCAATGCGCAAGCGCATCGAGGCAGGGCTGGATAAGTCCGGCTGGAAGGTCACCGAGGATCAGCCCCACATCGATACGGTGCGGTGCTGGTTCTACTCGATGAATTTGGTGTCGGGCGTCCGTCTCATCGGCGCAGCCTCACAGGAGCTGTACCGCTCAGCACAGACCGGCAAGGGCATCATCGCCGAGGCCAATGGCAAACACCCAGGTGTGCATCCAGCTGATCAGTACCTGGCCGCTGTTTCCTCCTTCGATTCCTCCCTCGATCAGCAGACCTTGGAGGCTCGCGGAAATCTGCTCGGCTACCTCGCAGGCTACGCAAGAACAACCAAGACCTGGCAGATCGCCCCACCCCTGAACCAGGTTCCTGGTGTCCACTTCATCGCGATTGAGTGGGAAGCGAAGACCGGCATCCGTGTTCTGCGTCCTGCAATGGCAATCGCTTCAGAACCATTGTCCCCGGCCGAGATCGTTGAAATCGCGTCCATGCAGCTGGCGATGCACCTGGACCGCAGCCCCCATGAAGCACCGATCGGCATGTGAGTGCCGTCGTTTGGCCCCCACGGGGGCCTCCTCATCGCCACATGTTCTCTTCCTCAGCTGGATATCAAAATGCCGATTTACCTCGAGGCACCACCCTTTGATCCCCGTGGCCCTGACGGCCAGGGCCGCAACCGGCTCCGCATCGACTGCATTGACCCCACTCCCCGTTGTGCTCTTCGCCCACGCAGTTTTCCCACCTTGCGAGAGTCTCAGAACACTATGTTGGCCGCATGGAACGGCCAGTTCGCGTGCTGCACAAATCAGGGGGAGTGCTCGAGCTGTGCTCACGGCTCACGCCGGTTTTCCTTGCCGAAAGACGATGAGCAACTGGTGATCCGGCAGGACGCGAACGGAATGCTCCACTACACAACCGATCTGGCGGCAGGCTGGAATGCCCATTTGATCCCGCTCGACTGGGATGACTTGGCCAGCCTTGAGGACGGCTGGGTTTTCGGCCGCGCCCAACGCGACCAACATAGCGAGTTCATCACCGTTACTCGGGTTTGATCTCGCGGTTTTCATCCTGGCCTTTTGGGTTGCTCCGGCCATCCGCCAGTGATACAAGATCCGCGTTACATGCTTGAGTCCTTGGACTTTGAGCACCAGGCGTACGGTTCCAGACCTCTGGGCTGTTCACCTGGCCTCGGTCGCTGGTAGAACTTCTACTGGAACCCGGGGAGACACCGCTGGCTCCATCCTCCGCATGCGCGCCTTTCGGTGTCACATGCACTTCAGAGTGAACTGGTCATCCAACCGGAGCGCTCATTCCCTCTTGTGAAAGACCTTCCGGGCGACTTTTAGGCCGCCCAGTTGATGCCGTGCGCTTTTCTGGCCGGTCACGTCTAGCAATTAAGTTCTGAGGGACGGAGATAACCTGGCAAGCCAGGTGCTGCACACCACATCGAGTGGTTCGAGCGCCCTGGCACCCGCCGGCGCATTTCTATCCCAACTCGGGGCACTTCCTGCCCTGGGCATGAGTGCCTCCCTGGAGAGCACCCATGAGTACCAATCATCGCACTCGCATGAGGGACCAAGCCGAGTCCGTCCGCCTGCTTCTGGGCGACGGGCAACCGCTTGATGCAGATCAGTCAGGTCTATCCGCCAATGTCCGAGAAATGGTCCGGGAAAGCCTATCTCGCCATGAAGCGCTGACCGCTGTATTCAGCGAACTGGACCGGGTAGGAGTAGGGTTGACGGTCAAGCACTGGTCCGGGAACCAGTGGGCGATCTTCCTCCCAGACGCATCCTCACCCGGGAAATTCCGCTACCAGGTTTTTATGGCCAACGGCTGGGTTTCCCACTTTACGTTTCAGACCCTGGACGAAGCTGTCTCTGACGCATTCGACTCAGGGTTCCGGACAGTTGCACCACCAGAGACTCTCGATCAAGTTGCTTCGACGGTCGAGTGGATGAAGGGGTGCGATCGCCTGGAACTCATCACGCAGCACAACCGCGGCGAGATCAGTTACAGCGAGATGCTGGACCAGTTTCAACAGGTGGATGCCAAGTACGCTTCGGCTGCTTGACGTCCCAGCTGGCCTTTTCAGGTCAGCTGGTTTCAGGAGATGGAGCCAACAAAAAACCCCGCGATCCTTCTCAGGACGCGGGGTTTTTCTTTTGCGGACGTTGCTGGGGTCAGTTCATCCCGTACTTTGCGATATCAACCCCGAGGCAGTAAGACATCGCGCGTGACTTGGTCCCGGCGCTCTGCGGGACCTTGAGATGGTCAACGATGTAGTTGCAGTCGTCAAAGGCCAGAGCTCGGGATTGGCTGGCAGAGAGCGCCACCGGCTGAGCGGATGCAAGGCCATTCAGGTTGGATTCTTGTTCGATAACGGAGCTACAGGCGGCAGTCAGCGTTGCGGCAGCGGACAGGGTAGCCATGACGGCGAGTCGACGGATCAAGAGGGCCTCTCTTTGCCAGGTACCTGGCTTCAGCAATGAGGCAATCCACGTTACCGAACCCCCGGCGAGATGCACGCCAAGTCAGTGGGCGGAAATTCCGCTTCAGGCTTCTGTCACACACTCGATCCGGGACCATAGCGGCAACCAACACAGATGAGGTGTCGCGCTATGCAGTACCAAGAATCCCAACTCCTGACCTACCTGGCCAAAGCTCCCGTCGCAGTCTGCACGGGCCTCAAGGAAATCCCGGAGCTGGTTCCGGGCCAGATCCTGATGAATGCTGCGCGCCCCCTCCTGGGCCAGCAAACCTTCCAGGGGGACTTCCTCCGCGGTCGCTTCTATGCATCTCTCGACCCCAGTGACTCCATCTCGGAGGTCTTTGCTCGCGAGAACCTGAAACTCGACGGCAAGGTGGTGTTTGTCGTCAATCAGACGCAGGCGACGGAGCTGATCCTGGACGGCTGTCGCTACCGCGCCGAGTACATGGCCATGGAAGAGGAAGAGCGCTGGTCGATCCTTCGCGATCGCATCTCCAAGCTGCAGGACATGGCGGTCGAGGACTTCATGGAAAAACTCGGAAAGGTTGCCAGCCCTCAGTCGGCAAGTTGACCTTTGGGCGATTAACACTTCCCCAATTCCAAGGGGACCGATACCCCAAATGCTGTATCGTCGTCCCACTGGAGATCAGAGACACGGAGTAGGTCTTGAATCGAGTAGTTCACCCCTTGGAGTTACACGCCAGCTATTTCGGCCTCATCACCGATCACCTGATGGTCCGGATTGCTGCCCAGGACAGCATTTCAGCGCAGGAGCCTACGACAGCTGACCCGGCTCCTGAGCCGGTTAGAAATCCGATCCGCCCACGCTCCCAGCGCCAGCAACCCCCTACCACCGATTGAGAGTTGCCCCTCCCTCCTTCCAGGCGCTGACCAAGTCAGCACCTGGAATCAACAGCACACACCACATCTAGCCCTCTCGCGCGCTTGAACAACATTTTCCAGTGGTGGTTCTGGCACGCCCCGGTACCCCTGATCATCAGCTCCATCATTCATGAGGAGCGAATCCATGTTTCACCCAACCCAGACTCAGCCCCTTCTCGATCACCTCGAAGAACTCAGCAAACTCGACTTGTCCGGGCTACCGGCTGAAATCAGGGAAGTGATTGGCCGCATGCTGCAAGAAGGTGAGAAGCTCTCCAGGCTCGACCAGCACCTGGTCGTTGGTGTCCGCGATACCCGCACTGGCATGGGCCACTATCCGATTCTCGTCCCGCAACATCGGCGGTACGCGGAAGCCGATTTCCTGGCCACCTTCGACACCAGCTCGGATACCGACGAGGACTACACCTACCTCGTTCACTTCGAAGCCCACGAAGTCCAAATCCTCCCCTTGGAGGGTGAACTGTGAAGGGACTGCCATATCAAGCAGTGCGTGACGCCGTCTGCGCTGGCGCGACAGTCCCCGCCCCCGTTCTTGCGGAGTTCCGCATGGCCTTGGCTGGCATGCGCCCCTACCTGGCCGCCACGGTGTACGAGGGCCTCCATCAAGCCGGCTGCATGGATATCGAGATCGCTGCGATTGTCGGGAGGCCGATACGCCATGTTCGCTCGCTGCTGGAGTTCGCGAAGGCGCCGCAACAGCTTGTAGACCTGGTAGCAAACCGAAAGGCTTCGCTCGAAGCCTCTCTCCGGGCACTGCGTATCGCAGAGGAGTCTGGAAGAGACGTACTCGCTGTCCTTGAGGAGGCCGCAGTCCAGGCCCGGCCGAAGAAGGTCCGGGCGGGGGGCCAGGCGATCGGGACTAAAGCTGTCGTGACGAAACTCCTGAAGTCCGAGGTACGACGCCAACTCCGCCAGGGTCTCGCCGGCGGGGCCGATGTCGTACAGATCCGTGCGGACGATGCCGAGCAACTGCTTCAGGCGCTTGAGAAATTGGCTTCTGGTACCCGTCGCCGCGCATAACTTTTCCCGGGCGCGCCGGGGTTACAACGAGGAATACACGATGGCCTGGACGAGCATCAGCCACCCACCGGTGGCGATCAACCACGATGATTTCACCCTGCGGTCCGAACCCGTACAAGGGCTATACAAGGATGGCACTCAGGCAGTAGTGCGGTGGTATCCCCCATCGGAGGACTGCGAGGGGAGCTGGAAAACTACCTGTGCGTCTGCGTGGGATGTGACCGGCTACATCACCCACTGGCGCGAACTCTTCTCCCCGCGGCTCGAGAGTACGACTGCCTACGTGGTTGAGGACGAGCAGCTGGACACCCTCAAGACCATCGTCAAAGGGCTATATGGTGATGGGCAGAACGTTTCACCCGATCGCCGCCGGGACCTCGCCAATCAATTGCACCATTTGGTGGGAACTATTCAGTCCCAATGTATCGAGCTAGAGACCTATCTGTGCGGGGTGAGCGCTCATCTCTGACCGTTCGCCAAGCCTGCGAATACCTGCTTTTTGATTTAGTTTAGGCAATATGGCTAGATTAGCTGGCCAGCTAAACTAGCGTTTTGACCTAAGATAAAGCTGTACTAGCTTCATTAGCTGACCAGCTAAACTAGCGAAATCAGCTAAACTAAAGCGCATTCAGCATGTTTTGCTGGCCAGCTAACCTACCTCTGGAAGATAAAGAACCATGCATCCAGGATCTGCCACGCTTAGTGCGGTCCAGTTCGAAGCCGAGATGATCGAGCTGCTCACCGCCGCCCTAAACGATGCGCTGGAGGGTGTCGCCGAGGTTGAACCGGTGAATGGCCTCTCGCCGTCCAAAGGAGCCCCTGACGCCCTGCTCAGTTTAAAAAGTATGGAGGGATCAGTCCAAGTAGCTGTAGAGGTGGTGCGCAACGCGTATCCCCGTGACATTCAGCGTGCTGTCTGGGTGCTAGATGAAGCAACCAAAACCACTCACGACCAGGACCATATCAGGCTTGTCGCAGCTGAAACCCTGAGCCCAGGTGCCAAGCAATCGCTCAAAGAACGGGGGATCGCCTACTTCGAGAAGAGCGGCAGTCTCTACCTTCGCTCGAAAGGCTGGCTCATCAACATCGCTCACCCCTCAAAGGGTCCTTCAAGGCCAGAGACCATTTCGCTCTTCACTGATGCGCGCGAAGGCGTAGTGCATGCACTGCTCATGCACGCTCACCAATGGCTGACTGGCGCTGAACTCGCGGAGATGGCGCAAACATCACCGTACACCTGTTCGGTCGTCCTGAAGGAACTCGAGCGAAGAGAGTGGTGCGATTCGATGGGTGGCGGTCGCACCCTGCGCCGGCGACTGGTTGAGCCTGGCAAGCTGCTCGATGCCTGGGCTGAAAACTGGACCCAGCGATCAGAGATCAAAACCAAGGGCTACCTCTTCGTTGAGAACCGAAAGAATTTACTGCAAGAAATTTCGCATCAGCTCGAGGAGGTAGGACTCGCGCACGGTTACGTGCTTTCCGGTACCGCAGCAGCAAATGCCTACGCTCCGCTGCTCACCGAGGCTGACATGGTAGATGTGATCGTTCCCCCCCAATGGGGT
Organism: Pseudomonas nitroreducens TX1; assembly: GCF_000313755.1. GTDB lineage: Bacteria > Pseudomonadota > Gammaproteobacteria > Pseudomonadales > Pseudomonadaceae > Pseudomonas > Pseudomonas nitroreducens_A. Next base: position 143,632 of record NZ_AMZB01000121.1, on the reverse strand, counting down.
GGTAATTACATGGGAGCGTTAGGACTTAAGCCCACTAGCAAGGGAGCCAACGTTCAAATAGTTGAACGGGAGCCCTCGACGCTCTTGTTCGCTCAACCCTTCGATGATCATTGCAATTTGGCAAGCCCCTTTATCCTCTACCTCGACCTGCTTGATGGGCGGGGACGGAACAAGGAGCTGGCCCAGTACATCCGGGAGAAAATGGAGTCCACATGGGCGATGTAAAACCTAAGACAGCTGGCGGCTACAGCCCGGATGTCACCCACTCATGTGAGAGGACACTGCTGACCGTTCTTTCCGCCTTCGGGAACCTCAAAGACACCTTGCGGCTAGTCGGCGGCCTGGTTCCGAGGTACCTAACGCCCGAGGCACCTCCGGAAGTTCCCGCTCACGCAGGAACATCGGATGTGGATGTGGTGATCAATCTCGAGGTCCTGGCCAACGGTGATGAGTACGCATCCCTTGCCAAACAGCTGAAAGCTCGGGGATTCGAAAGGGTAACCAACGGAGATGGGAACCCCGCATCCTGGCGCTGGAAGCGAAGGGTAAATCAACACACTGAAGTTGTTGTCGAGCTCCTTCGCGATGCGGGGGCTGACCGTCCAGGGCGTGCAGTCAGCATCAATGGTGAAGAAGTCTCTGCGATGTGCATCAGATATGCCGGGATCACGGCCGACTGGTACCAGGAGATTAGCGTCACAGCGGAACTGCTGGATGGCCAAGGGATTTCAACTGAGCGCATCCGTTTTGCCGACGTCCCCTCCTTCGTCATCCTGAAAGCTCTGGCCATGGATCAAAGACAGGAGCCGAAGGACGCCGCGGACCTCATTCACGTTGTCAGGTACGCGGGCACCCTGGACCAGGTTGCCGAGATGTTTGCAGAGCGGATCAGGTCGGGGCTACATAAAGAAGCGATGAGCGAGGGCCTATCGGCCCTGCGCCTACGCTTCTGCAATGATCAGCATGCCGAGGGCCACCTCAAGGTTGGCCCCGTTGCCTACGCCCGATTCCATAGCACCGGCGATGAAGACGAAATGATGAACGACCAGCTGTACGCCGCCGGTTTGATTGAGAGGCTGCTCGATCTGATCGAAGTAAAGACCGGCTACTGGTCGGGCAACGCGTGATCCTCCCGAGACCTGGCAGGGACTCTGATTCGCAATGACTAGCAAAGCTAATGCAGTGGCCTTCTCCAGGGTCCTTCTGAGCACCTTGGACGACATCAAAGCTGCAGTTCACCGTCGCGACAAGCCAGCGGCTGATCTGCAGTTCGCGTTCGCAATGGGCTTGATTGGAGGCGCCACCCTTAGCGGTGGCGTTCACAAGGAAGCGGGATATGAACTGCTTGATGCACTGGAGGAGACTCGCCACTTGTTACGCGAAGCGTTCGGGGAGGCCCCTGCAGGGTTTGATCGTTTGTTTGAAGGATAAAGTGTTAACCGCCCCTGATACACGTTGGCTGGCCCGCCTGGTGACCTACTGTTATGCGTCGATGAGTACGATTACGAGCATCTGTGACAGGCTTTATTTCTCGGAAATGCTCGCGGCAAATTCGGAATCCATAGGGCGCGAGGCTTCCCAGGCGCCGCGATAACTCTATAATTCCGATTCTTAAGTCAGATATTATGGTTTAAGCCTCGAAATGCTGAATTTAAACCTTGCCAAGCCGGATGAAGTCGTCAAGCGGATCTGCACTCGCCTACGCCAAGAGCGACTGTCTCAGCAGATGAAGCAGTCCGAGGTGGCCGCCCGCGCCGGCATTGGTGTCGGCACCTTGTCCAACCTTGAAGCTGGGCGCAGCGTGGCATTCGACAGCGTGGTCCGCGTGGCAATGGTTTTGGGGCGTCTCAACGACTTGGAGCAGTTGTTTGCACCGCGAATGGAGAGTCTGGACGACTTCGTCCGCTATGACCAAGGCGCTCAGCGCCAGCGCATCAGGGGAAAATCCAGCAGTTCCTAAGCAACCGTGCTAGGTGAGCCGGCTTCCTTGATCGCCTTCATCAGGCGCATACCTCCGCCAGCTTGTACGGCGATGGTCGTATTGCCGCAATGGATATTCCTGAGCCTTCTCACGCCTGTTGAGCCAACAGGCATGGACCCGTTTGGCTCAAAGTGGCGGAGTAGACGCTTCCATGCGTATGGCCGCTCGCCGGCGAGGGCCAGCCGCACCCTACCCTTTCCAAATCATCAGGGGATATGACTGAAATTACGGCCCGACAATTGGAGTTGATTCGGGCTGAATGTTTGCGAACATAGCCGGGCTTCGGAAGGCCCAGCGCTGATTTGAGGGCCATAGATAAGGAACATTGTCCGTGCCCCTCTCTGCCACCCGTCCGTCTTCCCCCGAGACCGCCAATTCGTTGGACCTGGCAAGCCCCAAATTGACCAGGCAACGTCGTTGGATCGATGACTCCCGCTTCCGCATGCGCCGCATCGTAGTTCTCCGGAACCAGCAGAAAGAGATCGTTGGTTACCGGCCCATGATTCAGCAAGGAGCCAAGGAGAGTCGTCGGGACTACTACCAGACCTTCAAACCGACCTCCGAGATGACCTTGGAGCAAGCTCTGCAGGCGGCGATGGAATGGCGGGACAACATCGAGAAGATGCTTGGCATCGTTCCAGGTAACCACAGTGCCGCTGGGATCAATAAACCGGCTGCCTGCATCTCTCTGATTGTCTCTCAGACGCCCCCCTATCGTGCTCACTGGGCCACAAACCAAACCTCTGATGGCAACGCCAAGATCAGGGTGAGTATCGGGACCCGTAACTACCAGGAGGCGTACGCCGAGACCGTGTCCCGGCTGGCCCAGCGTGAGGGTATCGCAGCTCCGGATATCATGCCCTTGGCTCCCCCGCCGAAGCGCGACCAGTACCGTCGAATGGTGAAGGCTGGACTGCAGGACATCCCACAGCCTGAGACTACCAAGTCCCGCCGCAAGCCAAAGGCCTGAATTTCCGGGCCTCGCTTTGGCTGGCATAGATCCAGCAACTCGGTAGCTTCTGAGTGATTCCCCTTCACTCTGGAAGAGTCGATGCTCACCTCCACCGTTTCGAAGCGATCCGCCCTCGCCATCCTTCTCGCTCTGCTTGCCGGCTGCGATAACTCTATTGTCGGCGCCTACAAGGCAACTATGGAGACCCAAGACGGTAAGGGTAGAACTGTCGGCATCGCGGTCATTCAGGAAAAGAACATCAGCGCCGACGGCCAGGACGTGGCAGTCGCCAGCTGGAGCAATGAAAACGACTCGGTTACCGCGATCGACAAAGACGGAAAGCGGATCATCCGCTTCCTTGTCCAGAAGAACGGCGATCTCGTACAAGAGACCCCTACGGGCAAGATCGTGTTTAAGCGGTTCGACCTGTAATGCTGTCGAGTGCAGATCGTTCCCGGCTCAGGAATGCAATCTCGCTGGCGCTTGGACTGGCCCTGGCCGGGATAACCCTAGCGTCCCAGGCCAAAATTCAGGTTCTGCAAAGCACCTATCCCGACGGTACTGCCGCGCCGGCGGAGATCTACCTTTCCGGGGAGATCACCACCAGCACTACCAAAGAGGTAACCCAGGCCCTGGACCGCGCCGGACCGAAGGTCCCCATGCTCGCCTTTGACTCTGCCGGCGGCGATCTTGTGGCCGCCATGGAGTTGGGCGACACCCTCAGGCGACGTGGGGTCAACACATCGATCGGGAAATACAGCGGGGAGTACGGCAAGCCGCTCCCAGGTGTCTGCTACAGCGCCTGTGTGCTTTCGTTTGGCGGTGGCCACTTCCGATTTGCGGATCAAAAAGCACAAATCGGAGTGCACCGGTTCTTCAGGAAGACCGCATCCTCTTCCGATCTCGATGTCGGCCAGGTCGTTAGCGCTGCAATCACGAGTTACTTGATTCGTGTGGGTGTGAGTCCGCTGCTGTTCGAGAAGATGGCACAGGTGGGTGGCGGAAAGATGCAACTGCTGTCGGTGTCGGAAGCAACCAGCCTGGCCCTGGTCAACAATGGCCTTCTTCCCCCCAACTGGGTCATCGAAGGTAAGCAGGGGGCGGTCTACCTCAAAGGTGAGCAGGAGACCTGGAACGGGACTGGCAAACTCCTCTTCAGCTGTTCGGGCCCGAGCGGCATCAAGGTCACAGCTCTCTATGATGCCGGGGAGAACAACCAGAACATCCTGAACACCGCGCGTAGCTTCACGCTGAAGCTCAACAGTCAGTTCCACACGATTCCTAAGCTCCAGTCAGCACCGAAGATCAGCGGCGATTTCCTGATGGCGAGCTTCGTCCCCGACTCCACGATGCTGTGGGACCTTCAGGCTGCAGAGCAGATTGGCTTCGGGTTCCATCCGCAGCGCGCAGAGTCCTTCTACGGATTCTTGATCGACGCCCGCCCCGAACGCGACATGATCCGCAGCTTCATCAATCACTGCGTCACCCGGAACTGATCCCTCGCCGCTTCTGGCACTAGCCAGGGGCGGCCACAATCACCTCATCGGCCACCAAGGTCATCAGAGGTGATCCTATGAGCAACCCCACGCGTACCCAGCAACTCGTTTACGACCAGGCCGGAGCCGAAGCAGGCGTGGCCACCGGCGCGGTCCACCGCTGCCGAATGGAAGGCTGCCAAGGGGAGCGCGTCTCAGTGCGCTGGCCCGACGACCACTTCACCTACCCATGCAGTCGCGGCCTGGTGCTTCGCACCGATGGCGCGCGCCAGATCGGCTGAGGGCTTCGTATGCTGATTCCCTACGACCAGCTGCAGCCCGAGACGCTGGACAACTTGATGCGGGATTTCGTCAGCCGGGACGGCACCGATGGGGGTGACGAGACCCCGGAAGAGGTGAAGGTCGAACGCGTACGCCAAGCCCTTATCAAGGGCGAAGCAGTAGTGTTCTACGACATAGCTGAACAACACTGCATTTTGACCTTGCGAGCGGAAGTGCCCCAAGAGGTACTCAGCGCCTGGACTTAGGGCAGTGAAATTGGCCAGGAGTGCTGGTGGCACGGAGGCCCAAGCTGGAACATGAGCTCATCAAAGCAGCAACACGCTTCAAGAATTCAGTCCAGCCTGGAGGGCTCTATGAACCATCCCGTACTTCCCGTACCGATTCTTGAGGGGGTGCAGCGCTCCTACTCGATCAGCGCCTTGTGGGAGGGCACCCCTGCCCGAGCGACAGTTGAGAAGGAACGCGAACTCCTGAATCTGGTTCTGCCGCCCTGGCAACGCGATCTCTGTTGGACCCTTGAGCAACAGATCAAGTACATCGAAGGCATCTTTCTTGGCCTTGGAACGGGCTACTACGTCGTCAATGGACGGGATTTTGACAATGATGGCAACGACACCCGTATGTCCGGATGGCTGATCGATGGGCAGTGCGTAATTGCATCGCACTTGACCACCCAATTGCATTGCCGTTGATCAGTCAATTGCATTCGTGCTGACCACCGTTTGCATCCGACTTGACCTGTACACCGAAGAGGCGGCCGGCAGAGAACGGCCAGAAGCGGACATAACGGGCAAAATGGAACCGATCCCGTTGTTTTCCACCTACTACGTCAATCGCAACGCCTCGAGTACAAGAGCGAAGGCCGGCGAAGGTTGCCTGCGGCTGGGGTAGTAGAGGTTATAGCCGGAAAACGGCTCGCACCAGTCTTCCAGCACTCGAATCAACCGGCCCTCTTCAAGGTGAGGGTCAAACTCATCTTCGGGCAGGTAGGCGATGCCCAAGCCTGCGACGGCGGCGTCGGCGATGTGGGTGGTGGTGTTGAACACCAGCTGCCCGTCGACCCTCACCCTCAGTTTCTTGCCTTTGCGCTCGAACTCCCAGGCATCCACTCCGCCGTAGGTGGGAAAGCGGATATCGATGCACCTATGCGCAGCCAGGTCGTTAGGATGCCTGGGTATGGGGTGCTCGGCGAAATAGCTGGGGGCGGCCACCACGGCCATGCGCAGATCGCCGCCGATGGGCATGGCAATCATGTCTTGCGCCACCGTACCGCTGAAGCTCACGCCGGCATCGAAACGGTCAGCCACGATATCTCGGAAACCGTAGTTGATATCGAATTCGAGCTTGATGTCTGGATAGGCCGCCAGAAGGGGGATCAGCTTGGGCAGCAAGGTCGTCTTGATGATGTTGTCGCCACAAGTGATACGAACCTTGCCCGCCGGCTTGTCGCGCAGCTCGGTCAGGGCATCCAGCTCGGCTTCGATCTCATCGAAACGGTGGCCGATGGCGTCCATGAGCCGTTCACCCGCCGCCGTCAGCGAAACACTGCGGGTGGTGCGTGTGAGCAGACGAATCTGCAGCCGTGCCTCCAACGCCGACACAACCTGACTCACCGCAGATTGGGTTATGCCCAGGTGTGCTGCTGCACGGGTAAAACTGCCCTCGCGCGCCACCGTCACGAAGGCTTGCAGGTCGTTGAAATTATGCCGAGGCATGCTTCCATCCTCTTATTCAGTAGCAGAGGTTATAGCGGCTTTCAGCATTCATTAGCTAGTCAAAGCCTCACTCTGGTCTGTCCCGGGCTGAGTGGACACTGACTTAAGGTGGATAATGTCCACCGCAAGGAGTGTTCATGACCCAGACCAGACGACGTTTTCCCGAATCTTTCAAACGCGAGGCGGTAGACCAGGTGCTTGCCGGTACGCCGCTTCGTCATGTAGCCGAGACGCTCGGCATCGCTGAAAGCCTGCTGGGCAATTGGAAGCGCCAGTACGAGCAGCAAGGTGAGGATGCCTTTCCGGGCAATGGCAAGCAGCGGGGCGAGAGCGCGGAGCTGCGTCGCCTACGCCAGCAACTGGCTCAAGTCACCATGGAGCGCGATGTTTTAAAAAAGGCGCTCGCCATCTTCTCGCAGCCCACGAAGTGAAGTTCCGCGCCATCGAGGCGTTGGCCGGTCGCTATCCCGTAGCGCCGATGTGCCGGCTGCTGCAGGTATCCCGCAGCGGTTTCTATGCCTGGCAGCAGCGGCCTCCCTCGGCGAGAGAGATGGCGAATCGGCGTCTGAGCCAGGAGATCCGCACCATCCACCACGAGGTGAATGGGATCTATGGCCATCGCCGAATCAAGGCCGAGTTGGCGGCCATGGGGCATGCGTGTGGTCGACACCGAGTCGCTCGACTGATGCGCGAAGCCGGCCTGCGTGTTCGTTCGCGCAAGCGTTGGCGGCTGGTTTCCAGCAGTCGTCATGCTCTGCCGATTGCCCCGAACCACCTGGATCGCCAGTTCGCCTCGGATCGCGCCAATCGGCACTGGGTCTCGGACATGACCTACGTGCGGACGGCCCAAGGCTGGCTGTATCTGGCCGTCGTGCTCGATCTCTATTCACGCGCTGTCGTCGGTTGGGCGATGCACCACCGCATGCAGCAGGCCCTGGTGCATGCTGCTCTGGAGATGGCCGTTGCACGCCGACAGCCGAAAGAAGAAGTGCTGCTGCACTCGGATCGTGGCAGCCAATACTGCGCGTACGACTACCAGGCCTTGCTTCGGCGACATCGAATCGTGCCCAGCCATTCACGTCCGGGGACTGCTGGGACAACGCCGCGATGGAGAGCTTCTTCCGTTCGCTGAAGGCCGAGCGGGTGTACCTGACTCGCTACGCCAGCTACCAGGAGGCGAAAACCGACCTGTTCGACTACATCCGCTTTTACAATCACCGCCGTCGCCACTCGACGTTGGGTTATCTCAGTCCGATGGAGTTTGAGCGGCGAAATGCGAGCAGTAGCTCTTAACTACTTGTCCACCAGTTCCGGGACAGACCACTGGTACTATTCCACTGGCCACCGACGCCCAAATCTGGCGAAGACAAAGATTCATCCTCCCTTCCGCAACCAGAAATCAATCATGTCCGACCAGTCAGCAAATCTGCCCTCCCGCAACCTTGCCGACAGCGAGCCAAACGTCAGCCGTGCACGGCGCTTCTACCATTCTCGCTGGCGGCTCTGGCGACAACATCTGGCGTTCTGGGTCGGGGCTCTGCTGGTAGGCCTGGTGGCGCTGGCCTTCGCCTGGCTGGCGGACCAGTCCTTCGCCCTGTTCAAGCGCACGCTCGGCGTCGCCCCCTGGCTGCCGCTGCTGGTCACCCCCGCGGGTTTCGCCCTGCTGGCCTGGGTCACCCAGCGCTGGTTCGTCGAGGCCAAGGGCAGCGGCATTCCCCAGGTGATCGCCGCGCTGGAGTCGCCTTCGCGGCGCTTCCGCGCCCAGGTGCTGGCGCTGCCGGTGGCCGCCGTGCGCATGGTCTTCACCCCGGGCGCGCTGCTGGTGGGCGGCTCGGTGGGCCGCGAAGGGCCCACGGTGCACGTCGGCGCCGCGGTCATCTACGCCTTCGGCCGGCGCCTGGGGCTGCACGGCCGGCGCACCATCGCCGGGCTGATCCTCGCCGGCGGCGCGGCCGGCATCGCCGCGGCCTTCAACACGCCGCTGGCCGGCATCGTGTTCGCCATCGAGGAGCTCAGCCGCACCTTCGAACAGCGCTTCAGCGGCCTGGTGCTGACCGCGGTGCTGATCGGCGGCGCCGTCACCCTCGGGCTGATGGGCCACTACTCCTACTTCGGCGAGATCGGCGGCAGCCTGCCGGCGGGCTGGGGCTGGAGCGAGGTGCCGGCCTGCGCGCTGCTCGGCGGCCTGCTGGGCGGGCTCTACGTCAAGCTGGTGCTGCCCACCCGGGTCGGCTGGCTGGGCCGCATGTGCCGCCTGCGCGAGCGCTTCCCGGTGCGCTTCGCCGGTGCCTGCGGGCTGCTGCTGGCGCTGCTGGGGCTGGCCTCGGGCAACCACGTGTTCGGCACCGGCTACGAGGAGACCCGCGCCCTGCTGGAGGGCCAGCCGATGACCGAGCAGAGCTTCCTGCTGTGGAAGTTCCTGGCCAACGTGGTGTCCTACCTCGCCGGCATCCCCGGCGGCCTGTTCTCGCCCTCGCTGAGCATAGGCGCGGCCTTCGCCCCGCTGCTGGCCCAGTTGCCCGACGTCAACCCGCAGACCTGCGCGCTGCTGGGCATGGGCGCCTACCTCGCCGGGGTGACGCGCTCGCCGCTGACCGCCTCGGTGATCGTCCTGGAACTCTCCCACAGCCCCGACCTGCTCATCCCCATGCTGGCGGCCACGGTCATGGCCGCCACCGTCTCCGGCTGGATCGCACCGGTCTCGCTGTACCACGCCCTGGCGCGGCAGATCCTCGACAAGCTGGCACCAAATAAACCCTGAGCTAAAAGCAGTCGCGCGCTCTTAGACTTTCGGCTAAAAACCTGGGCAAGCCGGGCGCAAGCGTTCTACGGTTAGTCATTCAGGCACAAGAACAAGAACCTGGAGACCCAGCCATGATCCGACGCACCCGCCTGGCGCTGGCCGGCGCCGCCTTCCTCGCCGTCTGCGCCACCGCCCAGGCCGCCCCTGTCTTCATCAACATCCTCACCGGCGGCACCAGCGGTGTGTACTACCCCGTGGGCGTCGGCCTGTCGCAGATCTACAGCCACGGCATCGAGGGCAGCAAGACCTCGGTGCAGGCCACCAAGGCCTCGGTGGAGAACCTCAACCTGCTGCAGGCCGGCCGCGGCGAACTGGCCTTCGCCCTTGGCGACTCGGTGGCCGACGCCTGGAAGGGCGAGGCCGACGCCGGCTTCAAGATGCCGCTGAAGAAGCTGCGGGCCATCGCCGGCACCTACCCCAACTACATCCAAATCGTCGCCAGCAAGGAGTCGGGGATCACCTCCCTGGCCGACCTCAAGGGCAAGCGTATCTCCGTCGGCGCGCCCAAGTCCGGCACCGAGCTGAACGCCCGTGCGATCTTCAAGGCCGCCGGGCTGAGCTACGAGGACATGGGCAAGGTCGAGTACCTGCCCTTCGCCGAGTCGGTGGAGCTGATCAAGAACCGCCAGCTCGACGCCACCCTGCAGTCCTCGGGCCTGGGCCAGGCATCGATCCGCGACCTGGCCTCGACCATGCCGGTGAGCTTCGTGGCGATCCCCGCCGAGGTGGTGGCGAAGATCGGCAACAACGCCTACCTGCCGGCGACCATCCCGGCCAAGACCTACGACGGCCAGGACGCCGACGTGCCCACCGCCGCCATCGTCAATATCCTGGTAACCCATGAAGGGGTGAGTGACGAGTTGGCCTACCAGATGACCAAGCAGTTGTTCGATAACCTGCCGCGCCTGGTCACCGCCCATGCGGCGGCCAAGGACATCAGCCTGGACAAGGCGGCGAAGAACCTGCCGATTCCGCTGCACCCCGGCGCCGAGCGCTTCTACAAGGAAAAAGGTCTGCTTCCCTGAGCCATGGGCCGGCCCCACGCCGGGGCCGGCCACCGCAGGAGACCCCGAATGAGCGATACCGCCCACGGCCTGCATGCCGACACCGAGCGCTGGCCCACCAGCCTGTTCGCCGTCGCCCTGGCCTTTTCGATCTTCCAGGTCGCCACCGCGGCCTTTCCGCTGATCTCCACCCAGGTCCTGCGCGCGGTGCACGTGGGCTTCCTGCTGCTGGTGGTCTACCTGTGCTACCCGGCGCGCGGCCATGGCCGTCCCTGGCAGCCGCTAGCCTGGCTGCTGGGCCTGGGGGGCATGGCCACGGCGGCCTACCAGTGGTTCTTCGAGGCCGACCTGATCCAGCGCTCCGGCGAACTGACCCACGGCGACATGCTCATCGGCCTGGTACTGATCGTGCTGGTGTTCGAGGCCGCCCGGCGCGTCATGGGCATCGCCCTGCCGATCATCTGCGCCCTGTTCCTCGTCTACGGTCTGCTCGGCCAGTACCTGCCGGGCGACCTGGCGCACCGCGGCTATGGCTTCGACCAAATCGTCAACCAGCTATCCTTCGGCACGGAGGGCCTGTACGGCACGCCCACCTATGTGTCGGCCACCTACATCTATCTGTTCATCCTATTCGGCGCCTTCCTCGAACAGGCCGGGATGATCCGCCTGTTCACCGACTTCGCCATGGGCCTGTTCGGCCACCGCAGCGGCGGACCGGCCAAGGTCTCGGTGTTCTCCTCGGCGCTGATGGGTACCATCACCGGCTCCGGGGTGGCTAATGTGGTCACCACCGGGCAGTTCACCATTCCGCTGATGAAACGCTTCGGTTACTCGCCGGCCTTCGCTGGCGGCGTCGAAGCCACCTCCAGCATGGGCAGCCAGATCATGCCCCCGGTGATGGGGGCGGTGGCCTTCATCATGGCCGAGACCATCAACGTGCCCTACGCAGAGGTGGCCAAGGCGGCGCTGATCCCGGCCCTGCTGTATTTCGGCTCGGTGTACTGGATGGTCCACCTGGAGGCCCGGCGCAGCCATTTGCACGGCCTGCCGCCGGAGCAATGCCCAAGCGCCTGGGGCGCGCTGCGCCAGCGCTGGTTCCTGCTGATCCCGCTGCTGGTGCTGATCGCCCTGCTGTTTTCCGGGCGTACCCCGCTGTACTCGGGCATGGTCGGCCTAGCGCTGACTGCCATTGTCATCCTCGGCTCGGCGATCATCCTGCGCGCCGGCAACACCTGGCTGCGCATCGCCTTCTGGGTGGCGCTAGGGGTGCTCTGCTCGGGGTTCTTCCGCCTGGGTATCGGCATCGTCTTCCTGGTCATCGCCGCCCTGGCACTGGCCTGCTTCTTCATCCGCGGCGGCCACGCCACCCTGCGGGCCTGCGTCATGGCCCTGGCCGAAGGCGCCCGCCATGCTGTGCCGGTGGGCATCGCCTGCACCCTGGTCGGGGTGATCATCGGCGTCATCTCGCTGACCGGGGTAGCCACCACCTTCGCCGGCTACATCCTCGACCTGGGTCGCGACAACCTGTTTCTCTCACTGGTGCTGACCATGCTCACCTGCCTGGTGCTGGGCATGGGCATCCCGACCATCCCCAACTACATCATCACCAGTTCCATCGCGGCCCCGGCCCTGCTGGAGCTGGGCGTGCCGCTGATCGTCTCGCACATGTTCGTGTTCTATTTCGGCATCCTCGCCGACCTCACCCCGCCGGTGGCCCTGGCCTGCTTCGCCGCCGCCCCCATCGCCCAGGAGAAGGGGCTGAAGATCAGCTTCTGGGCGGTGCGCATCGCCCTGGCCGGCTTCGTCGTGCCCTTCATGGCGGTCTACGACCCGGCGCTGATGATGCAGGGCGACAGTTGGGCGGCCACGCTCTACATGCTGGTCAAGGCGATCTTCGCGGTGGTGCTCTGGGGCATGGCCTCCATCGGCCACCTCAGTGCACCCATGCCATGGTGGGAGCGCGGCCTGGCGTTCGCCGCCGGCCTGTTGCTGATCCTCGCCCTGCCGATCAGCGACGAAGCCGGCTTCGCCCTGGGCGCGGCGGTGCTCGGCTGGCACCTGTGGCGCCATCGCGGCGCGGCCGGGCAGCCGGCATGACCGGCCTGTGCCTGGGGCTGGCCGTGGTGGTCTGGGCCAGCCTGCCGCTGCAGCACTTTACCCTGGCCTGGCAGCACAGCATCGAGAAGATCCGCTGGGAGGAGGACTACCAGGTAACCTCTGCCGGCCTGCTGCTGGGCGAGGCGAGAGTGCGCGGCAACGGCGCCGGCATGGAAATTCCGGACGGTGCGGTCCTGCGCGACGGCGCCTGGCACTACCGGCGCCACCTTCCACCGTTGCAACCGCTGCACGCCGGGCGCACGCCCGAGGCCGGCGACTACCAACTGTGCACCGAACACGGATGCCAGGCGCTGGCGCACTGGCTGGGGCCACCGACGACGAAGACCCCGGCCATGGATTTCTGGGCCTGCGAGACGACCACCGAAACGTCCCGGCCCCTCTAGCGCAGCGAATCGCGCTCATTCAGCCGACGACGTGCAGGTAGTGCAGGTGCCTTTCGTACTGATCGAGAATGTCGCTGATCACGTCATCGCGGCTCCAGCCCATGATGTCGTAGTCCTGGCCACCCTCGCGCAGATGCACCTCGGCACGGAAGTATTTGCGCGCATCGCTGCTCTCCTCGGTGTCACGCATGACGAAACTGGGTGTGGTGAACGCGCGCGGTCGCACTTCGTAGAGGAAGCGGCCTTCGCCGGCGTGGTCCAGCTCCAGGCTCACACGGCCGTCTTCGCGTTCGCTCACCGTTACCTCGTAGCCCTGCTTGCGCAATTCGACGGCGACCTCCTCGCACGCCGGCCTCGCCACCTCGGCGATGAAGCGCGTCACGTGGGCACGCCGCGGCAACATGGCGATGTTGCGCAGACGCCGCTGCCAGCCGCCATGGGCATGGGGCGCCTGGCGCGGCGACGGCAGTGCCTGGTTGCGCAGGCCCCGGCGGGTTGCGTCCAGGTGCAACGCACGGAACAATCCCCAGATCGACGCCAGGAGGATGATGGAGAACGGCAACGCACTGGCGATGGTCGCGGTCTGCAGTGCCTTCAGTCCGTTGGCCAGCAGCAGCGCAATCGCCACCACGCCGATGCTCACCGACCAGAAGATGCGCTGCCACAGCGGCGAGTGGTCATGCCCGGACGAGGCCAGCATGTCCACCACCAGGGCACCGGAATCGGCGGAAGTGACGAAGAACACCACCACCATCAGTACCGCGACCATGGACACCACGCTCGACAGCGGGAAATGCTCGAGGAAGGCGAACAGCGCCAGTGAGCTGTCCTGGTCGACTATCGCCGCCAGGTCCTGCACGCCATCGGTGAGGATCATGTGGATCGCCGAGTCACCGAACACCGTCATCCACAACAGGGTGAAACCGGCCGGCACGAACAGCACGCCGCAGACGAACTCGCGAATCGTCCGGCCACGCGAGATGCGCGCGATGAACAGACCCACGAAAGGCGACCAGGACAACCACCAGCCCCAGTACAGCAGAGTCCAACCACCGATCCAGTCCGTGGGCTGGTAGGCGTAGAGATTGAACGTCTTGTAGACGATATCGGACAGGTAGGCGCCGGTATTCTGTACGTAGGTCTGCAGCAGGAAGACCGTGGGGCCCAGCAACAGCACGAAGAGCAGCAGCACCGCCGCCAATCCCAGGTTGAGCTCCGAAAGAATGCGGATTCCCTTATCCAGGCCGCTGGCCACCGAAAGCGTGGCCAGGCCGCAGGTAATGGCGATCAGGACGATCTGCACGGAGGGGTTCACCGGCAAACCGAACAGATGGTGGAAACCACTGTTGATCTGCAACACGCCATAGCCCAGCGAAGTGGCGACGCCGAACACGGTGCCGAGGATGGCGAAAATGTCCACGGCATGGCCGATGGGCCCATGGATGCGCTCGCCGATCAGCGGATAGAGCGCCGAGCGCAGCGTGAGCGGCAAGCCCTTGCGGAAGCTGAAGTAAGCCAGGATCAGCCCGACCATCGCATAGATCGCCCAGGCATGCAGGCCCCAGTGGAAGAAGGTGATCTTCATCGCTTCGCGCGCGGCGGCTACCGTGCCCGGTTCACCCACCGGCGGCGTGGTGAAATGCATAACCGGCTCGGCGACGCCGAAGAACATCAGGCCGATGCCCATGCCGGCGGAAAACAGCATGGCGAACCAACTGCTGCTTCGGTACTCCGGCTCGCTGTGGTCGGGGCCGAGCTTGATATCGCCATAGCGACTGACCGCCAGGAACACGACGCTGATCAGGATCAGCGCCACCGCGAGGATGTAGAACCAACTGGCATTGGTGATGATCCATTGCTGCACGTCGTTGAACAACGCTTGTGCCTGCTCCTGGAAAACGGAGGCATAGAGCACCAGTACCAGGATAAGCACTGCACTGCTGTAGAACACCGGTGGATTCAGGGTACTCCTTGGCTTGGATGGGGCATTCATTGCGGGTTTTCTCCTTTGAATCTGTGTGCCGAAGCACAGCGGAAAACCTATCAAGGGTAACAAGCATGGCCTGCTATCCCTACCGCAAATGGGAAATGGGCGCTTTTTTCGCCGAGCGAATCCTGACACTCCAGCCAGCGTGATGACGCTTACGCAACGGTGCGAACGTGAAGCGCTGGTACTTCACTGACCGCGAAAGGGTCCTGTAGACTTGCGCTCCGGGTGTCTGCTGCAAGGGTGGCGAGACAGGTCAATGCGCAGGTCGGGCCGCCGCGCGGAGAGCTTGTGCGCATGCAACAGAATCCCCTGCCCCGTGCCCAGCGAATGGCCGAACGCGCCTTCGCCAACCTTGAACGTTTCCTGCATATCGAAGCCGTCAGTGGCGCCGTCCTGCTGGTCGCAGCCGTCATCGCCCTGCTGTGGGCGAACTCCCCGGCCGCTCATAGCTACGACGCCCTATGGCACGCTCCGCTGTCCATCGGAATCGGCTCCTTCACGTTCTCGCGTTCGCTCCACTTCTGGATAAACGATGGGTTGATGACCGTGTTCTTCCTGGTCGTCGGCATGGAAATCCGCCGGGAAATCCATGAGGGTGCCCTGGCCAACCTGCGCCAGGCGGCATTACCCATGATAGCGGCTGTTGGTGGTGTCCTGGCGCCGGCAGCGATCTACCTGGCGATAAACCACACCCCCGCCGCGCACTCGGGCTGGGCCATACCGACGGCCACCGACATCGCCTTCGCGGTGGGCGTGCTGGCGTTGCTGGGCAAATCCATCCCCGCCAACGTCAGGGTGTTCCTGCTGGCGCTGGCCGTCATCGACGACATCATCGCGGTCCTGATCATCGCCGTCTTCTACTCTGGAGGCCTCGACTACAGTGGCTTCGCCATCGCGGCAGTGGGCATCCTGCTCGTGCTCGGCCTGCAGAAGATCGGCGTCGGAACCGCCTACGCCTATGTGCTTCCGGGTGCGGTGACCTGGGCCGGCCTGCTCATGACCGGGGCGCATCCCAGCCTGGCTGGCGTGGTGCTCGGCCTGATGACACCGGTGTACAGCATGCCGATGCGGGAGCGCCCCCTGGAGCGTGTTTCGCGCATTACCGGCGAACTGATCGGCCGGGCTCAATCGCCGGAACAGGACGCAAGCGACCTGATGCCACCCCTGAAGAGCCTGCGCCATGCACAACGCGAACTGGTCCCGCCCGTGGTACGCGTTCAGCAGGCCCTGCATCCCTGGGTCGCCTACGGCATCATGCCCCTGTTCGCCCTTGCCAACGCCGGGGTCAGCCTCCAGGGCATCGACCTGGCTGCCGAGGCGCCGCATTGGGTCCTGCTGGGCGTGGCCACCGCGCTCATCGTCGGGAAACCACTCGGCATCATCAGCATCACCTGGTTGATGGTGCGCCTGGGCTGGTGTGCGTTGCCGAGCGGGGTCACCTGGCGAGGCGTCATCCTGATCGGGCTGCTCGCGGGTATCGGCTTCACCATGTCGATCTTCATCGCCATGCTCGGCTTCTCCGAGCCCAGTCTGCTCGGCCCCGCGAAGCTCGGCGTACTGATCGGCTCCACCTTCGCCGCGGCGCTGGGGCTGGCCTGGGGGGCTTTCGTCATGCGTCAGGACAAGGGAAGGGAGCCTGCGCGCGCGAAGTGAACGATCCGATCCAGGATCCGCCTCAGGGTCATCCGGCGCCATTCAGCACATGCATAGGCCTTGACCACCCAACTCGCTCGGCAGCAACGTCATCCCCACCCCTTCCGGAGCGACGCCATGCCCAGCCTGAATCCAAGCCGCGAACAACTTGCCCGGTTCACCGAGGAAATGCCGGCCGGCAAGCCGATACTGATGCTCAATCTGCTGCGTTACCGGACCGAAGCCGACTATCCGCCAGATGAGGGAGCGTCCCCCTGCACCGGCCGCGAGGCCTATGCCCGCTATGCCCGCGTCGCCGGGGCGAAAGTCGCCGCAGTCGGCGGATCGGTTCGGCTGCTGGCAGACGCCCATGTGGCGCTCATCGCTCCGGATGACGAGCGATGGGACGAAATTCTGCTGGTGCGCTACCCCTCGAGGGAAGCGTTCCTGAGCATGCTGGCCGATAGCGAATATCGTGCGGCAACGGTGCATCGCACAGCCGCCCTGGCCGACTCGCGACTCATCGCCAGCACCGAACGCGAGGCCTGAGCCCCCAAGGCACCGATTGCATCCGCTACCGGTGCCCGAGACTTCAGGCTGCCATCCGCTCGCAAGCCTCGGCGCAGAGTCGGCAAGCCGCCGCGCACTGGTGGCAATGCTCATGCTCGTGCTTGCCGCACTCCTCGCCACATGCCCTGCAAATCCATGCACAGAGCCGGCAGGCGTCTTTGGCCAACGAGCTGTTTCTGGCCATGAGCAATGCGGCGAGACGGCAAGTATCGGCACAATCGCGATCCAGCTCGATGCATCGAGCCATCGACCGCACATTTTCTTCGCCCAGGCATGCACTGGCACATCGCTCACAAGCGACGGCGCAGTCTGTGCACGCCTGCAAACAGGCCTCGTAGTCTTGAGTCTGCATGGGTTGATCCTCGCTTCGTTGTCGTGTTTGAAGTAATCGCTGAACCGCCCGTTTAATCGTGCTGGATACGGCGACAATCCGGTCGACCGACTGCTGACAGTGGGGTTCAGGATTTCGGTCGACCGCCCGAGTGACCATGCGTAACGACAGAGCCTGCCAGCCGGCGCTCGGCCCAACGCACAACGACCGTCAGCCTCGCGGGCCGAACGCCCGAAGCAGGCCAGTCCGGATGACGTGGTACATTGCCCCCCTTTCAGCGCCCCAGGTCGACAGATAGCCCAGTGAAACGCCCGGACAGCGTCGCCCAATGAACATTCCACCCAGCCTCAGCCACCCCTGGCGCCTGCGCCTGGTCATCCTGCTCTTCGGCCTTCTTTCGGCCGTGCTCTGCTGGCGCCTGCTCGAACTGCAATTGCATCAGCGCGAGTTCCTGCAGGCCCATGGCGATGCGCGTAGCCTGCGTTATCTGAAGATTCCCGCCCATCGCGGCGAGATCACCGACCGCCGGGGAGAGCCCCTGGCGGTGAGCACGCCGATGCTCACCCTCTGGGCCAACGGCAGGGAACTGGCCGCGGCCCCCGAGCGCTGGGCGGAACTCGCCAATGCCCTGGGCCAAACGCCTGCGGCCTTCGCGGCGCGCCTGCAGGCCAACAGCGAACGCGAGTTCTTCTACCTGGAGCGGGGCCTGCCGCCGGTGGTCGGGCAGGCCATCCTGGCGCGCAAGGTGCCGGGCGTCTATGCGCGGGAAGAGTATCGGCGCTTCTACCCGGCCAGCGATACGACGTCCCAGGTGGTCGGCTTCACCGATATCGACGGCCACGGCCAGGAGGGCGTGGAATATGCCTTCGACAGTTGGCTGTCCGGGGTGCCCGGCCGACGCCTGGTGCTCAAGGACCTGTACGGGCGCGTGGTGAAGAACCTGCAGGTCGTGCGCAACGCCAAGCCCGGCAAGGACCTGGCGTTGTCGCTGGACCTGCGCCTGCAATACCTCGCCAACCGCGAACTGAGGCGGGCGCTGGACCAGTTCGGCGCCAAGGCCGGCAGCCTGGTGATGATCGACGTGCGTACCGGTGAGTTGCTGGCGATGGCCAACCAGCCCAGCTTCAACCCGAACAACCGCCAGGGCCTGGATCCCGCGGCCATCCGCAACCGCGCGCTGACCGACGTGTTCGAGCCAGGCTCCACCGTCAAGCCCATTTCCATGTGCGCCGCCCTGGAAAGCGGCCGCTGGCGGCCGTCTGACCAGGTCGAAGTGTGGCCCGGCAGCCTACGCATCGGCCACTACACCATTCGCGACGTGACCCGCAGCGAGGGCCGCATACTCGACCTCACCGGCATCCTCATCAACTCCAGCAACGTCGGCATGAGCAAGGTGGCGTTCGACATCGGCGGCCAAGCCATCCACGACGTGATGCAACGGATGGGCCTGGGCCAGTACACTGGTCTGGGCTTCCCCGGCGAGCGCGTCGGCAACCTGCCAGCCTATCCGCGCTGGCGGCCAGCGGAGACGGCCACGCTTTCGTACGGTTACGGCCTGTCGATAACCGCCGTGCAGCTGGCCCACGCCTATGCCACCCTGGCCAATGGCGGGAGCATGATGCCCCTGTCGCTGGTGCGCCGCGAGCGCGCGCCGCGCCCCGAGCAGGTCATTCCGGAAAAGGTCGCGCACACCGTGACGGCCATGCTCGAACAGGTGGTCGAATCGCCCCACGGCATCCATCGCGCCCGGGTGCCCGGCTATCACGTGGCCGGCAAGAGCGGCACAGCGCGCAAGGCCGCCACCGGTGCGCGCGGCTACCGGGAAAACGCCTACCGCTCGATGTTCGTCGGCTTCGGCCCGGTCAGCGCTCCGCGCATCGCCATCTCAGTGATGATCGACGAGCCCAGCCGCGACGGCTACTTCGGCGGCAAGGTTGCCGCGCCGGTTTTCAGTCGTGTGATGAGTGGGGCCCTGCGCATTCTCGAGGTTGCGCCCGATAACCTTCCGCAGCCGCCGTTGCACGAGGCGACAGAGGATTCTCGAGCACTGGCGTCCGGTTGAAATGAGGGCCGAAAGCATTTCACTGAACCTCTTCCGATCTGGTTCGAGCACATCTGCTCGCTCCCTCATCGGATCGGAAGCATTCAATGAAAGGTTAAGAGCTACTGCCGCTCTGGCATCCTCAGCCATTTGCTAGGGGATAGCTTCTGCTTTACCCGCGAAGATGATAGCAGCGCTCAAGCGTGGCCAAGACCATAACCGCGGAGTTTGGCAGGTCCCAACTGAAACTGGCCAACAAAAAAAGAAACCCGGCCGAAGCCGGGTACTTAAAGGAAACATTCATCATTCGGATGCTCAGCAGGAGATGGGGTTCAGGCAGAGCAGCCACAATGGTGACATCCCGATAATCCCAGATTTTCACGGCCCGAACAATTCAGTATCACCATTCGCATGGACAATTGCCCTTAGTCCAATCGAGACAACGGCCGTGACAGCCAAATGATGCCTTGGAGGCGCAATTGAATTGGTCAGTATCGGGTAGAACAGTCCCGCATACGCCATAGATGATCAGCACGCTTACGGCGTAGATGCGATCGACTGACATCAGCATGAAGGGAAACACTGCACCTAACGGGACTCTGAGCGACGGGTAGCGTCTACTCATAATTCACTCCATGATCGTTACCCCTCCTGCGAGCATACGCTATCGCGGTAAGCAGTTCCCGGCAGAAGCAGCCGCGCAGCGAAGGGGGTGATGGAGAGAATGGCTTCCTGCCTTTCCTTGCCATGATGTCCGCTTTGGGTCCAGGCTGTGTGAAAACTACGAAGTGCGTACACCAGAGCCGCATATGGGATTGGGTCACGAAGGAGCGTGCGACTGGATCGACCACAGGCTGTTAACCGCTGCCAGTGCCTTCTGCGGCGATCTACGGCAGTTTGTGGTGGGGAGACATAGGAAAATGGCAGACCTCAGGCCCGCAGTACCTCCATCGCACCGGTGACGCCAAAGATGCTCATCAGCCGCTTGAGGTTGTAGGCCAGCACATGCAGGCTCATTTCCGTGCTGACTCGGGGCAGTGTTCGGGTCAGGAAGTGCGTCGCGCCCATCCAATATTTGAGCGTGCCAAACGGGTGCTCCACGGTCTGGCGGCGCACGCTCATCATCTCTGGTTCGCGATCCAGCCGCTGCTGCATGGCCTCCAGTACCGCCTCGTGCCGCCAGCGTTTGAGTCGGCGATAACTGCTCGTGGTGCAGCTGCTACGTATCGGGCAGCTCGGGCAGGCAGAACTCCAGTAAGCATCCAGCTCGAGGCCATCTTCCACCGTCGAGAAGCGCTTGATTGCACGCTGCCCAGCAGGACATTGGTACTCATCATCAGCGGCTATGTAGACGAAGTCCTGTTTACCAAAACGCCCTTCAGCCTTGCTGCTGGAGGTCATCGGCTTGGGCACGAAGGGAGTAATTCCCGCCTGCTCGCACGCGAGGATTTCCACCCCGCTGAAGTAGCCTCGGTCTGCAACGACGTTAAGGTGTTCAGACCCGGTGGCCTCTCGAGCCTGCTCGGCCATCGAGGCGAGCGCCGCACGGTCATGGCCGACGTTGGTGACTTCGTGCGCAACGATCAGGTGGTTCCGGGTGTCGACCGCCGTCTGCACGTTGTAGCCGACTACGCCGGTACCTTTGCCGCTGGTGGCCATTGAGCGTGCATCCGGATCGGTGAGCGAGACTTGCCCATCCGGTGCTTCACGTAGCTGCTGCTCCATCTCCTTGAGCGCCTGCATCTGCTGGCGGAGTTTCTCGATTTTTTCTTGGAGGCGGCCGGCTTTGGCTTCGGCGACATCGGATTGAGTTCGGTCAGTGGTGTCCATCGCGGCCAGATAACGGTCGATGCTTTTTTCAATCTGCTCCATCCGAGCGCGCAACTTGCCGTGGGTGAAGTTGCGATCACGGTTGTTGACCGCTTTGAACTTGCTGCCGTCGATGGCCACGAGCGACTGGGAGAACAAATCGAGTTGGCGACACAGCACGACGAACTGCCGGCAGACATTGCGAATGGCTTTGCCGTTGTCACGCCGGAAGTCGGCAATGGTTTTGAAGTCCGGAGCCAGTCGCCCGGTCAGCCACATCAGCTCGAGGTTGCGCTGGCATTCGCGCTCCAGGCGACGGCTGGATTGAATGCGGTTGAGGTAACCGTAGATGTAGACCTTCAACATCACGGCGGGGTGATAGGACGGTCGCCCGGTTACGGCAGGAGTGACCCCATCGAACTCCAGGGCCACCAGATCGAGTTGCTCGACGAAGGCTTCGACCACGCGGATTGGGTTGTCTTCGGCGACGAAGTCATCCAGGCATTCGGGAAGCAAGCTGACTTGTGCTCGGCTCACCTCTTCGATGAATCGCTTCATACGCCGCCCCCGCTGACGTTACTCCAGCAACTCTAGGCGAGAACGACGTTTTCACACAGCCTGGGTCGGTAGCGGCCTTTCCCCAGGGGCAGCAACCGGCCATAAGCGGTCGTCGAGTGGCTACATAATCAAGGGCAACCCTTTAGCCGTGAAGTCAAAAGCACGCTGAGGTTATCTCGCAGTGCCAGGCATTGCGCAGTCGGAGGCTACTTTAGGGGATGGTGATGGCTGACATTGTAATGCTAGTGTGCGGCCAGAAATGTATTCCAGAAACCTCCACTAGCTGCAGGGAACGCCATGCGATCACTTGGAATCCGCGCTGAGCCCAAAAAGGCTACGTTCGTCATCTACGATGATGAAGCCAAGCAAATTTTGAACGTCGAGTTCTTGATCATTCCTCAGATTTTGAACAAGCCAGAGCAGCTCAAATTCGCTCGCCACAGCATCCTCGACATCCTCCGGGAGTACCAAGTCGACGCGGCGGGAATTCGGGTCGCAGAGGGTAACTCGCAGAACCAAGACGCTGACCGGTTTTACCTAGAGGCCGTGTTCATGGAGTCGTTCGCAAGCAGCAGCATCAAAAACTATTTCGTGGGACGAAAGACAAGCATCAGTGCGCGACTGGGTATCACCTCTGATGAGTTTAACTCGATCGTGAAGTGCGAGACTGAGCTTGAGGGAGTGGAAGGCTGGCCGGCAGGGAAGGCACAGGCTGTTCGAGAGGCCATTCTCGTAGCCATAGGAGCCGCCAAATGATCATTCCATACCAGACGGCCCAGGTTTCGTTCCAGAGGAAGGAGCGTATTGGCGAGAATGGAGAGAATTCCGAAGTGTACGTCGTCCATGACGAGCATCTGGATGCCGAGCTTGTGGTGAAGCAGGTCAAAACTGACGGCTTCAATGAAGAGATGTACCTGCTTGAGGCGCAACTGCTCTACAAAAGCACGCATCCGAATGTGGTGCAGGTACTGTACGCCTGCAAGGATGCGCAGCACATCTACATGGCCATGCCTTACTACCGGAACGGATCGCTGCACCAGGTTGCTGAGGCACAAGGGCTAACCTGCAGGCAGCTCATTCGCTACTCAATCCATTTCCTGAGCGGGCTGAACAACATACACTCCAAAGGGCTGCTCCACTTCGACATCAAGCCTGACAACATCCTGATCTCCGACAGTGATGAGGCCCTACTGTCTGACTTCGGCTTCGCCAAGAACATGGATGAAGATGGATTCGCTACGCCTGAGGCGACATACCGCTACCATCTACCGCCCGAGAGTGCCCACACACGTGACTTCAATAATAGTGCAGACATCTACCAGGCCGGCTTGACCCTGTACCGTTTACTAGCTGGTTTGGATTCCCTTGAAAATCAGAGACGTGCATTCGGGAATGGTGCTGAATTGGCGGCTGCTCAGCGCAGAGGAACCTACCCGGATTTGTCGCAGCTCCCTCTGCATGTTCCGAAAAAACTCAAGACCATTATCAAGAATTGCTTGAGATTTGATCCCAACTCACGCTATCAATCAGTAATAGACTTATTGAATAACCTGTCGTCCATAGAAGATATAGGCCTGGATTGGCGTTTATCTGTAGACGGTCATACACAACGCTGGGAAAGCATTTCGTCGGACGGAACGACCCTTTTGGTAGAGGTGTCCGATAATGGCCAGTGTAGAGCCCAGAAAAAGACGGCTGGCGGAGCGTTTCGCAGGAAAGCCAATCTCTGCGACGCCAACCCAACCCCGGAGCGAATCCATGAAATCCTCATGTCATCAGACTGGTAAGTCGACAGGCAAAAAGGGTGTTGACGGGTATCTGACTAGATCCCAGATATCCACAGGACGTAGCCAGACCAGTGCTGGCCGCGCTCGCTCGTCCGTTCCGCTGGTGAGCGTGGATGACCTCATGGGTGATTCGAAAATCATCTACCATAGCCGCTGACCCTTCTAGAGCCCTCCGTAAGCGCGGTGCGTAGGGCTTATCAGCTGATCCCCTTGCATGTGCGCCTCAATCGACGACGCATAAGCCCAGCTTCAAAATCCCTCATCGAAGAAGAGAACGCCAAAACTACTCGTTGCTCAATTGCCTACCGTGAAGGCCTAGAGCTTCTGGGCATGATCAAGGCGTCTAGGAACAAGAGCCTGGAAAGTGTCTAGAAAACCTGGGGCGATTCACTTTCCTCAAGCAGGCCACGGATCGCGGGAATTATCTCGGCATAGATAATTGATTGGTTTTTTGCCAGACCACCGTATCCCCCAGCGGTCTCAGCCGCCCCGACCATCAGATCCATCCTTGTCATGGACAGCATCAGGAGAAAGTGGCACCTTGCCATACTATTGAAACCTCCTGCTCAAGCAGCTCCGATTCGTAGCTGACTATGCAGCATTGGGTTAAAGCGGATAGCGCGTTTCGCGCTCAGGGTATGGAAACTATGGTCGTGGGGACTTCAGATGATTAGTCGGGGTTCAGAGTGGC
The DNA here is from genome assembly GCF_000313755.1 of Pseudomonas nitroreducens TX1. Classification (GTDB taxonomy): domain Bacteria; phylum Pseudomonadota; class Gammaproteobacteria; order Pseudomonadales; family Pseudomonadaceae; genus Pseudomonas; species Pseudomonas nitroreducens_A. The sequence continues at coordinate 119,489 of NZ_AMZB01000121.1, read as the reverse complement.
ATCGGTGGGAGCCACATATTCATGCGCCTGGCACCGTGCTCAACAATCAGTTTGGGTCTGCCGATCCTTGGGAAGCTTACCTCTCAAGCCTCGAGAGGCTAACGCCACAGATCGAAGCAATCGCCGTAACTGACTACTACGTTACGGACACCTACGAAGAAATTCTCAGACACAAAGCCGCAGGCCGTTTGCCGGGTGTGAAGCTGATTTTCCCCAACATCGAGCTGCGCCTCGATGTAGCTGCAAAGTCGGGGTTCGTGAACATCCACCTTTTAGTAAGCCCGGAAGACCCGGCGCATTTGTCTGAGGTCAAGCGCCTTCTTAAGCGGCTTCAGTTTCCAGCTTTCAACGACAATTTTGACTGCACACGCGATGAGCTGATCAAGCTCGGCAAGCGCGCAGACCAGTCGATCATTGACGATGAGGCAGCTCTGCGGCACGGCGCAACACAGTTCAAAGTCAATTTCAACCTGCTGAGAAAGGTCTTTTACGAAAGTGAATGGGCAAAGAAAAATATTCTCATCGCGGTAGCTGGCGGGTCTGGTGATGGCACGTCCGGGTTGCGCCAGGCTGCCGATGCAACGGTTCGCCAGGAAATCGAGAAGTTCGCCCACATCATTTTCTCGAGCAGCCCAACTCAGCGAGAGTTCTGGCTTGGCCAGCGACCTGGTACGACCGCAACTGACTTGCGTAGTCGATATGACGGCTGCAAACCCTGCCTGCATGGGAGCGACTCCCATGACCAGCAATCGGTAGGGCAACCTGTCGACAACCGTTTTTCGTGGATCAAAGGCGGGTTGGAGTTCGATACTCTTCGCCAGGCCTGCATTGATCCCGAAGGCCGCGCCTATGTCGGAGAAATACCTCCCCGCACGGCCATGCCCTCCCAGGTCATCTCTCACGTCAGAATCAATGATGCAGACTGGCTACAAACACCGGACATACCGCTGAACCCTGGGCTCGTAGCAATCATTGGCGCACGTGGATCGGGTAAGACTGCCTTAGCAGACATAATTGCCGCAGGTTGTGAGGCGATTTCGCCATTCGGATGGAGTGCTGATGAAGCCATCAGCCCATCATTTCTTGCCCGCGCGCGCCAACTACTCGGCGATGCTTCGACGACGCTGACCTGGGGCGGTGGAGCAACGATTACGCGCACCCTCGATGGCAGGGATGCGAATGGGCATTTGTCATTTCCCCGGGCACGTTATCTGTCTCAGCAGTTCGTCGAAGAGCTCTGCTCAGCTAAAGGTGTTTCTGATGGTCTTGTAGAGGAAATCGAGCGGGTTATTTTTGACTCACACTCGCCAAACGACCGCGATGGTGCCATTGATTTCGCAGAGCTTCGAGATCAGCTCACTGCTCGATTCCAGCAGGCTCGTGAGCGCGAAGCCGGCGCCCTAGAAGACATCTCAAGTCGAATTGCCACCGAGCTTGAAAAGGAAGGCCTCGTAGCTGCTCTGACTACCCAAGTCGCTCAGAAGAAGAAGCTGATCGCTGATTACAACACTGACCTGGCAAAGCTGGTCGTCAAAGGTACTGAAACTCACGTTAATCGCCACACCCAACTCAGCCAGTTGGCTCAAAGCCTTCGTACCAAGATCCAGTCTTTCGGCAATCAACGTCGCACCTATGAAGCGCTACAGGACGAAGTTCGAAGCATGCGCGCGGCACGTGCACCAGAGATGCTTCGCCAAGCCCGGGAGCGCCATTCGAATAGCGGATTAAGCGATCAGCAGTGGGACGATTTCTTGCTGGTGTATAAGGGCAACGTCGATGAAGGCCTTGCTTCATACATCAAGTGGGCCGACGAAGAAGTACGCAAGCTACACGGCATTCCACCGCCGCCTGGCGATCCGAATGTCCCTCTGATTCATGACGCTACTGACCTCTCTAAGCTCCCGCTAGCGCCCATCGCGGCTGAGATGACGCGCCTTGAGGCGCTGTTCAGTGCCGACAACATCGTGCGGAATCAGTACACGACGTTAGCAGCACGCATTGCGCAGGAAAGCACTGCACTTCAGGCACTCGAATCACGCCTCACTGATGCAGTTGGAGCCGAGACCCGTCGCAAGGCCTTGCAAGCTGAGCGCAATGACACTTACGGACGAGTTTTCGACGCCATTATTAACGAGCAGAACGCGCTGGCCAGCCTGTATGAGCCATTGATGGCCAGGCTCGCAGCATCGTCCGGCACCCTCAAAAAACTCAGTTTCTCGGTTCGCCGAATAGCCGATGTTGAGAGCTGGGGAACAATCGCCGAGGAGGAACTGCTTGATAGACGGAAAACTGGTCCGTTCTATGGCCGCGGATCACTGATCAAAGCAGCCGTCCAAGAGTTAAAGGCAGCGTGGGAAACTGGCTCGGCGCCAGAAGTACAGGAGGCGATGACATCCTTCATGGAAAAGTACAGCAAGGATCTCCTGACACATGCGCCTTATGTACAGTCCCAGCAAGCCGAATTTCGTGCCTGGTCGAAGCAGTTCGCACATTGGCTTTTTGGGACAGATCACCTGACCGTTCGCTATGAAATTTCATACGACGGCGTCGATATCCGAAAGCTCTCTCCAGGAACGCGGGGCATCGTCCTTTTGCTCCTGTATCTAGCGCTAGATGATGCGGACGATCGCCCCCTGATCATCGACCAGCCTGAAGAAAACTTAGACCCCAAGTCGGTGTTCGATGAGTTGGTGTCGCTTTTCATCGCTGCGAAGGCAAAACGCCAGGTGATCATGGTCACCCATAACGCAAACTTGGTCATCAATACCGACGCCGATCAGATCATCGTGGCTACGTCAGGTCCCAATGCAGATGGTGGCCTGCCTCCGATCAGCTACATGTCAGGCGGACTGGAAAACGAGGAGATTCGGCAATCTGTATGCGAAATTCTTGAAGGAGGCGCGACAGCTTTCCAAGAGCGAGCCAGAAGGCTAAGGGTTCGAATCGACAGATAGAGTCGAGCCCAGTGGAGCATCATTAGGAATCCCAATGAGTACACCCATCACGTTAACCGTGGGCGACATTGAACTCACCTACAACACTACTTATATGGGCGTCGACCATGGGATGCTCTTCCAGGAGTCAGATCGTCAGCGTCGACGTCATAGAAACATCAGCTATGAGTATTACGAGCAACATCCCGACGAGGACGTTTCTCAGTGCGAAATATGCTTTTGTCGTTCTCTTAGGTCGCTCGTTCCGAGACTTGAGCTGCTCGGTTATACGCTCACAGCGGTCGAGACTGAATACGATCGCCTCGTATTGCTGGAACACGAGACGGATGATCCTGAGGGAATTAGCACATCTGCACTGCTAGATTTCGATCAGTTCGTAGCCTTCATACGAACCTATTCCGTGAGCAGCCTTAGCGACGAGTACAACCCAAACTACGACGAGGAGCACGGGGAAAAACGTGGACTATTCTCGAACGAGCCCGCCATTGAGCAACTGCCAGCGGGTGCTCTATATCGAGACACCGGTGGGTACTCTGAGCGGAGTCATTTTGGCAATCTGCTCGGATTTCTCAGCCCTTATTCAACGCTAAGAGTTCTTGCCGAGAACCCAGAAAATTTAGACCTTGAGGTCGTCTGGGACTACGGTAACTTCGTCAGTGCAGGCTGGGCACAGAACAATGATTTTGTCGCCGGCGCACGTCGCACCCAAACGTACTTAATCGCAACGGAAGGATCATCTGACACCTACATCCTGAAACGCGCTATTACGCTCCTTCTCCCAGAGGTTCAGGACTTCTTCAGGTTCATGGAGGTGGCAGATCGGCACCCTTTCTCTGGTACGGGCAACCTAGCCAAGTTCGCTGAAGGGCTCGTCAAAATCGATGTCCACAACCGAGTTGTGTTTCTCTTCGACAACGATGCAGAAGGGTACGATGCGTTCCGCAGCCTGCAGCGTTTCAACTTCCCTGTGAACATGTGCGCAATGGTACTTCCTGACCTAGAGGAGCTACGCAGTTTTCCCGCACGAGGGCCCGGCGGGGTCTCCAACGCGGATATCAATGGCAGAGCTGCAGCGATCGAATGCTACCTGGACTTGCGATTGAAAGGCCGCAAACTACCGCAAGTAACTTGGACGAACTACAAAGATAAATTGGATATCTATCAAGGCTCACTCGACTTCAAGGAAAGTTATGCCGATGCGTTCTACGAAGCGAGTGCGGAGGCCATCTCCACCAACGAGTACGACGTGAGCAAGCTGCGAATCGTGCTAAACGCACTGTTACGCCAGTGCAGCCAGATGGCTGAACAAATGCATCCTTTTGTGCAGCATTCAGAGTAAATAGCCCTGTCTGCTCCTGGCCGGATAGCGCCCTTCCACCGCCGGCACCATGCGGCAGGCATTTTTCTGAGTTCGGATCTCATTGATGTGCTGCCAATTGCGACTGGACGATATTCCGTAGTCCATCAGGTTACCGCCTCTAAGTTGTAGACGAGCTCACCAGCAGTTTGCGGCGGTGCGACAGGTCACGAATGATCAGTAATTGCGGGGGAACAACACAGAGGGCAGCGCGCAGACGAAATCGCTGCGACACAACGTACTAGGTATAAGGGACAATTGCGGCAAGGTGATTACCACGTTGCGACTCCGTCCGGCGCAGAAGCCCCAGATATCAGAAGGCTTTGTTGTAGAACAATGAGTAGGATTCGATTCCGTCGTTCGGCTGTTTGATGCCGGCATTGGAATAATGGATGGCGCGTATGCCGACCTTTTGCTCGTGCGGCAGCTTCAGGCCGGCGCCGATGCGGTCTTCGAAGTTGAACGAGGACCCCAATTGCTGCTCGCCGACATCGGTCTTGGAGAAGAATGCCACGCCAATCCCGGCTTCGAAGAAGGGCGTGTATTTGAAGCCGCTGAACTCATAGACGAACACCGGGGCGAAGGACAGCGAGTGCGCGCCCGCGTAATCGTCACCGCCTTCCCAGTAGGTGTAGGCGGCGTCCCAGTAGCCGGTCAGCTGGCCGGTACCGCTGTTCAGCCAGGTTTTGTCCCAGTCGAACGCCAGGCCGGCGCGGTAGCTCATGTCACCTTGACCGGTCATGCCGAGCGCGCCAGAAAACTCGGCGGCGCCAGCGGTGGCTGTGCCGGTAAGAAGTGCGATTGCCAACGACAGTGCGAAGCGGATTTTCATGCTTTTTCTCCTCTGACTTCCAAAACAATCAAACGGTGTCATAGCGGCCGGCGTAACGCCGACCGCCTTTTTATTGCGCGGACTCGTCGCTGTGCGCGATGTTCTCCGTCCATCCGCCGCCGAGCGCTCGGAACAGCTGCACCTCGCTGTTGAGCTGCAGCAGTCGGTCGCTGAGCAGCTGTTGCTGGGCAGAGAACAGTTCGCGTTGCGCATCGAGCACGGCCAAGTAGTTGTCGACACCCTCGTCATAGCGCTGCTGCGCCAGTTCCAGGTATTCCTGGGTGGTAGTGGTCAGGTCGGCCTGGGCCTGCAGCTGTTCTTCGAAGGTGCCGCGTGCGGCCAGGCCATCGGCGACTTCGCGGAATGCGGTCTGGATGGTCTGTTCGTACTCGGCGATGTTGATGTCCTTCTGCACCTCGGCGTAATCGAGGTTGGCCTTGAGCCGGCCGGCGGTGAAGATCGGGATGTTGATCTGTGGCATGAAACTCCAGGTGCCCGAACCGCCCTCGAACAGGCCATTTAGCTCACCGCTCAGGGTGCCGGCGGCGGCTGTCAGGCGGATGCTCGGGAAGAACGCCGCGCGTGCTGCGCCAATGTTGGCGTTGGCCGCATGCAGGCGAAACTCGGCTGCGATGATATCCGGGCGGCGTAGCAGCAGGTCGGCCGGCATGCCCACCGGCAATTCTGCGAACATGCGATCACTGCCGGGTTCATCCGTGATATCGGCCGGCAGCTCGGTGCCGAGCAACAGACGCAGCAGGTTGGCATCTTGCGCGACCAGGCGCGAATAGCGGGCGAACTGCACGCGCGCCTGCTCCACCAGGCTGCGGGCCTGACGCACATCCAATGCCGATGCCGTGCCAACGTCGTGGGCGGCCTGCACCAGGCTCAGGCTTTTGCCATAGCTGTAGAGCGTGTCGTGGGTCAGCTCCAGCAGGCCCTGATCGGTGCGCCAGGTCAGGTAGGCCATCGCGACCTCGCTGACCAGTCCGATCTGCACGCTGCGTTGCACCTCCTCGGTTGCCAGGTAGCGCGCCAACGCGCCTTCCTCCAAGCTGCGCAGGCGTCCGAATAAGTCCAGCTCGTAGGCACTGACGCCAAGCGTTACACCGTACTGGCTGGCGATATCCGCCTCGCCGGTATTCGACAGGTCGGCCGGCAGACGCTGGCGCTGGCCGCTGCCGTCGATGCCGATGCTTGGGAATAGATCGGAACGGCTGATGCGATACTGCGCGCGGAAGGCTTCGACGTTCAGTGCCGCCTGGCGCAGGTCTCGGTTGTTCTCCAGCGAGATGCCGATCAGGCGTTGAAGCGTCGGATCGACGAAGAACTCCCTCCAGCCCAGCTCGGCGGTAGTGGTGCTCGCCGCTGCGCCCTGTTCATAGGCCGCGCCTTCCGGCCACTGCGCCTGCACCGGCATGTCCGGGCGCTGGTAGTCAGGAATCAGGCTGCAGCCGGACAGCGCCAGCGTCATCGCGACGGTCAGATGCTTGAGTCTCATGCGGATTCTCCTTCGCCATCGGCCTGAGCCTTCTTGCGTCCTTCAAACAACTTGACCACTACGACGTAGAACAGCGGCACGAAGAACACGGCGAGCACGGTGGCGGTGACCATTCCGCCGACCACACCGGTGGCGATCGAGTGCTGGCTGCCGGCACCCGCGCCACTGGCCAGAGCCATAGGCAGTACGCCAAAGGTGAATGCCAAGGACGTCATGACGATCGGCCGCAGCCGCAGCCTGGCCGCATGAACGGCAGCATCGACCAGCGGCATGCCTTCCTTCTCATACAAATCCTTGGCGAACTCGACGATGAGGATGGCGTTCTTCGCCGACAGGCCGACCGTGGTCATCAGGCCAATCTGGAAGTAGACGTCGGCGTTCAGTTCACGCATCAGCGTGGCAAGTACCGCGCCGAGAATGCCCAGCGGAACCACCATCATCACCGACACCGGTACCGACCAGCTTTCATAAAGTGCAGCCAGGCAGAGGAACACGATTAGCACAGTCAGCGCATAAAGCATGGGCGCCTGGTCACCGGTCTGGATTTCCTCGTAGGACAGGCCGGTGTAGCTCAGGCCAATGCCCGGGGGCAGTTCCTTCATAATCTCGGCGATGGCGACCATGGCGTCGCCGGTGCTATAGCCGGGCGCCGGCTCACCGAGGATTTCCACCGAGGAGATACCACCGTAGCGTTCCAGCTTGGGCGAGCCGAATACCCACTCGCCGGTGGCGAAGGCCGAGAACGGCACCATCTCGCCCAGGGCGTTGCGCACGTACCACTTGCCGAAGTCTTCCGGAGAAATGCGCGAATCGTCCTGGCCCTGGATGTACACGCGCTTGACGCGTCCCTGGTCGATGAAGTCGTTGACATACATCGAGCCCCAGGCGGCGCTCATGGTCTCGTTGATCGAGGCGATGCTGACCTGCAGGGCGCGGGCCTTCTCGTCGTCGATGTTGAGCTGAAATTGCGGCTCGTCATCCTTGCCGTTAGGGCGGACCGCACGCAGATGTGGATGCCCGTTGGCCAGTTGCAGGAACTGGTTGCGCGCGTCCATCAACGCTGCGTGGCCCACGCCAGAATTGTCCTGGAGGAACAGGTTGAAGCCCATGGCGTTACCCATTTCCAGAATTGCCGGCGGCACAAAGGCCATTACAGTGGCGTCCTTGATCTGGGCGAAGCGGGCGTTGGCGCGCTCGGCCAGGCTAAAGACATCCTCCCCGTCGCCTTGGCGCACACTCCAGTCCTTGAGCATGAGCAGCGTCAGGCCCGAGTTCTGGCCGCGTCCGGCAAAGTTGAAGCCATTGATGCTCAGTACATGGTCGATCAGATGATCTTCTTCACTACCTAAGTAATCGCTTACTTCCTGCAGGACTGCCTGAGTGCGTTCGGCGGAGGAATTCACCGGCATCCGCACCTCCACCATCATCAACCCCTGATCCTCGTTGGGCAGGAACGCCTTGGGAATCTGGGTAAATAGGTAGCCAGTGCCGGCGGTGATCAACATAAAGGCCAGCAGGTAGCGGCCGCGATGTTTTAGCATGCCGCCGACACCGCGCTCGAAGCGGTTGGTGCCGTGGTCGAAGGTACGGTTGAACCAGCCGAAAAAGCCTTTTTTCTCGTGGTGGGCATCGCCCTTGGGCTTCTTCAGAATGGTGGCGCACAGCGCCGGGGTGAAAATCAGCGCCACCAGCACCGAGAGGCTCATGCAGAGCACGATGGTCACGGCGAACTGCTTGTAGATGATCCCCGCCGAACCGCCGAAGAAGGCCATGGGCACGAATACCGCTGACAGCACCAGGCCGATGCCCACCAGCGCACCCTGGATCTGCCCCATGGATTTGCGCGTGGCTTCCAGTGGCGTCAGCCCTTCCTCATGCATCAAGCGCTCGACGTTTTCCACCACCACGATGGCGTCATCCACCAGCAAGCCGATGGCCAGCACCATCGCGTACATGGTCAGCACGTTGATGCTGAGTCCGAAATAAGGCAGCAGCGCGAAGGCGCCAAGTAGTACGACAGGCACCGCCAGGGTCGGAATCAGGGTGGCGCGGAAGTTCTGCAGGAATAGGTACATCACCAGAAAGACGAGGGCGACCGCCTCGACGATGGTATGCACTACCGAGCTGATGGAGGCTTCTACCACGGGGGTGGTGTCGTAGGGGTAGAACACTTCGATGCCTTCGGGCAGATAGGCTTTCTGCTTCTCCATCTCGGCCTTCACGGCTTCAACGGTCTCGAGCAGGTTGCCGCCGGAGGCCAGACGCAAGGCCAGGCCGGCCGAAGGCTTGCCGTTATGGGTACTCGAGATAGAGAAGTTGTCGGCACCTAGCGCGACCTGGGCCACATCCTTGACGCGGATTTGCGAGCCGTCGGTTTTGACCTTGACCAGAATCTCCTCGAATTCGGCAGGAGTGGTCATGCGAGTCTTACCCAGCACCGTGGCGTTGAGCTGCACACCGGTGCGGGTCGGCAAACCGCCGAGCTGGCCGGAGGAGACCTGTACGTTCTGCTCGCGGATGGCGTCGGCAACATCGCCTGGGGTCAGGTGGTAACTGTTGAGCTTGGCCGGATCAAGCCAGATGCGCATGGCATTGGGTGAGCCGAACAGCATGTAGTCACCCACGCCGTCGATGCGCGAAATCGGGTCCTGCAACTGCGAAGCGATCACGTTGCCGAGGTCGAAGTTGCTCATCTTGCCGGTGCTGTCCGCCAGCCCGATGATCAGGAAGAAGTTCTTCTGGTACTTCACCACGCGCAGCCCTTGGCGCTGCACTTCCTCAGGCAGCCTGGGTGTAGCCAGCTGCAGTTTGTTCTGCACCTGGACCTGGGCGATATCCGGGTCGGTGCCCTGCTCGAAGGTCACGATGATGGTCATGCTGCCGTCGGAGGCGCTTTCGGCGGACATGTAGCGGAAGCCGTCGAGGCCGCTGAGTTGCTGCTCGATCACCTGCACCACGGTGTCCTGCACGGTCTGCGCCGAGGCGCCGGGATAGGACACAGCGATGGCGACGGCCGGGGCGGCGATGTTGGGATACTGGCTGATGGGCATCTTCACCAGCGACAACGCGCCGGCGAGCATGGCGACAATGGCCAGCACCCAGGCGAAGATCGGCCGGTCGATGAAAAAACGGGACATGAACGTCTAGCTCCTCAGTGGGCTGTGGCAGCAGTGGGCTCGCCAAACTCGGTAACCAGATGGACGTTGCTGGCCTCCACTGGCTTTACCGTGACGCCACTGCGGGCGTGCTGGGTGCCTTCGGTGATCACACGTTCGCCGTCGGCGAGGCCCTTGCCGATCAGCCAAGCATTACCGACGGTGCGCAGGGTCTCGACTTCGCGCTTCTCGACGCTGTTGTCCTGCTTGACCACCCAGACGCTGGGAACGCCGCGTGTATCGCGGCTCACAGCCTGCTGCGGCACCAGCAGCGCATCCTGCTGGGTGCCTTCCTTGAGCAGCGCATGCACGAACATGCCCGGCAACAACTTGCGGTCCGGATTGGGGAACTCGGCGCGCAGGGCCACCGAGCCGGTGGTCGGGTCGACACTGACCTCGGAGAACTTCAGGGTGCCCGGCAGCCGGTAGGCGCTACCATCGTCTAGCGTCAGACTGACCTCGGCCTGGTTATCTCCAGAACTTTGCAGACGACCTGATTCCAATGCGCGACGCAGGCCGAGCAGCTTGGTGATTGGCTGGTTGACGTCGACGTAGATCGGATCGAGCTGGGTAACGGTCGCCAGCTCCTGCACCTGGCCATTGGTGACCAGCGCGCCCTCGGTGACGGCCGAGCGGCCGATGCGCCCGGAGATCGGCGCCAGCACCTTGGTGTACTGCACGTCAATGCGCGCGACCTGCACCTCGGCCTGAGCCTGCTTCCACGCAGCCATGGCGTCATCGTATTGCTGGCGGCTAACCGCGCTGGTCTTAAGCAACCGTTCATAGCGCTGGGCCAGGTTCTCGGCAGTGGTCAGGTTGGCCTCGGCGCGCGCCAGTCGCGCCTCGTAGGTGCGCGGATCGATTTGGTACAGCTGCTGGCCCTTCTTGACTTCCGTGCCTTCGGTGAACAGGCGCTGCTGGAGGATACCGGTTACCTGCGGCCTGACCTCGGCGATGCGGTAGGCGCTGGTGCGCCCAGGCAGATCGGTGGTCAGCGTCAACGCCTGTGCCTCGACCCGATAGACCCCCACTTCCGGCGGCGGCGCCGCGGTTTGCGGCTTGTCCGACTCCACGCAGCCGGCCAGCAGCAGTGCCGCCAGCGGAATGGAATGCCATACGCGCGATTTAGCTTTTCGGTGATTCACCTGTTGCCTCTCCCTCAAATGCACAAAGTCTGTACCATATAGCGGTCCAGTGTATCACTATGCGATTCAGTAGAGGCAGCTCGGAATATGTAACAGGCCTAAACAAAGCACTGGCAACTCTGGTCCGCAACGTTCAAGAATGCCTGTTCACCCTTGCGAGGCTGCTGGAAAATGCCCCCAACCCAAGTGGGCGCAGTACATTAAGAGGACGCCATGACACAGACAGACCAGGCCGCTGAAGCCGGCCGGCACAACGGTATCCAGGTAATCGCCCGCGCAGGAGCGATCATGCGGGCCCTGGGCGACAACCCCCAGGGACTGAGCCTGGCCGCCATCGCGCAGATCGTCGACCTGCCCCGCTCCACGGTGCAGCGCATCATCACCGCGCTGGAGGCCGAGTACCTGGTCGAGACCCTTGGCGCCAGTGGCGGCTTCCGCCTGGGGCCGGCACTCGGGCAGCTGATCAGCCAGACCCAGACAGACATCATCACGTTGCTCAAGCCCTACATGCTCGAGCTCTCCGAGCAGTTGGGCGAGTCGGTTTGCGTCAGCACGCTGGTCGGCGCTAAAGCCTACGTGGTCGACCGCGTCGTGGCCGAGCGTGAGCTACGTGTCGTGTTTCCCATTGGTATCAAGGCGCCGGCCTACGCGACTGCGAGCGGCAAGGCGCTGCTGGCGGTCCTGGCCGATGAGTGGCGGCAACAGCTGCTGCCCGACCCGCTGCCGATCGTGACTCCATGCACGCCTGACCGGATTACGCTGCTTGAGCAGCTCGACCAGATCGCTGAGGGCGCCGTTGCCGAAGAACATGGCGAGCTGATTGAGGGACTCAGCTCGTTTGCGATCACGCTGGAAACCTATTTGGGTCGGTACTCGATCGCAATCGTCGGACCGACAGCGCGGCTAGTGACTCGTCGTGAGCTATTTCAACAGGCGCTGCATCGCTGCCAGCAGAGCGTCGAGCGGGCGATCGGTCGGCGCGCCACGCATACATCCTGAGAGGCGAAAGCATGGCCAGACGAACCGCCGCTGAAGCGGAGCTGACCCGACGCAAGATTCTCATGGCTGCCAATGAAGTGTTCTGGGATGAAGGGGTCGATAACGCCGCGTTGGCGACGGTGGCCAAGATGGCGGGCGTCACACGCGGTGCGGTCTATTGGCATTTCAAAGACAAGCACGCCATCTTGAACGCGCTGTTCGACGAGTTATCGATTCCGCTTCGACAGCCGGTGCCTCGCAATGCCTGCCTTGACAACGCATGGACGTGGCTGGCGCGCGTTCTGCTGAATACGGTTGGCGACGACACGGCTCGAAAGCTCTCGAGCATCATGTTCCTTCAAGGACCTACAGGCGAATGCGGAATCATTCGGGACGGCTTAACGCGGCTGCGCAAGCAGTTCATGCGGCAAATTGCGGCCATCCTCGAGTCCGCTTCTAGAAATGGCGAAATTTCTCCAGACATAAATCTTGAAATGGTCGAGGCGCTATTTCAGAGCGCTATCAGCGGTCTTTTGTATGAATGTCTGCAACAGCCAGAGAACAAAGAGTCGCTAATACGTTCTGTGCTCGAATCACTGCTATGTCTGATCAAGTCGCCACCTGAGCATTTGTTAAAAGTGTCTGTGGCATGAGGAAATTGCCCGAACTCATGAGGGAGCGGAGTTCTTACCTGCCGCCAGGCACGTCTTGAACTATATAGAGTGTTCAACGTAATTGAGGTCTGTCGGCGGCGCATCTCGAAAGGGCATGTTATGCAGCGAAACTGTCTGGCGCACGCAAGCTCGCGCAAAGAGCTGCAAACAGCACCAGCTTGGTCGCAACTGGATCTGCCTTGCCACTGCATTTTTGTAGCAGCAACATTGCATCGATATTGAGTACGTGCGTCTTCACGACACCTGCGCCTGCAGCTCAGCATTACTGTCTATGAATCTGCGATGCTCGTTGCTAACTACGGTGAGGTAATATATCAATGAGTTTCCAGCGTGCACTACATCGGAGCGCGACGGCAGTTAAGCAATTAGCTTCACTCAGTTTTGAATCTCTACCTCATGGTGGGCTAGTCCCAAGTTTAGTGGCCAGTTGCATAAAATCAATCAGCCCTGCATTCGTGAGCACCTGATGACCGCTTTTGGCCGATTGTTCGCCCGGGCGAGCGGCAGCTTTGGGTCGATTGCAGCCGGTCGTTACAAAGGTGTAACTGGTTAAGCCGCATGCAAGCGGTGGTCTGCACGAATGCAAATACTTGGTCAGGAGGAATGCAATCGGGTGGTCAAGTCAGTGCAATTGCGCAGGCAGCAGCGAATCACAGCAATTGCTCGCTTCATCTCTGGCGAAATCTTCATCTTCGGCGGGATCTTCTATCGCGACTTGAGCCCTGCAGATAAACGCCGTCGATTCGACAACATCATCTTCCCCTGCATCGAGCTGAACTATCAGGAGGATGAGACCGTCCTGAAAGAGCTGTACCGCCGCCTGAACTACGGCGGTACCCCGCATACCCAAGAAGACCTGGCATTGCTCAAACCCTGAATGTGCCCTCCTACATCGGAAACCCGGGCCCGGCTTTCGGTTGGGTCCACCTGGCGAATCTGCAATCCTTTCGCGGATTCGGCCAGGACCCCTCTCAATGAAGCTCTTCCGTATCCCCGCTACCTTCCTACTGTCTCTGCTCGCAGCTGGTTGCAGCACTGACGCTCATCGACCGGGCAACCCCTTCGACGAGCCCCTCGCGCGCGAACCGCTTCAGGCGTACCCGCTGCAGCATCGGACGACGCAAAAGGTGGCCGGCCTTGAGCGAATCCCCGCGCCGAGCGAGGAGCAAGCTCAGCCGCAGGAGCCAGAGGTTCAGGTTTTCCCCGCCGGCGCGAAACCAACCCCTATTGCCACCGGGCCTGAGATTCGGGTTGCAGACACGCCTACGCCCAATGCTGGGCTAGAGGCATTGGCCGAAGCAGAAAGGGTGGGCTCCACCGGCGATACAGGGAGCATGATCGAGCTCCTGGAGCAAAGCGCATTCCGCGGGAACATGGATGCCCTCTACAAACTGGCCAAGGTCTACCAGAACGGTGAGGGGGTGCCGGCGAATCCCGAGATTGCAGTCGCATATCTCACCACGGCTTCCGGCCTAGGACATGCAGAGTCCACCCGTGTTCTTGCCTGGGACTACCTTCTGGGCAAGGGGGTCAGCAAGGACATCCCGTATGGCACTGGGTTGATGGAGAAGGCCTCCACATCGAGTGTCCGCGCAAAGCGGGAGTTTGCCTTACTGCTCAACAACACTTACCAGCCAGGCCTGAACGACCCCAGCCGCGGGCTCGCGTTGCTTAAAGAAGCGGCCGCCACCGGTGATGCTGAATCAGTGAAAGCACTGAATCTGGCCCTTAGTGCGGCCGTAGCGGCTTCTTCGAAATCCCCTGTAGTCGACAAAGTCGTCTCTCCGGTGCAACAGGTGGCAGATTCCACCGAGTCCCGAGCAGAGACTCTCAAGCAACGTGCGATGTCGGGGGATGTTGAGGCCATGTACAAACTCGGGCTCAGCTACTCACTGGGAAAAGTCCCCGCCATCGACCCTCAGTTCGAGGCGTACTGCTGGTTCTCGGTTGCTGCCAATCACGGGCATTCAAAGGCCCAAACGGAGGTCACTGCCTTGGCAGGTGTGAGAACGATGTCTGATCGGAAGAATCCCGGGAAGCTGGATCAGTGCATCCAGGAGATGGGAGAGGTTGTCGACCAAGGCTGATGGGGATGGTCAACGCCCGCCAGGCCGGCGGGCATGGGTTCACGCAAGGAGTGCCTGATGCTCCGGACCGAAGCTCGCGGATGACCAGGCAACCGACTTTCCTGACTCGGTCAATGCGTAGTGTTCTGCGTCACCGGTCTGAGTCTGGCGCTCCAAGAACCCCATCCCTTCGAGCCGCTTGATCATCCTGCCACCCTGCATTCGCTGATTTCTGGGGTTCGCTTCGCTTGAACCCACCAGCTCCCCAAGTGCCCTTGCATCCGATACAACACCTCCCAACCGACTGATTGCTGCCAGTGCAGCTCGATCAATCTCAGTGAGTTGGCGAGGGGCCTTGAACAAGCCGCGGGCGATCTTGATCTGGGTGAGTGGCGTCATATCGAGGGGGCTTTGTAATGGTCAGGCTCCGATTGTCGCCATCTAAACGCCTGATACAACTCAAAAAGGCGGGCTCATTTTCCTGCTTCTGGCACGCGAGGATGAGAATTCCAATACGCCTCGAATCTTCAACAACGAGGCAATCCAATGACCAAGACTCAGCGCCCGAAGCTCTCTGACACCGTGGACGGTGTGCTCTTCGGCTGGAAGCACCAGGCACAAAGCCACTCGGCAAGCTTCGCAAAGATCTGCCCAGGTCCGACCTTCACCCTGATGGCAGATGGAAAACTGCACAAAGTGGTCGCGGCCCACCTGACTGCTGAAGTCACTCCGCGGGAAGAGCAGGATTTGCGGGACGCCATCGCCGCTGGGCAAGTTGAGATCTATCGCCTGGAGGCTGGTACAAAACGCAAAGTGATCATGCACCAGGCTACTGGCCTCCCGCTGCAGTCGGAGGTGAACTCGTGAGCAAGGCCATTCAGGGATGGAAGCGTACTCGACCGGGCATCTATCAACATGAGTCGGGAGCTCGGATCTGGAGCAGTGCTGCACCGAGCCGTGCAGGCCAGGCGCCGCTGCACTGGGAGACCTGCTGTGCGGACGGAACCAGGTATTCCGGCCTGCCTTCGATGAGCGAAGCAATGCCTATTGCTCAGGCGACCCTCCCTGGCCGCCAGCTGGGAAAGTAGCAAGCCAACTTCGCTGGAATCCAGGTATCAGACCGGCGACTATTCGCCGGTCTTGCCATCGAAGGCACGATTTCAGAGGAACCGTATGAGCAACTCCCCCCTGCGCGTCATGCTAGTTGACGATTCCCGGACTATCCGGAAAACCGGTGAGGTCATGCTCCAGAAGGCCGGCTGCGAAGTGCTCTGCGCGGTGGATGGCTTCGAGTGTCTGGCCCGGGCCTTGGACTTCAAGCCTGATCTGTTCTTCATCGACGTTCTCATGCCGCGACTCAACGGCTACCAGACCTCTCAACTGATCCGTAGCCGAGACGCCTTTAAGGCGGTTCCAATCGTGATGTTGTCTTCCAAGGACGGTCTGTTCGATATCGCCCTGGGAAAGAAGAACGGTGCGACCGACTACATCACCAAGCCGTTCAATCAGGAGGACCTGGTTGGAGCGGTAAGGAAACACTGTCCGAACTTCACGCCGGCGCTGTGAGCTACACGGTGGTGGCACGCTCGAACTGACCGAAAAATGGCTCCACTTTCCAGCAAAGACGGAGCCACCAAATGTCTAAGACCCCTCGCCTCTACGCCTACCATCCAGTTTCTGGCGACCCCCTCATCGGAACACTGGACACGCTCACTGCGATTGTTCCTTGTGAGATCTCCAGAACTGACGGCGTCACCACGATCGAAGAAGGCACCGAGTCCATCGTCGACTGGAATGGCCAAGAGGTTGCCAAGATGAACGGGCGACAGGTCCTGATCACCGAAGCAGGTGCCAGCTGCCTTATCGATGAGGTTCTCTGGAGCGTCCACGACGTCCCCAAGTGGGAGGTCGCCATTGAAAAGCCTGCAACCAAATGCCCCAGCTACAATGATTTGATGTTCGCCTACATCCTCCTACACCAGACCCTGACGGCCACGATCAGCTACCTGAAGGCCGGATACACCGAAGGACAGATGGACACGCTGCTCTCCCGAGTGAACCCGCTCTTCGACGTCGATCGTCTCTGCAGCTGATCAACAAGCCCCGCCTCGGCGGGGCTTTTCATTTCTCGGTCCTTGAAAGCCCGAAACTGGCGGTTATACAGCCAACATAGCCGGTGCACTTTGCCGGGCTACGACACAGATCGGTTCCACCAGGATAGCGAAGGAGCTACCAACATGATCTCTGAAGCGTTTCTCCGTACCGCCTACATCGCCATGACCCTGCTCGTTGTGGCCTGCGCTCTGACCACCACCCTGATGTTCGGTAAAGGTGGCCCGCTCTCCCCCATCGAGTGGTTCTGCATCGGCAGCCTGTGGCTGGCGTTCTTCCTCCTGGTGATGCTGGTCACTTGGGCTACTCGCCTCAGCCAGGCTCATCGCAAAACCCTGGCCGGCTCGGCGGTAACCCAAGCCGCCTAAGCCCTTCCGCACACCGGCTGCATGCACCAGATCCGATCTGGCGGCATAGCAGCCGGGGCCTCACGAAACAGCATTTCCACCGCTTCTGTCACTCCACTACCTGGCTGATCCTGTGTACTCCGAACAGAGGAAATGCCATGTCCAGCAGCATCACCCGCAACTACCTGTACCAGTCTGGAAACTCCGACAAGTTCTACACCCTCAGCCTGGTCGCCACTGGCAACACTTGGGAAGTCCTCTCTCACTACGGTCGCTCTGGTACGTCAGGCAAACGCGCGGTGGTTCAGCCTGCAACCTCCTACACAGAGGCCCATACCGTATTTGAAAAGGCATGCAATAAGAGGCTCAAGCGCGGCTACTACCTTGCTGGATCTTCGTCTCCGGTTCCTGCATCCCCCATAGCTCCTAACCCTGCCAACTCCCTCGCTGCACTCGAAGCCAAACGCCAACGCCACGCCCTACTGTCCGCCATTCCCGCGCCTGTCATCACACTGAATCCGATGAGTCTGCTGCTGTAGCGGCTCCGCACCTCAGCGGCGCCCCCCGCTTTCGCTACAACCCCTTCATTCCGACTGATAGCCTTTAAAGATCGCGAATGCAGAGATCCCACATGACCAGAGGCTCGACCCTCGATGAGCGCATCGACACCCACCTCAATGCGCTCCGCAACCTCCCCCACGGCCACGGCTCAGGCCGCTTCCTATCTTTCTCAGACCTGCCCGAGCAAGCCTCCGACCACAGCGAAGCGGGTCCAGACCACATCCTTCGCATCCTGATCGAGGATCTGGCCGGCGCCGTCGGCGAAGATCTCCTCGATCGTCTTGGATCGGTTCCCCTTGAACAGTTCTGCCTTATGTCGACCCTGCGCTGCGAGGGAACAGGATTGCTCCTGATAGCGGTCATCAAGAGCTTCATCGCCGCGTATGCGAACCCTGCTACCTCTGACGAAGCGGTGCTCGCGCTGAAGAAGCTTGAATTCCTCAGCACCGTGCCGGTCCCTTCCTGCAACTGACCTGATCTCCTGCCGGCGATCGCAAGGAGCTCGTCGGCCCTCCTCCCTCTCCTCACACCCACGACAACCTGATTCTTTCGTGGGCCGGTTCTGGCACGCGTAAAGCGCATTTCCAATGGAGTCATCTTCAGAGGAGTGCGTAAGCATGAAAACTCAACGTTCTACCTTCCAGGCCCCGCAAATGGCCCTGGATTTCAGCTTCCAGCAGCCAGGCCGGGTCTCGGTGAACAGCACCGCGTCCAAGGTCACCGATAACGACGAGGATCAGCTGCCGGGCGCCCCGAAGCGCAGCGCTGCTGCCGAGCTCTCGGACATGGTGGTCGACGATCGAGTCCTCTCGCAGGGCATCACGACCTGGCGCAACCTGGTCGACTTCGCGATCAGGACTGGGCACACCGAGCTCTATGAGAGTGAGGACGGCCGCCAAGGTCTCCGCCGGCCGGGCTTCCGCTATGCCCCGATCTCCCGTCTCCCAGAGAGAGCGCCGGAGTACGTCAAGGATGTCCTGGCCGGCCAACTGGCCGCCCGGCTGGAGAAGTTGAAGGTTCAGCTGTCTTCTGGGCGACTGACTGCAGACGACGAGTTCAAGGTCCAAATCAGCCTGGAGGGCTCGACCTTCCAGGTAAGCGTTTACGAAGGCAGAAAGCTGGATTCGAACTGGTCTTTCAAGCTGATGGATCTCCCGCGTACCCCCGGTCTGCCGGATGCTGATGAGGCCGCCCAGATCGCGTTCATTGCTCGAAAAGTGAAGCGCCTTCAACGCGAAGGGCGCATCGCCGGCGGCACACCGAACCTTATCGGCAAGGCGGTGCTCCGGGGCGTTTGTTCGGTTCTGGGCGAGGCCACCAAATGAACATTGACCAGTCGCTCAATCACCAGGTGATCCAGCACCTGATGTCGAGCAACCATCCGGATCTCCACTATGGTCGTGTTACCTCGAACCTGGTCGAGGTTGCCGGCGAGGTCATTCAAGACCAGTTCCTGGACAGCGGGTTCTGCATGCACTCCGCGTTCCTGGATGGCCAGGTGGTTGTCCAGACCTACCATGAGCCTCGCTCCGGTGCTTTCATGCCCGATGTTGGGATATCACTAGGCCTTTTCCTGGACGGCACCTCTTGTCCATTGAAAGTCCTGCTCCGTGCCAACTCGTCAACACCGGTGATGGTCCCTGAAGCCAATGGCCTCTTCGAGCCGGCCATTCGAATCAGTCGGGACTGGTTCTTGCCAGTCAGAGACTGGGCTCGATCTCCAGATCTGCTGATGTACTTGCGCGCGACGGCGATCCAGGTGCTGGGAGCTGCAGCATGAAAGCCCCGTCCGGAGTAGCGAAAACCATCGACCTGGCTGAACTCAGGGAAGTGTTCCACTTGAGGCAGGATGACGTCGGCGACCTCCTGGGGGTCCACCGCTCCACGGTGATCGACTGGGAGAAGGGAAAACAGCCAAGTTGGCTACCACTGGTGTGCCTCGGCATCCCTACGACACTGGTGCTTAAGCAACCTGTCCCCGCGATTTCAGCAAATGACTTGGTAGCTGCCCGGGCGCAGCTGGGCATAGAGCAAGCCGACCTGGCCAATCATCTCGGCGTTCACGTGAGGACTGTTAGGACCTGGGAGGCAAAGCGACCACCCGCCTGGCTACCGGTCGCAATGATCGGTCTGGCCCTTCAGCTGCAGGCCCCCTTCTGGCACGCACGCGTCCGAGCAAAATGACGTCATCCCGAAGGCACTCCGCCGGCGGCAATCGAATCAACCAGGAAACAACGACATGATCATCCTCAGCGTCCCGAACGGCCCGTCTAAGCAGTACCAACACAGCGACATCAGCGCAGCCATGATGGATTTCGCGAAATCCCACATGTCTAGCCGCCTCGTGCAGGCCGTCGAAGATCCTCAGGCCAAATTCGGCATGCGCTTTGAGGCCATTCAGATCGATGACGAATCGATGTCCACTCCTATCACCGTTCACTGATAGGCATCTAAATGGCTCGAATCACGTTTATGAAGGATTGGGACATCAACGGGAAGCCTAGCTACCAGGTCACCAAAGACGGTCCCAGCGTCGCTACCATCCATTTCGTCGACCAAACGAGTCTTGCAACCCAGGGCGGTGGTGTATCTCACCCCCATTGGGTGCTGAAGCTCCATACAGGCCGGATCGATCGTCATCCGACACTCGCAGAGGCCAAGCTGGACGCGTTGAAGCTCTGACTGAGCCCCCCTCTCTCGCAATGAATTCCAGCCCCCTGCATCGAGTTGAACCCGCCGCATGCGCCGTTACTCTGGCTGCCTCCCCTGATTACGAGGCAGCCACATGTGGTTCAAGCAACTCCTCACGTACCACATCACCCAGGATCTGCAGCTCAACGCTGAGTCCCTCGAAGAAGCCCTGAAGAGCAAACCGGCCCGCCCCTGTGCCAGCCAAGAACTGACTACCTACGGTTTCACAGCTCCCCTGGGCAAGGGCCCCGACGCGCCGTTGGTGCACGCAAGCCAAGGCTTCTTCCTGATCTCCACCCTCAAGGAAGAACGCATTCTTCCGGGCAGCGTTGTCCGCGACGCCCTGAAGGACAAGATCGAGGAGATCTCCACGCAGCAGCAACGGAAGGTCTACAAGAAGGAGCGCGATCAGCTCAAAGACGAAATTGTTCAGACCCTGCTGCCACGTGCCTTCATTCGCCGCTCCACCACCCATGCCGCCATCGCGCCGAGCCTGGGCCTGATCCTGGTCGCCACCTCCTCTGCCAAAAAAGCAGAGGACCTGCTCTCGACCTTGCGTGAGGCGATCGGCTCCCTCCCGGTTCGCCCGGTCACCGTCATGGTTGCACCGAGCGCGACCCTCACCGAGTGGGTGAAAGCCCAGGAAGCCCCAGGCGACTTCCAAGTCTTGGCCGACTGTACGCTCCGCGACACCCATGAAGAGGGTGGCTCGGTGAAGTGCAAAGATCAGGACCTGACGAGCGAAGAGATCCAGCTGCACCTGACTGCCGGCAAGCTTGTAACCCAGCTCGCCCTGGCGTGGTCGGACAAGCTGAGCTTCGTGCTCGATGAGAAGCTCGCCATCAGCCGAATCCGTTTCGAGGACCTGCTCCAGGAACAGGCTCTGAAGGATGGTGGCGACGATGCAATGGCCCAGCTGGACGCCACCTTCACCCTGATGATGTTGACCTTCGCTGACTTCCTGCCGGCGCTGTTCGCGGCCCTGGGCGGGCTCCAAGTGCCGGAAGGCATCTGATCTAGACTGCCCGCTTCGGCGGGCACTTCTAGAGGACTCCCCATGTTCAACGCAAAGCAATTCACCCTGACCCAACTCGGTACCGACGAGCTTCCCGACACACTTCCAATCGGTAAGGTCCTTGAGCTCCTCAGCGCGAGCCACGTTGCTGCTATAGACGCCCGAAGCGACGTTGACGAATCCAGGATCAGTAGTCTCCGGAAAGCCCTGGCTGACATCGAAGCCACGTCGAAGGACCCGGTAATCACGCTAACAGCCCGCAGGGCCCTGACCAATGATGAGGACTGATTCACGATGACACAGGCCTTTGTACCTAGCCTTGGGTCTCTGCCAATGCTTGATGCCCTCCGACGCGAGCGCAGTCATGGCGATTTGCCCGGCTACCTGCAGGTGGTTCAAGGGATTCAGGTCCTGCTGAATTACGCCGGCGTGGTGGTTACCGAAGTGGAGGAGCGCGAAGCCTCAGAGGTAGTCCTGACGCTCGAACGAGAGGGCGTTTCCACTTCGCTATGGCTCCGGCCACTGGAACGCACTCAGCCCGGGATGGCGGTCTTCCCCCTGCAGGTGGGCGCGAAGTTCATGGCTTGCAAGCCATCAGCAACTCCCGCCGCAGAGTGTGAGGTCACCTTCGTGTACCTGCCGCCGACAACCACGATCAATGAACTGGTCGAGTATGCCTTCGGCGATCTGACCTACCAACAAGTCGAATCTATCCAGAACTTCTCTGCCGAATACGCGATGTCGGGACCGATCGAGCGGTTTCCGCGCGCAGCCCTGGTCATGCTGATGTCCAGCAACACCGCGGCTGACAAGCCTGGCAAGGTCTATTTCAAGCTCTGGCATCAGGCCGAGGGGAAAGCCGAACTCATCGAGCTGGAGCCCACTGTTAGCCCTTTCAAAGCAGCAGAGCAGGCAAGGGATCTCGGGTACTCACCCACGATCTATCGCTGCCACAGTGGCTGCTACGTCGCCTTCCTATCTACCAGCGGATTTGACTTCCTATGATCTCCCGCGCGGTTGCTACCGCATTCCTCACCCTGACCCCGCTCCTGGCCAGTGCGGCTGAGGTCATCGAGTTCAAGACCCCGGTCACCTCCAACCTTCGAGTAGAAGCCGTACTCTGCAAGTCGCCGGAATCTCTGTACCTGCTCTACGAGGCCAGTGCAGTGGCTATGAAGGGTGGCGGGAAACAGGCTTTCCAATCGTATTTCCAGGCCGCTGCGACCGCTCTTGAGCAGGCCGGGGAGTGTGTCCTGGAGAAGGAACCTCAGAAAGTGAACGTCACCGCCATGGCTACCCTCACCAACCCCTTGAAAATGCCCGCCGGCGAGAAGGTCTACGGGCGTTTCCAGATGGCCGGCCTGAAGCGAGACGTCTATGCCATGGGTGAGGACCTCCCGGGCCTGATCGCGTTCATCAAGTCCACGGATCACACCGCCAAGTAACACCAACAAACGATGCGTGCTTGATCATCTGACGGGCCCGCACAGCAGTTGCCGCGCTTCCTATCCGCGCGGCAGAGAGGGGAAGGTGAATTTCACACTCTTGATCAGCCGCTTCAACGAAAGTGTTGAACGCCGGACATCCCACGAACTTCAGCTCGATTCGCAAATCAGCCGTCTTGAGTCCGCGTCCAAGGCATCAGGCGGGCGAATTGAGTCCCGGCTCAGCCTGGCCAAGCATCGCAGGCAGAACCTTCATCGTGAGCATCGTGGTGCTGCTGACTGGAGGTCCGCGGTGGCCATCCCCGCGTTCAACATCCTCTCCAAGGAGTTGGGCCGGAGCTACATCGGCGCCATTGTGCAGGGGGACGTAGCCGACTCCCTCCGCATGGTGTTCAACCGGTCAAATAGCAGCGAGGAGCAGGGTCCCAAGGCGATCGCCATAAGCATGAGGTCGACAGGCACTCCGCTCACACTGGCGATCTTGAAGGCCGTCGGCACGGAAAGCGGGGACTGGCATGAAGAGGAGGTCTCAGCTGACACACGAATTGCTGAACTCGCAGCCTGCACGATAGAAAAAGCCCGACTCTAGGTCGGGCTTTTTGTTGGGCTTCATCATTTTTCTATGGGCTTCGTCTCGACCCATTGAATGACCCCCGGGATTCCATAGTCGTCCTGCTCGATGGAATACACGTTGGTGACCATCTCGCCGGGCTGCTCAACACAACCGGTGCTCGATGTGCACACCTTCGGGGCTTTCTTCATGTAGGGCTTCTCCTGCCGGCACTCGATCGACGTCCGGAGCGCCTTGCAGACATAGCCCTCGAGCTTCAGATCATCAACGAGGTTACGGGTGGTCGGGCTCGGGTTCGCAATCCAGGCTGAGGAGCACCCGCCAACCAGGAATATGCCACCAAGGAGAGCTGGCCGGAAAAGGTTACGAGGCAACATTTTTGGCCTGAATCCGTCGGTAGATCTCTTCGCGGTGTACGGGCACATCCTTTGGGGCGTCGATACCGATCCGGATGTGACCCTGTTTGTTCGCGACAACCGTGACAATGATGTCGTCTCCAATGTTGATGGACTCGCCGGCGGTGCGGGTCAGAATGAGCATCTTGCGCTTCCTTGGGTGGTTGATCCTTCAATCACCATATCGAGGCGCTTCCCTCTATTCCATCCAAGTCGCCCGTCGGGATTTCAGCCCCCCACTTTGGCTTGGAAACACCTCCACGCTGGTTAATCTCGGGCCATCACCAATGGCCGGATTAGTATGTGAAGCAGGTTCTCTCTCTCAAACGACTGACACTCTTTGTCGGCTTCGTCGCGACCCTCGGAGCTGGCGCTGCAGCAGTCACCTTCCATGGCCAATCCACTCCACAGGTCAGCCCTAAAGGCAGCAGTGATGCCAGCGTGTCGAGCGATGAGATCACCAAAGCACGCATTCAGAAACGGTACCTCAGCGCCCCAGGCCAGTTTGACCTGGATGCATCTGCGAAGGAACTGGCCGGGGTCACCATCGAGGGCGAATACCACATCTGTGCTGAGAAAGTAGAGATCACCGCCGAGCAGTACATCGAGATCTCTCGCATGCTCGATAAGCCCCGTCCCTTTGCCAGTGAGTTCAAGGCAGTAGTCGATCGCGCGCTGTCTTCCCCGGATGGGGTGTCGGACTGCAGCTACCGCGTTCTGGCATTGATTGATCGGGCTGCAAAGTGATCAGGCATGAAAAAGGGGCCATCAAGGCCCCTTCCAGATCAGCTGAGTTACTCGATCCAGCTGTTTACGGCTTCTGCCCCGTATTGGTCTTTCCAGGCCTTGAGGGTGCGGTGGTTGCCGCCCTTCGTTTCAACAACCTCGCCAGTGTGCGGGTTCTTGTAGCGTTTCAGGGTACGCACACGCTTATGCGTACGCACCGGCTTTTCAGCGCGCGCTTCGGGATCGAGCAGCTTAATCACGTCGCGAAGGCTTTTATCGTAAGAACCCATCAGCTCGCGAAGCTTGCCGCTGAATTCCGCTTCGGCCTGGTAGCCCGGGCTGCTGATGATCTCTTCACGTTGTTTTTGCAGCTCGGCGATTTGTGCGTCGATGTCTGCGACTTGCTGGACCTTCGAAACCATCATCTTCCCCTTCCAGTTGTTGTTAATGGCATGCCGAAATGGACGTAATGGATTCGCACAACGACTTGCTCACTGGTTTGGATTGTAATTCGCAATCGCTGTCACGAACAGAGACCGGTGTAACTGCCAGGATAAATAAAATCCGAAACAGGGGATCAGGTCGTAAAGAACCAGTTTCTCTGGTCCCATCCTCCCTTCCTTTGTTCTCTGCATATCAGATCACCCTTGATGACAGCGACCTAGGAAATTTGGTCAATATCTACGACGCGTTGCCTCGATTTGCCTGGTCTGGAAAAACTGTCCACTCCATTAAGGAAATGAAGATGGTCAAAGAAGGCACCATCAATGGAGAGCCGTTCAGGGTTGAAATCCATGCCGTAGCAATGTCGAAACGCCTCAAGGTCAAGGGCAAGCTTTCCCAAGAGCCTGAGCACGTCGGGGTTTTCCCCGGAGCGAGGGAGGAATTTGTGGAGGAGGCCCTCCGCAAATTCTCAACTCAAGGAAGTCCCAAGTTCAATGAAGATGAGTGTTCTGTGCAATTCACGCTCTACGAGCTACAGAAAGAACTCCAGAGCCAAAAGCACACCTACACATACGCTGAACTTCGGGAGGCGCTGGCTATACTAAGCGCTTCGTGGATTCTGATTCAAACCCGCACCAGCGATGGGGAGGAAATCGACATATCCTCCAATTACCTCCCTTTCCTAGCGGTTCGAAGCAGAAACAAAAGAAGCGCCGCATACAAAGAGCCAGGTCCTGGTGAAGACCCGGAAAGCGCAGTTCTTTGCAAGGCGGTACTGCATCCGTTGATCTCCCAAAGCATCGCTAAAGGTGATTTCCGGCTCTACCAATACGCCACGTCGATGAGTTTAACTAACGGCTTGGCCCGGGCCCTATTCAGAATGCTTTCGTTCAAATGGCGAAATGCCTCACCAAATCACCCGTTCTCGTTCTCCCTGGTAGAGTTTCTCTCTGGAACGGCGCGAGGCCTTTCAAAGCGTATGCCTGAAGACTTTCGTGCTATGAACATTGCTCTCGAGCAGTTGGTGAAAGAGAAGGCTATCCAGCGCTATGAGCACACCAAGGTTCGCTTGCCGAAGGGTAAAGGCGCCGCGGACTACAAATACCGCGTCTGGCCAACGAACGAGTTCGTTACCACGATCGTCAAGGGACACCAGGCGGAGGCACGTCGTGAGGTCCAGAGACTCGCTCAACGCGCTCGCTGAATATCCCCCGCCGGCGGGAAGACCCGCCGGTACCACCCAGTAGGCCCCACTGGGGCTACAGAGGATCGTCCCACCATTTCCTCCCCCTGTCGTCCCCCCAGCACTCAGCCTGCCCTCTTCTCACCGCTCTGCCACCTTGCGCCCGATTTCTGGTAGTGAGGAATGGCACACGATGCTCAAACTTCCCGGACAGGGTTCTGGCACCAACTCAGGTCATGGATCATTCCTGATGTCAGCCAGGAGCCCGCAAGCATGTCCGATCAACCGTCCGCAGCCAAAACCATCGCCGGTGCCCAACAGGAAGGCACTCTTCGCCCAATCAATCGGGTGAAGCTCAGGGCGCAACTGGGGATGGTCAATGAGGTCACCGCGGCCAGCATCAGAAGGGCAATCAGCTTCGTAATCGAGAGGGCTCTCGACTACTACCAGGTAGTGGCCTACACAGGCCCAGGTTACGTGTTCGGCAGAGTCGACAGCGACTTCCCCTCAGCCCTATACGCAGCTCCGCATCACAACTACATGTACGACCGGTGGGATCATCGTGAGATGAGCCCAACGCATCCTACCTGCAGCATTGAGAAACTGATCAACGAGGCCGGCTGGCTCTGTTTGGATACGGCCTGCCGTGTTGCAGTCTTCGAGCTGGCGCTCGAGGTCCCGGAAGCTAAAAAGGTGCTCGAACATGCCCGCAGCGCCGTCATGTCCATGTGCGAGGACCGGACAATATCCGAGGTGAATTGGCGGGAGTCCCGCCGGAGACTTGGCACGCCAGGCGTCCGCAAGATTCTCCGTCGAATGCTCGCCAAACTGCCGGCCGTAGATATTGGCCGAGGCTCCATTCGGCCAGTAATCCTTGCACCTGGTGCCCTAAGGTCAGGATTGAATCACGTTACCGACTGGTCCAACGGATCGACCCCTTTGGCCGCTGCAGTCTGACTCGGCCGCCTGGTATCTCGCTCGAAAACGTAGTGAGGAATGCTCCACGTTGCGCGTGATCATCTTGGCAGGCGCGCTATGAGAATAAAGTCCGTCCCACCAGTGGAGGCTCTACGCTGCTGAACATCACCCCCAAATCGACACCTGCAGCCTGCTTCTAGGTAGTAGGGTTTGCTCCACGTTAAAGCCAAAGTCGTTCAGCGGCTTCAGTTCCCAAGTGCAAGAATTGCTCAGCTGTTACTGAGGAATACCCCATTATTTCCCGCAAGGGACCGCTGAAATCCTCCCGCAGCCCAGACTGAGCCAAACCATTCCTACTCAGGTTTGCCTCACGATTGTTGGGTGGCGATCCTCAGGTTGATCCAGGAACGATCTTCCTGATAGGCCTCTCCGCACATCTCATTCCCTCGCCTGTACTCCCCCGAATTTCCGTTCACGAATCTGACTCTGGACCATTTCTCCGGGCCCACCCATGACCCACTCACAGCGCTATCCAGTAGTGAGGTATGGCTCACGGTTGTAGTCAGGTTTGCTCCACCGGAGGGTTTTCTGTGCGTTCTCTGATCAGGAGCAGTCAGGACTTGTGCATCGGGCTACTGAGGAATGCTCCACGTTGAGAAGGGCAGTAGTCAGGTTTGCTTCACGGTTTCAATCCATACAGTGGAGGATTACTCCACGATCTGATGGACCTTTCCCCGCGCACAGTCAGGTTTGGCCCACGAATCTAGTTGGGTTTGCTCCACGATTATGAACATATCCTATTGATATATATAGACTTTATACCAGCCTCCTTTTCTTTTCCTTTTTCCTATTATTTTCCTTTGTGCAGAGGGTAGTGGCACAACTTGGAGCGTGCGGGAATTCACACACCAAATCAGGAGGAGTTGAATCCATGACCGCCACCCAAGCATCCCTCGCTTCCCGGGCCAAGGCCTGGCTCGAAACGCCCAGAGGCCTCGCCGAGATCCAGGACGCCCACAGTAAGCTGCTGGGAAAAATCGATAGGGATTCCTCAGTAGACCCTGAAGACGGGAAAGCTGCCCTTGGTGAGCTCATTGAGGGCTATGTCGACGCCGGCGGCGACATGTTCGATCTCTATCAGGAACAGGCGCCTCTGGTACCGCCTACACAGGCCCACCAGGAGAGCCATTGCTCTTCGCACAAGATCGATCTTTCACCGCTCAGCCCTGACGTTCCGCCAGGCCCACCTCTCACCAAGGAGCAGAAGGCCAAGGCGCTCCAGGAGATCCGGGCGATCCTGGGCCGGCCAAAGCAGGCTTCTGCGTGATGAATGCTCTAGAGCAGGCTCGGCAGTGGCTCACAGACGAGAAACCAGGCCCTGACGAGATCAGACAGTCGATCGACAACCTTTGCCATCAGTTGGTCGGGTGCCGATCAAAGAAGGGACAAGCTGAGCTTCAAGCGGCGATCCAGCTGCTGATGAGCCAGTTCGGGGATACCCCGGAGGTAGCTCTTCCGGAGCCCCCAACAGCGGCCCAACTGGACTATGGGTCGTTATTCCCTGTCAGTGATGAGGCCCTGGCCCCCATCTCGATTGAGGAGCGACGCCAGCGCTTTGAAACCCTCAGAGAGGAGCTAGAACGGCCCTTCTAAGCCTCTGCACGTGCACGGCCTTTCAATGGCTCCGAAGGCAGGCTTGGTACAACGTCAGAGTCGACGAAAATCTCAGCGTCAAAGAAGGCGACCATCGCTTGCAGATCGGGAGAGCGAAGCAGCTCGGCAAGCGCAGGTCTTTCAGCGGTGATCGCTTTCCAGGCCTCCTTTCTCCGACTCTCAGGCAAACCTGAGAGCCGGACGAACTTCTCCTCCCCGCTCAACGCCGGCACGGACATCGTCGTCAGCCAGGCCATCTCTCGCATCACACTCATACCGATCGCTCCAACCTGAAAGGCATGACTCTGCCAGCGTTGGCAGCTGGTACAAGCCAACACTCGGGGCGGAATTTCAGCCCCTCACTTTGGCGTGAATCCCGAAGGAGCGTCGTTAGAATTGGGCAGACTACTGGTCAACACCAACCGTGCCCCAGACCTTCCAGGAACCTGGCACCCGTAAAGGACCCCCAATGCGAATCATCATGCTCATCCCTGTTGCGGCCCTCGCTGTAGCCGTCTCCGGCTGCGCGAACAAGGATCTGCAGGAGACCTCCTACAGCTACGAATCCAAGGTCCACTCGGGCACAGTCCAGGTTGTTGAACGTACGGACGGCCCGTCCGTGGAATGCCCCAACTTCTGGCGGGATGGCGAACCTTACAACCCGACCGGCATCAAGCAGATGACCGGCTTCCGGCTGAAGGTAAATCTCCACAGTGGCTCCGATTCCAGCCATGGCCAGGTTCTGGACGTGGTTCTGCCCTCCAACAACGGCCATGAGGTCGTGATGAAGGACTTCCAGAAAGAACGCACCTGGTTGTTGGGGGCGGAAACCAATGGACTGGTGAAGACAGGCGAGATCTTCCATTACCCCGAGGGTTTCTTCATCCGAGCAGCAAGCCCTCAGATCAAAGAGAACACCATCAGCTTCTGCCTGGGCGTTGATCGGATGTACGTACCTCAGGTCGACCTCAACAGCAGCACCAACCCACTGATCCGCTTGGATCGGCTCAACGTACGGTTTGCCGGCGTGAGTGGTGAAACCATCGAGTATGACTTTGGCTCCATCGAACCGATCCGCGTGACAGTCTCCGCGGAGGCGCTATGACCACGCCGATTACGCAGTCAGTCTTAATCTTCAGTGGTGAACGCGGAATCGCATGCCCATTCAGCACGCTGACGGCCAAGGAGCTGCTGGAGTACATCCTGGGCTACTACGAGAGTCTGCACCCCCCGTTCATGGCTGTGGCCTATCAAGAGGGCAAAGAGGAGTTTCTCTACCGCATCCTCAAGGATGGCTATGGCCTGGACCCCACCGCCAGCAAGGGCCAGGTCGATGAACTGATTCTGGCAACAGAGGACCTGCAGCCAACCCCCAAGCAGCAACTCGACCATGAATCCTTCATGGAACAAGCAGCCTGGCGGCTCATCACACTTACCTTTGCCCAGAACCTGTGAGGCCCAACGTGATCAAGTGTCTTCTTCCCCTGCTGCTCGCTTTCTCCGGCGCGGCCGCGGCGAGCCAGGCCCAAGTCTCCGTCATTGTCGGCACGAACGAGCCAGAGTCGTTTCTTGTTCCGTTGGACGGACAGATCCACGAAATGGATCTCCGAGACGCCCACCGCTACAGCGCTGCATTCGTTGATCCGGCCACCAAGCGCGTGATCTGCCGCGATGGCGAATACAAGACTGGCCTGGTCCTCAAGATGCGTTCGCTCCCTAATGAAGGAGCTGAACAGCCTCTGGAAGTTGTGGGGATGGTCACCACCCTGTCCTCCATCACGAATGGTGCCGCCCTGAAATGCGGCACCAACCAGGAGGTTAATCTGGCGAACAGGTCCTTGTCCGAGATGCTTCGGTTGGCCCCTAACAAGACCAAGCCAATGGTTATTGACGGCAAGTGGACTGTTTTGATCAAGTTGCAGCCGTAACCCACTAGGGAAGGAGGGAGTGAGATGACCTGGAGCTACCTGCGACGCGATTTCCTCCCTTCTGACGCTACCTGTGTCTTCTGCCACAGGCCTTTGCACAGCGAGCAAGGCATCGTCATTGCCGATGGAGACGGCACCGAGGCCTACACTGGGCCAAGTTGCGCAAAGAAGCACCTCGGCCAGCCAGAAGAACGCTTGCTTGATGTCACCAGTCTCGCCCTGCTCGTGGTTGCCGATGAGCCTGCTGCAGCTGATCCTGCTTCTGCACCCACTCCCTCTCAGAACTCGGGCCCGAATGACGGGGCTGAGTCGAAAGCGCGAACCGCAACCTCGCGCCCTCCCCTCCCCCCCTTGATGCTGTAGTGCAGTACGTTCGCTTCCGTTGTGAGCTGATGACTGATTTCAAGTTTGCGGTCTCGAAAACTCTGAAACAGGCCCATGACGAGTACAAAGCCACAGGAGCGATAAGCGAGGACGTGGAGAAAATGGTTGCTGGCGCAATGCGAAATGCGTCAGCCGACAATACGGTTCTCAGTCCGGCAAACGTGAAGCTGTGCATCGGATTCGAGCACTGGCTCAAAGAGGCTGTTCAGTACACAAGCGTTGAACGTAGAGAGTTCCTGGAAAGTATGCTGTTCAGCCTGCACCGCTACTGGTCCCTCAGCGCTGGCCAGATCGCCGGAATTAACAAGTGGGGCGCTCACGTCCGTAAACGACACGATGACTTCCCCCTTCTGGATGAAAACGTGTTCGCTGGCGTGGTACTTCCCGATTTCATGCGTCGGAAGGCCTAACTGGGCAGGTCCATTCGCGCCACAGGATAGGTTCTGAATCTCCCTCTGCTGTCTCCACCTTAGTGGGTAGGTGGGTCAGAAAAAACTCTATCAGCCGGTTCTGGCACACCCCGATGCCCCTGAAAGTTTGCCCATCGCAAACACACAGAGGCATCCAACATGAACGCCGTGATCCAGCAACTGCCCACCCAAGACGCCGCCACCGCACAAGCGGCCATGCAGCACGTTGTAGTTGCCCGCGTCCGCCGCAATCCTAGTGTTGACCCCCGCAAGGGCCGCCACACTGCTCTGTACCTCCAGATCAAAGAAAGCATCCGTCAGCACGGCGTGCAGCAGCCGATCATCGTTCGCCCGATTGACGACCCCGACTTCGACTTCGAGGTTGTTGCGGGCAACACCCGGTGGCAATGCACCGTAGACCTGGAAATCCCAACCATCCCGGCGATCATCCGCAATCTGACCGATGCCGAGGCGCGCATTATCGCCGCCATCGAGAACATGCAGCGTGCTGACCTGACCCCCATCGAGGAGGGTAAACACGCGATGGTGGTGCTGGCTGACTGCGGCAATGACCACGCCGAGGTTATGAAGTTACTCGGATGGTCGCGGACCCGTCTCGATGGTCGCATCCTGCTCTCCCGCGCTTGTGCGGAGGTTGAAGAAGCACTGTTGCAGGGTCAGATCAAGATCGGCCACGCCGAGCTTCTCTGCCGTCTGGAAGACAGCGATCAGGCTCCGATCTTGGCGCGGATCATCGAACAGAATCTGACGGTGAAAGAAACTCAAGATCGCTTGTTCGCCATCTCCCGCGACATCTCGACCGCTCGCTTCGATACCAAGGACTGCGCAGCCTGCCCGCACAACTCTGCGGCCTACATCGACCTGTTCGAAACCGCAGTAAGCGGGGCCAAGTGCCAGAACGCAACATGCTGGAATCAGAAGACCAGCGACCTGATTCAAGTGAAGATCATCGAGGCGAAGGCAGATTATGGCGTCGTCCACACCGATCTGACTCTGCCCAAGGATGGATACGTTCGTTTGGAGGCAAAAGGCACGAACGGTGTCGGTGAGCATCAACTCGGCGCGTGCCTGTCCTGCGAGAAGTATGGCGCTGTCGTCAGCACCAGTGCTGGGCAGGAAGGTGCGGTGTCGGGCGGGTACTGCTTCGACCGCAACTGCAACAAGCAGATGCAGACCGCCTATCAAGCCGCGCTGGCTGAGGCGACTGGACAGCAGGCTGCGACTGAGCAAACCGGCAACGAGGCTGGACAAACCGGGACCAATCCTGAGTCTGGACGCACCCCGTCGTCCCCCGCTCAGAAACCGGCAGCGGGCAAAGGGGCCTCCAAACCTGCGCAACCGCAGGCACTGAAAAAGTCGATCCGCCGTGAGGCATTCAACCTCTACGGCCAGATGGCCTGCAAGGCAGTTCAAGGCAATCGCAAACTGGCCTTGTCCATCGCCATTGTCAGCATGTACCTGGAGATGCGCAGCTCCCTGCCCAGCGAACTGACGACCCGCATCAAGAAACGTCTCGGCATCGGTGATTTCGTCTCCGATAGCGACCGTTGCAAGGTCGAGGTGAAGCTCGCAGAGCAGGACGAATCCGAACTGCTGGAGTTGCTGACCAACCTCGCTTCCGTCACCCCATTCCGCAACGACAACGCAGACGCCTTCGAGCGTTCCCTCTCGGGTAGCCAATCCATCGCCTACATCAAACACGAAGGCATGAAGCCCGTTGAACACTTCCAGATGAGCGAGAGCTATCTGAAATCGCTGGTGAAGGCCGGGATCATCGAAGACTGCAAGCGCTCTGGCTTCGAGGCCCACTACAACGAGGTCAAGGGTGACAAAGCCTTCACCAAACTGGCTGCGGAGAAGACTGACGACCTCATCAAAGCGGTACTGGCATTCAAGGATTTTTCTTGGGCCGGGTATCTCCCCGAAGCGTTTGAAATTTCTGCACAGGACGGTTCTGGCACGCGCACCAAAGGCTGAAACTTTCCCCATCGCAAACAAGGAGAAACCCAATGACTACCGCCACCTTCTTTACCGCAGTCAGCCAAGCCCTGACCGACAGCAGCAAGCACCTGAACATCGACATCGCTGGCCTCGAAGGAGGCCGGATCAAAGTCACCCTCAGTGCCAACATTGGCGTCACGCCCGAAAGCGCCTCCCCCGCAGAGAAGAAGCTGCGCGCTGCCATCGCCAAACCGATGGTCCTGTCGGGTACTCCCGAGGAAGTGGAAACAGCCCTGTATGCCCGCGTGTCGGCCCATGCCGAAGTGGTCAATACCGGCCTGAGCGCGCTGGATGAAATCCGCAAGTTGAGTGCTGCAGCCGTGGAGGCTGCCAAGCCCAGCAAGTCCGCTGCGAAGCCTGTGCAGCCTCCCGCGAGCGCTGCATCGCAAGGTGATGATGACGTGGAAGACGACGAACTGAACGGCGGTGCGGACAGTGCCCCCGCAGCCGAGGCGGCACCCGTCGCCCCCGTTGAAAACGGTGCATTCGCCTCTCTCGCTGGCAAATTCTGAGGACCGCCCCATGACCATCGCCATCCTGACCCTCGACCGTGTTTTCCGCTATGCCGGCCTCGATCTTGACGATCCTGATCCCAGCATGGAACCCACCGAAGTGCTCAAACACTTCGCTCGCCAATACCCGCGTCTGATGGGCGCGAAGATCGTTGAACCCATTATCGAGGGCGACCGCCATGTCTACGAGTTCCGTGAAGCCAGCTTCGGAGCCAAGGGCTGACGCCCTCGCTACCCTCAAGGCATGGGCGGACGGTGACAAAACCGCCCGCTCCGCGCCGACAAACCCCGATCACGACCTGAACAACGATCAGCTGAGGCGGCTATGGGCGCTCCTGAACTCTCCTACCTCCCCCGGAACTATCAATTTCCCCGTTCCGCGATGACCCCACTTGCTCTCCCGCAGGTCTCTATGGCCGTGCGGGAGGCACATGGCCTCGCCTTTGGCGAGTACGGTCATCTGGTTGATCGCAAGAACCACGCCGCTTTCTGCCTCGATGCGTACGAGGGCGGCATCATCGGTGACGACGCACTCGATTGGCTGACCGCGTACCCCAACGACTATGGGCTGCACCTGGTTACGCAAGAGGTCGTCGAAGCCGTTGAGTCTCGGCTGTCCTTCTCGAAGACTGGCTTGATCCGTGGCGTAAAGCGACGGTCGAAACTGCTGGGCACCCCTGCTTACGAGCTTCAACCCGCTGCGCAGAAAGCAATGGCCTGCATTGAAGCAGGGCTGTTCACGGCTGATGCTGTTGCCGACTTAGTGAAGATGGGGCCGGACTGCGCCTACCACCTCATTCAAAAGGTCGAGCAAACCCTCATCGATGTGACCAGCGCTGACTGCCCTGAGATGCAGAAATGGCTGGCTATGGAGGTCTATGGGGAAAGCTTCAACGTCAGTGCGAAGATGCTGCATCGTTTTGATTTGCCCCTTCCCCCGACAGATTGCTTGGATTTTCAGGAGGTCCGAGTCTTCCTGTTCAAAGCGCTGGACGCGATGTCTTCCTTCCTCATTCACTTCCACACCCCATCAACTTTCATGGGTGTCCACAGCTATGACCTTAATGGTTACGCCGACGCTTACGGTGAATTGAAAGATCGCGTCCGGAACTCCACGCCTGACGAACTGACGAGCTATCTGATGGAGACTCCCGTCGCTCAGTTGCCCTTTGAGACCTGGGCTTTGGGATTTGAAGATGACGATGACCGCGACGAAGAAATCGTGGCGGAAGCTGCGTATCTGCTCAAAGAGATGGATCAGCTAACCCAAGACACTCACTTCACCCTGAACCACGATCAAGGGTCCAACCCGAGCGAGGAAATGAGAGAACTGATTGCCCAAATTGGGGATTCAATCTCCGCTGGTAGCAAGTTCAGTTCCGTCCTGTCCGTCATCAAGGACGCATTCGAAGTTTGTCTCCATCACGCTGACAACAAGGACCGCGCCACCAGCGAACATGAGCTGACTGGTTCCGCCGAGGAAGGATGCGGCCTGTTTGAAACACTGGTGGTCTTCGTCAAAGACGAGTACCAAAGCCTTGAGTCTCAAGCTCTCAACAGTTTCGACGAGCGCGTCCAAGGTCTGTGTGACATCTACATTTCGTTCCCGCTCGATCAGGAGCTTCTGTCACGGCAGACCCGACCGATACTGGTGAAAACGCAGCAGTGCTTTGCGCTGCTCCAGCGAATCACCAAGTCTCTTGAGGACCTTGAACATGCTCAGTGAAAAAGTCGAATGCCGTGCGATGCTCATCCACCATCACAAGGAAACCAAGCGCCTCGATATTACTTCCCATGCCGTGATCCCTCTGGATGGTGGGAAGAACTTTACCCTCGGTGCTGGCCGTGCGTTCTCCAGCCTCGACAAAGAGGTGCTGATTGATCTGCTGCGCGAGGAAGAACCCAACTGCGAGTTCATCCCACCGAATCTTCTGGTGAAGGGGCGCAACCGTCTTGTCTGGTACACCGCTCCCCAGGTAATCGAAGTCCCGTTCAACAACGAGCTGATCAAAGCCCCCATTCCGGGCCTTGTGTACATCGCAGGTAACGGATCGTTCCGCTGCTTCTCGTACAAGGGCAAAGCCCGTCCAACGGCTGAAACGGAGCTTTACTACGCCCCTTTCGGGAACACCTACGCCAACGGCAGCTTCTGCTCAGGTAACGTCAAACTTCCTAGGGAGGTTCTCATCGAGAACATCCCGGTATGGCAGCGCTTTGTGCTGGAAAGCACCAACACCCACGGCGGTGGCGTGATCCCGCTGACCAAAATCAAAGACTTCAGCGAACTGGTCCAGTTCTACCGCACCCTCGCCTCGAAGAACGCGAGGAAGTTCCCCGATCAGCGCCTCAAAGCAGCACTGGCCAACCACGACCATCTGACCCTGAAAGCCGCTATTGGCGGGGAGGCGTGAGTCATGGCTGCTGCTGAGAAGTTTGCTGCACAGGCGATCACCTTCAAGACCCCCGAGGCTTGGCGCAGTTCAGCGCCGCGTATCGTCGTCATCGGTGCCGGTGGCAACGGTAGTGAGGTTGTGGACTGCCTTGCGCAGTTCCATCACGCAATGGTTTCCCTTGGCCATCAGCACGGGCTGCACGTCACCATCATTGATGACTCCGTGGTGCGTGAGGCGAACCTCGTTCGCCAGCGCTTCTGGCCATGCGACCTCGACCAGTTCAAAGCTGTCTGCCTCGCCAACCGCTACAACCTGATGCTTGGGATGGGATGGGAAGGGCTTCCGTTCCGGTTCCCCTCCCCTCAGACCACTGCCGCCATTAGCAAAGCGGACCTGATCATTTCCGCAGTGGACCTGCCCTCTGCCCGCGTGGCCATTGGTGCGTGCCAGAGCGTGAAGCACAACTGCATGTGGCTTGATCTTGGTAACGCCCACCGGCATGGGCAGGTTGTCTTCGGCGGCATCAGTGCAGCAATGCGGAAAACCTACCCCAACGTACTGGACGCCTACCCGGAAATCCCCAGTCTGGAGGACGATCACACCAAGTCCTGTTCAGCAGCGGACGCTATCCGCACTCAGGACTGTCTGGTCAACCGTTCTGTTACCACGGCAGGGATGGGAATCGTGTGGGAACTGCTGCGCTATGGACAGACCGAGAAGCACTGGCTTGTCCTGAACCTCGCTTCCGGTGAGCAGATGACCTATCCGTTCCCGCAGCCGATCCCCAAACGTGGAACCCTCAAAACAGTGTGAGTTGGTTCCGAGCCACCGCGAGGCTCTCAACTGCCACCTGAGCACCAAGCTCGGGTGGCTGAGTCGGTAACGTGGAGAGAAGCCGTTCACGATACCCCGCCTTCAAGTAGGCCGACGCGCAGGCCGAGCAGATGGTGAAGGTATGGAGGTGAGGTACATCCTCCGGTGCGACTCGGGCGAAAGGAGGAAAGCCCGCCAGTTCAGTTCCGCAGATCGAGGTTGAACTGCAACATTGGCCCTCGCCACTCTGCACCTGGACGAGATGAACCCGGCCTTGCAGGCACACCAATGCAATGGAACCGGTCCCGTCCAACGGTTTTTACCTCGAAGAATACGTGTGACGAGTATATCGAGCCGTCTCCGTCGTTCCAGCCATCGGGCATCTCAGGAAACCCGAAATCCAGAAGTAAACCTCGCCACCGGTTGGAAGGGCACTTGGTCCCCACTATTGGGATGAACCAGGTGAAGAATCTTAATGCCAGCCATCCATTTCTACGACACGCTCACTGCCGGCCGCTCTCCGTCCGAAGGACAGGTCTTGCGCTTTGACTCAGCGCTCCTCCCGCTGGAGGGTGAGGCCCTCTGCTCCACCACGAATATTCGGCTGCGAGATGACCTATTTCTCGATCCAGTCTCAATGCTGGACTCCGACCTGGCGCTGTGGCCGTTTGATCAAGGCTGTAGCGAACTGGAATGGGCCAGGAGCGCCATTCAGATTTTCACCCGCCCTCACACCCTCCATGTAGGGTTTGGCTCATCCACCCGGCATGACCCTTACATCCGCTCGACTTTTTACCGGAACCTGCTCCCCCATCCGTGCTTGGCGCTGCCGGCCAACTCCCATTTCCTCGACCTGGACGTTCTGCTGCGTGCAATACAGCTGATCCGTCCAGACGAGTTGCCGTGGCCCACTGACGGCCTGAAGGAGGGCATCGATGGCTTGTACAACTTCCTGATGTGGGAAGCCGGTCTTGGGCCTGAGAACAGAGCGTTTCGGGTCAAAGAGCTGCTCGGGTCGATCCTAGAGGCCAGCCCGAAGCTCGCAAACCACGCCTTGACGGTCAGCTCACCAGCGCAGATCAAGTCAATGATGGGGATGGATGAGGGGGAGGTCTGGGACCTTAAGAGTGTGAAGCCGGTGGTTATGGTGCATCCCTCTCTACCGGATAAGCGTGGAGCAATCCTCGCTATGCCCGTGGCGGCCGATGTGAGTTACCCGGACCTGATTTGCATGGTGGACCTCGAGCGCGATCTTTCCAAGCTATGTTCGGAGTCAACGGTCAACCTGCAGAACCTGGCCAGGAACAATAAAGGGGATCGAGCGGCCCCGTTGTTTCACATCAGCCTGAATCGAATCCCATTTGTTGCGCCGATCAGCGCCATTCGACCAGTTGACGCGAAACGCCTTGGGATCGACATCTCGGTCGTGAAGCAGAACATCAAGCTGCTCTCCAACTCCAACCACCTCGTCGGAAGGTTGAGGGAGGAACCTGTCCTGCAACTCCGACCGCAACCCGTCGATGCAGACTTCCGGCTATGGGCCGGTGAGTTTCCCATTGAAGACTTGGCCCTGATGCGTCAACTCCACGCGACTGACTTCAACGCGTGGCCTTCCATGTTGATCAAGGGTACTGACCGCCGCTTGCGCGAGCTTGGCGGGAGAATGCTTGGGCGCTACCAGGTTGATGCCCTCACTGCAGGGGAGAAGGACCTCTGGCTACAACACCTGGAGCAACGGGTCTCCGGGGATTCCAGCCCCCCATTTCGGCTGGAACCTCACCTTAAACACGCGGAGGATATGGAACAGCAGTACCCGACAGCCCCTGGAATCATCGGGCTCCGGGATCGACTTCTCCGCTTGAAGGGCATGATCAAT
This sequence comes from Pseudomonas nitroreducens TX1, assembly GCF_000313755.1. Taxonomy (GTDB): domain Bacteria; phylum Pseudomonadota; class Gammaproteobacteria; order Pseudomonadales; family Pseudomonadaceae; genus Pseudomonas; species Pseudomonas nitroreducens_A. Next base: position 80,428 of record NZ_AMZB01000121.1, on the reverse strand, counting down.
GACACCTGACACTCCACCGAGCCTCGATCCTTATGAGTTCAGGTCGTTCAAGGGATACCTGAACGAGGCCGGCGCGCAGGTAGAGACCTACCTGTCGCTGATGCACTTCATAGAGGCGGAGAAGTTCAGGGGCATTGACGAGGGTTACCGGCGCTACATCCTGAGCATTGATGACCGCGACGATTTTCTACTGGAAACGGCCGGAGTCACACAAGGTGTTCGTCGCCCGGATTGGGAGGACATCAAGGTATCGATGGTCCGAGCCGGACTATGGATGCAACTGGTCCAGAACAAGGAAGCACTGGTGCCCTTGATCCTACACCCCAGCTGCTCAAGCCCAGTTGGCCTGGTGGAAATGGCCATCAAAGACATCGCTCGACGACTTCAGTCGGAGGACCCGCTTCGGAAAGTTCTTCTGGTCGGAGCAAGCGGCGCTGAGGCGTGCAGCGCTGGTGAGTTGCGAGACGTCCTCGACCACATTTTCAACGTGAGACTGCCCGACGAGATCATCGTGTCGGCTGAGCAAGGTTTAGCCTCCCAGGCCGCAGAGTACGCAGCAAGTCGCTACATCCCGCTTCGAATCATCCCGCTTGCCTCCAACGCTGCTGACTTCGCCAAAAGTGCATGCGGCGTAGCAACACATGTCTTCTCGCTTGTAACACGGGGGAAGCCTTCAACCTTTGCCCAGGCGTCATACGATTTAGCATGCGAAACCGGACTCATTGCACATCAGGTCGAGCTGTCCGCGTGATCGGGAAGCCACTCGGCCTTGCCATCACCTTCGTGATGCTTGGTGGGTGCGCCGTTGAACAGCCGACGTGGATAACAGATAGGCCACATGCATACTGCTACCAAACAGCAGACGACGCTTGCCTCGCTGATCTCATCTCAGCCCACCTGACCAAGACTCCTGGTGGTCCAACCCGCGATGAAGCAATTTGGAAGGCCACTGCGGCAGTTCGCATAGCCGGGACAAATGAGCCGGAAGCTCTCAGAGCCCTCCAGAACGACGCTGAGCGATTCGCTTGTACAGCCCAAGGGTTTTACTGGGAACAGGCCTCAGAGGCCGTCCAAGAGGCCAAGGCGGGGCGATTTGACCAGGCCCTCACCTCAATCAGCCAAATCGAAGACCGAGATGCGCGAGATTTCTCGCTGTCCCAGCTCGTTCAAGTTTCGTCCGAGGCAAAGAACGACCGAGCGTTGGCTCAGACAATGGATGCCCTGAGCAAGGACAATGAGCGTGCTTACATGGACGCTCTGCTAATCCGACTGCAGGTGCTGCTCAACCAAGGTGACTTGGAGCGTTCGACCGCACTGCAGAATCACCTGTTGGACTATTTCGCCAAAGACCCCTCGACCGGGACTGAACCGGCCAGCGACATGGTTATCTCCTACCTTTCGAATGGGCTGAAGCTTGACGCAAGGGACTTCCTTGCCAAAGCAAGTAGCGAGATACCGGGTGTCACTTCGGCGGACAACCTGAAGCTGTTCAATCTGGTGGGCCAAGTCATCGAGGGGTACTACCCAACACCTGACGACTTCTATCAGTTCAGCACCGACAAAGCGCGGCTGAAGGCCTACCTGGTGCTCGCCAGGTATTACCGGAATATCGGCAACAAGAGCATGGTCGCGTCGATGCTCGTTGAGGCTTCGCGCTTCACTCAGAAAGCGAGCTTCAAGGGAAACAGGACCGAAGTAGCCAGCAGTTTTGCGGATTTCCTGCGATACGCGAAATGATGGTTATCAACCGAATCTGTGTGTAACTCGGAGGATAAGTTTGCCAACGCAAGGACCCAGCGCTACGCACACTAGCTGAACAAAAAGTAACCAAAGCCCAAGCTTTCCACTGGTTCTGTCACCACTCAGACGAGGCTCCAATAGAGGCATATTCACAAGCCTGGAGCCACCCATGAAGTTCACTGCCCGCGTTGAAAGTCTTGCCAACGTCCTCAAGCAGAGTGGTCGAATCGCATCTGATAAGGCCAGCGACATAGCCGGAAATCTGCTGCTCTCGGCACAGGCAGGCCAGCTCGATGTAACCGCCCATAATGGGCAACAGCACATGACTCTCCACTACCTTGAGGTCAATGTGCTCGCTGCAGGGGACATCTGTATCTCTGCCAAAAAGTTCGAGCAGATCGTCTGCTCCCTTCCTCCTGACCGGGAAGTGACCGTGACCGTAGGTGAGGACAAGGCAACAGTCACCTGCGGTCGTTCTCGTTTCAGCATCGCTACCCTCCCGGCTTCCAACTTTCCACAAGCACTCCTACCGGAGGATCAGACCCAACGGGCGCTGACCATCGACGCTCAGGCGTTACGGGACGGTATCCGGCGCATTGCCTTCTGTGTCGCCCGACGTGACGTGCGGACCTACCTCAATGGGATGTTGTTCGATGTCGGCGAAGGGAAGCTGACTCTGGTCGGGACCGATGGGCATCGGATGGGAACAGCCGAGATTAAGGTCCCTACCGAAAACACCCTCAAGTTCACACTCCCGGTTGCGTGCCTCGAAGACGTGGCCACATTCGCCTCCCAGGGGGAAATCGAGATTCAGCACTCGGGCAATCTCGTAGCTTTCATCGGGCCGCACGGAGTCCTCACATCTCGACTCATCGACGGGAAGTTCCCCAACTACGCCGACCTGATCACCCGAGCAGAGCAAGGAACGCCCATCAAAATGAGCCGGGATGCAATTACCAGCGCCGTGGCTCGCGTCAGCCTGCTTTCGGATGGGAAGTCCCAAGCCGTGAAGCTGAAATTTGGCCAGCAGTCGGTTGAGGTTCTGTCCGTCTCCAACGGTGTCTCGGAGGTCGAGGAGGCCGAGGACCTGCTCCCCTGCGACTTCTCCAGTGATCCGTTCGAGGTGGGCCTGAACAGCAAGTACGCCCAGGAGACTTTTCGGGCGGTCGAAACGAACGAACTCCAATTTTTCTATAGCGGCAATGCTTCTGGCACGCTGGTGATGGCCAAAGACTGTCCCCATCAGAAATTCATTCTCATGCCAGTCCGCCTTTGAGGCGGACTCTTGAAGGGGCCAGCCATGATGACCATCGACCGCACCGCAGCACCCGAGGACGTACCCGACACATCTCGGACCAACGACCTGCAGGAGCCCAGCAAGGGCTTCCTGCTCCCCTCCACACTACCGGCAATGCCGGTATTGGAGGGGGCCAAATCGCTCTTGTCCCTGGCCCAGGAGCAAGCCTTGGGGTATCGCATCATCCTCGGCCAATTCGGGGTCCTCAAGGCGATCTCGAATGACACCAGCATCCTGCAGGGGTTGGTCTCGGACATTTGGAACGCAATCGGTGAAAACGAGAGCGTGGACAAAGCTGCGGCGATGATCCTCCAGGACGGAGCGTGGGTCCGTGCGGGCGCTATACCTGATGCTGAGTTCGCCTCTCTGCTCCGCAAGAAACTCAACACAATCCAGACCCTGATCGCCGAACTGAAAGCGTTCGCTGAGCCAGGCCTGGAAGACAATCTGTTCGTGGCGGCCGTGCGTGCTGACCTGCAGAGGAAGGTCCTGGAAATCCTCCCATACGACCTGGTTCTCAATCGGGCGGCCTGCGAGTTCCGCGCGAAGTGCAAAGACATCTCCGGTCTGTGCAAAGACCTGGTCAAGTACATCTCCGATGAGGTGCGAATTCCGCGTCGGTCGGTGAGTCGGATCATCAACGGCAAATGGACCTCGCCAAAGCTCATGCCCTCGCTGATGCTTTCTGGTGGTTACGAGCTCCGCCTCTATCCTCAGAAAGAACTCCGGCGTCTGCGCCAGGCCATTGTCGACCAGCAGCGCCTGATCTACTCGGCGGCTTCGACAGCTGACATCCCCGCCGAAGATCTCCTGGCCGCCCTCGAAGAGTTCAACTCGGCCGAACGTGTCGTGCACGAGTCTGTTGGATTCTTCGCGAGTGCCAACATCCGCTTGGTGGATCAGGTCGTTTCCGGATATCGGTTTGCAAATGATCTGGAGCAAGTCCGCTCGGCTGCCCAACTGGGACTGGTACGGAGCATCTATCGCTATGCCCCGGAAAAGGGCTTCAAATTCTCAACCCTGGGCATGACCTGGATACGCCAAACCATCCTGCGGGACCTTACTCAGCAGGAGCTGATCCGTCTGCCTGAAGGATCGCATGGGGCGTTGAGCAAACTGAACGCGGCCCTGAAGGAGCATCCGAACGCATCGAAAGCGCGCCTCAGCAAAATGACCGGCCTGTCCCTGGACGACGTCGAGAATCTGCTGTTCTTCGTGGGCTCCGGTAAGCCGGTGTCGCTGGACTCCACCTTCCAGGAGAGCGGGAGTTCAGAAGCCGAAGGGATGCACGAGCACCTGGCCGACCAGAACAACTGCTTCGCTGACGAAGTCATTGAAGAGAACACCGCAGCCTACATGGCTGATGTCCTGGGAGATGTGCTCACTGAGCGTGAACTGCAGGTGGTTACCGCACGCTTCGGTATTGGCGGCGGGGAAGCCCAGACCCTGGCTACCCTCTCTGAAAAGATGGGCGTATCCAAGGAGCGAGTTCGTCAGATCGAAAATGAGGCGCTGAAGAAGCTGAAGGACAGCCGGTTTGCAGGCGCTCTGCTGGAGCTGCTGGCATGATCCACATGACCCTCCCGATTTACGGGGCTGAGATCGAGGCCTTCGGTGTGCTCGGCACCTTCATTGGTGCTGATGTGATGGATACAGGGGAAGTGTTCCTCACACTCAGGAGCACTAGCCAAAATGCTCGACTGATCAGGGAAAAGGCCGCCGCCGGCGGACATTCAACCCTAGAGATCACAGATCAGCTCGTGCAGGTTTCGAAACAGCACTGCCTATGGCGCAATAAGCCTGGATTCGATGTGACGGACGAACAAGGGTACGTTGTTCACCCGACGTCTCAACATGCGCGTACGGCAGCTGCTGTTCATAATTTTCAGCGGGCCATCTCTCGTCTCAACAGGCTTTGAGCACGGGCTCGTTGCCGTGCTGAAGACGTCTTCATCTCGAGAACGAGTTTGGCGTACTCCGCCACACCCTCGAAATCGCCAACAACCTTCAACTGATCAGCCAGCTGCAGGTTGAGGGCCGCATCGGCGCAATCTTCCTGAGGTAGGACTTCGGTCACCTCAAGGATCTCCGAGACCACCGGCTCTGGTACAACGGCCACCTCCTCGGTCTTTGCCGGCTGACGAGGCGTTTCGGCTGGCGATGAATGGGGGATCATCTCGATTTTCATTGTTCGGACCGGCTCCGGGTGCATCCCCTCCTCCGCTCCGGCCTGGGCACCATGCCCATCATCCAAGCCGGGTGCCTTTCCCGCGGCGCTGTTGAGCCTACCTATCCAAAGGGCTGCGATCGCACCAAGCAAAAGGACAGAGCCGATGATACTGATGATCTGGGTTTCCAAATTCTGTTCCTCGAGTTCCTTACCCAAATAGTCGCGCGGCTGTGCCCTATTTCGTGGGTGTGCTGGTGGCACCATTGCGAATGCTGACAATCGCATCATCTGACACAGGAGCTATTCCAATGCTTGACCACGATGATGCTTTCCAAACGATCGAAGTACCTGTGAACCTCAATGGGATGATGAAGGTGCGAGTCCCACGAAGCACCCACCCCGAAGACGCAGAAAAGCTGGCGATCGAGCAGTTCAAATCTCGGCTGAGCCAGACCACTCACTTCGGGGAATCCGGGTACTGCTCCTATGAGTTCACCGGTGAAGCTTGGAGTACAAAAGGCCAGGCCAGGGTCGGCGAACTCACTTTTGAAGTACGTCATGACCTGGCCCTTCAGGTTTCTGGGGCAATGGTGGCCGTAGCTCCCGCCGCCGGCCAATTTGGCGCGGATCGCCTGCGAGCCAGGCTAACAGCCTACGTATCGCGTGAGGGGGTCTACATCACTGGACGGAAGCCCGGGAACGACAGCGAGCACGTGATGGTGATGGTCAACGTCCAGGAAGGCGAAGCCACAGTAAACGTCATGTCACCATCCGGAGAGGATCAGTTCCAACCAGAGGGGCAGTTGCCGATGGTGAGCGTTGCGTTCCCCGACATGTGCTGGAGTGTCAACTGAGGGCACTCGCTCGCGACTATTAGGGCAAACCCTCACTCTTCAGGTGGATTGAATTGGAAGTCTCTCGTAGGCGTTTCGTGAAGATGTCAGCAACAGCGAGTGCTGCAGCTGCCCTGGGCTTTGGGGTGAGATCAGCCGAAGCCGCGGCCATGAGCGCCAGTATCGCTTCGCTCATCATCGTCGACCCGGTGACGCTGGAGTACAAGATCTTCGGCCCCTGCTGCCATTTCTGCCCGGACCATCTCATCGTCTCGCACTACCAACCAGTGGCTCTGGTTGAGGTCATAAAAGGCGGGGGCGATAGCGTTATTGGCCAGCCTGTCGGAGGTCCCTTCAGCGTGGGTACCGATCGAAATTCCTATACGACAATGGCCGTACGGATTTGGCAATTGCCAGACTGGGCAATCGATGTCGCGATGGGTGGGCAGTCGTGCAAGCTTTGCGGTGTGAAAGCGGCCCGAAGGCACAACATCTCGCTCTCGTCCAAATTCGACATGTGCGGTGCAGCCGCAAACCCGGTCGTGTCGAAAGCGGTCAGCGCCTTCAATGGTGCTCTCCCGAACTGTTTCCCTAAGCTGCTCTACAGCACGGAGTTTGATCCCACCTGGAACACCGGTTGTCGTGACATAGTGGCCGCGGAGGCGATCGCCGGCGTCGTCTGCAACCCTCTGACAGGGTCGTTTTCCGTACCAGGTATGGAGGTCTGCATCGGCCAGTGGGGTGGCCTCTATCCACGCCAGATGGCATCTCACAACGATAATGCCTCCATCGCTGCCGGGATTGCGGCCTATCGCGCGATCCACCTCAGCGGGTTCACGATCGGTACCTTCCCGTTCAGCGCAGCTCTGTCGGTAGGAAAGCTGCAGCAAACGAAGCCCTGGCCCACTGTCGGTTTTAAGGCTGGAAGCCAACTCCTCGATACCGCGATGCGGCTCTATCCAGTGTCCTTGGAGGAGATGTATGCATTCGTATGGTGGACACCTGTCGTCTGCTGCAAGGACTACGAGGACATCATGGGTTGGTGTACCCCAAAAATCTGCAGCGTGTAATCAGCGGGTTCTGTCACTCCTCAACTGCACATAGCTTGGCCCTGTGTTTACCGAGGGCCATTCTATGGACAGTTTCCAAATCACCACCTCTCCGCTCCTTCGGCAGTTCGCCACTCGACTCGATCCGCAAACCATCCAGGTGACCACGAAGCTCGGGGTTGCCACCATCATACGCGCCGACTTCGATCAGAGGACGTTCCCCTCGGATCAGGACCTGCAGGAAGACTTCCTGCGCGACCTCATCAGCCGAGCTAATCCTGGCGCCTCCCAACTGCTGGACCAGTCCTTCGACAAGTGCCTTGGAGACCAAGCCAAGGCCGTTCGAGAAGTGCTGGGTTCTGGCACGCACCAACTCAAGTGAAAGTGAACTCACGCACATCGCGTCTATCAACCTACGGAGTTGAAACCATGAACGACAACCGCGGAAAAGCACTTCAAGCAGCACTGAGTCAGATCGAACGTCAGTTCGGCAAAGGCGCCGTCATGCGGATGGGTGATCAGGAGCGTCAATCCATCCCGGCAATCTCTACCGGCTCTATGGGCCTGGACATTGCGCTTGGCATCGGTGGCCTGCCACGGGGGCGTATCGTCGAGATCTATGGCCCGGAGTCCTCGGGTAAGACCACCCTGACCCTGTCGGTCATCGCCCAAGCCCAGAAGGCTGGCGCAACCTGCGCATTCGTCGACGCTGAGCACGCACTGGACCCGGACTATGCCGGCAAACTCGGCGTAAAAGTTGATGACCTGCTTGTCTCGCAGCCGGATACCGGGGAGCAGGCCCTGGAAATCACCGACATGCTGGTACGCTCTAATGCCGTGGACGTCATCATCGTCGATTCCGTGGCCGCGCTGGTGCCGAAGGCCGAAATCGAAGGTGACATGGGCGACCAACACGTCGGTCTGCAGGCGCGCCTTATGAGCCAAGCTCTGCGCAAGATCACCGGCAACATCAAGAACGCCAACTGCCTGGTCATCTTCATCAACCAGATCCGCATGAAGATCGGCGTGATGTTCGGCAACCCGGAAACCACCACCGGCGGTAACGCGTTGAAGTTCTACTCCTCCGTCCGCCTGGACATCCGCCGTACCGGCGCGGTGAAGGAAGGAGACGAGGTGGTCGGCAGCGAAACCCGCGTCAAGGTCGTGAAGAACAAGGTCGCACCGCCTTTCCGTCAGGCAGAGTTCCAGATCCTCTACGGGAAGGGAATCCACAAACACGGTGAGATTGTCGACCTCGGCGTGGCCGCGGCGGTGATCGAAAAGGCCGGTGCCTGGTACAGCTACCAAGACAATAAGATCGGCCAAGGCAAAGCAAATGCCTGCCAGTACCTGGTGGACAACCCGGCGATCTGTGAAGAAATCGAAGCCAAGATCCTCGAGCAGAAGATCCAGACCGTTGTGCCACAGGGGCAAGAAGAACCTGAGAGTGACCAGGACGTCGCCTGATCCAATAGAAGGCCGCCCTCGGGCGGCCTTTCGCTTTACGCGCCGATGCCGTACATGCCGCTCATCTGCCGAGCCAGATCAGATGGTTTGCCGGAGAAGGAAACCCCTCCAGTCTCCCGGGCTGCATCGGGCATGGACCGCGCCTGGCTGGACTCAGCATCCTGCGCCATCACCACCTTGACCTTCCCTTTCAGATCTCGGATGGCCGATGCGCCGTCATCCCCCATGCCCGTGAGGATGATAACCCCCAGCTTGCCAGGGATTGAGCTGTAGACAGACCGGACGACGGAGTTGATTGAGGGACTGTAGGTATTCGGTTTCACCGGCCTCAGCTGGATCGTCCCCCCCCTGATCTCAACCGTCTGGTCACGAGGAACCACGTAGATAACTCCGGCGCACACCTTGGCACCATTCTCGGCTGGCACAACACCCCAACTCGTAGTGCATTCCCTTACACGGTGAACATAGGTGTTGAACGCGGATTCGGTCAGATGCTGAACCAGGAAGATGCTCACCGGCAAAGCCGGTAGCTCCGAGAGAAAGTCACGAATGGCCTTTGGGCCTCCCGAACTGCAACCGATCACCCACGTATCATTCGCGCTACGGGAGTCGATCTCTGCCTTGTTGGCCTCCAGACCATCTGCCAAGTCCGGGAGGCTCTTCTTCAACTCTTCCACGATCTTGTTGCACCAGGCCTGACGCTCTGGTGGGCTCATGGTGTACAGCTCACGTTCATTGAGCACGCACACTGGCTCCTCGCGACTCACCATTTCGAGCACATCCTCAGATGCAAGGATGCCGGAGTCGCTGAAATCCACGATAAGTGCATGCACAGAAGTTGCAGCCAAGTCCCCGCTCTCGGCATGGCTCAGATCGTAGACCGTGATGTCTCCGACGATGGGACCGAGCACTTCTTTGATGAGCGCTACCTGAACGTTACTCGTGCTTACCAGCCCGACCCTCATGCTGCTGCTCCTCGCTGGACGTGATCAGGGCGGACTTCATTGACGGCATCGTCCAGGGCTACGCTGTCACATGGCTTGTTTAGATACACGTTTACGCCGGCGCGCAAGGCTTCCTCCTCAAGGTTGGTGCGGGTGGTGAGCATGATGATCGGCACCTCTTTGAACTCAGCACGAGATCGAAGCGCCTTGGTGAGTTCCAGGCCGTTCATGCGAGGCATTTCCATGTCGACCATCACAATCTCAGGCAGGCGTTCCAGCGGCAGCATGTCGAGCGCATCCTGGCCATCGCGCGCGGTTACTACGGTATATCCCCGTCCCTCGAAGTGCTTGGTGAGGAGCTTGCGATAGCTCGTTGCATCGTCGACCACGAGGCAGACCGGCTTGAAGTCGCGTTTGACTGTCTTCACGCGATTCTGGCGCAGCTTGTAACCCGTATCGGTCCGTTTGAGGTTGAGTCGGACCATCTCCGCCACGTCGATGACGAACACCGGGGAGCCATCGTGCATTTCAGTCTCACCGATGATGCCTCGGACCTTGGCGAGGATGCCGTCCAATTTCCGGATGTGGATCTCGGGCATCGAGTCGGTCCCGTCAACCTCTACCGCGATACGCGTCTCCCCTTGCTGGCAAAGGATCACGAGCACGTCCTGCTCCGTTTCGTGGCTCGCACGCATCTCAGGCATTGCGAGAAGGTCTGCCAGATGCACCACCTCGAAGACCTTGCCTTCATGCTCAATCACCGCCTGGCCCTTCTGAGCGCGCTGCTGATCAAGCTCATTTCGCTTGCAGTTGATGATTTGGGACATCGAGTAACTGGGGATTGCGAACCACTGGGAACCAGTCCTGCAAAGGATTGCCCGGTTCGAGCCGATGGTGAAAGGCATCTCCAGGGTGAAAGTTGTGCCCCGCCCCAGGGTGCTTTCGATGATGAGTCGACCGCCCAAACCCTCGACAGTGGTGGCAACGATATCCATACCTACGCCGCGTCCCGACAGCTGGGAAACTTTGGTAGCTGTAGAGAATCCGTTGTGTGTGATCAGACGGAGGATGTCTGACTCGGTCAGCTTGTCGTCTTTGCTGATGATGCCCTTTTCGATTGCCTTGGCCTTGATAACCGAGGTGTCGATTCCTTTCCCGTCGTCTTTGACGTTGATGACGATGTTCTTAGCTCGGCGGAACACGTTGACTTCAAGGCGACCCTGCCCAGGCTTACCCAGGGCAACACGTTGGTCTTCAGACTCAATGCCGTGATCCAGTGCGTTGTTGAGCAGGTGGACGAGGGGATCACGGATAGCGTCGAGCATCACCTTGTCGACGATTACTTCCACACCGCTGAACTCGGTCCTTACCTTTTTCCCGAGCTTGCTCGACTCACGTTCAATGAGAGAGGTAAGTGCTGGCCGTAGGTTCTGGAACGGGACCAGGCGGCTGTCGAGAAGATCTCGCTGAAGGCCCTTAATCAGGGCCCCCTGCTGTCGATACGAGTCCTTGATCTGCTTGCCCTGGGCGAACATCTCCTCAACGTCTTGGATGGTTTGGGCGAGTTGCGCCCCCATAGTCACGTTCAACGCAGACAAGTCATTGAACCGCTCGAGGTTGAACTCCGTAGCTGTCTGATGAGCCATATCCGCCGGCACGGGTTGGTTGATATAGACCCGAAGAGCACTTGTGAATTTCGTATGGTTGAGTTGCTGGGCCTCGAGCTTCTCCCGGATGACACGGGAAAGCATCATCATGTCGGAGTGCAACGACTGTTGGCGGTAACGAGCCGCCGTCAGTTCGTTCGATTGTTCAACCGCGGTGTCCAGCAAGCGCTGGTCCACTTTGATTTTCTCCGATGCTCTATTCCGGCGTTTGTCGTCAGCTCCGTGGATCGAGTCGTAGGCCTTGAAAATGATCTCGCGGATGACGGAGCTCTTAACTGGCTTGAGCGGTTCCGACTCCATGGTGATCCCCACGACAGAATCACGCAGGCTGCTTTGCAGCGGCTCTTTCGTGACTTCGACTTGATTCTCACCCTGGTCGCAGACAACCTCGGCGGAGTCCGCCTGCACGATCACCGGCGCCTCGACTTCAATCAAGACTTCCTCGGCGATCACCTCTTCAGGGTGATCGGCCATAGGAGCGATGGTGGTTGACTCATACCGGACTTCATCACCCTCAATCTGGCCCGCACCACTGTCCACCACCTGCTGTGCCGCAATACGCGCTGCATGGCGCTTCTCGCCGCCCTTACCGCGCGACCTGCGGCGAGTCTTCTTGTGCTGGCTACTCCCCTCCCCATCGGCCTGCACTGTAGGCGACGCAGTAACCACCGACTGTTCTTCGGCCGGACTATCTGTGGGAATCTCACCAGCTGGGTGAGTCTCGAAGACAGCTTCAGGCGTGGTTTCTGCCAATACCTCAGGAATGTGCTCGACCGGACCTTCTTCTGCCTCGCCGTCCAGGCCATCCTCATTGAGCAAGGCCAGGTCGACCCGGTTCTGTTGTACTGCTGCTTCTACGCAACGAATTAGCGCGGTCGGGACCTCATATCCGACAGACCGACGCATGCTGCTCGTCATCTGTTCAAGGGCAACCAGCACGTACTCCACGAGCTTGGAGCAGTCTGCAGACGCAGGGATGATGTTGAGCGCGAGGCTTTCGAACAGGCTCTCCATGTTGTGGGTGATGGACCTGATCGAGGCTGCTTCGGCCATGCCAGCGGCGCCCTTCAGGGTGTGCATCTGCCGCTTGATGGTGGAGACCAACTCAGGGTCATCCATTCGGCCCATCCACCGTTCAACGTTCACCTGCAGCTGCGGTAGAACCTCTTCAGCCTCCTCTGTGTAGAACTCAGCCATCTCCATGCTGTATTCAATCGCGGGCAGAGTGGCGTTCAGCGCGGGAGTAATTCGTGGGGTCGACGGCTGCGAAACCGGTCCCGGTTTAGCATGCGAAACCGGCGTCGCTTCCTCGGCAGCGACAATTGGTGCTTCAGAAGGGGCACTTGCTGCTACAGATTCGTGGTCCCGCTTAGGCTCGGCCACCAGGTCAACAAACTCCGCCTCACTGGTCTCGCTGCCTAATCCGTCCACAACCGAAAGCCAGGCATGAAGCGCCGGTGTTTCAGTTTTCCAGGGGAATCCCTGCTGGAACTGGTCAACCTCAGTAAGGGTGTCGATCAGTGCAGTGACATCGCTGTCGAGTAGGTTCACCTCCTGGCTACGGAGTTGGAACAGCTTCGATTCGAGAGCGGCGAAAACACTCACTAGCGGCCGGCACTCTGCGCTTGCAGATATCCCGTTCAGTGAGTGGGCAATGCGACAGAACGCTTCGTTGATGTCCTTTCGTCCACTCTGCAGGTAACCGAGCATCGCAGACTGCTGCTCCCTGAACTCTTGCTTGAAGAGGTCAATCAGAACAGGGTCCACACCCTCGGGCATCTCACGCAGCGGGTCTTCATGGGTGAGAATCACAGCATCCGGCTCAGTTGTCATGAGGCCGGGGGCGTGCTCCGGATCAGGGACCGACTCGGGCTTGGTCTCTATCGGCGCCTCTGCAGTGGCTCCCTCACCTCCCTGCTCGTCCTGGGGACGAGTGCTCAGAGTCATTTCAGGATCACCCTTCGCCAAGAGAGCATCAGCCGTATCCTTCACAAAGAGGGATACCTTGTTCCGGAGGGAGTATTCATCCATGCAACGGATGCACATTTCGACCCCGGAGCGAAGGAGCAAATGCTCCTGGGTGTAATCGAACTCCTCCTTCATCGAGCGGTTGGTCACGTCTTTCGTATAGGCAGCAACGGCGGTTGCGATCCGTCCAAACGATTCGTGACCGTGCATACGCGCAGCCATAGCTAGGCGATCGGCAGACCTGTACAACTCGTCCATTCGTTGCCGACTGCGAAGATCAAGGCTGGTGTAGCTGTCCTCGAAGACGTTTCGCAGCTCGAACAGTTCAGTAAGGAATGGATCTTCCTCCTCGGTCTGTACACCCTGGGCCGCTTCGAACTTCAGAAGCAACTCGTTGGAGGTCACAGGAACTACCTCGGTGAAATCAATTCCCCTTTCGCGGAGTGCATCACCGGCTTTCCTCAGATAGTCGGGGTCAGGTTCCAACTTCGCATGGATGGCTTCCAGGTAGAGTTCAATCGCCACCAAGGCCTTTGCTAGCAGATCCAGTTCAGGGCTGTAGGTCAGCTCGCCATCTTCTAGCAGACCAACCAAGCCGGAGCACACTGCTGTCAGCAATCCACCGACATGTTCTGCGCCGGAGAACTTTAGAGCCGCGGCAGTATTCACCAGCGACTCCAACCCATCCTTGAGTTCATCCTGCCCCATGCCGCTTTCAACATGGAGCGACACCGAGCGTCGAGTCTTGACGACCTCGACCAAGGACTCAGCAACAAGGGTGTCCAAGACGTCTGCACTGACACCTTCGATGTTCAATGCCTTGGTGGCGTCGTTCTCGTTGATGAGGTTGATACGCTCATCCAGGAACAAAATGTAAGACTTCAGATCCTCGACCATCGCTGAGCTGATAGCAGCAACAGTCGCGGCTCCTGTAGTAACAGATACTGCCTTGTTCGCAACTCCTGCCAGCTCGTCCTCGCCAACCATGTAGAACACGTTGGCGGTAGAGCGCATGGCTCCGCTGTACGCCTCCAACTGAATCTTGAAGGCGTCATCCGACTTCGCCGAGAGAGCCCGCCCCAACGACACCATTGCGGTATCAAGCAAGGGCTTCAGCTCTGTTACCACATCGGCGATGGTCGTGGCCTCGGCGGCTTCGAGCCGATTCTGCAGCTTTGCAAGCGCCTCGGCGTCTACCGACTTTCCGATTTTGAATACGCGCATCACTGCCTCGATGCTGGGCGCAGTCTTGGTCGAGAGGCTGAGGACATAGAGAAGAGACTTGAATCGTTCAGCCCCCAGCACCTCTAAGGCGGCCTCCTCACCTCCCAGGCCAATCTTCTGGACAGCTACCGAGAGCATGCGGATTTGAGAAACCGTGTTTCCACCGCTCCGCAGACCACCAATGGAAAGCGCGTCGAGGAGGCATTCCCCAACCCACCAAAAGTCGCCTACCTCCGGCTTATGGGAGACCTCCTGCAATTCACGCAGGACCTGGCGCATGTCGGCCAGAGCACCTTTGTTCTGCGTCCCAATGTACGAACTGAACGCCGACTGGAAGCGACGGGATGAGGATGAGAAGACTTCCTGCTGCTGGTTGTCGCTTACGGTGAGACTCTTATGCGGGGGAACAACAAACTCGAAGGAGTGCATGGTCGGCGGGAGGCTATCTTCCACCAACAAGGGAACGCCACGAATCTCACGAATCTCGTTGATCTGCTTCGCCAAGATGCCTGGTGCATCAGGCGCTCCATCAATGACCATCTTGAGGTAGTTCGGCAGCATCACCATGCCGGACATCATGGCAAGGACTGCTGCAGAGGCACGCTCCTCTTGGATCAGTCCCTCTTGAATGCCGGTACAAACCACCTGTATCTCAAGCGACAAAGCAGAACCGCCAGTGCTACCACAGACCGTCAGTGCCGAATGGATGAGCCGAGCATGCTCACCGACGACCTGGAACGCCTCCTCCATCGCTTTTTTCTGATTCGCAAACCACTCAGGCTGGGCACCTGCTGGAGGGTTTTGGAGGTCGGCGTGTTTTTTGAAGTAGCTGTCGATGGACGCCTTTGCTATCTCAACGCTCCGGATGACCGGGGGCCGAATCCAAGACAGATGTGCAGCGTGAACATTCTTCGGCATTACCTAGGCAACCTTTACGAAGAGATTGAGCAGATGATTGGGCAGGCGTTTGAGCCCGATCGGGTTCCAGTTACCGTCTTCGGCTGGCCCCGTAAGCAGATGGCCCCCCACCGGCAGCATGGCTGCCAGCTTCTGCAAAATGAGGTGGCGCGTTTCCACGCGGTAGTAGATGAGCATGTTCTGCGTGATGATCAGGTCCGGATTCGAGAAGCCGACTGGCCTATCCGAGAGGATGTTGTGCTGCTCGAAGGTGACCATGTCGCGAAACCAGGAATGGAACTTGATGGTGTTCTCTCCCCGCGGGATGCAGACATCGCTCCGTAGGTCCGGGTGACTGCGGTAGATGCCCCGGCGCGCTGTTTCAATGCATGGGTGAGATACATCGGAGCCGTGCACCTGGAACGCTGCCCGACCTGCTCGCAGCAAAGTGCAAGCGATGCTGTAGGGCTCTTCCCCAGTGGAGCACCCAACAGAAAGAACTCTCGGGGCATGACGAATCCCGGAGCAAACTTCACGTATAGCTTCCAGCGATGGTGGGTACCGGAAGAACCGTGTTTCGTGGTTGGTTGCCAAATGAAGGATCTGGAACCGCTGAGCCTCATCCAACCTACCGCTGACAAAGAGCCCCAGGAGACCCTCCAGTGTCTCTCCAGTTTCGCATGCGAAACTGGAGAGGGCCCTGGCGAAAGCAGCCTGGCGGTGTTCTGCAATTTCAATGGCAAAGCGCTCCTCGATGATCTTCATCCAAGAGCTGGCCATCTCCTCATCAAGATCATCGAGTGTGTTCATGCGCGCTTGCTGTAGAAGGCCTGAATGCCGGTGTGCAGGCTCTGCGCTTGGCGGTTCAGGTTGTTCATGGCCGATGCCGTTTGCTCACTTGCGGCCGAGTTCTCGGTTGCGTAGTGGCGAATCGACCCCATCGTGTCGGCAACCTCGGCCGACTGCGCGAGTAGGTTTGTAGTTCGTTGATTCACATCATCGACATTGGTGGTCAGACTCTCAGTGATCACCTGGATATCCTTCAGCGATGCAAGGGCGGCGTTAGATCGGTGCTGAAGGCTTTGCATCTCATTGAGCGAAATATCCACGGCGACTTGGGTATCGCGTGCGGCTTCGTTCATGTCTTTGAGTAGCTGGGCGATTTCGGTGACAACTGCTTGGGATTGAATGCTGAGGTCTTGGACAGCCTCACCGCTCTTCGCCATCGCACGCGAAATCTCAGAATTACCTTCGATCTGATCCGCCAGTAGGTAAGCGTTGTAGGCAACGATCTGAGACTTCGTGGCCACCAGTTTCACGAATTCGCTGATGCGCTCTAGCATCTGGAAGCGCTCAATCAGGTGTTTGTTGCGATGCTGAATCTGATTGAGGTGCTGGGTCTGTACAAGGATGCCTTCGTGCACCCCATTCACCGAGTCACTTCCGGCATGGACTTTATGGGCAACGCCATTGGCAACTCGCTGGGTGTCGCCCATAAGCTGTTGGATAAGATTGATGAAGGTACCCATCTCTGCGATCAGCGAGCTGATGTGCTCGATCGCCTGGAACTGTTCATCACGGTTACGATCGACGTTCCGAGCCGTGGTGATGGTTTGCTCAGTGGCTGCGGCCAGGCCCATTACCGTTTCACTGGTCTCAGTGAAGATCTCGTGGAAACGTGAGAACACAGTGTTCAGGCGCTGGGCGATGTCCTTTGTCGAGTCGCGGTCATCGGTCAGCTCCAGGTCGAGCTCGCCCCGCCCTACCCGTTCGATTTCAGCCAACAGCAAGCTCAGCTCTTTCGAACGCTCTCGCTGGCTTCCTTCAATGGTGCTTCCGCGATTTTCCACGGCTTGTGCACGCGACACGGAAACGCGGGTAACCAGGAGCATGCTGAGGATGGCTAGGGCGATCGTCATCGAGCCCAGGATTGCAACAGTCAACGGTGTGATTGCCCGCGAATCAGGCAATGCCTTCACAGATGCCAAAAGTGCGTCGGTGGAAGACACAATCTTGTCCCGGGCCTGCCAGATTTCTTTCGCATGCGGAAGATTCTGGGCCGAACCAGTGGAGAGCCGGCTTGCTTGATCAATGAGCCCTTGGGCAGCGGTTGCGCCGCGGTAGCTCTTAACCAACTCGTCCATCATTGTCTTGTCACGAGGCAACGAGTTTCCGAATGCAGTGAGTGCGCCCAGATATTTGCTAACCCCGGCCTCAGCACCCTGCAGTGCCGCCGAATCAACAACCGTCGCAGAGACCACCCCCGCAACATCCGCCTCAAGATCATTGAGGGCCTGGGTAAGTTGTCCTTTTTGTTGTGTGGAGGCATTCAAGCCAGCCAACAATGTCTCCGCCGCCCTGCCACTGTCGATGGCCTTCTGGATGGAGACCTTGGCGTCCTTGGCCGCGCGACTGAATGCTTCAGTTCCGGACTGACCACTGAGAAGCTTGGCGATCGACGGGGCAATGCCATCCCACGACACGCTCAGTGCTTCGAGACTGCGAAGAACAGACTCAGGGGCACCTGGAATCCCCTTCACAGGATCGCCATTGCGAAGATGCATTAAGGCTCGTTCTACCTGACTTTCGGCATCAGACAGTTGCGTGGCAAATGAACCATCGACCGCTGCCTTATCGGACAGATAGATCGTCTGCATGGCTGCCGCTCTCAACTCGTAGCTTTCGGACATGTAGAAGGAGTCGGCTTTGCTGTCCTGGAGAAGGCTGTACCCCGTCCACCCAGCCGCGCCACCGGTTGCGATCAGAAGGACCGCAGTAAGGGGAACGAAGGAAAAATTGTTGCTCATGCGGTCCTTTCTCAAGTGAGGTCAATCGATTGCATTTTGGGGTCAGCTATCAGGGCCTGAATGTCGATAACAGCCCAGGCTCTCTCGGAGTCCGCAACTACACCGACTAGGCAGGCCCCAAGGCCAGGAGGAATCTTCAGTTCGGAGTTGGGTGCGTCTTCCAGCTCTCCAGATGGGATAAAACCCACCACCTGGTCCACGATCACTCCAACATCCCCGACGTCAGCTCCCCCGCGAACGATCAACGCCACTGGCTTGTCCGACTCCCCTACCCCACCCTGCTGGGGGATTGAGAGGAACCTGGCGATGTTCACGAAAGGGATGATGTCTCCGTCCATCTTGGTTGCACCGAACAGCCAAGGTTTGGTTCCAGGGACTTGCGTGGGGCTATCTGGGACCTGAGTGATGGCGTTCACCGCAAGCGAAGGGCTCAAGCAGTAGGTGCTTCCGATCCGGTATCCGATGCAGCGATACCGCCCGCTGTTGATGTCATTGCTCATCGATGATCGCTTCCATATCAGCCAGCGCCTGGGCGATCTTGTCTCCAGTGAAAGGCTTCGTCAGATAGCGATCGGCCCCCGCCAATAGCCCTTTCTGAACGTCAAATGGGGAGCTAGCACTGGAGAGCACGGCGATCGGCATGCTCTTGAACAGCGGCGAAGCGCGAAGAATTGAGACGAGCTTCAGCCCATCCAGATTTGGCATCTCGATGTCGATGAAGCAGGCGTCTGGGCGTGCCTCTCGGATTACGTGCAGCGCCTCATAACCATCTTTCGCCAGGTGGACCTCTACGTCCGCCTTCTGCAGAAAGCTGGCCCCCATCTTTCGCATGCCTGGGGAGTCGTCGACGATGCAGACGGATCGAATATTGGTCATACGGAACAACTCCTGATTCTTGTCCTAATAGTGGTCAGGAGGTGCCCCCTTTCAGGGAGGTGGGTTCCAATTGCGCCTGGATGCCGGCCAACTAGGTATTTCAAGCATCGCGGTTATGGTCCTCTGGCCAATAGGAGGACCCATGCGCAGATCAAATCATCGAGCTGCATTTGCTCAAGACCCAAAATTTCAAGAACGCATCGCGCGTCAACTTCAGGGAGCCCACTCCCCTTCCCTGCCATCGAAAGATGTAGCGGATCAGCCACCAGCTACCGAGCGGAAACCAAGCAAGGCTGCAGAGCGGCTCAAGCGAGTTCAGCATGCGAACCAAGACGGGAGGCGCGACTCACTGATACTCGACAGGGATAACCGTGTGCTGACCGTTTCATTCCCGGGGGCAAAGTTGCTTTCCCTCAACACCATGCTCAGGCTTCACGATGCAAAAGCCACCAGGCTCAAGGCGACATGGTTCAAGCGCATCGAAGCCCTGATGTATGAGAATCGGGAGATCTACGACGAGTGGCGGCGAACAGCGGGCTACCCCCTACTCGTCGAGGAGATCTACATCACCGGCGAAGCCCGCTTACTTGACCATGAGAGCGTCACAGCTGCTTGCAAACCCGTTATTGATGCCTTCGTATCCAACGGGTTTCTTCCAGATGACGATCAAAAGCATATTGCCCAGCCTCTGCCCTACACTGAGCGAGGGGAAACGCCTGGGCTTGTGATTTCCTTCCGGCCAACCGAGCACCCCTGGGGCCTGATATCGGAAGAGACGATTCGGGCATCCCGATCCTTGGGGGATTGAAAAACAGGTGCAGGATGTTATCCCTCGTGTATCATGTTTCACGCAGACGCGAGGGGTTTCACGTGTATCAATCTGAGGCCAGAATCACTCCAGAAACATCAGAGTGCTTAGGGATCAACTTGGTCCCGGTTGAGCACCGGGATGTTGATGTAGACCTCATGCACCCTGGGGTTTGGCAAACCCGTCGCAGCTTCCATCCTGCTGAGTTGGAAGAGCTTGGCGACAGCATGGTGAAAGGAGGCGGTAACGCCATCCCGCTGGTACTGTGCCCTCGCGCTCAAGGCGGGTTCTACATCATCTGTGGCGAGCGGCGCTGGAGATCCGCCCAACTCAAGATGATTCCGCGTCTCCGCTGCATTATCGGCGACTACACGCATGACCAAGCCCGCTTCATCTGCGCGGTTGAGAATCTCCAGAGGGTTCAACTGAACCCTATCGAAGAAGCCCAATCCTACGCGGACATCCAAGAGACCGGCCTTTCGCATGACCTGATCGGCAAGGAGTTGGGTAAAAGCCGGTCCCATGTGTCCAACTACATCCGCCTGCTTTCCCTCGATTTCACAGTCAAGGATTTCCTGATTCACGGAAAGCTCACCGCTACCCAGGCCCGTCCGCTCTGCTCGCTTGAGGCCAAAGCCCTACAGCGCCAGATTGCCACCCAGGCTGTCCGACTTGGCTGGAGCGTTAAGCGGATCGAGGATGAGGTTTCCCGCCACCTCAGTAAGCCCAAACCCAAGGTAGGGCTTCCACGTCAGGACGCTGATATTGAGCGTCTTACCCGGCTCATCTCAGAACACACCGGCTATCCCTGCGTTATCAAGAAGACACCGAGTGGCAACTGGCAGATGGGATTCATCATGACTGGCGACGACCAGTTTGTAGGCCTCATCGAGCGCCTTGGGATCAAAGTCGACGAGTGATTGGCCTCACTCCCGATATTGAGCACTCCCCTCCCACTATTTAGTCAGAAAGCCATTTTCATGGCCCTGCCTTCTTTTGACCGCGTTGCTCGCGGGGTGCATTGGGCCTCAAGGTAAATTTCGCATGCTAAACCGACCATTTCCGGTTCCTACCCTGCTGGCCATAGCCTTGGCCGCGGTGTTGTCCGGCTGCAGCTCTACACATGAGCCGGCAGAGCTGGCGACGATCGAGCCAACGTCTCAATACGATCAGCGCATGCAGGACAGCCTTGGTGGGCAGAAGTACACCGAGTCTCAGATCCTCTACATGCGGCGGCTGAACGAATTCAAAGATCAGATCGACTCGCTTGAACGCCAGAAGAAGGCCCTTGAAGCATCGCTGTCTACTACTGCATATGAGCAGGACATCAACTCCGGCCATGCCCCGTCTACTGAAGCCGGTCGCATGCAGGAATTTCAAGCTGCAACCCAGGCTTCACAAGCTCGCGTAGCAGAAGAGAAGTCCAAGGCAACAATCCGTCAGTCCATCATTGAGAACGACCGTGATCGGGCTGTCCTCGAAGCAGAAACACGGGCAGCGGCTGAAATCGAACAATTGAGGACCAACACCGCCACTCTGCAAGCCAAAGCAGCGGCCGAGAAAGCGGAAAGTGCACGTACGTTGGAAAAGCAACGATTCGCTATGGCCGTGGCGAATGCCGAAGCTGAGCGCAAGGCAGCACTGACCGTTGAGGAGATCAACGCCCGAATCTCGGAAGTGAAGGGACAGCTTGCTGGTCTGGAAGCGAGCCTCGCTCAGGCCCAGAAAGAACATCAGAGGTTGGCCGAGCTATCTAAGCAGCTACAAGCTCCAATTGCGGTTGCTAGCGCCAATGAACCCGGTACTGATGCCAAGACTGAAGCCCGAATCGCTGAAATCAAGGCGAGGCTGGCTAAGGAAAAAACCGAGATCACCACCAGGGCGCGGACTGAGGTCGCTGGGATTACCGCTGGCTCTGAGATCATCAAGGCTAGCGTAGTTGCGCCAGTAGTGACTGGCCGTGCAGTGTACGCTGGCTCTTATGGCGAGAAACCCACCACCTTTGTGAAGGCAGATCCACCCCAACAAAAACCACTTGCTAAACCCTTTGCTGCCCCAGTCAAACAAGAGGCGATCGCCACGGTCAGCAAGTTCGAACCGAGGATTTCGCCAGTTGTAATTCAGCGGGGCTCCGACACCGGCAGTGCAATGCTTGCAGGTGGACCGGTGACAACCGCAGTTCAGAGCCCGGCTCCAATCGTAGTAGCACCAAAATCTCGGATGATCTACGACGTCCTATACGTCTACAAGGACGAGGGGAGCTGGAAGAAGTTTCAGCGCTATCTGGAGGCTTATGGGATCAATGACTACGAGCCGGTTCACAAGGATGGTTCTTTCTACCTCTACATGGGTCGGTTCTACGACAAGCTGGCCGCCGCTCGACGCGTGGATTTCCTAAACCGTACAACCAATACCAACCACGCCACTGTGCATCCACAAGAGGTGGCGATGTAGGGGTTAACCAGAAGCTGGTTTAGCATGCGAAATCAAGCGAAAGGGGAGGGGTGAGAATCCTTCCCCTTTTGCATTGCAGCTTCCCAATAGATTTATTTTCGCAAAGCAGACATTTTGACTTGAATTGGGTAGCAATGCGGTTAGAGTGGTTCCCATCTCAGATAAGGAGCCACAAATGGCCGTCGTCGTCCCGTTTAAGAAGAGAAAGCAACCCGCCGACGTTCACTCGGTAACGAACCAGAAGGGCGGCGTTGGCAAAACAACCATTGATTTCCATTGGGCGTTGTACCTGGTTGAAGAGGGTTATCGAGTGCTGGGGATCGACCTCGATGCTCAGGGTAACTTCTCGAGCCGTTTCTCTCGCGATGGACGTGTCGGTGGCCTCCGTAGTGCCTACCTGTTCCAGGAAGAGCTGCCAGATCTTCAGCCGCTCAAAACTGAGCTCGGCATTGACCTGATCTACGCCCTTAACAAGGACGACGCACTGAGCTCGGTAGAGCAAATGGGCTTGTCTGTAGTGCCGAACTTCGCCAAGCACATCCAGAAGCTGGCAGAAGACTACGACTACATAATCATCGACACGCCGCCGACTAACGGAGTTCGGATGATTGCGGCCTCCGTAATCTCCGATCACATTTTTGTCCCGGTAGAACTGGCAGCTTTTGCCGTTGATGGTGTGATCTCGCTGATCGAGACCTTCGACATGGTTGGCCCGCAGATGGGCACCCGAATCTCTCCAACCGGGATCATCTGCAACAAATTCAATACTCGGCTGGAAGATCACCGAGAGTCCCTTGAGGACCTTCGTAAGGTCGTTGGGCCTAAGATCCTTCAGAGCAGCCTTTCCATCAAAGGGGCTATCGACAAAGCGTTGAAGCAGTGCCGCCCCGTTTGGACGTTGCGGCGCGCGGGGGCTGACCGTGAAGCAGGCAAAGAGATGAGAAAATTGATGGAGGAAATGGCACACCTGGCGGGGGTAGAAGTGAAGCCGGCTGTGACCACTCCGGTTGCCAAGACGCCAACCAAAGCGCTCGCAACCAAGAGCAAAGCACGCGCGAAAAAAGTGGGGATTAACTAATGGTCAAAAGCCTTGATATGTCGAGCCTGCAGCGGTTGAAGGATCTCACCGATCTCGCTGATGCCTCGCAAGAAAATCAGGTCATTCTGCTGACCGTTGACCAGATTGAGGTCAAACCTCAGGTCCGAAAGGACTTCAAAGACATTGAGGAACTCGCTGCTAGCTTTGACGAAGAAGGGCAGCAAACAGCGATCATTGTTGGGCCCAAAGACCCAAACACTGGAAAGTACCCACTAAAAATGGGTGGCCGGCGCTACGCTGCTGCGGTGCTTCGTCCGGGCTTCAAACTAAAGGCAATCGTCGATGCAAAGCAACGTTCGAAGGCCAAGGGCATTCTCGCCCAAGTTATCGAAAACGATCAGCGCCAAGGTCTGAATCCTTACGAGATGGGCCGTGCAATTGCTGACGCTAAAGCAGAAGCAAAGGCAGCGGGTGAGCATTTGAGCAACCAGGCCATCGCCAAATATCTCGGCCGAAGCGAGTCCTATGTATCGATCCATTTGGGCTTTGCGGATCTGCCAGGGGAGCTGGTTGACCTCATCAAGTTTGGGATTACTTCGGACCCGGAGGTATTGCGCGAAATGAAGCAGTTGAAGACTCTCCAGCCGGAGACCTTCAACGCTTTCATCGAAAAAGCTAATGCGGAAGGATCGATCAGCCGTCAATTGGTGCGTGATGCCGTTCGGCTAGCGAAGGGTAAGCCAGTAGGTGGTAAAGAGGCAGGGAAGGGGGCGGAAGTTCCCCCACCTCCGCCTGCGTCTCCCGATCAAGTCCCGGTTTCGCATGCTAAACCGGCAGGGAAAGATGTGCCGGTCAATGGCAGCGGTCATCAGCCACCACAAGCGCCCCAAAGCCAGCCGATAAATGGGGCTCAAGCAGCTCCGGCCCCTGCAGCTGCCAAAAAGGCAAACGGGAAGGGGTATACCCCCATCACCGCGGACCGGCAGGTAATTGGAATCCGCGTGGCCTTGGACGACACGATCGTAAATGGATATCTGGCCAACGATCGCGTCCACGATGATCCCTCCAAAGCCTGGACCGTATTGCTGGTCGGTGGAAGCCAACAGCAGAAGCTGGTTAAGGTAGATCAGATTGAGATCGTCAGCGTAGCAGCGATGGCCGAGACCAACTGACGACCGCCAGATCCACAATCTAAAGGCGCTTCAGGCAACTGAGGCGCCTTTTTCATTTCAGGACACCGTGTACTTGAATGGCGTGTTTTCCAGACCTATCGTGAGGGCGTTTTCTCGTGATCTCCCGCTGTCGGTGAACTCACTGATAGCTGATCACACCCCGCCCCAACTCTTGTATTCAAGGGTTTTGGTGGGAGATTGGTTCAACGACTGAACTCAGTCGTCGTTCTGATCACCTGCTTTGCGATGAACCTGGTGCTTTTCTCCTGGTTCATCGTTTCGATGTTCCAGGTGCATTGCATCTTGCTCATCGAGCTCAACCCGTACCACCGTTCTTTAACAAGTCAGTGTTGAGTGGGTTCGTAATGGACTCATCTCTGCGATTTCGCGTTTTGGTGTGAACACATCCATTCGCCATTTTGCTGAGCTAGTTGCTGCGTTGTGGTGACATTCGCTCGGTTTGGTGTTTGGTGTGTGCCCCCTTGGCCTCATCATTCGCTATCCCGTCGCAGACTGTTTCCAAAGCTATCTCACTCGACCCCTTGGGCGATCCACATCGCCTTCGGGAGGGTAGTGGTCGTCTCAATTCACATTGAGGACCACACCATGAAATATGCATTCACTTTTGCCATTGCCGTTACTGCAGCTCTCTTCCTGTTCCAGGGAGATGATGCGCGTAACGCTGTGACGAAGGCTAACCACGACCGTTGCGCTGCGTTTGCAGCCGCCGGCGTTGATTGCTGATCATGTGCCCTATGACTTTGTCTAGGGCACCCCTAATGCTACCCGCCCCACCGGTAGCATTAGAGGTGCCCTCGACGGAACAAACAGCAAGGCCCGGCGCTTCACGGCGTCGGGCCTTTCTGCTTTTGTGGACTTAGAGTCCTTGATTTCCCCTAGAGCCATCCTTAGCGTTGACGGTGATCTTTCCGCCAACTTTCGCATGCGAAATTCCGCTCGGAAGTATGGAGAAGGTTCCGTCCGCAGAACTCTGCAGATGGGCTCTTTAAAAACTCGCGCTCGCGCAAATCCCACCCTAAGGGCAAGCCAATCCCTTAGGGGACATGGCTGTCTCGTTTTTGGAGGTAGCTATGGATCGTCAAGACAATAATCGCCCGAAACTGTCTGAAGAAGTCCTGGATCTGGTGAAGCAGAATGGCGGCTGGCTAAACGTGATCCCACGTATGACCAGCTCGTTTGATGAAGCGCTCAAGAACCATGGACACCTGGTCGACTGCCCTTTCCCAAACCGTCACCGGAATGGTGGAGGGAAAGACGACTTCAGGTTTTCAAACAAGGCTGGCTATGAAGATCGGGCAATCTGCTCCTGCTTGCAGGACGGAGGCCGTGATCCGATCAGCCTGCTGATCCTGGACGGCGTCGGTAGAGACTATACCGACGTAATGTTCAAGGTCAGAAACGCGCTCACAGCCGGCCATAACCACACCCGCAAGATCACTCCTGTAGTGGTCAGTGAACGGCGTGGTATCAGCCCGGAGGATGAGCAGAAGAGAAAGGAAAAGCACCTGAGGACCGTTCGCGGTCTACTCGAGCTGACCGATCCAGCTGCTGAACCTGGCCGTCTGTACTTTCAACACCGCGGTATCCCGCTCAATAGCAACATCGGTGACGTGAAATTCCATCCTGCCCTCGAGTATTACGAAACTCGTACGAAAGGAGGCGAGAAGGTAAAGGAATGCATCGGTCGCTTCCCGGCCATTGTGTCGGCATTCCGGAGCAGGACAGGTCGTGTGGTGAACGTCCACAAGATCTACCTGACCCCGGATGGACATAAGCTGGATGGTGTGTCGAAAGTGAAGAAGATCGATTCCCCGTTGTCGGGTTTCAATGGTTCCTCGATCCGAGTAGCTAACGTCGAAGGTTGCAGGACGCTGCATGTGACCGAAGGCGTAGAGAAAGGATGGTCGATCCACCTAGCCACTGGTGAGTCTGTTCGAGTGGCGCATGCCTGTACCACTCTGGCGACATTGCATGTCGATCGCGCTGAGTTCGACCGAGTCGTTATCTGGTCAGATAACGACCCGTACAACGAAGCGCGTGGGAAGCATGGTGATGGTCAAACCTACGCCTGGAAGCTCTTTGTTGAGCTGACGCGCAAGGGTTTCGAGGTTGCCCTCATGCTGCCTGATGTGATCCACGTTCCTGGAGCCAAGGGCCAGGACTGGGAAGACATCATCGTGGCGGAGAAGGTCCTTGATCAGCCGTTACCTGAGCGGTTCCACCTTCTTCGGGCGAAAGCCTGTGACGGTGGCGCCTTCGTCGGATTCAAGCCAGCCGTAGTGACCGGCTTGGAAAAGGCCTGCGCGTGAGCGCACAAGAACCCCAGTCCAGCGTTTTGCTGGTCTGGGGTTTTTTTTGCATGCGAAACTGAGATAGGAGCGGTGGAATCGAATTCATCAAGATCACTTGACGAGAGGGGAGGGGGTCAGATAAAAATGTGGCGTCCTAATTGCCTTTCTCTTTGAAAGAGCAAACCCAGACTACGTCAGTGAACTCACTGAGGTTTTCCGGGGTGCTAATCGAAACTCGAACTCGAGTCCGGTGAGCACAGACATCGTTGGAACAAATCGGACGGTCTTCTGACCTGTCCACATCCTCGAGATACCAGGCACGTCCCTTGCTGAACTCAGCTGGGTAGATGTGTCACCAGGAACGTGTATCTCACCGCCATATAGGTCAGTGTGTTCTCACGCGACCCATTTCAAGGCACACCTCCAGCGCTAGCGCTTACCCCTGCACGGGAACTCTTCGTGAGCTTATTCCCGGTGCAGCGGGGATATAGGAGGAAATACCATGTCAGGCCAAGTTGAACTTCTCAACGCACCTTCCTTGTGGGAACAACCAGAAGGAGAAGCCCTCGAAAAAGCGCGCGAGCGTTTTCTCAAGGGAGAAGATGACCAACCTGAAAAGGAACCTGAAGTCGTAGACTTCTAATCCATTCAAGAACCCACGAGGGCGACACGTTGCCCTCGGGTAGTCGTGTGCGCCTGAAAAGGTGATTACATGACTTCGTTCGTGAATCCTCACTACATCTTCAATCCGGTCCCGGAATCTGAAGAAATAACGCTGTCTCCTACGCAAATCATGAAAGCCATGGTTTGCACACGACTGTTGGGATACTACCGAGCTCGTGTAACCCCCCAAGCGACTCCACTTAACCTGCTGTTTGGCACTGCCTTGCACTGGGTGATTGAGGGTTTCATTAAGGGGTATATCTCGGACGATGAAATGGCTAATTCGTTCATGAGCAAGTTTGACGAGTCATCGTCGGGCAAGCTCATCAGCATGGCTAAATCAAAGTCTCGGGAAACGGCTGAGGTGATCGGTAAACAATTGGCATCAGGCTTTCCTGCTTACTTCCGTAATCTTGGGCTCAAGCCTCTGATTATCGAAGGGGAGTTCAGGATGAAAATCGCTGACCGAGTCTTCATCAAGCTAGTAATCGACTTCGTCGGTGAATGCACCAGGCCTATCTTCGACCCTAGCGGGAAGATGTTGGCTGATGTAGGCGACGTGGTGATCCTGGACTGGAAAACCGCGGCACAACCAGAAGGGAAGATGTTTGCACGCTACTCGCTGCAGCTGACCTACTACTGGCTTGCCGTGAAACTGGCTTGTGCTCAGTTGGGAATCAAGGAACCGAAGCTATGCGGCTTTGCCTCAGGGCGGAAGCCGAATATCTCGAAGCCGGACTCCGAACAAGTTGTAAACGCCATCTGGCACCCGGTTACCTGGGTGAAGCGGACGGCAGCTGACATAGAGGAGGCCCTCGACTTCGCCCGCGTTGTAGCCAAACGGCTGCGTGCTGGAGAGTTCTTCAGAGCCCCCCATATGGCCTACGACTCACCCTGCGAAAGTCAATCCAAACGGTGCGACATGGCGGACGTGTGCCTCGAAGGCTGTTTGTCTGGATACAGCGTCAAGAATGGTCTGACATTGGCAGACCTAATCTGAAATAGAAATCAACCCTGTGGGGCGGAACAGCCCCGATGGGGTTGGTGCGCCCTCGAGGAGGCTACATGCGTGAGTCTTATCGAATGGAGCGCTACGCTCAACGTGCAGTAGGTATACGTCAGACCAAGGAAGCTGAAGATCTGGCCAGTCGCAAGATTGGCAACTTCCTCATGCAGAACTATCTGGCCGAGGGCTCCTTGCTCGCTGAGGAGTATTCGAATCTATCCCACCACGAGCGTCTGAAATTCATCGCCAACTCCTCCGAGCTGATCATCAGTTCCGATGGGGAAGAAGGCGTAAATGTGGTTTGGGGCTCAAACAAGCAGGTACTGACGCACAGGCTGCTCTCTCCGAGGATTCGGAGTGAGTTTCACGGTGCGCATTATCTTGGCTCCTGGTCCCGTTCGATGCCTATGTGGAAACACGAGGATCTTCGAGACGAAATCAAATGTCGTTTAGAAGCACGAGTCAAAGAACGAGTCGAACTGCGTAAGCAAGGGGCACTCGATTTCTCCCTGGGCTTCGACGATCAACCGCCGCTTTTCCTCCAACCGGAGGGCTAATTTTCCAGCCCTCCCGGGCCGGAAGTTCAACACTTCCGGCGGGACGCCCTGGACGTGTTTTAACCCAACACGCGACGGCGGAACTTTGGAGGCAAAATGAGCTATATCAAAAACCTGATGGTCGTGATCATCGCGTCCATCATGGGTGCTTCTGCCTCTTCTCTGTTCGTAGGATGGTCTACTAATGAACTCCGCATAGTCTTTATGGTTTCCATACTGATGACTGCACTCATTACGTTGAACTCAACGGTTCAGGGTCGAAAGAAGCGTCCGAAACAGACGCCGACGCGCACGGTAAAACGAAAATCGCGTCGAGCTAAGAAACGTGCACGCAGCCCTTAAGGTGATATGAGGTTCGAAAGAAACTCTTTTTCCCTATCGCGAGGATGCGACTATGTCTTTCAGTGTGACGATCGGAATACTGGTGTTGGCATTCGCCATTTACTGGGTCTGTGACTACGTTGAACGCCGGCATGCCGGAGAACACGTGGGCGGAACACGAAGCAGCACGATGTAACTTTCCATGGATAACCCTGGGGGTGTGAACTCCCCTAGGGGAAGAATCACCTTCGGGGTTAGCACAGGAGAAATCTATGTCCTAACAAACAACTCAAAGGTGAACACCATGAAGAAAAATAAACCGAAGTTCGTTTCCAACCTAAGACTCTCGATAGGGTTCGCTCTATTTGTTAGATGCGGTGGAGATGTGCCTGCACCCAAAGCAATAGTTCCGGCGCTGTATTGGTCGGTTCGTATGGCTGACCGCGTGCTGAGCACCACGAACATCATAAGAAACTTGCTCAAACCGATCCTTCTCCATACCCCTCTGGGTATCGCATTCCTCGTAACGAGGTTTGCGTTGGACCTGGCCCTTGCGGCCAGTCATGTGGAGATGAAGCACATCGGTGAGCCGGCCCGGCAAACGGGTTCAGGCGGAGAGCAGAAATGAAGGCGTTTCAAGAAGGCAAAGAAGCTTTTCAAGCCGGTATTACCAGTCAGCAAAACCCATATCCAGTCATGTCCCAAGAGGGCAGGGCTTGGTGCATGGGGTGGCTGGTAGCGAAGGAACCAGGCAACTGGTCCGACATCGCCCGCCGGTACGAAGACCAACCAGGCTAAGCCAGGTCGGCACCTCCCGACCTGCAGGCGGGAGTTCTCAATTCAATCTCCCGGCTGCAGCGGGTAGGAGCTTTGCAATGAAACATCGCCAATACGAAGACAGTGAACTGCTCATGGTTATCGATGGGATCTACTTCGGTACTACGTGGGAGCAAGGCCGCCTGGCTGCGCTCCGCGGGATGACCTTAGGGGACAACCCAGAGGAACCAGACACCGTCAACCACGATGAGTGGAAGAAGGGGTTTGTGCATGGATCAGTCACCGACCAGAAATCTGAAGGTGTGGTTGAGAAAATCGAGATGATCGGCTTCCTGCCGACCATTGAGGTGCAAGTGCTTCCTGAGCGGTCCTTCTGGGCCGTTCTGAATAACCTGCAGATCGATTGCAGCCTGACGGTAACCCAGCTCGCTCGGCGAGCTGGAGTGTCGGAAGAGCAGCTGTGTGAGCGGATGATGATCTTCGGGTTCTTCGACCCGGACTCGGTCCCCATGCACATGCGTGTAGCTGTCTAAATCCTGGCCCTGAAAGGGGCCTTCCTTGCTCAGTGAGCTGGACCAAACATCCGGCTCATTGCCGGGTGTTTGCTCGAGGTCATCGATCTCAAACACACCCGGCTCCGCGCCCGGGTGTCATCAAATATTGCCCCGTGCGCGGCGGGTGCGAGGAAACACAAATGACCAACGTAACCAACAAAAACATCACCGTCGCAGAGATCAAAGAGGCTCACATCAAGGCTGTTACTAGCCAGAAATTTGAGTCGGTCATGGTCCACGAGCTGTTCGGTTTCAATAAGCCCCTCAAGGGCTTCGAGAAGCCAATTCCGGTACCGGCAGAGCGTCATCCGCTCGCGCCGAGCATCGACAGCAGTTACGTGTTCAACGAGAGCCTGGTTCGCCGGATTCTCCTGAGCATCGCAACTAAGGACTCCATCATGCTGGTGGGTGAGAAGGGGACCGGTAAGTCCTCCCTCATCAACCAGATCAATGGGCGACTGAACCGTCCTTCGATCGCAATCAACGCCGGTCCCGGCGTAGACGAAGGTTATCTCGTAGGGTTCCGTACCCTCGGGAAGGACGGTGTGAAGAGCGTTGATGGAGTTCTGAGCTATGCCTACCGGCATGGCCTGAGCTGCACCATCGACGAAATCTGCAGCTTGAATCCCGGCGTGCTGCTCAGTCTGAACGACATCCTCCAAGGTGATGAGGTCGTGACGCTGAAGCACCATGGGATTGACCCTGAACTGGACCCCAAGCATCTGCTTGGCCTCGAAGGTGGGATGAACATCGTTCGTCACCCGTCGTTCCGGTTGTTCGCAACCGACAACACTGGTGGCAAGTCCTCTCGTGATCCCCGGTACGCCGGCACAAAGGGACAGAACGCCGCTGTTCGCAGCCGCTTCACCTCGTTCAAAGCCAACTTCATGTCGGCGGAGAAGGAGATGGCAGCACTGCGCGGTCTGAACACCAGCGTTGATGATCTCTCCATCCAAATGATGGTCGAGTTCGCATTCCGGTTCCGCGTTGCGTTCTCGCAAGAGGAGGCGTTTGACAACATCTCCTTCCGGGAGCTGAAGCGCTGGGTCAACAAGCTTGCGATCTATGGGGACCTGCACGAGTCGTTCACTGACGCGATCTACGCCAACCTTGAGGAAGCAGACCAGCAGCTTGCTGTTGAGCTCTTTGAGGAAACGTTCGGTCGCCAGCTTGAGCTTCCAGAGGAGTACACCACTTCGGTGGCGGATCAACTGGATGCGATCAAGTCGGCAGTTAAGCCTGCTACTCAGGCGGCCTAAGGGGGTCAGAAGATGTACTACCTGACCAACGAAGCCGGTCGATTCAAAGCAGTCCAGGCCGACGTCAACTCCTTCCTCATGACAGTGTGGGAGGGGAACGTCGGTCATGGTGTGTCCGGAAAGAAAGAGCTCCAATGCAGTTCAGCAGATGAGGCCTGGGATCACGTATGTGCCCAAGTCACCGAAGCTCGCAGCAATGGCTATTCGCCTCAACCGATTGAGACTTCCCAACTGAAGCTCAACCTGGCTAACGCAGTAGTCATGGAGTTCGCTCTTAAGCACCGGGGGCTATACGCCCGCGTCAAAGGTTGCACGACCAGCCAATTCAACAGTGGGCTTGCCCAGCTGGAGGAGGTTGTTCGGGTGCTGATCGATGCGGGATTTCCCCTGGGCTTCCGGATGGCAGGGAATGCAGTGGAAGTCGCCTTCAATGGGACAGCCATTCGCATAGGCATCGCGTCTGAACAGGAGTGGGCAACCATGTCCCCGAAGGCGCGCGAGATTTTCGAGGAGCGAGGCTTCATCGACAGTTCAATACTGCTTCCGTGCGGGAAGGGGCTGTGGAGACTCAAAACCGAGGAGACTGTTCTGGATGTCTGTGTTCGGGCTTTTCTTGCCGAACTCAAGAAAGCTGGAGCGGAATTCGAGGTTGAGAGTGATGCTGAGTACACCCTGGACCCAATGCGACCTTTCCAACGCCAGGACATCGAAGAGATGGACTGGTACCGGGGATCGCCGCAGGTTCTGAAGGCGCTCGAAAATGCCGACCTGCTCGGTCCCGTCAAGATGAAAGTCGAGACGGTGATCGACCTCGGAATGTCCCTGTTCCTATAAGACAGGCCATTCGGCCTATCCCTCCACTAGAGCTGGATCTGATCCGGCTTAGCTGGGTTTGTACCAACAAGCCCGGCACCGCGCCCGGGCTTAATTTCTTCATTTCCCGTGCGCGGCGGGTGAGAGGTAATTCATATGAAAGCTGCTTTCGCAAAAGCTGATGCTGCTCTGGACATGTTCTGGATTGGCTACGTGCTCCATGCGTATCACCGCTTGATGAGCAAGCTCCACGGCCGCAAGGCCAAAAGGCTTGCCAAGAAGGTGTTGGCTCGCGCCAATGAACAGCGCCATAGC
This sequence comes from Pseudomonas nitroreducens TX1, assembly GCF_000313755.1. Lineage (GTDB taxonomy): Bacteria > Pseudomonadota > Gammaproteobacteria > Pseudomonadales > Pseudomonadaceae > Pseudomonas > Pseudomonas nitroreducens_A. The sequence continues at coordinate 47,439 of NZ_AMZB01000121.1, read as the reverse complement.
CCCGCGATCCACGTGCGGAGCAAGGAGCAGTTCTGGAGTCATCGTCACCAGGTTCTGCGTCATGACCTGGAAGCCGATTTGATCCGCGGGAAATCCTGCTGATCCCAAGGTGACTGCCCTTCGGGGTAGTCACCACCGCTCAGTGAGCTGGACCAAACATCCGGCTCACAAGCCGGGTGTTTGCTCGAGGTCATCGATCTCACACACACCCGGCTCCGCGCCCGGGTGTTTTTCAAATGCCCCGTGCGCGGCGGGAGCGAGGGAATACCCATGAATATGTTCCAGAAAGCAATCAATGCAGCCAAAAACAAAGTCCTGATCAAGTACCACCGGGTTGCCGCCCGCGTGTACCTGAAATGGGCAGCGCACGTTGCAGACCAAGTGATCTACACCCGCTTCGAAGTGCCCACTCAGGATCTCCGTGACCTGCGTGGGAAAGCCGAGGAGCACACCCTGAAAGCCCATGCGATCCGGAAGGGAGTCTGATCATGAGCAAGTTGCAACGCGCCACACAAAAGTTCCAGGACGGTTGGATTTCGTTCCTCCGTGTACTGGCCAGAAATTCAGGGCTCAAATTCGTTGTACGTCCAAATGAAGCACCACGAACGGACGGAAAGACTGTCTACCTGCCTGCTCTGCCGGCAAAGCTGACTGACGACGACCTCACCCTGTTCAAACGTACGGGCTATCACGAAGTAGGGCATTGCATGCACAGCAATGTCCCGTACTACCAGCAATTCAACGCAGAGCATGGTCCGTTCGCGGGCATGCTGTTGAATGCGGTAGACGACGTGTACATGGAGTATGCGCAGACGGTTGCTTCGCGCCGTTCTGAGCACTACTTCCGTCGTGGAGCGGCGATCATGATTGATCGTCAGATCTTCCGTGACGGTAGCCAAAGCCCCCAAGAAGCCTTCGCAAGCTACACCCTGTGCTTCCTTCGCAGTCGCCGGTGGAGCGAGTACCTGCCAGCTGTAGAGCTGATCAGGGAAAACTTTGATGCCCACTTCGGTGAGCACGCCGATCAGATTCGCGAAAACCTGGAAACCATTCTGTTGGCTGAGTACCCGAACGTTCGCTCCACTGAGGACGCCGGGCTTCTCACCCTTCGGCTCATTGAGATGCTGAAGCAGCAGCGTGACCAGCAGGATGATCAACCCCAAGACGAGCCTGAAGACGAACAGTCGGAGGAAAACGAGGGGGAAGACCAGGACGCTCAACCTGATCCGGAAGGAGAAGGGGAGGGCGATGAGGAAGAAGATCAGAATCAAGATGCTGGTCAAGGCCAGAGCCAAGATGACGATCAGGAACCTGACGACGGTAAATCCGGAAGTCAGGGTAGCAATGATGGCGATGCAGAAAACACGTCCGATGACTCCCAGGGCCAAGGCCAGGGGAAAAACAGCGTCGACCTGGCTGAACTGATTGAGCAGATGCTCAGCAGCGATGGCGGGGATGACTCCGAAGTCATGGACATGGGAAAAGTTCTCCAACAACTCGCGGCCAGCATTCAGAACGGGACCAACCCGGACTACAAGGATGCTGTTCCGGTCCCGGCCTTCGAGGTCGAGCCTGGTGACGTGGAGTTCAAGCCCTCACTTGGGGCAGGAAAGGTACAGGGCCTGGTTGAGGGGATGCTGGTTTGTCCCTCCAACAAGGACCGTGCTCGCGAACTGGCTGATGCACTCGACCGCAAGGTCAACGTGCTGGCCACGAAGCTGCAGGCCTACCTGTTGAACCGAGAGGAAGCGGACGTCTACTCGGCGCGCCGCGGAACACTCGGACAGTCGCACCTCTACCGTGCAGGAATGGGGGATGGTCGAATCTTTGAACGTAAAGAAGAGGCGATCCTTCCTACTGCCGCTGTTTCCGTACTCGGAGATCTGTCGAGCTCAACGAACTATGTTGACGAGGCACTGCTCCTGGCCAAAGCCAAAGAGAAGTCTGAGGCTCTTAAAGCCGGAGTGGCGATTGATGAGAAACAGTTCGAGGTACTCACTGTGGCCAAGTCCATCCAGCAGTCCATGCTGGTAATGGAGAAGGTTTTCGAACGTATCAACACGCCCCGTGAGTTTCTGGGGTTCGCTCCAAAAACTGGCCACCTCAATACCCTGGTGCGTACCTTCGGGGACTCGCACCAGACTGCGGTGGAACGTATAGGCGGTCTCGACAGCATCACCGGCGGGAATCACACCCCCATCGGCGAAGCTGTTTTCCAAGCTGCTCAACGCCTGGCTGCTCATCCGGCACAGAGGAAACTGATGTTCGTCCTCACCGATGGCGCACCCTCGTGTGTAGAACTTGCTGTCCAGCAGACCGCTTCTGCAGTCGAAGCTGGCATCAAGGTGGTGTACCTCCTCATTGGTCAGCACGTCCGCACGGACTGGCTGGCGCAGGAAGGTATTCCGTTCGCCCAAGCAGCGACCGCTGATGACGTTGGCCCAGCTCTGCTGGAGCAAGCCAAACAGCTGTTGATGTAACCATCGAAGCCGCCCTTCGGGGCGGTTCTTCTCCCCGCTACGGCCGGAACCCATCCGGCTCCGCGCCCGGGTGTTCTCATGAATACCCCGTGCGCGGCGGGGGAGGGCAATTCAATGGAAACTCAAGTCAATGGGCAGTCAGTAGACAGCGTTCTTCACTTTCGCCGGGAATCCACTGGTGTTCGGCTTACCCAAGCTGAGCTCCAGGGATACATCGACGAGGTCGGGACGTTTGCACGCGACCTGCGATTTCGGGAGGAAGGCAACGCCCTCATCCTGAGCTTCGTCTGGATGCGTCAGACCCACTCCTACGTGCTGGACAAAACAGAGTACGGCTACTCCCAACGTACACCACTGGGAGAAGGCACGATTCTGCGTCTGCTGTAACGCCCCTTCGGGGGCAAAACCTTGCTCAGTGAGCTGGACCAACCATCCGGCTCATGCCGGGTGGTTGCTCGAGGTCATTGATCTCAAACCACCCGGCTCCGCGCCCGGGTGTTCAAAACATTGCCCCGGTGCGCGGCGGGTGCGAGGAAATACCATGACTCAAGTAATCAACGCTGTAGGCGACAACAAAGTTGTAGTGATCAACCTCCTGGTTTCCGCCATGGCAGCCGATCGTCAGGTCGACTTCGATGTGCTGAACATCAAGGTTGAAGAGTTGCACGATGAGATCCGCAAACTGGTAACGGGGAAAATCTTTCCGAAGGAGTTCCTCCGTAACTACGCTCGTCTCCGTGAAAACGGCGAGACCATCCTGAAGCAAGACGGTTCTGTCCTGTGCCCCATTGGGGCCGTGATGAGCCGTAGCGAAGCGGTTATCAAGCTTCGCCAGCTGAAAGAGATCCAGGAAGAGTGGGCTCAGCAACTCGCTGCAGATGAACCTGGCTATCAGGCAATGTGCGACAAGCACCTGCTCGATGAAAGCCAAAAGGCGATCAACAAAGGTGCCGACCAGACGCAGGTAAATCTGCTGGTGGAGCATCTGCGTAAACGCCAACCGACTTGGGAAGAGGTAGCCGCACGGTTCAAATTCGCGTTCGTGGTCACTCCGGTAACGATGGAGGACAGCGAGTTCGATGCTGAACTGTACGAAGCCCAGCGCGACAGCGTTGTGGCTTTGCGGGAAGGGGTCTTGGGTGCAGTCATTCAGCATGTCTGCAAAGAATCCAAGGAAATTATGGAGACCCTGGAAACGAAGGAAGCTGGGAGCAACTCGGGCGAGGTGAAGGTTAACCCCCGCACCGTCCGTCGTGCTCAAGCGATGTGCGTGAAGCTGGATTCTCTGGCTTTCATTCACCCGCTGATTCGGCCCCTCCATGACGCCCTGAAAAGCGGACTGGACAAGGTGCCGACAACTGGCGTCCTCACCGGTGTGGAGTTCCAGAATCTGTGCGAATGCCTGAAATCCATGCGTGACCAGACCGTTGTTTGGGATCGCTTGAAGAAGGGCCAAGCACTGGTACTGGTGACCACCGCCCCTGCGGCAAGTAACGCCGCGCAGCAAGCTCTTGCGATCACCGGGGCCTCCCCGGTTCAACCCCAACAAGCAACTTCGAACCAGCCTGCCACGACCGCTCCGGTGGCCGCGGCAACTGTGCCGGCAGCTTCGGCTGTCAGCACCGTTCAGGCCGGTACTGCTGCTCCCGCAGCAGCTGTAGCTCAAACCATCCTGGCTCCGGCCGTGGTGGCCCAGGCTACTGACGAAGTGGAAGAAACCTCGGTCCCGGACGAGGTCGATTCCGCGCCTGTTGTGCAGGAAGAGTCGAAAGACTCCATGACGCAGAACTTCGCGCTGTTCCTCTAAGAACTACCTCCCTCCCACCCCTGACGGGCTCACCACACCCCGTCAGGGGAGTGGTGCGCCCTTATGGAGCGCACGATGCAAGCAAATCTCTTTGGCTACGCCGACCTGGTCGACACCAGCACACCAGAAATGGGTGCTCAGGTTGATCTGTTTGGCAACGCCATCAGCAATCCCACAGTTGAGAAACCCAAAGCAGCACGGAAGCCAACCACCAAGATAGTGATCGACAGGAAGGCCCTCTGGTCGACCTCCGGTTATCTGGCTGGGTTGAAGGAACTGGACGAGGACGATGATGTGGCCGAGGTAACTACGACCTCTGACACTCGTTCGGACAACTCCACCATCGAGCGACTCGAGAAGGCCCTAGGGTTGTCGCCTGTCATCAAGGATGGCAAGTGGCAAACCGATGAGCTCGGATACGTGTATCGCCGCGTTGGCAAGCCCTTCACAGGGAAGCGTGTTTTAGGCAAACGGGGCTCCATGGTTTGGGAGCTCAATCGGAACTGCGTGCTGTCCTCTGCGAGGGAAGCACTGGAGCCGATGTTTACCGACCCCTGCTGCTGGTTGATCTCCAACTCTGTCTACGTGCTGTCGATTCGGCTGCGCATGATGGATGAGGACGAAGATCCGTTTGCATGCCTGCAGGCGTTTTTGCAGGTCATGACGCAACACGACTTCATCGACAACTCCCGCAAGGGGGAAACGATCCGCAACCTGACCCGAAGGGACCAGATGCGGGAGAAGCGTGCAGCGGCGCGGAAAACGAAGGAGGAAAAGCCGGTCTCCAAAGCGCTGATGCGCGACATGGAGAGCGACGACTACGCCTTTGACGACACCGAGTAACTCACTGTGAACAGACCCCAGCGCCGGCGGGGATCTGCAAATTCATTTAGCCACCTTCGTGTGTGCGAGCTGGGCCCGGCCCCCAGAGGAGATAGACCATGACTCATGTACTGAAAGCCAACCTGAAATCCAAACTCACCCACTTTGCCGACTCGGTAGTTCTGACTGTGGCTGGTGCCATCTGGAAGCTGGTAAAGGTCTTTGACCCGCGCCCGATCCAGGAGCACTTCGCTGCACGCCCGCCGGTAAATGGGGTGATGTTCACCAACGTCTTCAGTCTCCCTGATGCTGATGTTGGGCAGTCGATTGTTCGGTTGGGCTGGCAGCACATCCAATCGGAGAACAAACCCTCGGGTATCGTCGGCCGTAAAAAGCTGGTGAAGTTGTTCAACCCGGCGAATGGTCACTTCGTGATCCTCTACGCCATGGGTGCAAATCAGGGCCGTCCGCTGAAGAAAGATTCGGTGGCCCTCGACTACGACGCCAAACTTGCCCTGGGTATCTCCAAGGAAGAAAACGTGGACCTGATCGTTGGCGAAGCCAACCTCGGTGACCGCGAATACTTCCACATGTACACCGACCACGACGCATCAAGTCGAAGCGCCCGCGCGCTCGGCTGGTACCTGTTCATGGCCGGTATCGGCTGGTCCATTGCTGCAACCGTCGAAGGACTGGTTACAGCGGTGCTCAACATGTTCTAAGCCTGCAGTGACACCGCCTTTCCCTTTCGGGGGAAGGCGGGCGTCACCTCCAAGCCTCCTCAATGAGGGCGTTTGGAGGTGGCGCCCGCCCAAATCCGAAATCGAGAGGTGAATCATGAACGGTGTATCGAACAGAGCCTTTGACCAGCTGAAATCCTTCAAAGGTCTCACTCTCGAGAGTCATTTCCCCCGAGGGGTTGAGGGCAACGTAGCCCGCCATACTGCGCCGAAGCTGATGTTTCCAGACTCCATGCCGCTTGAACTCGTTCGCGATCACATCGAGGGCTGGAATCAGAAGCTGCAGCAGCAGTTCCCTGGCATGGGCTACTACGCATTCAGTCCTATGGATGAGATGGCAAACCCGGGGAACCACGTGCTGGTTCTCTTCGCCGATGACACCTTTTTCGAAGCCTTCATGGGCGGCGTCCAGAAGATCGACGTACTCACTTCACTGTGGGACTTCGACTCCAATGTTCAGCTGCTGCGGTAACTGCCGCGGCAGCGCAACTCGGATAAGGGACGCGCGTGAACCTGGTCACGCTGAAGGGGGTTGCTCTGCAGCCCCCTGGCGCTCTCCCTGCAAGTTTGACTGGAAGGCATCGCGTCTCCCGGTAATCTCTAGGGCATCGACTCAAGAAGCCCTGTCATGTCTGAACCAAGCCAAGTCCACCCTCAATTTCAAACGACTCTGCGTGCCACAGGCACCCGCGGAGGGCTTCCGCTCGCCTACCAAATTTTCAGACAGATTCTCAGAGGTCGCAGACCATGCTGATCGACTTCAAGGGCATCCACGCGGAGCACCTGGTACCCAAGAGATCAGGCAGGGAATTTCGCTTCACTCCAGCCAATCCGGATATGCCTGCCAAAGGGAAGTACCTGGCGGCACACCAGGTGTTTAGCAACAACGGTTTGAACTGCGCGATTTACGTGCGCAATGACGTGAATAGCGCCGGCGTATGCACCGCAGTCCACTCGGCACTACGTCTGACCTTCACGCACAAGAATAGTGGGAAGTACCTCCTCAACGACGACCCTGAGAAGCTGAGCCTGAACCTCGGGCCAGGTGCTGTACGGGAGCTATACAGGTGGCTCTCAGACGAGCAACCACGCTGTGACTATGAGGTCGTCCGGGCAGGCTCAGCCCCCAAAACCCTCAAGGGCTTCACGCTATTGGACGGGCAGTTCAGAAAGATGATCAGCGCCTTGGAGTGCGGTCAGGATGGAACCGATCCGGTGGACATCAGAGTAGGGCTGTCAGAGGACGATGTACTTCATCTCCAGTTCTACTGCCTGGGCCTGATCAAGTTGCTCTATCCAACCTTCTCTGACGTGGCCATACAAGGTCTGCTGAGCAAGCATCCTGCGTCGGCGCCGTGCTCACCACCGGACAGCCCGATTTCGCATGCTAAACCGCCCATCGCCCACCAGGCGCCGTATCAGCCTTCACCTAAGAGGGGGCTCGATGATGAAGACCCGTCCGCTCTGGAGCGATGCCGCATAGCTATTTTTGCGGTGGGGGTCCGCCGTTGGAAGGGATCACGAGATGTCATCGAGTTCATCCAGGACACCGCCAGCATCGAAGTGATGGACACGCTTATCCGCGAGGGGAATGCCGGCGATTTCTCTGGTTGGGACCGGATAGCCTCGACCTACAATCGTTCCTGAGCAGCATTGGCCAACCAGGCCGAAAAGGGCACTCCACAACCACTATTGGGGTATGAGTGCCCATACCCCCAACTTCACACGTATCAAGCAGCACAACGCCGAGTACCCCCGCGAGCTCTACGTCGCAAAGGAGGTAAATCGGCTGCTAGCTAGTGTCGACTTCCCTGCGGAGCGTGTCTGGCTTGATCTCCGGTTCGACCCCTCGATCACGGACCCCACTTCATCCACTACCGACTTGATGATGATCAGCGGCGAAGCCCACGGCATCGCTGTACTGCGCATCCAGCCCCTCTATCTACACCAGGACATGGAGACCATCGTCAACGAGGCGGTACCCCATGAGCTTGCGCACATCCTTCATGCCCTGGATGCCAAGCAGAAAGATGAGGAGATAGCGAAAGCACACGATGAGGACTGGCAGGAGTGGCTGTTCACATTGGCCCCTGACGCAACCCCGTCGGCAAAGGTGAAAGGCAACTTCGACGAGAGGCCGGTCAAGCTTAGCAAGGGTGGCCTGGCGGTCGAGTGCGAATGTGGTGGAGAAGATGGTATCGCAGTCATCGCTGACACCACGGGCAGTGCGCAAAAACTCCGAGATGAGGAGCTTGAGTGCACCTCTTGCAAGTTTCCTTACCACCGCCTTACTCCAGGCTCCGAGCTTCCTGAGCGGATAGCTGCGGATCTGAAATTCCTTGAGGGGATCAAATGTATCAAGCTGCACCATCCACCCCTACAGCGTTGAGCCGGGCAGTTGGCTCCCTCTCACATTACGATCCAATCCGAATCGGGGCTGACAGCAAAGGTCAAAACGTCGACTGGACCGTCGCGAAGTCCAGCAACTTCAACGTCCTGTTCGAGGGCGCGAGTGGCGCGGGTAAGTCCCACACCATTCAGAACCTGCTTGCGAGGGTCTATGAGCGGGGAATGACCTTCCACGTCCTGGACATCAAGGGCGACTTTTCTTACGAGAGCTTCGAGAAAGCCGGCCTCAGTCACTTGGTAAGGCCCGAGGACTTCAATGACATCACCTTCGACTACTTCGAAGGTGGTGGCTCCCTCAACCCCTTGCAGGTTCCTCGGACCAAAGAAGGTGGTGGGGTCCTCATGACCATCGAAGGAATGAAGCAACTGGTGAAGGTGTTTGCTCCCAACACCGGTAAGCGGCAATTGGACTACCTCGAAGAGATCCTCACCGAGGTGTACAGGAAGGCTGGCATTTCCCAGGATGACATGGACTCCTGGGCCCGCACCTCACCGACTCTTGACCAGGTACTGGACGAGATTGACCTGGTCTTCAACTCGATCTCTGCCAGCATGGACTCGGGTTCCGTCTCGGACATCATGAAGGCATACGGCCAGGCGAAATCGAAAGCTGAGAAAGCCATCTTCAAGATGAAAGCCGAGGGAGACGATCTGACGGTTATTCAGCAGAAGGTGCTCGACATCCGCCAAGACCTTGAAGACAAGCTCCATGAGTACGCGGTAAAGCACCTGAACTTCGAAGCCTTGCAGAACAAGGCTACTGGGAATGGGACCTTCTGGGAGTTCTGGTCGAAGGACTCGCTCTTCGGTCTCCGTAGCATCATCCAGGGGATGGTGAAGTCTCGCTTGTTCACGGGTAATCCAGCGAGATCGGCCGCGGGCAAGATCAACCGATACGTGATCACCGACATCTCATCCGAGCATCAGCAGATCATCATGCGGATTGTTGCCAGCCGGGTATTCGCTATGGGGGTGATGGATACCCGCCGTACCGGCCTCTACAACCCTGAGTACCCCAGCCACATCCTGATCGCGGACGAAGGCAAACACGTCAAACAGATATCCTCCTCACCGCTCAGCCCAGTAAACCGGATCGCAACGGAAGGCCGTGGTTACGGTGTAGGGGTGTGGGCAGGTGTGCAGCAGCCTGATCAGGTAACTCCTGACCTTTTGAAGAACGTGGCCACCTACTTCCTGTTGAAGACTCCCGAAACCACATACGGCGAAGTCAGCCGCATGTTCGGCGTCAAACCCTCGCTCCTGAGGCAGCTGCAGAACCGACACAACGTGCTCTTCAGTGCCGGCGATGCATTCACGCTTGTCACCCACTTCAAGGAGTAGCGATGAGGACTCTCGCGCTTGCCGCCTGCCTGGTGTTGGCGGGGTGCTCTGGGGGCAGATCGTTGCTCCCAGTCACCGAGACCGATCTGCAGGATCGAAGCCTAATCGTAGGGGCTCAACAGGCAATTCAACGAGGGCAGTTCCAAGACGCTGAGAAGCTCCTGTCGAAGTTCGTGTACCGGACCCCGGAAGGGGACCTCAAAATCCAGCAATTGGGGATGAACGGGAAGAGTCGCAAGATGGCGATCGACACGGTGGTGTCTCTGCTTTGGGAGACGGGTCGGGACCAGACACTTGCTCAGTTTGCGAAGGCGTATCTGAGCGGTGATGAATACCAGATCACCATGTGTCGGCTCGCGGAACGGCAATCTCACTTCCCGGAAGCGTACGCCTGCTGGAACAAGATCGGGAATGAAGACCGCGCTGAGAGGACTATCCGTACCGAGGCCGCTCTGCGAATACTCGGCACGGAGTAAGGCGGCTTTTCAAGCCAGATTTCGCATGCTAAATCGGGCGGTTACTCACCGCCCGATTCTGTTTCTGCCGCACCATCTCTGGTCGGCCGCCGGATGTGGATCTTGTAGGTCGACATCCCCCAGCGTTCGACGAGGCCAGGCACCAATTCCTGGATCTTCTCCTTGTCGAGAAGTACGCAGGCATTGAAGTTCACCACCCCAATCTTTACGTCAAAAAGCCCGGATGCGCTGTCATGCTGGTTGTAGCTATGGATCAGCAGCCTCATACCCTCAAGGGTTTCCAGCATCAGAGGAATCGCCGGGTGAGTGAAGGTGCGGGTGTCCACCCCCATCTGCAGTTGCCGGCTGAGTTCGACAGGAAGGTGAGCGCCGATGGCCTCGAGAATTCCAGACATCGGGATGATGACGAACTCCATCGCATCCTTGGTCCAACCCTCAGCATTCCCGGTCTCACGGAAGTTGTTGATGTTTGCCTCATTCAAGAGCTTCAACAGAGCCTCCCGAATAAGCTCATCCGTCTGGTTGCTCTCTTTCGCAGCGCGAATTCCGTCTTGCTTCTCGGCTCGGATCACGAACCCGTCTGCCATACGAAGAGCCTGGATCAGCTTCTCAACGCGGGGCCCAGAGTGGACCGGCAACATGGCTGGGTGATGGTAGTACCGTAGGGCGAGAGTCAGGACGTTCTGATCCTCAGGGGAGAGGTTCATGAACTCAGGGAGCTGCCTGACGATGTAGGCGCTGTACGTGTTGTGGTGCGTCGCATCTTTGTTCTTCGCCCACTTACCGGGGGACTTCTCGGTGTAGGCCAGCAGTTTGTCCAGGTCGTGGGCAAGCCCAGCCAAGTATGCCAGTGGCTCCTGAACTTGCTGGCGCTTCATGTAGGAGCGGACCTCTTTCGCGATCGCCATTGAATGTTCGCGCAGCGTGGCATCCGCGTGATGAGCACCGACGCTTGCAGGCACCGTGGCATGCGCTGCAAGGAGCTCGTGAACTGCCAACTCAAGGTGTTCAATGGGGGTGGTCGGAGGGCGGCTCAGAGCAACGCTTTTTCGGTTGCAACGGAAGAAGCGTTGATTGTAGGGGTCGGTATCAGTCACACCCTCAATCTCTTCCCCGGTGCGAGGATCTTTGTTGCCCCGAAGCAGGATCATCATGCTTGAGCCTGGGATGGCGCACTCGTACTCGTTGGGGTCCTGAAGTTTCTCCTCTGCAGGAGCTACGTTCCTGGGCCTGAAGTATTGAGCACCAACGAGCCGGGCGATGGAGTAGGCCATTGCAGCAGCAAAGATGCAGTGAAGGACCTCAACGAGAACGGCAACCAAGGTGCCCTTGAAGCCGCCGGCGCCGATGATCTGAATGACCACATGAGGCTTAAACATGAACAGGTGTGGCGAGAGCGCCTCAGCCTGGAAATCGAGGGCCTTATGTGAGGATTCGAGGTAGATCGAGTACCCCAGAATCACCACGGCAAGCATGACAACCAGAGCAACGATCCCGGAGGAGGCTTTGACCTTCGGAGTTGTAGCAGACATGACGATCTCGACGTTTTGAACACGAGGTCACGATGCGGGTTTTAAAAAAGATTTTCCAACCAAACCCATAGGCCAGGATTTGGAGCACTGCCTTCCCACTATTGAGGTAACAGAAGCCTCTACGGGACTCCGCAGTGAAAAAACCGATTCTCATCCTGGGCATCAGCCTCTTGAGCCAGGGCTCTTTCGCTTCCGCCTACGATGACTCGCATCTCGCGCGGAGCGAAAACCTTTCACCGTTTGATCGGACCTACGAAGCCGGCCGGGCCCAGCAGGTCATGCAGCCTATCGACTACAAGCGCACGACAGAAGTGCCGGCTGCGAAGCTCGACCTTTCCATCGACAACCCGGTTGCTTCAATCGAAGAAACCGCGACCGAGCGTCAGTACCGCAAGACCCTGGAGGACCTGGAAAGCAATCGCCAGGCACTGACCGCGGCGCGCGGGGAGGCGGAGCGTAACCTCATCGCAGCCCAGCAAACGGCTATCGATGCTGCCGCCAAGCGCAAACAAGACCTGCTGGCGCAGGAGGCTGAGATTCGCAAAGCATTGGATCTGAACAAGGCAGCGCAGGCGAAGGCTGATCAGGTCCAAGTCGCACAGCTCACTGACATCGAGCAGATCCGTCACGAGAGCAAACAGCTCCTGATGATGGCCGAGAACAACGCGGAGATGATCGAAACCGCTGCGCGCAAGCGGGTCACCCTGGAACGTGTTGACCCCACCGTGGTGATCAATGAGCCGGTCGAAGCCGAATACCAGGGGGCAACCCTGAAGGAAATCGTCGAAGGGATGATGCCGGTTGGCTGGCGCGTGAAGACCGCGTTCTACAACAAGCCGGAACTCGAGACCCGACGTTACGAGTTCATCTCTACTGATGCCCGCGACATCGCCCTGCGGAAGCTCACCGCGTCGGTCCGCGACGCACGTGTTCGCTACCAGTATTTCTGGGACCTGAAGGATGAGCAGGGCAATCCGTCGCCCATGATCCTTCTCACTGATCGCCCGAACTAAGGCAACCACAACCATGAAGCTGAAATCCATTTCATTGGCCCTGCTGGTTGCTACCGGCCTGTTGGGCTGCACCAACACATTCGACATTTCCGAAGAAGCGAAGAATGCCCCTCTGCGCCCTGGCGCGGCAGATGCTCTACAGGCAGCCCGTGGTAACACCTTTGTCCGGGAGATTCGGACTGAGGACCTGGCTAAAGCACGACCGGTATTCCTCACGGTCAAGGGAAGTCCGCTGCGAAGCATCCTGCAAGAGACGTTGCCCGGGTACGCAATCATCCCTAAAGGGAAAGTCGATCTGAATCAGCCGGTCGACGTCCAATCCTCTGGCATGTCTCTGGCGGACTTCATTGAGTACATCGAAGGAACGAGCGATCTGAACATCGAAATCGTCGGCAAGCGTGTACTTGTCAGCGACTTCGAAACCCGCGAATGGAACCTTGCCACTTTCGCCTCGACCCGCAACGTTAATAACGTCATCGCATCCACCCAGACACGCGGTGCGAAAGCAGGCGACACCGACTCCGGCAATCAGCAGGACTCCAACGTCGCCACAGGTACCACGATCGGCCTGCAGCTGTCCGAGGACGAGTGGCAAAAGGTTATGGATGGCGCTCGCACCATCCTTGGAGCAGAGAAGGATTCTGCAACTGCCAAGTCGGGTCGTACTGGTAGTGCAGCAGTAGCGACTAGCCCAAGCCCGATTGGCGCAGGCCAAAACGGTATGTCGAGTGGGTTGAACTTTGACGCTCCCTCTCCGGCAGACCTTGGCATGCTCTCGTTCAACGATGGCACTGCCCCTTACATCGAAGGCATTCGCTCAGTCGGCATCATCACTGCCGGCGGCAAGCCAGCCAAGATGAAGATCCTGGACCGTTATCTGAAACGTGCGATCGGAGAAGCAACCAAGATCGTCAACGTCCAGGTCGAGGCGTACGACGTCATCCTGAACAATGACAAGCAGAAGGGGGTCGACTGGAACCTTCTGGTCAAAGGCACTCTCAACGGCAACCCCCTGGGCCTGAACTTCTTCAACACCAAGACTGATGGCAGCAGCGATCCATTCTGGAACGTGCAGGGCACGTACGAATCGGAGCATGTAAAAGCCGATGTTCTGGTGCGGTTCCTTGAGAATTTCGGTCGGGTGGAGTTGACCGACCAGCCGAACATCACAGTCCGTAACGGCGTTCCTGCTCAGATCTACGCTGGTGAGGAGTTGACCTACATCGTCGACGTTGAGCAGTCGCAGGATGAGGCCGGAAACGTCACCGTCACCCCGAAACTGGGCCGTCTGAAGGTGGGCGTCACACTGAGCGTGACTGTCCGAGTCCTGGACGATGATCAGTTGCTTGTCGACATCTGGCCGGTCATTTCGAATCTCAGTGGTAACGACACCATCGCCATTGGTGATTACGAATTCCAGACCCCGCGAGTGAACCTGAAGGAATTCAGCACCCAACTGATCACCAGCTCCGGCCGCGCAGTTCATCTCGGCGGGTTGATTACCAAGAAGATGAACCAAGCTATGCGCCACCTCCCATGGCAGAACCTGGTCACCAAGGCTGTTCTGAACCCTCTGACCCAGGACATCAACAACCAGCTCGACCGTCGTGAACTGGTCCTGGTGGTAACCCCCACTCTGGCTGAAGGCGCCCTCTGATGTCCAAGCTACTTCTTGGCGTACCAATCGAGATTGGTGGCGAAGAGGTCATCATCTGCCGTGACTCTATCGGCTCGCAGGCGCTGACAAGCTCCCGCGAGTCAGAGGTCTACACGCTCATTGAGGGCCCGCGCGAGGATGGCCGGCCAGCCATCTACATCGACGAAGAAGAACTCAAGTCGATGCGGGACTCTTACCCGGGCATCAAGGTTTATGGCCTCTGGCAGCTTCTCTTCGCCAATAACGCTGTCCCTCTCGGGACGGATGTCATCATTTTCGATTTGGGCCAGGACCGCGGGCTTTTCCTGCGCCTGGACCCCGAAGGGGACCTTCACGACCCGAGGAGTATTCGACTCTCTTCGGAGTACGCAGATAACTTCATCAGTGAACTGCCACAATACGAACTCGCTGATGCGAAGCGGATCTCCATCGATAACGTCGACCTGGTGCTCCCAGCCAAGCCCGCTTACACCCGTCAGGAACTTTTCGAGAAACAACGCCACGATCAAACAAAGCGGTGGTACATCGTCGCAAGCATTTGTGGCCTGATTGTGTTCGCCACAGCAGTTTACAACTACGCCATGTTTACACTCTACAACGCCAACATGGCTTCCTATCGTTCAAAACAAGCTCAGCGAGACGAACTCGACTCGAAGTTTGCAGAACTTCAGCGTGAACACTTGGATAAGTGGCCAGATAACTCGGGCACGCTCACTAAGATCAGTACGCTGATTTCGTATGACAGCGGCCTTTCTACAGCCCCGGAAGGGGAAACGAAGGTTGGGTTCACTACCCTGCACCGATTCCTCAGCAGTAAAAACCTGAGTTTTGACCCCGCCAAGAAAGTCCTTGGTGTGGAGTCTGAGCTAACCCCTCATCTCAGTTACGTAATTCGTATTGCTCAGAGCGATGAAAGTGGAGGGAAGAACTGATGCTAATTAAGCGCGCTAAGGTATCGGTTTCTTCGCTTGGTTTCTCCAACCTCATGCTCTTGGCCATCGCAGCAGCTGTGTTGTTGGCGGTGAGATTCACCGTGGCATTCGGGGACAACCGGAAGCTGCCAAGCGATTACGAACAGATCGACGCAGTTATCGAAAGTACAAGGCAAGACCTTCAGCATTACTCGGATCTGGAAAAGCTCCCGAAACTCGAGAACTCATGGAGAAAAGCCGCCTCTACGTTCGCACTCGACGGTTTGAAATTTGAACCTTTCGAGGGCAAAAACATCGCCGAGATGGGCAATAGCTACACAGGGCCAATATCAAATTGGCCGGCTCAAGTTAGTGGCGACCCTCAAGTTTTAATCGCCAGCATCCGGGCGCTTCAAAAGGAAATCCCGGTCTATCTCTATGATTACTCTATTTCCAATGGAGTAATGAAGCTCAATATTGTCGTAGTGGGTATCTGATAATGAATAAATCCTTCACGAGTATCATGTTGGCAACGCAGATTGCAGTATCGCTGCATGCATTTGCCGATACCGATGACGCGGATACTCATCGCAGTCGTAATCGGCAATTGGGTGACATGGAGTACAAGCGTGACCAGCTGAAACTTCAAGCTGAGATGGCAGACTCCTACAAGAAAATGTCGGACGCAGGATTCATCGTCAACGAAGACGGAAAACCTCTTGGCGTTAAAGACATTGCCACCTTGGGCGAGGAAGTGCGATCGGCGGGAAGCCGGGCAGAAAAAACTGATTTGCCCTTTGGTCCGAACACCCCCATGTCGACAACTCCGCCCTTCATGGGTGAGCAGCCGCCGGCGAGCATGACTACACCGCCGCCGCCCCCTCCTGCGACGGGCACCCCTGCTCAAACCACAGCAGCTCTTCCTGGTGGACCTGCCAAGGATGAAAAACCCGCGGAAGAGGACCCATCGACCAAGCGCCTGCAGCTCGTGGAAGTTCGAGCGGACTCCATCGTAGTGGTGACCAATGAAGGTCGCCAGGTCCTGCGGAACGGCGAGAAGGTGAATGGCTACACCCTGCTGCGCTTTGGCGTCGACAGGGCTTATCTCAAGGGCCCTAAGGGCACCAGGGAACTGGTGATTGACTGGACCAACTCCAAGCGCCTGGCGGGAGAGTAAGCGTGAGCGCCAACATCGTTGGAATCCAACGCAAGATACTTCGCCACCTGGTTGAAGCTGGGAAGATCACACAGCAGCAGGCAGATACACAGCCGGCATCAGACACCATGGAGCAGGTGGTGCCTGACATCCTGCGCGTGTGTAAGGACGATGAGGCCGTCGCTCATGCCATCGGGAAGGCACTGGATCGAGATGTGTTCCATGAAGTGGAGGAGGGCCTCACGATCACCCAGGGGCAGGATGGTGAGCCGTGGTTCATCTACGGCAATACCATTTACATCGCCAACCCCTTCCACAAGCGCATGGTCGAAAGGGCGACAGGCTTCGCACGCTCGAACAACATCCCCAGCCCTAAGGTGGGAGTTGTAAGTCACTCGCGTCTCGAATCCATCAAGGCTATCGACACCGAAGATGACGACAGCTCGGTCCAAGACAGCGAGCAGCTCAAGGCCCGTGCGATTCAACGGGTTGAGGACCTCGTCCGCGAAGCGGCAAAGCTCAATGCCAGTGACATCCACCTACAGCCAACTCAGGGTGACCAGATCCAGGTTCGCTTCCGTCTTGACGGAGAGCTTCTGACCCGGAAGCGGTACAGCACTGTCATCCACGAAGCGATCCTGCGGGTGATCGTTGAGAACAACTGTGGCCTCACATTGGAGCTGAACAAACCACAGGACGGCAAATACAGCTTTTCCCTGTCCTCTCACAAAAAGATCAATCTGCGTGTGAGCACACTGCCCGTCTCGCGCGGCTCCGAAGCCACACCCAAAATCGTGGTTCGTCTGCTGGGCAATGACTCAAGTTTGTCGGATCTCAACAAGCTCGGCATGGCCAAGTCAAACCTTGCCTTGATCCGCAGAATCGCCGACGCCCCGAACGGGCTGATCATCGTTACCGGGCCTACCGGATCGGGAAAAACCACCACTCTCAATGCCACGCTGCTGGACATTTACGGCCGGGACCCGAACCGCAACTACCACACAATCGAAGAGCCGGTCGAGATGCAGCATGAAGGGATGTCCCACACCGAGTGTGGCGAGCATCTCTCATTTGCCGCCGCTCTCCGCGCTCTGCTCCGGCAAGACCCTGATGTGATCCTGCTTGGTGAGATGCGCGACAACGAGACAGCGGAGTACGCATTCAAAGCAGGCCAAACCGGCCACCTGGTACTCACGACGCTTCACACCAACAACTCTCACGAGTCTCTGGACCGTCTCGCGCGCATGGATATCCCGGCCGACATCATCGTCAGCAACACCAGGGCGATCATGGCTCAACGGCTTGTGCGCAGCCTCTGCAAGAGCTGCCGTGTGGAGTACCTGTTCCGATCTGACGAGCAGCGCTTCAGCCTGTACGGCTCTAACCCTGTGTTCAACGGCAATGGCGACCTGAAGCTATACAGGGCCAACCCGAAGGGTTGCCAAATCTGCAACACCAGCGGGCACCAGTCTGGCGGGCTTAAAGGCCGCCGTGGCGTCATCGAGATTCTCGAAATGACCCCGGAAATTCAGGAGGCCGTTTTGGGTGGAATCACGGCCAGTCAGTTGAGACGCTCACAACTGTTGGAGGGGACCTTCAAGGACCTCTGGGACGACGGTTTGCGACTGGTAGCCGACGGCGTTGTTGGGTTCGAACAGCTCGAGAAAGAGCTTGGTCCGTACAGCTCTCATCGTATGGGCGCTAGACCCGACCGAACCGAAACGCCAGCTGGCTCAAGAGTGCCCTCTCAGGGCATGTCTGGCCTCGTGGCGCAGCTCTAGTCACCTGACCCGCGGGGCGGGTAGCCCCCAAAGCTCAATCACCCGATACACCACAGACGAAGGAAATCCGATCCATGATCGAACGCAAATTCAAACGTAAAGGCCAACAAGGCTTCACTCTGGTCGAACTGGGCGTTGCCATGGCCATCATGGCGGTCCTGGTCGCTTTCCTGCTGCCCGGCTTCCTGAAACAACGCGATGACGCCAAGGTCAGCACCGCACTCGGCCAGCTCCAGAAAGACTTCCCCAGCGCAATCTCCCGCCAGGTCGCCCGCACCAATGTCTGCAACACGACCACCATCACCGCTCAGAAGCTCCAGGATCGGGGGGTTCCAGCGCTGACTGTCTGGAACACTGCATGGACGGTTGATTCCGTGTCCGCCACCCAGGTCACCATCAGCTACACGCTCTCGAGTGCCGACAGCAACACTGCGGCCGACATGGTCACTTCCCTCAACCAGGGCAACAACATCGTGCCGAACTCTGCTACCGCGACCGGCAACTCCAAAGTCACCGTTTCCTACCCCTGCAACTGAGAGCGCGGCAATGGCCTACTACCAACTGAAGTATTTCGGTGAGTCGGGTGGAGTGGTTTCCGTCAGCGTCGAGGCGGAAACCAAAGAGCAGGCCATTGCCATGTCGGGTATCCCGCAGTCGATCGTCCACAGCGTGGCAATCGATCACCTGGGTGGATTGAAATCGGCCCTGCTGGACAAAAAATTCCCTCTTGTCGAGCAGGTCCTGATGCTGTCGGC
Organism: Pseudomonas nitroreducens TX1; assembly: GCF_000313755.1. GTDB lineage: Bacteria > Pseudomonadota > Gammaproteobacteria > Pseudomonadales > Pseudomonadaceae > Pseudomonas > Pseudomonas nitroreducens_A. The sequence goes on along the minus strand of NZ_AMZB01000121.1, from coordinate 28,559 downwards.
GATCGCATCGAAAGTCGCGTCGGGTAAAGTCTTCGACAAAGCAATTCTGGAGTCGGTTGACTACAAGAAACTCAAACTGACCTTCGCCCAAGTAGATGCCTGCCAGACCCCGCGGGACTACCTGACCCTTCTCCGATTCGATGAAACCGCAGTCCTGCTTGCCGAAGCTGGGGACAAAACTGGCCGCCTGGCGGAGTCTCTCAGGCGTGCATCAAAGTCGATCGCGGAACGCTTGGAGGCCAAGAAGGAATTCTCGGCCCTGATGCGCAAGGCGATGATCAACACCGGCTTCGGCCTATCGTTCCTGACTGGTATTCCGTTGTGGGCTGGCGGAACCATCGACGACTTCATCAATGTTCAGCGCCTAGACCTCACGTTGAACTCGTTCAGTCACATGGTGATGGGGCTTAATACGCTCTACACCCAGTATTTCTACATCCTGCTAGCACTGGCCGTAGGCTGCTATCTGGGCCGGAACCGCCTGTGGGAAATGGTCCGGACACTCCCTGGATTTTCGTTCCTGAACGAGCGGAACAAAGTCAGGATGGGGCTAGAGTTTGTCCAGACCTACCAGCTGCTCCTCAGTAGCGGTTTCACGAACCCACAAAGCTTCAAGTTCATGATGCAACGGTCCCGTGGCCGGGCACACGGTCTCTACAAAGATGCGTACACCCAACTCATTGACGAGGGCCGAGAATTATCCGAGGTGTTCGACAACCCCGAATGGCCTCCGCTCATCACCCAGAACTTTCAAGGCTTCGATAGCCAAACCCCGGCGGGGCGGGACACTGTACTCGTAAACATGGCCGAGGCGCTCAAGGCCTACTACCTGCGGTACACCGAGAGAGTGGCGCAGATGTCGTCAGTAATCGGTTTTGCTGCAATGTCCGTGAGCATTTTGATGTTCGCGATCGGTTTCTACCTACCGCTGATAAGCCTCTCCACGGCGCTGAAACACTGATGCAGACGATGGGACGTACGAAGGGGTTCACCCTCATCGAGATTGCGGTATGCATTGCGATTGCGGCTGTACTCACAGCCGCCGTGCTGCCCAGCCTCATGCAGAGCTATCAACACCACAAGATCTTCTCCTCCATCGAGCAGGCAAAGAACCTGGTCCCCATCTGTGAGATTGCCCGCACCAGGGCAACCGGTACCACGATTGGAGCAAACCTCCAGGCCACTCACACCTACAGCGCTCTCGCCAGTTGGTCGAAGACGTCGGTTTTGCAAGGCCTTCTGGGCAATGACTATCGCATTCCAGCAAAGAACCCACTTGGATCAGACATTCTTGTGAAGTTCGACTCGGAGCGCTGCTACGTCGGTGTCGACTTACCATTCAAGGAGGACAACTACGCCGGTTACTTGACCGAGGCAGCCGGGTCTAACACCAGGATCATCATCACCACGAAGCTGGCAGGTAAGTCGACAACCGCCTGGGTTACCTACCAGAAGCGAGTCCTACAGGGCGAGACAACCCGCTAGAAGGGCCCTGAATAAGGCGACTGCAGGGCGTACTTTCGCGCCACCTGGCGACTAATCCAATCGAAGAATTCATCGCGCACGCCGTCGGGTGCAGCTACTGCCTGTGCTGATCGGAAAGCCGCATAAGGAGTCCCATGCAGAACCATTCCAAGGAGTTCAACGCCGAGGCTTTCTCCAGAGAGGCCACCAATATCACGCTCTATGAGAGTGTCATGGAGATGGTGGACAACTTCGGCGAGGTGCAAAGCCCAGACATCTTGCCGATGTGGAGGGACTTCTATGACCGAATGGTCTCCGAGAAGGGGAAAGGGAATAAGCGGAAGTCTTCAGATTTCACCGAGTCGTTCAACGGGTTCAGGTACCGCTGCAACCTCTCCAACTGTCATGAAGGCTGGGTCATCGCCATGCGCCGCCTGCTTCAGGGGGTTCCCAGCTTCAACAAGGACCTGAAGATCGATTACAACATCATCAAGCCGCTCCTGAAGGGGGCAGGTTTGACCCTCTTTGCTGGTGCGATGAACTCCGGCAAATCCACCACCATGTTCGCCGCATTGGAGAACATGGATCGCCGTGAGCGCGGTCTCCTGGGAACCTGCGAAGACCCCATCGAATACTTGTTCCAGGGGGGCGGCGTAATCCAGCGAGAAGTCGGAGAGCACGTGGAGAGCTTCGAACAAGCCATCCGTGACTTCGTCCGTCAAAACCGAAAGACCATCATGGTCAGTGAGATCCGTGACCCAGAAACAGCAAACGCTGCTGTGCTGGCAGCGTCGACGGGCCACAGCGTGATTGGCACTATCCATAGCGACGGTGCTCCCGACACCTACACACGTCTGTTAGCCCTGGTTGATCCAAGGTATGCCCGCTTACTCCCGGTAACTCTGCGTGGAGTGTTCTGGCAGCACCTCCTGCGTTTCTCCGACAGATCTCGTGATCCACTTCCGGTATTCGAGTCGATCGAGGTCACGACAGGAGTGCGCCAGATACTACAAGGCGGTCCAGAGAGTCTCCCCCTGTTGGCGAACGAGATGAGACGTCAGGCGCGGAAGTCGATGGCAGAAACAGCGATGGCCCTGGTAACGCAAGGCAAGGTTACTCGCGACGAGGTTCGGGAGTTCACAGAACGCCGAGGTCGAATCAACGACATCTGACCAAAGCCAGGAGCACGGTGGATGACATCGCCGTCATCCATTCCTCCCTGCGGATCGATCCATCAACCAGAATTTGCGCTGAGTATTGGCCAATGGCAATTCAAGGTGGAGGATTAGTCTCAAACCCACGCGACGCGGAGGAGGATAGGTGACCTGGCTAGCCTCTTTCGTGTAGGAAAATCTCCGGCCGGGCCGGCCGCCCGAAGAAGAACCCCTGGCACAGCTCAATATCGAGGTTCAGTGCCAACTCCAGTTCTCCCGCATGCTCGATCCCTTCCAGTACCACCCTCTTACCCGCGGCCCTGCAAGATCGAACCAGGCTCTCAACCTCTGCTCGGACAGAGGAACTCGTAGCAAGCTCCTGAGTTGTTCGCCGTGAGAGCTTGCACCCGGTAACGGCCTTGTTCATCAACAGCTGCCGCTTTGCGAACCCGTCACGCAGGTCATCCAGCATCACCGGCATTGCCCGAAGGTTCAGGCGCTCGAGTCCCTGGATGATCTTGAATGCATCACCATTTGCCGATTCGGTGATCTCGAAGGTCATACGCGAAGTGACCCCGTGTCGATCAAACTCCGAGATTGCGTGCTCAATGAAGCGGCTGTCACCGATGGAGATCTGTGAGCTGTTCACCCACAGGGATGCGTGAGGGAAGGCCCCAGCGATCCGGGCGGCTTGCGAGGCAACCCACATGTCGAGACCTACAATTGACCCGTCCTCTTCGGCAGCTGCGATGATCCGAGCCGGAGGAGCTAACTCCCCCGCTTGGACGACGCGAAGCAGGCACTCATAGGCGACAGGCATGGGAAGGCCACTACCAACCCGCATCACAGGCTGGACAACCAACGCAAGCTCAAGCTCTGGCACAGCAACAGCGGTACTTCGGGGATGGCTGATCATCATCGGAAGGGATCGCTTGGGTTCTTTCCCCAATAGTGGTCAGCGACTGCTCCAAATCAGGATTTCGGATGCGAAATTCGGATGCGAAACTGGCAACTCCGACGGGTGGTGGCACAGAAATGCCTCGTTAATCTGACTCCAACTCATACGGAGATCAGATCAGATGAAATTCCTGAAAGAGCTGGCGGAACTGAACGACAGCACATTGGTGTTGACCTCTACCGAGCGCGTAGCTCGACACCTCAGGCTCCAGTCGGCGCTCCTTCAATCCATGACCGGGAAGAAGGCCTGGTTCAACAAGGGCCACATCCAGACCGTGTCGTCCTGGATTGAAAACGCCTGGCTCGAACTGATGCCGGCAGAGCAGTTGCTCTATCCGATTCAGGAGCTTGCTGTAGTGAAGGGCATTGCAGACCAGTCCGGCCTGATGCCGGCGACCCTCATTTCGTCGATGGCCACCTCCCGCCGCATCGGTAGCGCCTACTCGCAAGCTCTCAAGTACCGCATCCCGATGGATCAAGATCGATTCCGCTTCAAACGTGAGCTGGAGGTGTTCTGGCAGATCCAAGACATCCTCAACCGGGAGAATGTTTCCCAAGGAATGGTGTTCCGCGCTCAGCTCCCTGAGCTGCTCCGTAAGGCCGTTCTGTCCGGTGAGGTTAAGTTGCCGAGCAAGATCGTCATCGTTGGCATCATCGACATGAACCCGGCCGAGAAGGCCCTGTTCGATGCCATTACCGCGCGTGGAACCGAGGTGGTGGACGTCGAGCTTTGTGGCTCCCAATCCACACCCAAACTGATGAAAGCAAGCAACCAAGGCGACGAATTTGGGCTGGTTGCCGAATGGGTGAACCAGCAGCTGTCTCCGTACGTTGCAACTCCCCTCGCAGCCCCGCAACTGGCGATCCTCGTGCCGGACATCCGCACCTACCAAGCGCCGCTGATCGAGGCGTTGTCTCTCCACTGCAGTCCGGCATCTCTGATTCCCGGCGAGTCTGACGCCGATAGCCGAACCCCCTGGGATATTTCCAGCGGTGCCACCCTGGGAAGCCGACCGCTGATTCGCGCAGCAATGGATATCCTCTCGATTACCCCGAAAGAGGCTGACACTGAGGCCTTCAGCCGTGTACTGCGTTCGCCGTGGATTGCCGGCGATGTGAATGAGGGTAACTCCCGTGCTCTTGTCGATCTCTGGTTGCGCGACAACTTGGGTCTCTCGATGGGTGGTGAAGACTTCCTCCGAGCGATCGGCGTGTTCAAGGGGGACGCGATTCCGGATTTCCGTGAGCGCTTCGCCGGCATGCTCGCAGCGCAGCTCAATGGCGAATCCAAACGCTATCCCTCTCAATGGGCTGACCACTTCAGCCAAGCCCTGACCGGGATGGGCTGGCCCGGTACCAAAGAGTTGGACTCTGCGAACTTCCAGACGCTCAAGGCATGGGATGAAGCCCTGGCTCTCTTCCGGACTCTGGACACCCAGTTGGGCCGCGTGGAATACACCCGCGCGTTCATGTGGCTGAGGGAGGTCGTCGATACCCGTCAGTTCCAGCCGAGAATCTCCCACGTAGCTCCGGTATCGATCCTCGGTTACGAGGACGCCATAGGCCTGCAATTCGACTCGGTCTGGATCATCGGGGCCTCCAGCACTGTCCTTCCGGCGCGAATTGACCCCTCGCCATTCCTCCCGCTCGACCTGCAGATCTCCTCGGGTATCCCGGCAGCCTCCAGCGAGGGTGCGCTGGAGTACGCAAGCAAGGTCGTAGCTGCGCTCCTCAGCATCAGCCCGGACGTAACCGTGTCGTGCCCGGCGCACAACGATAAGGGCGCGGCGGTGAGCCCCAGCGAACTGTTTGGTGCCTGGCCCTCGGCAACGCCGTCTGTGCAGTCTCACGGTGTGTTTGTCGACCAGTTGCTTGGTCATCTCGACCGTAGCTTGGTGGTCCCCGAGACCGTGGGCCCGGTATCTGCAGAGGAACTCACCTGGATCAAGGGCGGCGTTCGCATCTTCAAGGACTACGCTGAGGCTCCATTCCTGTCCTTCGCCCGCAACAGACTCCGCGCAGAGATGTTCCCAGAGCCGGTCATTGGCCTGGACCCGCGCATTCAGGGAACCATGATCCACCTGGTGCTGGAGCTCTTCTGGACGGAGGTCAGGACCTCCAAGGCCCTGAAGAAGATGAGCTCGACCGAACTCGCCGTGAAAATCCGGGACTGCGTGGCCCAGGCCTCAGAACAGCTTCTCAACAAGCTGATCTGGCGCTATGGCAAACGGGTGATCGCCCTTGAGCGTATGCGCCTTGAGTCGCTGGTGCTGGACTGGCTGCGCCTGGAGATGAAGCGCACCCACGAATTCAAGGTAATCGGGTTTGAGGAGCCACACGACATCTCGGTCGGTCTGGTGAGCATTACGGTCAAGCTGGACCGTCGGGATCGCGTATTCCTGTCCGACGACGAGAAGGACTTCAGAGAATTGGTGCTCGACTACAAATCCGGCGCGACTATGCGGATGACGAGCCTGAACGCTGACACGCTGACCGAGCCGCAGTTGCCGATCTACGCGACAAAGATCGATTCCAACACCAGAGGGGCACATCGAATCGACGGTGTAGCGCTGGCTCAGGTGAACAGCCGCAGCCTTGGTTTCCACACCCGCTCCAACTTCACTGACACGATTGTGCCTAAGGCGGGCAAAGGTAGTGGAGTGAACAGCGAAGGAGCCTGGGAAGGACAGCGTGACGCATGGTCGGAAAAGCTGGATGAGATGAGCACGGGCTTCACCGATGGCACCGCCTGGCTGCAAAATGGCACGCCCCTCCCGATCGGTTACGAGTACCTGGGCGTCCTCACCCGATGACTGCAAGCCGTGCCCTGAGGGGCACGGCCTCTATGAGACTAATCGTGGAACAAACCTCACCACTCGCGATGAAATGCCCGCACGCTCAGAGGGCTGTCGCTTTTCTGCGCGAAATCGGCCTTTCAGTAGAAATCAGTCCTGGTGCAAAAGGCTTCGTCAATCACATCAGCATCGTAAAGGGAACGCTTCGCGTGGACCCAAGGTGTCCTGTTTCCCGCCTACTCCATGAAAGCGTGCGTAATTGCATCGCACTTGACCGCCCAATTGCATTGCCGCTGACCACCGTTTGCATCCGACTTGACCAATCACGCAGAAGAGGCGACAGGCAGAACACGGCCAATAGCGGACCATCGCGCTACCCTCAAACCAACGACCTTGTCGGTAGCTTGAGGCTTGCGAACAATGCGATGGCGACCAGTACCGCCATCAGCTCGAGCATCACCGACGCTCGTTGCCCACTCAGCACAAACGCTGCAGCGAATGGCCCGGCGGCCTGCGCCAGAAGCATTGGTCGTGCTAAGACTCCCATCCTCGCTCCATAGCCTTCGGCGCCGAATAGCACCAGCGGCAGTGTTCCTCTCGCGATAGTGAGGATTCCGACGCCCGCCCCATATAGCGCAGCAGCGACGAATGCCAGCCATGGAGTGCCTGGGATGAGTAAGCAGATACCGATCAGGCTTATCAGCACACCAACTCGGGCAGACCAGGTCGGATGGAGATGTCGCGCAAGGGAGAACTCCAGCACTCTCGCCACCACTTGAGCCGGGCCGATGACCATGCCGATTGCCAGCACTGTTACGGTCGGAATCCCAAGCTGCTGCAATGACGTCAGCAGATGAACCGAAAGGCTTGCCATAACGAATGCAATGACCGTCAGCAGGCCAGCCACTAACCAGAAGAGCTGGCGAGTAGATCGATCCTCAGCGAGGGCAATCTGCCTCTGCTTCGGCACTTCTTTCGCCACGTTGACTGGCTTGGGGACTGCCAGCCAATGGATCGGCAAGCCGATCACTGCATGTACCGCTGCGAGCACCCAGCAGGTCTCCCGCCACCCACACCAGGATTCAAGTGCAGCCATGGCGGGCCACCCGGCAGTGCTCGCGAACCCGCCAATTAGGGTGAGTCCCGTGATCGCCCCACGAGCGCGCGCTCCCAGCAGCGTACCTAGTGTGGCGAAGGCCGAATCATACAAACCACTGGCCATCCCCAAGCCAAGAATTGACCAGGACAAGTAGTAGACCCACAAACTGCTTGCGGTGGACATCACCAAGAGACCCACGCTCAGCATCAACGAACTGAAGGCGAGTACGACACGCCCTCCGTGCCGCTCAAGCAGGCGGCCAGCAACAGGCGAGCAGAGCCCTGCCACTAACATCCCCCAGGACAGACCACCGACAACTGCCGATAGAGACCAGCCAGTGTCCCGTGCAATCGGGCTTGCCAGCACTGCCGGCAGGTAGAAGGTGGAGCCCCACGCAAAGATCTGGGTTATGCCCAGTGCGGACACCAACCGGAGACGATTAGGGGCGGCTGGAACGTGTGATTCGAGCTGAGTCACGGTACCCTGCACGTATAGTTGTTAGTAGCAACCAAGCTAGACCAACGTGACCATTCTGGTCAATCGAAGGAGGCAGGCGCTTGACCGTAGTATTCGCTCGGAATATTGTTGCATGTAACAACCAATTGGAAATGACATGCCGAACAAGCGTACCGACGACCTGAGCCAGGATGCAGAAGCCCTGTATGAAGCGCTGAACCAACTGGTGCGGGTCTACCAGTTCAGAGACCGCGACCGTATTTGCTGCTACGACGTTTCAGTGACTCAGTGCTACGCCGTTGAGACCTTGGTGAAGCAGGGGCCGCTCCGCCTCCAGGCACTCGCTGAGGAGATGTTCCTGGACAAGAGCACTGCGAGCCGGGTGGTCGATACCCTCGAGCGCAAGGGCTACGTGTCGCGCGTTGAAGATCCAGAAGACCGCCGTGCAGTACGAGTTCAAGCTACTGAAGCCGGCGCAGACTTGTACGAACGTATTCGAGCCGACCTGATCGCCGAAGAGAAGGAAATGATTAGCGGCATGCCGGCCGAGGTTCGCCAGGGTGCGCTGACTTTACTCCGCCAGCTCACTCGAGCTGCCGAGATTCGTTGTGGCCTTGTCAGTGAATGCTGCCCAGGTCAGACCAAGGACAAGTGAGGGGGTAGCTCCCCCTTTTTTAACTATATTGTTGTTACTACCAATCAAAAGGAAAGCACGATGCTAGTCCGCCTCGCAAAGCTCAGTGATAGCCAAGCCATCACCGATATCTACAACCAAGGCATCGAAGATCGCAGCTCCACGTTCGAGACCCAGCCGCGCACCGTCGAGGACATGCAGCCCAAGGTGGCCGATATGTCGCGCTACCCAGTTCTGGTGGTTGAGCTTGATGGTGAGGTGGTTGCCTGGGCGAACTTGAGCAGCTATCGCGCGCGCACCTGCTATGACGGTATCGCTGATTTCTCGATCTACCTGCGCCGGGATGCGCGAGGTCGTGGTATCGGGAAAGTGCTCTTGAATGCCCTGTTGGCGGAGGCAGAAGCACGCGGATTCTGGAAAGTCCTTTCTCGGATTTTCACCTTCAACGAGGCGAGCCTCGCGCTCTGCCGCTCCTGCGGGTTCAGACAGGTTGGCGTCTACGAGAAACACGCTTGCCTGGAAGGCCGCTGGCTGGACTGCGCCATCGTCGAGCGGGTCATCTCTTCGAATCAACCTGTCTCTGGAGAATCAGCATGAGCCTGACTGACCTTCCCGTTGTCGTTATTGGCGCCGGCCCAGTTGGACTGGCCGCTGCTGCCCACCTCCTGGCTCGTGATCTGAATCCGCTAGTCATTGAGGCAGGAAATCAGGCTGGAGCAAGCATCAGCCAGTGGGGGCACGTCAGCTTGTTTTCGCCCTGGGAATACAACGTGGACAAGGAGGCGGCCAAGCTTCTGGCCGCGACTGGCTGGGAAGCTCCGCGTCCTGACACATATCCCACCGGACGCGAGCTGTTGGATCGCTATCTCCTTCCGCTCGCTGCTCTTCCGCTGATCCGGGAGCGGACACGTCTGAATACTCGCGTCCTCGCGGTGACCAAGTCGGGGGCTGATGCGCTGAAAACCAAGGGTCGTACTGCTTCACCGTTTCTGGTGCGCATTGCTGGCCCCAACGGTGAGCAGGACATCCTCGCTCGCGCCGTGGTCGATGCCTCAGGCACCTATGAAACTCCGAACTGGATGGGCGCCTCAGGCATTCCCGCATTGGGCGAGTTGGAAGCGAGCGCGCATATTGCTTATGGCATTCCCGATGTAACCGGTGGTGCACGTGAGCGCTACGTGGGCCGCCGCGTACTGGTCGTGGGTGGCGGGCACTCTGCCTTCAACGCCTTGCAGGATCTGGTTGGACTGCCTGGCACCAAGGTGTTCTGGGGCATTCGTGGCCACTCTCTGGAGAAAATTCTGGGCGGTGGTGCCAACGACAAGCTCGCCGAGCGCGGCAACCTGGGCCTTCGCATCCGAGCGTTGCTCGAACAGGAGAAGATCACTCTGTTCCAAGGCATATCGATCAACCGGGTTGATACCACTGGCCAAGGACTCGTCGTCCATAGCAATGGCGAAACACTGCCGGAAGTCGACGAAATCATCGTAGCCACGGGCTTCCGGCCCAACCTTCAGCTGCTGGGAGAGCTAAGGCTGGCAATTGATCCTGCCACTCAAGCCCCAACCCAACTGGCCCCGCTGATTGATCCGAACGAGCACAGCTGCGGGACGGTTCGCCCACATGGCATCGATGAACTCTCTCATCCTGACGAGGGGATTTTTATTGTCGGAATGAAGAGCTACGGCCGGGCCCCGACCTTCCTGATGCTAACGGGCTATGAGCAAGTTCGCTCTGTAGCGGCAGGGCTCGCGGGCGACTGGGAAGCTGCCCGGCGTGTCGAGCTCGAACTACCCGAAACGGGAGTCTGCAGCCTTCAGTTCGAAGAGCAGGAGCAGTCGTCGAGTTGCTGTGCACCCGCAGCACCGGCGCAGGCCAGTTGCTGTGGTACGCAAGAGTCTCCCGCTGCAGTTGTGGCCCAGAAATCGACCTGCTGCACACCAACGAGTCGCTCATAAGAACTCGTTTCCCATCGACGCTTCGCCGGCGTGCCCTTGATCAAAACCGGCGAAGCGAAGCTGGCATATAACAGCCACAAGCCTTGGTGCTCTTTGACTTTTCATCAGTCGTCATTGGAGAACCAGCATGCATCTCATCCAGATATACGATCCCGCCTTGTGCTGTAGCACCGGCGTTTGCGGGGTTGAAGTGGATCAGTCCCTTGTCACCTTCGCGAGTGATGTCGAGTGGGCAATCCGGCAAGGCGCCAATGTTCAGCGTTTCAATCTGGCGCATGAGCCTCAGGCCTTTGCCGAGCAATCCGCTGTCCGTGAATTTCTGCAGCGTTCTGGCCAGGGCAGCCTGCCGTTGACCCTGGTAGATGGCGAAATCGCTATGGCAGGGCGCTATCCATCGCGCACAGAGTTGGCTCACTGGGCCGCCCTTCAAGCCTCACCCTCTACGGACTCGGAGAGCAGCGGATGCTGCTCTTCCGGTCGTTGCTGCTGATAGGAGGATTCCATGCAATTTCTTCAATCCCCACCCCGCTTCCTCTTCTTCACTGGCAAAGGCGGCGTCGGCAAAACATCTATCGCCTGCGCTGCTGCCGTCCAACTGGCCGGCGAGAACAAGCGCGTCCTGTTGGTCAGCACTGATCCAGCGTCCAATGTGGGCCAAGTTTTCAGTACAGAAATCGGCAACAAGGTCACCGAGATCCAGGAAGTCCCCCGTCTCGCTGCACTGGAAATCGATCCCCAGCAGGCAGCTCAGGCATACCGCGACAGAATTGTCGGGCCGGTGAAAGGTGTGCTGCCTGAAGATGTCGTGAAAGGTATCGAGGAGCAACTTTCCGGGGCCTGCACCACTGAGATCGCGGCCTTCGATGAGTTCACCTCACTACTCACCGATGACGCGCTGATCGCTGAATTCGACCACATCATTTTTGACACTGCGCCGACTGGGCACACCATCCGCCTTCTGCAGCTTCCAGGAGCCTGGAGCGGCTTTTTGGAGAGCGGTAAGGGCGATGCCTCGTGCCTCGGGCCTCTCGCAGGGCTGGAAAAGCATCGCGCCCAGTACAAAGCGGCTGTAGCAGCGCTGGCTGATCCCGTACGTACTCGCCTGATACTCGTTGCACGAGCCCAAAATGCTGCGCTCCGCGAAGTTGCGCGCACCCATGAGGAGCTTGCCGATATCGGCTTGAAGCAGCAGTACCTGGTGGTGAATGGTGTGTTGCCGGCCGCCGCTGCAGAAGGCGACGAACTTGCAGCCGCCATCTACCAGCGGGAGCAGCAGGTACTAGCGAAGATCCCGGAGGTACTTCGTAGCCTTCCGCTCGATCAGGTGGCACTCAAACCTTTCAACCTGGTAGGGCTTGATGCACTGAAGCACCTGTTCCTTGATGTGGCCGTCGGGCCAGTCGCGGAGACCAGGACGAACACCGAGCTTCACTTACCTAAGCTGTCGCCGCTCGTTGATGACATCGCCGCCGAAGGGCACGGTCTGATCATGCTGATGGGCAAAGGCGGTGTAGGAAAGACCACCATGGCCGCAGCGGTGGCAGTCGACCTGGCCCGCCGAGGCCTTCCGGTGCACCTCACGACTTCTGACCCGGCAGCGCATCTCGCGGAGACGCTTGAAGGCGTCATGGAGAACCTCACGGTCAGCAGAATCGATCCTCAGGCTGAGACCGAGCGATACCGGCAGCACGTACTCAAGACAAAAGGCGCCAGTCTCGATGCGGAAGGCCGTGCCCTGCTGGAAGAAGACCTGCGGTCGCCCTGCACCGAAGAGATCGCCGTGTTCCAGGCCTTCTCCAGAGTCATCCGGGAAGCTGGCAAGAAGTTCGTCGTGATGGATACGGCCCCCACAGGACACACCCTGCTTCTACTGGACGCCACAGGGGCCTATCACCGCGAGATTGTCCGCCAGATGGGCGACACGAAGGTGGACTACACCACGCCGATGATGCAGTTGCAGGATCCGAAGCAGACCAAGGTGCTCCTGGTAACGCTTGCCGAAACCACTCCAGTTCTGGAGGCGGCAAACCTGCAGGACGATCTGCGCCGCGCAGGTATCGAGCCATGGGCTTGGGTGATCAATAACAGCGTCGCTGCAGCAGCGCCAAGATCCGCGTTGCTGCGCAGGAGAGCAGAGAATGAGCGCCGCGAAATCGATGCGGTTGCAACCAAGCACTCCTCCCGCTACGCGGTTGTCCCGCTGCTGAAAGACGAACCTGTCGGCATAGATCGTCTGCAATCGCTGGTCGGACACAGCTAAAGGCTGCGCCGAGCACCACCAAGGCTGAAAGGCTTCTGGTGTGCTCGGCATCTCCTTCGAATGAGTATGTGGGTGGATATTGCCTCGGGAAAGCGGCGACACCCGCAAGGGACATCGGTGTCAGCTATGTCGCCAGACCTTCACCGAGGAGATCAGCAGAATAGCGGCGAGCAACGGTAGCAGGTACGTGGTGGAAATCAGTCCAAGTAGCTGCCCACCGATAAAGGTTCCAACAATCGAGCCGGCGGCCATGATCAGGATGAACGTCCGCTGTGTTCTAACTACCGAAAAGCTCTGGGCACGGCTGTAGCGGGTGAACCCCACGATCATGGTGGGCAGGCTCACAGCCAGTGAAAGGCTACCGGCAAGTTTTATGTCGGCTCCAAACAACAGGACGATAGTGGGAATGAGTAGTTCGCCGCCTGCGACTCCCATCAGTGCAGCCACGACGCCGATTCCGAAACCGACGACCACACCAACCAGAATCAACGCTGCGCCATGAAACAGTGGCTCACCCGTCGCGTTTGCGTCATGACCAAACAGCAATGCAACGGCGATTCCTACCAGTAGCACTGCCAGCACTCTGTAAAGAGTCTGGCTCTTGAGTTTGGTTGCCCATCCCGCCCCATACCAAGCTCCTGCAAGGCTTCCGGCAAGGAGTGTGACAATGATGTCCCAACGTTCGAGGACGTCCGCATAGGGGACGCTCATTGCACGAAACGGCAAAGCCGTCGCGACGACGATGAGACTCATCGCCTTATTGAGGATAACTGCCTCAAGAGCCCCGAAGCCGAACAGGCCAATCAGCAGAGGAAGCCGAAACTCTGCGCCACCTAAGCCTATGAGCCCTCCTAAAGCACCAATCAAGGAGCCAGCGGAGAAGACTGCGACTTTGTTCTTTTCTTTTTCGGCGCTCATACGGCTCCTGCCTCGTCTCGCTTCATCGGATTGCGCGCCCTCATGCCAGGTCTCCGAAGAGGGTGGCGCGACGGCCATGCACGCTATTCCGCTGGCAACCGAATGTCTAGGCACCACAACAGCGCATGGATTCAGGAGAAGGGTTCACGCGAAGAAGCAGAATCAAGGTACGCGGGTACAGCGCGCTTAGTACTCCTTCAGTGGTCGCCGCCCTCCCCGGAGGATAGTGCCCCTTACTCAGCCCAAACGCCCCGCAGACTTGCTCCGGACGTCGGCCCAAATTGTTCTTCACAGAACTGTCACTTGAAGTTTATACGAAAAAACGTATATTCGAAAAACCATATGCGTTCGAGCACTCAGAGATGACTGACAAGATCCGCGTCCTGTTTGTTTGTACCACCAACGCCGCTCGCTCCCAGCTCGCCGAAGCGCTTCTTCGACACACTGACAGTGAGCACTTCGAGGCCTTTAGCGCTGGAACTCAGCCTGGAGTGATCGACCCGCGAACCTATGCCGCCCTCGATCATCTCGCCATCGATACCAGCGGGCTGCACAGCAAATCCATCGAAGAGTTCACGGGTGAACGTTTCGACTACGTCATCACCCTTTGCGACAAAGCCGCTCAGGAATGCACAACCCTTCCAGGGGTAGGCGAGGCATTGGCGTGGAACTCCGAAGATCCGGTGACCAGCAGTCGCCACGACGCTTTCCGTCACACGCTTCACGAGATTCACGAGCGCATCAAGATGTTCGTCCTCGTGAAAACCAAACACTGAGAACCGCCATGACTGACTCCCTGACACCGACCCAGGTTTTCAAATGCCTGGCTGACGAAAACCGCATCCGCATGATGCTGTTGATCGCTCGCGAGGAAGAACTCTGCGTCTGCGAACTGACCTGTGCCCTGGATGAAAGCCAACCGAAGGTGTCTCGCCACCTGGCTCAGCTGCGTACCTGTGGGCTACTGGAAGACCGCCGGCAAGGCCAGTGGGTGTACTACCGGCTGCATCCAAACCTACCCGCCTGGGTACGCGAGATTCTCGTGACGACGCTTGAGGCTAACCGCCAGTGGTTGAGCACGAGTTCCAAGCGACTGGACACCATGGGCGACCGCCCCGAGCGCGTTGCTGCCTGCTGCTGAAGACTGCCGAGAAGATTCGATGAAAGTCCTGTTCCTCTGCACCGCCAATAGTTGCCGAAGCATCTTGTCTGAGGCTGTCTTCAATCACTTGGCCCCGGCCGGCATGAAGGCATACAGCGCCGGTAGCCAACCCAAGGGGGAGGTGAATCCGCTGTCCATCACAGCCCTGCAGCGCGCCGGTATCGCCACTGATGGCCTGAGCAGCAAGTCCACCGATTCACATGCCGACCTGGCACCGGACTTTGTCATCACCGTTTGCGACAAGGCCGCCGGCGAGGCGTGCCCCGTGTTCTTCGGGCCCGCTGTGAAGGCCCATTGGGGACTTGCCGACCCGTCCGACCTGCAAGGTAGCGAGGTAGAGATGGATGCTGCCTTCGATGCCACGCTCGAGCAGATCAAGCAGCGCATTTCGGCGCTTCTCGCACTGCCCCTTGAACAACTCGATGCAGCCCAACTCAAGGCGGAGCTGGCACGCATCGGCACGCTCTGAAGCTACGGAGACCCATCATGAGCAAGAGTCGTCTTTCTTTCCTGGATCGTTACCTGACGATCTGGATCTTTCTCGCCATGGGGCTTGGTATAGCGCTCGGCAGTTTCTTCCAGGGGCTGCCGGCTTGGCTGAACAGCCTGTCGATAGGCTCGACCAACATCCCCATCGCCATTGGCCTCATCGTCATGATGTATCCGCCATTGGCGAAGGTGAAATACGAGGAGCTGCCGCAAGTCTTCAAGGACAAGCGCATTCTTGCCCTGTCACTGATTCAGAACTGGGTGATCGGCCCGGTACTGATGTTCGTGTTGGCCGTGGTGTTCCTCTCCGACAAGCCCGAGTACATGACGGGGTTGATCCTCATCGGCTTGGCGCGTTGCATCGCCATGGTGCTGGTGTGGAACCAGATCGCGGGCGGTAATAACCAGTACGTTGCGGGCCTGGTCGCCTTCAACAGCATCTTCCAGATTCTGTTCTTCAGCGTGTACGCCTGGATCTTCCTGGGCGTGTTGCCGCCCCTGTTCGGCCTGGAAGGCAGCGTCATTGAAACGAGCTTCGTCGACATCGCGCAGTCGGTACTGATCTACCTGGGCGTCCCGTTCCTGGCTGGCTTCCTGACCCGGAAAATCCTGATCAGCCGCAAGGGTGCAGCCTGGTACCAGGATCGCTTCATTCCGAAGATCAGCCCGCTGACGCTGGTAGCTCTGCTGCTGACCATTGTTGCGATGTTCAGCCTCAAGGGCGACATGGTGCTGCAACTGCCGCTGGACGTGCTGCGTATCGCGATCCCGCTAACCATCTACTTCGTGGTGATGTTCTTCATCAGCTTCTGGATGGGCAAGCTGCTGGAGGCCGACTACCCACGCACCACCGCGCTGGCGTTCACCGCCGCGAGCAACAACTTCGAACTCGCCATTGCCGTGGCCATCGCCACCTTCGGCCTAGCCTCCCCCGTCGCCTTTGCGACCGTGATCGGGCCGCTGGTTGAAGTACCCGTACTGATCTCTCTGGTCGGCGTTGCCTGGTGGCTCAAGCGTCGCTGGTTCGATCAAGCCTCTGGCGCCCTTTCCCAGGAGTGAAATCATGACCAATGACCATATCCCCAATATCGACAGCGAACTGATCGATCTGCCGTCCCCGGACAAACTGGCTATCGAGCAGAAATCGACTCACAAACCGCGCATTCTCCTGCTGTACGGGTCGACGCGCGAACGCTCCTTCAGCCGTTTGCTGACCGAGGAGGCTGCTCGCTTGCTGGAGCACTTCGGAGCCGAGACGCGGATTTTCAATCCGTCAGGTCTGCCCCTTCCGGATGACGTGTCCGATGACCATCCCATGGTCAAAGAACTGCGTGACCTGGTGCTCTGGTCGGAAGGCATGGTCTGGTGCTCGCCGGAGCGCCATGGCGCCATGACAGGCGTGTTCAAGTCGCAGATCGACTGGATTCCGCTGAGCATGGGCGCCGTGCGCCCCACACAGGGCAAGACCCTGGCGGTGATGCAGGTCTGCGGCGGTTCGCAGTCGTTCAACGCCGTTAACCAGATGCGCGTGCTTGGCCGTTGGATGCGCATGTTCACCATCCCCAACCAGTCCTCCGTGCCCAAGGCCTACCTGGAGTTCGACGAGGCAGGTCGCATGAAGCCTTCTCCGTTCTACGACCGAGTCGTCGACGTGATGGAGGAGCTAGTGAAGTTCACCCTGCTACTGCGTGATCGCGCCGACTACCTGGTCGACCGCTACTCCGAGCGCAAGGAGTCGGCGGAAGAACTATCCAAACGTGTCAATCAACGATCCATCTGAGGCTTTTTGAACGTGCAATCGCATCCGTATTCCGTTCTTACCGCGTCCGATATGAGCGGCCAACTGATCTTCACCCCATGCCCCGGCACCAAGGACACGTCGGTGTCCGAGGCGCTAGCCACGCTTCGCGATGCCGGCGCGGTAGCTCTGGTGACCCTGATGCCAGAAGAAGAACTGCTGCAGAACGAAGTCGATCTACTTCCCGAGGAATGCCAACTGCAAGGGATCGAATGGTTCCACCTGCCCGTTGAGGATGACCAGGCACCCGGTGAAGCTTTCTCCACTGCGTGGGAAACCAATCGAGATCGCCTCAAAGAGCTGGTCAATGGCGGCCAGAAGATTGCCATTCACTGCAAGGGCGGCTCTGGTCGCACAGGCCTGATCGCAGCCCAGCTGTTGATCGAGTGCGGCATGTCCATGCGCGAAGCCGTTGCCCAGGTACAAGCGCTTCGGCCCCGTGCGATTCAGCACCCTGCACACATTAACTACATCAGTCAGCTCGGCAAAAAATCGCCGAACGCTCGCTAACTGCACTCGAGAACAAAAACATGGCCATCAAAGTAGGCATCAATGGTTTCGGACGTATCGGTCGCCTGGCGCTGCGCGCGGCATGGGACTGGCCGGAATTTGAGTTCGTACAGATCAATGACCCGGCGGGCGATGCTGCCACGCACGCCCACCTGATCAACTTCGACTCGGTTCACGGTCGTTGGCATCACGAAGCGAGCTCCGACGGTGACTCGGTGGTTATTGGTGGTAAGCGCATCAAGATCACGGCGAACAAGGCCATCGCTGACACTGACTGGTCGGGCTGCGATCTGGTCATCGAGGCCAGTGGCAAGATGAAGACCGTTGCCGTGCTGCAGACCTACCTGGATCAAGGTGTGAAGCGCGTTGTCGTGAGTGCGCCGGTCAAGGAAAAAGGTGCACTGAACGTCGTTATGGGCGTCAACCAACACCTGTTCGACCCGACACAGCATCGCATCGTGACGGCGGCCTCCTGCACCACCAACTGCCTCGCGCCGGTGGTGAAGGTGATCCACGAAAACCTTGGCATCCGCCATGGTTCGATCACCACCATCCACGACCTGACCAACACCCAGAGCATCCTGGATCAGCCGCACAAGGATCTGCGTCGTGCTCGTGCGTCCGGTATGAGCCTGATCCCCACCTCTACCGGATCCGCAACCGCGATTGCGGAGATCTTCCCGGAGCTGCGCGGCCGCCTGAATGGCCACGCTGTTCGCGTCCCGTTGGCAAATGCTTCGCTGACCGACTGCGTCTTTGAAGTCGAGCGGGAAACCAGCGTGGACGAGGTCAACCAGTTGCTCAAGCGTGCCGCCGAGAATGAGCTGAAGGACATCCTTGGCTATGAGGAGCGCCCGCTGGTTTCCATCGACTATCGCACCGACCCACGCTCCTCGATCATCGACGCGCTCTCGACAATGGTTGTTAACGGCACGCAGGTGAAGCTGTATGCGTGGTACGACAACGAATGGGGCTACGCCAACCGCACTGTCGAACTGGCAAAGCTGGTCGGCCTGGCTGGCTGAAGGAGCAGGGCTCGATCATGAAGGCGCTATCGTCGCTCTCACCAGAAGTTCGCCAGTACCTGCTGGTAACGGGCAACTACTGGGCTTTCACGCTCACCGATGGCGCCTTGCGCATGCTGGTGGTACTCCACTTTCACTCTCTGGGGTACTCGCCGCTACAGATCGCAGCCCTGTTCCTGTTCTATGAGTTCTTCGGTGTCGTCACCAATCTGGTTGGCGGTTACCTGGGCGCGCGGCTGGGACTGAACCGCACCATGAACATCGGACTCGCCATGCAGGTCGTGGCGCTGCTGATGCTCACCGTGCCGTCTGCCTTGCTCACGATACCGTGGGTTATGGGAGCCCAGGCGCTCTCCGGGATTGCCAAGGATCTCAACAAGATGAGCGCCAAGAGCTCGATCAAGCTCCTGGTTCCGGACGCGCAGCAGGGCAAGCTCTACAAGTGGGTGGCGATCCTTACAGGCTCGAAGAATGCGCTCAAAGGCGTGGGCTTCTTCCTGGGTGGCGCGCTGCTGGCCTTGCTCGGCTTCAAAGGCGCCGTGCTGGCCATGGCCCTGGTGCTAGCCCTCATCTGGATCGGCAGCATGCTGTCGCTGAAAAAAGACCTGGGCAAAGCCAAGGCCAAGCCCAAGTTCCGCGACATGCTCTCCAAAAGCCGAGCAATCAACATTCTCTCTGCTGCACGGATGTTCCTGTTCGGTGCTCGGGATGTCTGGTTCGTCGTCGCGCTCCCGGTCTATTTGAGCGAGACGCTGGGTTGGGACTTCTGGCTGGTCGGAGGCTTCCTTGCCGCGTGGGTGATCGGCTACGGCATCGTCCAATCCTTCGCGCCGGCATTGACCGGCAAGAAGCGCGGCCACGTCCCTGACGGTCGTGCTGCCTTCATCTGGGCGCTGATGCTTGCGGTGCTGCCGGCCGCCATCGCCCTTGGCCTGGACATGAACCTCTCCGCGCAGACCGTGCTCCTGGGTGGGCTGATGCTGTTCGGGGCGCTCTTCGCCGTGAACTCCTCGCTGCACAGCTATTTGATCGTCTCGTATGCCAAGGAAGACGGCGTATCGCTGGACGTGGGGTTCTACTACATGTCCAACGCCATGGGCCGCCTGATCGGCACAGTGCTTTCAGGATGGGTATTCCAGGCATATGGGCTGGTGGCCTGCCTGTGGATCTCAGCGGCATTCGTTCTCCTGGCCGCGCTCATTTCAATCGCCTTGCCCAGGCATGCAGAGGCGGTGACTACCCCGAACTGACTGGGGGTGTGAATGCGTGAGACTCCTGCCTTCCTGGGCAAGGCAGGCCCGAAGACCTGATGCAATGTGGAGGCACATCATGAACAGGTTGATAGGGTTGCTACCGCTTCTCGTCTCAGCGCTGTGGCTAACTGCGTGCGACAAACCGAGCGAGGCCCATAAACCCGTTGCCGGCATCGAGCAACCGATTGCCGGCAGCTGGTTCGATGGTCAGTGGCGGGCCGAAGCATCATCCGCATCGAGTCCGGCCCTCCTCACGATCTCTGCAGAGGGGCTGCGCTGGGGGGACTGCAAGGCCTCTGGCGACGGACAGGTCAGCATCAATGGAAAGCAGGCGACCTATGCCGTCAGGGGCGGATTCGATTGCATCAGCAGGGATGCGACATTGACTGGCGTGGTGTTAACCCAACGAGGCAATTGCGAGCTTCTGTTGGAAGCGTATGCCTCCGATGTCGAGATTGAGAATGGAGCTCCCGCTATCCGGAGCAACTACCTCAAGAGTGGCTGTACGCCCTAGCGGCAAGAGGGCGTCATAAACTTCATGTGCAACTTATCGTCAGGCTGACACCTTCACCATGGCACCAAACCAGCTTCTGATCGGGAAATCAGCGTTCATCGTCAGGGCGCAGTCTCTGCCCAATGGCTACAACCAGCGCCCTGGCATGACCCTGTTGCTGGCTGACGGCGAGCCGCTCGAGTTGGAGATCGATGGTTTACCAGCCGTCTCCTCGGAGGCTTGGCTGTTGGCACCCGAAATACGTCGCCGTTTCCTGCGCCCGCAGCCGCATACGAGCATCACCGTAGAGCCAAGCCACCCGTCATACCTTCGAATGTTGCGCTGGGCCCGTAGCAGCCCTGATGCGGCGCTTCGAGTCGACGTACCAGCTGGCTCTCGCTTCAGGCTGGCCTCCGCAACCACGCAGCAGACCTTCGATGACGCGCTGAATGAGTTGCTTGCTCTGCATGAGCAGCCAGAGATCACACCAAACCCGCGCCTGGAGTATCTGTTGTCACTGGTCGAGGCGTCAGGCGAGGACAGCACAGCTGAGCAGATTTGGGGAGCATTCCGGTCTCGCTATTCCAGTACCCAAGCACACTGCTCGCACTGGCTACAGGAGTCGCTCGGTTTGCCACTGCGCAAGTTGCTGCTGTGGCGAAAGCTCCGGCGTGCGCTAGAGGGGCTCAATGACCCGAACGGAGCCACTACTGTCGCTCATGAAGCAGGTTTTGCCGATTCAGCCCACCTGTCGCGCATTTGCCTGCGGACTTTCGGGCTTCGCCCTTCACAGGCGAATAACAACAAAATCCTTCAAGTAAGCTGGCTGCAGGATTGGTGAAACTCTCCCTCACATCTTGAGGGAGACATTAGATGCCACATCTGGACACCTGGGCTGTCAGCGGCCTTCTGGTTTTACTGGGAAGCTTCGAGTTGCTCGCCGGACGCATGCTCAACAGGCGCCAATCCGACGAGCTTGCCGTTGACGCGATCAGCCTTGCCCAGTTCGCACTGCTGATCAAACCAGCAATCATCGCCGGAGCTGCATTGATCCTGGCCCAACTGGCACCTGGCGCAGCTGGCCAACTGGGCTCAGTTCCACTTTGGCAGGCCGTTTTGCTGGTCATCATCCCTGCTGACTTCATGCATTACTGGTACCACCGACTGGGCCACACCGTTCCTTTCATGTGGCACATGCACCGTACCCACCACACCGCAACGGAAATGAGCATCAGCGTTGCCTACCGGGAGAACTGGCGTTGGTTCTTGTTCATGCCGGACATCTGGTACGCCGGGGCTCTCGTCTATCTCGGCCTGGGCGAAGCGGTGCTCATCGCACACCTGATTTTCGGTTGCGCCAACGTATTGGTGCACAGCGCGTTCGCCTGGGACAAGGTGCTCTACAAATGGCGCTGGCTGGTTCCCTTTACCTGGCTGCTAGAGCGGCTGGTTCAGCTGCCTAGCACGCACCGCGCGCATCACGCCGAGCTTGATGAGCACGGCAAGCCGCCCCATCACAACTTCGCCCAGTTGCTGTTCATCTGGGACACGCTGTTCGGAACCGCGAATTTCACTCACGACCGATATCCGGAGCGATATGGCATTCCGAATGATCCTGGTGATCCGTGGTGTGTCCAGCTGTGGTGGCCCTTTTGCAGGTCGCGAAAAGCGGATAGCGAATACAGGTGAAGCCGGCCACAAGGCTTTTCGCAAAAGTCCACTAGCGATCGGTAGCAATCTCTCATCAGAGCGACAGCGTCGACCCAAGACGAAATCGCTCCATCTATATGCTCGCGCCACCGTTCGCCCATACATTCTTGCATCCTTGGAGCCCCGCATGGCCTCACGATACAAACAACGAGTCGCGCGCGCGTCGCTGCAGCTGCATACCGCTGGTAAGTTCGACCAGCACTTCCTAGCGGGGAGCGCGCCGCTCGGCATTGGCTGAGGCAGGGGCTTCTATGCAGGGCTTGTGCGGGTCTCGCTGGACAGTGTTCACGGCAGGGCTTCGCTGCTCCTACTGGCAATACTGATCGGCAACTTAGCTTTTTTCAGCCCGGCACGGTTACATGCCCATATAGCGTTGGTGCTGCATCATCTGCTCCATCATCCTCTGCTGCATCCCCATGTACTGATCCATCATGTACTGGCGCTCTCTCATTTGATCCGGAGTGAGGTTCGAGTACCGCCCTCGCATCTGGCTCCACCCGTTCATGTGGCTATTTCCCATCATTTCGCTATGCATCATGCGATGCCCCATCATCCCTTTATTTCCCCAGCAGCCCATCACGCCGTCACCCCACATTTGGCTCATCATGCCCATGCTGCTCTGCATCATTGCTTGATGCTCTTGTAGCAACCTCTGGCGCTGCTGAGGATCCTTGGTCTTCTGCATTTGACTCATTTGCTCCTGCATCTTATTCAGATGATCCTGCGCCTGAGCCATCTGCTTATCAAACTGTTGGATGTCTACAACTGGATGTTCAATTTGAGAAGGAGAGACCTGCCCACTTTCTTCAGCGGAAAACGCAAGAGCAGAAAAAAGCGAGGTGGTGATTACGAGTACTTTTAGAATTCGCGTCGTCATGGCTAAGCTCCACTGGAGTGGATTGCGCAACTCGACTAGCTTGCGCAAGGAGGTTTCACCTAGAAACCTACATCAGACCCATGCATACGGATTGATATTCGTCAACGTATCCAGCTACAGAGCCTCAGCTGGAATTTTTCACGAAGTGAATCAATCATCGCAGCTATGCGCGGGGGTTGGTGATACCTCCTCGACGAGGTGCTGCCCGCTGTTATTTAGATGCTGGAGTATCCGGCAGTCCGCAGCTTCACGACCTTTGGCACAGCTTTTCCTTAATTCTGTCAGCTGTTTGTTGAGAGCCTGAAGGGCAGCAATTCTGGTAGCCACAAGCTCTATGTGCTGATCGATCAGTTCGTTCACTCCGTTACAATCATCCTCCGGGTTATCTCGGTAGCTCAGTAATCGCCTCACCTCTTCCACCGTCATGTCGAGAGTTCGGCAGTTACGGATAAACGCTAAGCGCTCGGCATGGGTAGGGGTATAGATGCGATAGTTACCGCCGGTCCGCTCAGGCGGTGGCAATAATCCGGCGCTCTCGTAGTATCGAATGGTTACAACCTGGCAATTTGCCCACTTAGCCAGCTCGCCGATTTTCATTGCGGTCTCCAAACATAGGCTTGACTCTATAGTGACTATAGGGTGCTCACTAGGCAATGGTAGAGGAGACTCCGTATGTCCAATTGTTGTTCTGCTTCCCCTAAGGATGGCTCCTGCGGTGGCACGCCGACGCCGAGTGGCTGCAACATGGCTTGCTCCGTGCCTGGGGAGCCAGCAGCTCAGTTGAGCACGTTTCGCATTGAGCAGATGGACTGCCCCACTGAGGAGGCCCTCATCCGCAGCAAGCTGGAGAAGCTCCCAGAGGTGCGGGAGCTGCAGTTCAATCTCCTGAACCGCACTCTCAACGTTCTACATGCACCGCTGGCACATCAGGTCCTTGTCGAGGCCATCGCCTCTGCGGGCATGCGAGCGGAACCTCTCGCGACCACCGTAAGTACACGGGTGATGATCGCCCAGATGGACTGCCCTACCGAGGAACGGCTGATCACAGACAAACTGTCTGGGATGCCAGGTATCGCCGCCCTGCAGTTCAACCTGCTGCAACGCACCCTAACGATTAACCATGATCCGGACACGCTTGCGCAGGCCCTGAGCGCAATCCGAGAACTCGGCTTCAGCCCCCAACTGGAAACAGAGACAAAAGTATCGGCCGAAGCTCACTCGCCGGAAAAAAGCTATTGGTGGCGGCTGGGGCTGTCAGGTGGGGCGGCAGTCTCGGCAGAGATTCTCCATTTCTCCAAGTTGGCGCCCGAATGGGTGGTAGCTGTCATCTCCGTTACAGCCGTGCTGCTCTGCGGGCTGGCGATCTATAAGAAAGGTTGGATTGCGCTCAAAAATCATAATCTCAACATCAACGCCCTGATGAGCATCGCTGTTACGGGAGCAATTCTGATCGGCCAGTGGCCCGAAGCGGCCATGGTCATGTTCCTGTTTGCAGTCGCCGAGCTAATCGAAGCCAAGTCCTTGGATCGCGCGCGCAACGCAATTCGTGGCCTGATGGACCTAGCGCCCGAAACAGCAACCGTTCAGCAGGTCGATGGACGCTGGGTAGAAACGGAAGTGGTCGGTATCGCAATCGGAAGTCTGATCCGGGCGCGTCCCGGCGAGCGCATCAGTTTGGACGGCGAAGTGCTCAGAGGGAACTCGACGATCAACCAGGCCCCAATCACCGGCGAGAGCCTGCCCGTGGAGAAAACCGTGGGTGATCCGGTGTTCGCTGGCACCATCAACCAGGCCGGGGAGCTGGAATATCGGGTAACGGCAGAAGCTAGCCATTCCACCCTGGCACGTATTATCCATGCGGTTGAAGAGGCGCAAGGGGCTCGCGCGCCGACACAACGTTTCATTGATCAGTTCTCCCGTATCTACACGCCAGCAGTATTCGTTTTCTCTCTGGCTGTAGCGATCCTGCCGCCGTTACTGCTAGGCGGCGAGTGGTTCGAGTGGATCTATCGGGCCCTGGTACTCCTGGTTGTGGCCTGTCCTTGTGCGCTGGTGATTTCGACTCCAGTTACCATCGTCAGCGGCCTAGCTGCTGCTGCCCGAAAAGGCATTCTGATCAAAGGTGGCGTGTACCTGGAAATCGGCCGCAAAATCACCCACTTGGCATTGGACAAAACTGGAACCATCACTCACGGAAAACCTGTCCAAACCGATTTCTTGCCTCTAGCTGACGGAGCACCTAGAACCTATCGCGCCGTCGCGGCTAGCCTTGCGGATCGCTCAGATCATCCCGTATCACAGGCCATCGCCATGCAAGCGGCCGAACAGTTCGTGTCCTTATTGAATGTAGAGGATTTCGAAGCACTACTCGGTCGCGGCGTCCGCGGCACGATTGATGGGCATCGTTACCACTTAGGCAATCATCGATTGTTGAAAGAACTAAGTCTCAGCTCGACGACAATCGAGGCCGCGCTTGGCTACTTGGAGCGACAAGGAAAAACGGTAGTCATTCTGTCCGATGAAACCCAGGCACTGGCGTTGTTCGCAGTAGCAGATACGGTCAAGGAGACTAGCCGTACGGCAATCGGTGAACTCCACGATCTGGGGGTAAAGACCTTGATGCTGACGGGTGATAACCCGCATACCGCCGAGACCATTGCTGCTCAGGTTGGCATCGACGAGGCAAAAGGGAGCCTGCTGCCGAACGATAAGCTCAACGCAATAGAAAACCTCATCAAACGTCGGCACACTGTCGGGATGGTTGGGGACGGCATAAATGACGCTCCTGCGCTGGCTCGAGCCAATGTTGGCTTCGCCATGGGCGCTGCCGGTACGGATACTGCGATCGAGACTGCAGATGTCGCGATCATGGATGATGACCTGCGTAAGATACCGGCCTTCATTCGGCTCTCGCGCCATACCGCCGCCGTGCTCATGCAAAACATCGGGCTCGCCCTAGGCATCAAAGCTATTTTTCTGGCGGTCACACTGACAGGCCAGGCTACGATGTGGATGGCCGTATTCGCCGACATGGGGGTCAGCCTGATAGTTGTCCTGAACGGCCTGCGCCTATTGCGCAAATGAGTGCGGAATCTGCCGTGTTCTGACGCCGTTTTCGATGAAATCTACTTGAACGCCTAATAGGCCTTGGGGTGCGAAATCCGCAGGCTCTATCTCCGGCCAGAGCGGCACACATCCTCACCCAGTAGAGGCCAATACTGCACACCCACGGCTGCCGGCTCATCATGAGTAAAGACAATCAATCGTAACCAATGGATGTGATTTCGCGGACGGTGCAGTCTAGCTACAAATTGACACGCATCTTTGTTCCTGTTGCCGCGGCAAATGAGTGCACATACACTGAAAGAACTATGCTCCGTCACCTCCGATTTCTTACCGCTTTGTTCCTCATTTTCTCGCTTCCCCTAACGGGGATGGCGGGATTCGAAGCGCCGGCGGAGCCTTGCCCTATGCAGAGCCAGGGCATGGGCCAAATGGCAGGTATGGAACAGGATTGCTGCCAGGACTCGGGCAAGATGACAGAGCATGGCAAGAAGACCTGCAAGACCGGGCAGGAATGCAAGACCAGCAGCCTGCTCCAGGTCAGCGTCCTGAAGTCTCCGCACCACCCTATCGCCCCCAAGACCCCGTCCGTCTACAACGGCCTCGTTCTGAGCCAGGCTCCCGCCGATCTCTGGCGACCTCCCTGCGCCTGATTCCTCTCTCGACCTGAACCCTGCCCGCGGCCCTGAAGGCTGCCGGGTGGATTGCGCTCATGCGCTGGTTTTCCAGAGGAATCCTCATCGTGACTCACGTCCGACTCCATCCCGGCTGGCTGCTGCTCGCGCTGTTGCCGGGTCTGTCGGCGCAGGCGTCGTCCCTGTCATTGGACGACGCCCTGTTGCTGGCTGAACGTAACGCCCCTTCTTTACTCGCACAGAGCGAGAAAGTCTCTGCGGCCAGAAGTGCCGCCATTCCCGCCGGAGAGCTTCCCGACCCCAAGCTCAATCTTGGCTTGCAAAACGTCCCCATTGAGGGTGATGAGCGCTGGAGCACTCAGCGCGACAACATGTCCATGCAGGTGGTCGGCCTGATGCAGGAGATGCCCAACAGCGACAAGCGCAAAGCGCGCATAGAAACCGCACAGGCCTCTGTTGAACGCGCTGATGCCGAAGCTGGAGTTGAACGGCTGAAAGTTCGCAGCGCGTCCGCCCAGGCCTGGATCGCGGCCTATACGTTGCAACGCAAGCTGGCGATGTTTGACGACTTCTACCGCGAGAATCGCCTCCTCGACACTTCCATCCGCGCACGTCTGGCCGGTGGTAGCGCAAGTGCAGTCGATGCGGTGGCCCCGCGTCAGGAAGCAGCCCTGCTCGACGAACAGAAGGACGATCTGCTGCGCCAATTTACCCAAGCACGGGCAGCGCTCAAGCGCTGGATTGGCCAGGACGCCCCGCAAGACCTGAGTGGAGACTTTCCGCATTGGTTCATTGACGCCTCTCACTCGTTGCAACACCTGCATCAGCACCCTGAACTTGCCGCCTACGGCCCGATGACCCGCGAGGCCGAAGCCCTAGTGCGAGAGGCCGTGGCGGAGAAGAAACCGGACTGGAGCTGGGAGGTGGACTACCAGCGCCGGGGCCGCGACTTCGGCGACATGATGACGCTGCAGGTGAGCTTCGACCTGCCGTTGTTCACCGGTACCCG
Organism: Pseudomonas nitroreducens TX1; assembly: GCF_000313755.1. Lineage (GTDB taxonomy): Bacteria > Pseudomonadota > Gammaproteobacteria > Pseudomonadales > Pseudomonadaceae > Pseudomonas > Pseudomonas nitroreducens_A. Next base: position 840 of record NZ_AMZB01000121.1, on the reverse strand, counting down.
CCAAGACCCGAAAATCGCCGCACGGCGCGCCCAGGTTCGGCAACTGGAAGCTGAGCGCGACGCACTGGCTCGCGAGCACGAGCAAGCGCTGGAGGACGATCTGGCCGAATACCAGCGCCTGCAACGCGCCGTCGAGCGCAACGCTGCCACTCTGGTACCGCTGGCCGAGGAGAAGGTGCGCCTTGCCACCGCCAGCTACCGCTCCGGTAAGACCCGGCTTGATGACGTCGTCAGCGCCCGCCAGCAATTAGTCGAGGCCAGGCTCAAACAGATCGACCTGCAAGGCGCCCTGGCACAGGTCGCTGCTCGTCTCTACTTCACCTACGAGGAGGGGCGCGCATGAGCCGTTTCCCTTGGAATACTTCCGCGCTACTCATCCTCACCCTGGCCGTTGGGGCCGCTGGCGGTTATTGGCTGGTACCTCAGAATCTGGCCCAGTCATCGGTAGTTTCCGCTACTCCAGAGGGCAAACCGCTCTACTGGTACGACCCAATGGTTCCGCAACAGCACTTCGATGCGCCGGGCAAATCGCCATTTATGGATATGCAGCTGGTACCCAGGTACGCCGACGCTGTTAACGCCGACGACAGCACGCCAGCGGTGCGCATCGAGCCAGGCATCCAGCAGAACCTCGGCGTGCGCCTGGCCAGCGTCACCCGCGGCACGCTCGACCGCACGCTGCAGGTCTCCGGCGTGCTGGCCTTCAATGATCGTGATGTGGCTGTGCTGCAAGCGCGCGCCGGCGGCTTCGTCGAGCGCACCTATTCGCTTGCGCCGGGTGACGTGGTGACCGCTGGGGATCCGATGGTCGACGTGCTGGTGCCAGAGTGGGCGGCGGCG
>NZ_AMZB01000120.1 GCF_000313755.1 Pseudomonas nitroreducens TX1 | reverse complement strand
GAGCCCTTGCTGAGAAATCCCAAACTAGGTAGGAGCAACTGTCTTCTTTTGCGAGTCAGTGCTCGGGGTTCTTCCCTCTCCCCAACCCTCTCCCTGAAGGGAGAGGGAGCCGTCCGTGCCGGCTGATGGCGTGGTTTCATCCTGCTCCGAACGGTCCCCTCTCCCGCTTGCGGGAGAGGGCTAGGGAGAGGGGCTCCTTCACCTGCCGTTGACGTCGGAAGGCTCGGCCAGCGCCCTAGCGCAACAGCCCCATTTCCTTTGCCCGCGCCACCGCCTGGGTGCGGCGTTCGACGCCGAGCTTGTCGTTGATGTGGCGGGCGTGGCTTTTCACCGTGTGCAGGGAGATGAACAGGCGTTCGCTGATTTCCTGGTTGGAGCAGCCCTGGGCGATCAGTTCCAGGACCGCCAGCTCACGGCCGCTCAGGCAATCGGGGAGCGCCATGCCGCGCTCCGGCGCAGCCGGCAGTCGTTCGCGCAAGGCCTCGATGGCCGGCGAAGACGCCCGCACGGCCAGTTGCTCGCGCAGCCAGTCCGGATGTTGCAGCAGGACTTCATGCAACGGGATCAGCAGGCCGACCGCCAATCCATTCAGGCATTCGCCCAGCTCGAAGGAAGCCTCGCGTTCACGGCCGTCCTGCAGCAGCAGGGCAACCAGCTGGCCTTGGGCGAAACGTGCCTGCAACTGCGCACCGCCTTGCAGGGCGCCGCTGGCCACGGCGCGCAGCCGCGCCTCGGCGTCGGCCATGCGACCCTCGCGGCGCTCCAGCTGCGACTGCAGCATCTCCACGTTGCGCGGCAACTGTGGCGAACACTCCGGCGGGGTGGCCGGCTCGTCGCCGGTGTAGGTGTCGCGCAGACGCTCCAGCCAGGCCGTGGCCAGTTCGACCTGGCCCTGACCGAGCCAGAGTTCGCACTTGATCAGGGTAATGGCCGACAGGTAATAGACCGGCGGCACGTCCCACACGTGCATCATCCGCTCGACCTCGGCGAGGTAGGCGAAGGCGCGGGTGTAGTTGCCCAGCCGCCCTTCCAGGCTGGCCAGCACGCAGAAGCCGATCACCAGGCTGATATCGCGGCAGGCGCGAGCCTCCTCGATGCCGGCCTTGAGGCATTTGCGCGCCTCGTCCGGCTGCAGCGCCAAGCTGCGCAGGTAGCCCTGGTAAAGCATCAGCCGGCCGCGCACCGCATAGCGACGCTGCGAGGACAGGCCGGCCAACCGCGCCAGTCCCTGACGCACTTCGTCCTCGGCGCGCAGCACCTCGCCACGCGCCTGCAGCACGCGGGCTCGGTCGTAATGCACCATGGCCTCGAACAGCGGATTGCCGAAGCGTTGCGCCAGTTCCAGCGCCTCTCTGTTCAGCCCCCGTGCACGCCACAGGTCATCGCGCACGATGGAGATATTGCTCAGGGTCGACAGGCACAGCAGGCGCGGGCCGAAGCGCTCCGGACCGAGGCCCTGCAAGGCCTCCTCGCAGTGCCGCTCGGCCGCTTCGATCTCGCCACGACCACGGGCGATCACGCCCGCCAGGGCCTGCCATTGCGCGAGCAGGTCGCGCTGGGTGGTGTCATCCGCGGCGGGCAGGAAGCGCGACAGCTGCGCGCCCAGTTCCTCGGCCGCATCCAACTGACAGGCCAGCGCCAGCGCCCAGCTGTACAGCACGATCAGGCGCGGCGTGCTGGCCAGCAGGCTGTCGGGCAAGTCCATCTTCCAGCGCAGCAGCGTGGCGACGTTCTGCTCGGCCAGCAATTGCTCTTCGGACAGGCTCTGCACCAGGCTCGCGGCGACTTCCGGATGGCCGGCGCGCAGGGCCTGCTCCACGGCGTCATCGAACAAACCCTGGGCGCTGAACCAGCGGCACGCGCGCAGGTGCAGCGCCGCAGCCGAGGGCCCGGACCCGGGCAGCGGGCGGGCCAGCAGCAGGTCGGAGAACAGGTGGTGATAACGGAACCACTGGCCCTGTTCGTCCAGCGGCACGAGGAATACCTGGTGCTGCTGCAGATGACGCAGGATCGAGGCGCTGTCATGGGAGTCCCGCAGGGCATCGCACAGCTCGGCGGAGAAGCGTTCGAAGCGTGCTGTCTGGGCCAGGAATATCTGCACCTCCGGCGACTGCTTGTCGATCACCTCTTCCAACAGATAGTCGCGGATCAGCTCTTCGGCGCCGTGCACCGAAAGATCAGGCACATTGGCCGCCAGTTCGTCGCCATGGGCCAGCAGCCACAGGCGCAGCCCGGCGATCCAGCCTTCGCTGCGCTCGACCAGGTTGTCGAGGGCGTTGTCGTCGAGTTGGGCGCCGGTGGCGCAGACCAGTTGCGCCGTCTCCTCGACGGTCAGGCGCAGGTCCTGCTCGGTGAATTCCAGCAACTGGCGCGACAGGCGCAGGCGCGCCAGGTGCCAGTCCGGGCGCTGGCGGCTGGTGACCAGCACGACCAGGCCGGCGGGCTGGTGATTGAGGAGGAACTGCAGGCAGCGGTCGAGCACCGCCCCTTGGGCCAGGTGATAGTCGTCCAGCACCAGTAGCAGCGGGCGGTCGACGCAGAGGCTGTCCACCAGTTCATCAAGCAGGTCGTCGAGCCAGGCTTCGAAGGCGAACGGCTGGTGGCGCTGGCGCATCTTCAGCAGGGCCAGGGCTTCATCACCGAGGGTGGGGAAATGCAGGCGCAAGCCTTCGAGCAGGCGCTCGAGGAAGCGCCCGGGGTCGCTGTCCCTGGCACTGAGCCCCAGCCACAGGCTGCGCCATTGCTCTTCCAGCGTCTGGCAGAATTCGATGGCCAGGGAACTCTTGCCGAACCCGGCCGGCGCGGATACCAGGATCAGCCGTCCCTCCAGCCCTGCAGCCATGCGCTGGCACAGGCGCGAACGCGCGACGTGGCCATGTGGCAGCGGCGGCCGGAAGAAGCGGTTGCCGGCCACACCGGGCGGTACAGGGGTCAGACTTGGCAGAGTCGAGAAGTCGGTCATCGGCCTGGCTATTGCTCTAGCTCTTGTAGCGGTCAACGAAGGTCGCACTGTCGACCGAGCCTAGCCGCTCGCGAACGGGAATAGAAGCCGATTTTGTTACCTTTGCCCACAAGATGACCGGAAGGCATCCAACATTCCGTCCTCCATTCATCCGGCAGATGACGAGCCATAAAAAAACCGGCCCGAAGGCCGGTCTTTTCTCACCGCGGAACCACCCGTGGGGATCGGGGGATCAGCGCACGCCTTCCTGGCGAAGCGCTGCCGGGGTGAAGTCGCTTTCCGAGGCGCTGTAGTTGAAGTCGTAGGCGGATTTCTCCTCGTTCTTCAGGCCCAGCACCAGGTAACGACCGGACAGCAGGTCATACAGGGTTTCCGCGGTGTACCACGGTACCTGGTAGTTGTAGTAGAACTGGTTGAACGCCTCGGCCACGCGCCACAGGGTGCCACGACCGTCGTAGTGGTCGATGGCCACGGCCTGCCAGGTGTCTTCGTCGATGTAGAAGTCACGCTTGGCATAGATGTGGCGCTCGCCCGGTTTCAGGGTGGCGGTCACGTGCCACACGCGGTGCAGCTCGTAGCGCGACAGGTCCTGGTTCAGGTGGCCAGCCTTGATGATGTCCGAATACTTCAGCTTCGGATCGTCCATCTTGTAGTTGTTGTACGGGATGTACAGTTCCTGCTTGCCCACCAGTTTCCAGTCGTAGCGGTCCGGCGCGCCGTTGTACATGTCCAGGTTGTCGGAGGTACGCAGGCCGTCGGCGGCGGTACCCGGGCCGTCATAGGAAACCTGCGGGGCGCGGCGAACGCGGCGCTGGCCGGCGTTGTAGAGCCAGGCCAGGCGCGGCTCCTTCACCTGGTCGAGGGTCTCGTGCACCAGCAGCACGTTACCGGCCAGGCGTGCCGGCGCGGTCACACGTTGCTTGAAGTAGAACAGCACGTTGCTCGGCTTGCTGGCGTCGTAGTCCTTCAGGTCGGTGCGGAAGACGAATTCGTCCTGGAAGTACACCAGCGAGTAGGAGCCGTTGACCTGCGGAGTGGCCTGGGTCACCAGACGGCGCACGTGGCCGCCGCGATAGCGGGTGATGTGGTTCCAGATGACTTCCAGGCCGTCCTTCGGAATCGGGAAGGGGTTGGCCACCTGGAAGTTCTCCAGGCCGTTGCCGCCCTGCAGCAGCTTGGTACTGGTGGCGTTCTTCTTGGTCGCCTCGAGCACGTTCGCCGGCACGGTGGCGGTACGGTGCGACGGGTACACCGGCATCTTGTAGGTGTCGGGGTAGCGCTTGAACATGGCCTGCTGGCCAGGAGTCAGCTTGTCCTTGTACTGGTCCATGTTCTGCGCGGTGATGGTGAACAGCGGCTTCTCGCTGGCGAACGGATCGCTGAGGAAGCCCTTGCTGTCGGCGGTGCCGGCGTTCTTGGCCAGGCCACCAGTCCAGGCCGGAATCGAGCCATCGGCGTTGCCGGCCTTTTCCGCGCCCATCGGGGTCAGGGTGGTGCCGAGCTTGGCCGCTTCATCGGCAGAGACGGCCGCCATCACCTGGGAAGCGATGAGGCTGAGCGCCAGGGCGCCCGTGTGCAGCAGGATCTTTGTTGTTCTCATGCGTTTATCGTCCTCGTTGAGTCTTTGCCCACCGCGATGGCCGCCTTTCCAACAGCGCATCGCGGGTCTTGTCTGCTGCCCGGGGCGGCGGGTCACCCGGCCGCCCGGATGGCCCGCCGCGAGGGCGGGCCGCTTGCCGGTTGAACGGCCGGCTTAGAAGGTCACACCGAAGCTCAGGCTGACGAAGTCACGATCGTCGACGGTGGAGTACTTGCCGTCGAAGTAGTTGGTGTAGGCCAGGCTAGCGGTGTAGGTGTTCAGGTAGTCGGCGTCGATACCCAGGCTGACCGCCTTGCGGCCTTCCTCGAAGTTGCCACCGGGGCCGGGGGAGTAGCCGTCCACGTCGTGGGACCAGGCCACGTTGGGCTTGAGGTTCACGCCGGCGAACACGTCGTTGTAGTCCCAGATCGCACGGGCGCGGTAGCCCCAGGAATCAGCGGTGGTGAAGCCTTCGCTTTCGCAGTTGCGGCTGACGTTGTTGGCGTTGGCGGTGCCCAGGGTGGAGACGTTGAGCGCTTCGCAGGTCGGACGGCCGTTGAGGCTACCGTTCAGCGGGCCGGGGCCGAACACCGGGTCACGGCCGTAGCGCGCCTTGTTCTGGCTTTCCAGGCCGCCGACGTGGGTCCAGCCGACTTCGCCCACCAGGGTCAGACGCTCGGCGCCCATGACCTGGTCGAAGAAGTGGGTGAAGGTGGTCTGCAGCTGGGTGACTTCCTTGCGGCGGTAGCCGTGCAGGTCCTGGCCGGCGGTGCCGGTCAGCACGGAGGCATTGTCGTAGACGTGGTTGCCGCCGATGGACACCGGGTCCAGGCCGGAATACAGGATGTCGGTGGTGTTCAGCTGCACCGGTGCGTTCGGCCGGTAGCTGATCTCGCCCTGCCAGGCGGTGCCGGTAGGCAGCGTGGTGGAGAAGCTCAGGCCGTACAGGCGGATGTCTTCGGGGTACTCGATGAAGTAGCTGGAGTTGCCCGCCATCGCCGCCGCGCCGGCCTGGGCTGCCAGGGACGGGCTGATCGCCGCGATGTTGGTGATCAGCTGGTTGATCTGGGTGACCTTGGAGGCGTCGGCGCCACGGCCGGAGAAGATCGGCAGGCGGCTGTGGTAGTTCATGTAGTAGCCGCCGAACTCGGTGTTCAGGCTGTCGGCGAAGTACTTCAGGGAGAAGCCATACTGGCCGCTGTCGCGGGCGTCACGGTCCGGACCGCGCCGGACCACCAGGCCTTCGTTCCAAGGCGACGGAGTCACCGCCAGGTTCGGGCCGAGCAGGCCGTTCAGGGTGCGGATCGAAGCGGCGTTGTTGGTCAGCACTGCCAGGTTCTGGGTACAACCATCCGCCACCACGTCCGGCTGGGAGAAGAAGGTGCCGCAGTTGTCGACCGCGGTCTGATCCCACTCCAGCTGGTAGAAGCCTTCGGCAGAGAGGTTCTCGGTAAGGTTCTGCGAGAGGTAGAACATGTTCACCGGCACCAGGGCTTCCTTGATCTCGGAACCCGGGCGGCGGAAGGCGGTGACGTCGAACGGGTTGATCACGCTGATGCCGTTCTGGATGAAGGTGCTCTCGCCCCAGTTCACCACCTGTTTGCCCAGGCGCACGGTGCCGGGCAGTTCGCCGATGGCGTAGTTGTGGTAGATGAAGGCGTCGAGCAGCTGCGCGCCGGAGGCCTGGGCGGCTTCCTTGCGGTTGTGGTCGGACAGCGGCTTGAATTCGGTGTTCTCGTCCTTCTGCTCGAAGTCGTACCAGTACTTGCCGCGCAGGAAGACGCCGGTGTCCTGGTATTTCAGCTCGAGGTCATGGATGCCCTTGAAGATCTTCGAGAAGGTCTTGCCGGCCTTGTAGTTCAGGTGGCCGTCGTCGGAGGTCTGGGACAGCCCCTTGCCGCCGTTGTTGATGCCGATGAGGTTGCTGTTCGGATTCTGCGTCGACCAGCTGGCCCCCACGGACAGCGTCGAGTCGAACGAACCTTCGATTTCCCCGATGTTGAAGCTGACGGCGGATGCCGGCGTCGCCAGCGTGGATGCCAGGCTGACTGCCAGCGGCAACCGCGCCAGGCGCCAGATATGTTGCATGGTTTTCATCGACGCTACTCCATGTGTTTTTTGTTATGAGTAGTGGCGACTATAGCCAGCGTCCTACGGTGCTTGATCGCTCGAAAGTGTGATTTCACTTACAAAGGCCCTGACTAGACGCTTGCGCAGGCCCGAGGCGGCGTGATCACTGGGCTGCGCCGTGCCAAGCGCTTGCTTGGCACGGCGCCCGAAAACCGTGACTTGCCGGTCGTCGGTCACACCGTGGAGAGGAAGGCGCTACCTGCCTCCTGCCATTGGGCGATGTCTACCCGGATGCGCTTCTTGTCGAGCTTGCCGACACTGGTCTTGGGAACTTCAGTAACAACGGCGATCTGCGAGGGAATCGCCCACTTGTTGATGTGGCCCTGCTCGACGAAAGGCTTGAGGTGTTCGCGCAGCGCCTTGGCGTCCAGCGCCTGGCCGTCGCGCAGCACCAGCAGGGCGAACGGACGCTCGCCCCACTGTGGGTCGGGCACGCCGACCACCGCCACCTCGCGCACCGCCGGGTGACGGCTGATGAGGTCCTCCAGCTCCAGGGAGGACAGCCATTCGCCACCGGTCTTGATCACGTCCTTGATGCGGTCGCGGATATCGATGAAGCCCATGCCATCGAGAGTCGCCACGTCGCCGGTGTGCATCCAGCCACCCGCCCACAGCTCCTCGCCCTTCTCCGGCTCGCGGAAGTAGCCCTGGGTCAGCCAGGGCGCGCGCAGCACCAGTTCGCCCTGGGACTCGCCGTCCGCCGGGTGGAACTGGCCGTGCTCGTCCATGATCGCCGCCTCCACCAGCGGCACCGGCACGCCGGCCTTGATGCGGTAGGTGGTGCGCTCATCCTCGCTGCCGGCGCAGAGTTCCTGGTTGAGGTAGCCACAGGAAATCAGCGGGCAGGTCTCGGACATGCCATAGGCCGCCGTGAGCTGGATGCCTCGGGCCTTGGCGGCGTCGTAAAGCGCGTGGTTGAGGGCGCTGCCGCCAATGATGATCTTCAGCCCGCCGAAGTCGTGATCCTTGGCGCCAGCTGCGTTGAGCATCATCTGCAGGATGGTCGGCACGCAGTGGGAGAAGGTCACCTTCTCCTCGCGGATCAGCTTGCACAGCAGTTCCGGCTCGTACCGGCCCGGATACACCTGCTTCACGCCCAGCATGGTCGCCACGTAGGGCACGCCCCAGGCGTGGACGTGGAACATGGGGGTGATCGGCATGTAGACGTCATTGGTGCCCATCAGGCGGATGCTGTCCAGGCTGCCGATGGTCGAGGCCATCGCCAGGGTGTGCAGCACGAGCTGACGATGGGTGAAGTACACACCCTTGGGGTTACCGGTGGTGCCGGTGGTGTAGAAGGTGGTCGCCACCGAATTCTCGTCGAAATCGGGGAAGGCGTAGCGCGGGCTGGCGGCGGCCAGCAGGGTCTCGTACTCGCCGACGCAGTCGGCCAGCGCGCAGGTCTTGTCGGCGCCGTCGGTGATCAGCAGGGTCTTTTCCACCGTGGTCAATTGCCCGGCGATGCCCTGGTAGAGCGCGGCGAACTCGCTGTTGACCAGCACGAAGCGGTCCTCGGCGTGGTTCATGGTGTAGAGGATCTGTTCCGGCGAGAGGCGGATGTTGATGGTGTGCAGCACCGCGCCGATCATCGGGATGGCGAACATGCATTCCAGGTAACGGTGGCTGTCCCAGTCCATCACCGCCACGGTGTCACCCGCCTTTACGCCGGCCTCGGTCAGCACGTTGGCCAGGCGTGCGACGCGCTCGTTGAAGGTGGCATAGGTGTAACGCACGGTGTCGCGGTAGACGATTTCCCTGCCTTTCTCGTAACGGCTGCCCGACAACAGCAGGCTCTTGATCAACAGCGGGTACTGGTAGGCGTTCTGTGCAGCGGGGATGACGCGGGTCTTCAGCATGGCGTACGCACTCTCAAGGCGGGATCTCATCAGGATGAGACCGACTCTAGAGGGCCCGGTGTGTCCATTCATCAGTCAAAAGAGTGATTTGCCGATGACTCTATGGCCGCATCCGGTCACGCGGTAGAATCCTGGCGCCCGGTCGTTCACGGCCGGTACCTTTACCCGGAGTCCGTGTAGGGCCTGCGAGCTAGAGCAGAACAAGGCGGAAGCAGGCGAGGGAGCGGAGTTTACATCTAGTAAATGAGCATGACTCGCTTCGCTCGCCCCTGCGGGGCCGCGCTGAAGCGCGTTAGCCGCAAGCGGCTTCCGAGCCTGCTTCCAACGCAGTTATGCCGACGCGCAGCCGGTCCTACGGGGAGTCCCACAACAAGAGCGAAGAGGTTAGTCATGTCCGAGATCGTCATCGTCAGCGGCGCCCGCACTCCCATGGGCGGCTTCCAGGGCAGCCTGTCCGGCGTTTCCGCCGTCGACCTGGGCGCCATCGCCATCCGCGAAGCCATTTCCCGTGCCGGCATCCAGCCCGAGGACGTGCAGGAAGTGATCATGGGCAACGTGCTGCCCGCCGGCCTGAAACAGGGCCCGGCCCGCCAGGCGGCACTCAACGCCGGCCTGCCCGCCGCCACTGGCTGCACCACCATCAACAAGCTCTGCGGCTCGGGCATGAAGGCCGTGATGCTGGCCCACGACCTGCTCAAGGCGGGCACCAACAGCGTGATGGTCGCCGGCGGCATGGAAAGCATGTCCAATGCCCCCTACGTGATCGAGAAAGCCCGCACCGGCCTGCGCATGGGCCATGGCGAGATCAAGGACCACATGTTCCTCGACGGCCTGGAAGACGCCCGCACCGGTCGCCTGATGGGCTCCTTCGCCCAGGAAACCGCCGACCAGTACAAGGTCACCCGCGAAGAGATGGACGCCTATGCCATCGAGTCGCTCAAGCGCGCCCAGGCCGCCATCGAGGACGGCTCGCTGGCTTCGGAAATCGTCCCGGTGACCGTCACCACCCGCAAGGGCGAGACCGTGGTGAAGGACGACGAGCAGCCGCTCACCGCCAACCTGGACAAGATTCCCGGCCTGCGCCCGGCCTTCCGCAAGGACGGCACCATCACCGCAGCCAACGCCAGTTCCATCTCCGACGGTGCCTCCGCGCTGGTCCTGATGACCGCTGAAGAAGCCGCGCGCCGGGGCCTGAAGCCGCTGGCGAAGATCGTCGCCCACGCCACCCAGAGCCAGGACCCGGCCGAGTTCACCCTGGCCCCGATCGGCGCCATGACCAACCTGTTCAAGAAGGCCGGCTGGAGCAAGGACGACGTCGACCTGTTCGAGATCAACGAAGCCTTCGCCATGGTCACCATGCTCGCCATGCGCGAACACGGCCTGGATCACGCCAAGGTCAACGTCTACGGCGGCGCCTGCGCCCAGGGCCACCCGGTCGGCTCCACTGGCTCGCGGATCATCGTCACCCTGATCAACGCCCTGCAGAAAAAGGGCGGCAAGCGCGGCGTGGCCTCGCTGTGCATCGGCGGCGGCGAAGCCACCGCGGTGGCGATCGAGCTGGTCTGATACGTCGTCAGGCATGAAAAAGGGGCGCCTCGGGCGCCCCTTTTTCATTCGGAACCAAGCATTCCTGCAGGAGCGAGGCCAGGCTCAGCGCAGCTCGGTGAAGGCCAGCTTGATCCCCAGCCCCACCAGCACCACGCCCATCATCCGGTCGAACCAATGGCCCATGCGCGCAAAGCCGGCGCGCACGCGCTGCTGGCTGAACAAAAGCGCCACCAGGCAGAACCAGGTGGCCGTGGCGCAGGCCAGGTACACGCCATAACCGGCCTGCACCGCCAGCGGCGTGTGCGGGTTGATCACCACGGTAAACAGCGAGAGGAAGAACAGCGTGGCCTTGGGGTTCAGGCCATTGGTGACGAAGCCGGCGACATAGGCGCCCCGCGCAGTGCGAGCGACGGGCGCGGCGAGGGACTGAGCCGCTGCCGGCTCGGCAGGACGCGCCCGCAGAGCCTTGAAGCCGATGTACAGCAGGTAGGCCGCCGCCAGCCACTTCAGCGCGTTGAACAGCACGATGGACTGCGACACGATCAGGCCGATGCCCAGCAGCGAGTAGGTCACGTGCAGGAAGATCGCACTGCCCACGCCCAGCGCCGTCCAGGTGCCGGCGCGCCGACCGTGGGTCACGCTCTCGCGCACCACCACGGCGAAGTCCGGACCGGGGCTGGCCACCGCCAGCAGGTGGATGAATGCCACGGTGAGAAATTCCGTCCAGTACATCGCGCCTCCGCAGACCCATCGAAAAACGGTTAGGCTGACCACCTTACGTCAGACCGATTCACCGCAAAAGGTACCGCTGCACATGAACAGCCCCCGCGCCGTCTTCCTCGACCACGCCTCCCTCGACCTCGGCGACCTCGACCTCGCGCCGCTGCGCGCAGAGTTCGGCGAACTGGTCCTGCACGGGCGCAGCGATGCGGAGCAGGTGGCCGAGCGGCTCGAAGGCGCCCAGGTGGCCATCAGCAACAAGGTGCGCATCGACGCCGCCGTGCTGGAGCGCTGCCCGGAACTGAAACTGATCCTGGTCGCCGCCACCGGTACCAACAACATCGACCTCGTCGCCGCCCGCCGTCACGGCGTGACGGTCAGCAACTGCCAGGGCTATGGCACCCCGTCGGTGGCCCAACACACCCTGATGTTGCTGCTCGCCCTGGCCACCCGACTGCCCGACTACCAGGCAGCGGTGCGCGCCGGGCGCTGGCAGCAGGCGCCGCAATTCTGCCTGCTGGACTTCCCCATCATCGAACTGGAAGGCAAGACCCTCGGTCTGCTCGGCCACGGAGAGCTGGGCGGCGCAGTGGCGAAGCTCGCCGAAGCCTTCGGCATGCGCGTGCTGCTCGGCGCCCTGCCCGGCCGCCCGCCGCGCACCGACCGCCTGGCGCTGGACGAGCTGCTGCCGCAGGTCGACGCCCTCACCCTGCATTGCCCGCTCACCGATGCCACGCGCAACCTGATCGGCCAGCGTGAACTGGACCTGATGAAGCCTGGCGCCTTCCTGATCAACACCGCCCGCGGCGGCCTGGTGGACGAGCAGGCGCTGGCCGACACCCTGCGCCGGGGCCATCTGGGCGGTGCTGCCTTCGACGTGCTCAGCGTGGAGCCACCCAGGGACGGCAACCCGTTGCTGGCTGGCGACATCCCGCGTTTCATCCTCACCCCGCACAGCGCCTGGGGCAGCCGCGAGGCCCGGCAGCGCATCGTCGGTCAGTTGAGCGAGAACGCCGCCAGCTTCTTCGCCGGCGAGCCGCGCCGGGTGGTGGCGGCATGAGCCTGCATCTGGTCTGCGGCGACGGCGCCGCCGATGCCCTGCGCCGGGCGGCCGAGGCAGGGGTGCTGACCGAGAAGAAGATCCGCGTGTTGCCGGACGACCTCGCGGTCGGCCCTCTGAACGAGGTAGACGTCCCGCCCTGCCAGCAGCGCGCTGCGTTCTGGCACAAGCTGGGCGGCGAAGTCCTGCAGGAGCGGGCGATCGCCAGCGAACTGGCCAGCGACGCGACCTGGCTGCGCAGCCCGGACGCCGCCTCCGTCACGCTCTGGCACGGCGACAGTGCCAGCGAGCAGTTGCTGCTACGCCGCGTCTGTGCGTTGCTGCCCGCCAGCGTCAGCCTGCGCAGCGTCGGTGCCGGCAGCGGCCAATGCCGCAGCGAAGACCGCCACGCCATCGCCATGCTCAAACCCGTCGAACTGGCCAACGCCCTGGCCGCCAGCCACGAACTGGACGCCTCAGAGCGCCAGCATCTGGCCGCGGACTGGCAGCGCGCCCTGGCGGAAAACGCCGAGCTGCGCCTGTGGCTGGATGGCCAGCTGAGCGGGGCCGGCTACGCCCACATCGACCGTATCCTGCTGGACAGCGCCAGCGAGGCCTGGCGCCCGGTGCAATCGTTGATCGGCCCGACCATGGCGTACGTCGACGGGCTGTTCGTCAGCGACCTGCTGGCCGCCTGGCGCCTGCGCGAACAGGTCGCGGCCGGCGCGCTGGAGCTGCGTGGCGACGACTTCTGGACGAACTCCGAGGTGCGGCTCGCCTAGGCTCTGCCGCGGCAGCCCTGCTAAACTCGCGCCCTTTTTTGCCAGGAGGCCGCATGTCCAACGCCCCTACCAGTGAAGTGCTGCTGCGCCAGATCGAGCGCTTCCAGGGCCGCGTCCTGCTCGCCGGCCTGCCCGCCGACGCCCTGCTCGGCGATCTGCCGCAAGCCCAGGGCTGGAGCTGGCACGCCGGCGAAGCCCGGCAGTTGGAAGGTCGTTATCCCGGCCGCTGCCACTTCGGCGCCACGCCTCCCGCGGGCCGGTTCGATGCCGCCGTGCTGTTCCTGCCCAAGTCCCGCGAGCTGGCCGATTACCTGCTCGCCGCGCTGGCCAGCTGCGTGCCGGACGGCGAGCTGTACCTGGTCGGCGAAAAGCGCGCCGGCGTCGAACGCGCCAGCAAGCAGCTCGGTGAATTCGGCCGCGCCAGCAAACTGGACAGCGCCCGCCACTGCCAGCTGTGGCACACGCGCATCGACGGCGCACCGGCAGCGCCTGACCTGCATGCCCTCGCGCAACGCTACGAGCTGCCATTGGCCGACGGCCCGCTGCAGGTCGTTACCCTTCCCGGCGTATTCAGCCATGGCCGCCTGGACCGCGGCAGCGCGCTGCTGCTGGAGCACCTGGACCAGCTGCCAGCCGGCCACGTACTGGACTTCGGCTGCGGCGCCGGGGTGCTCGGCGCCACGCTCAAGCGACGTTATCCACAAAGCCGCCTGACCCTGCTGGATGTCGACGCCTTCGCCATCGAGAGCAGCCGCCTGACCCTCGCCGCCAACGGCCTGGACGGCGAAGTGATCGCCGGCGACGGCATCGATGCCGCGCCGCAGGATCTCGCCGCCATCGTCAGCAACCCGCCCTTCCACCAGGGCGTGCACACCAGCTACGCCGCCACGGAGCACCTGCTGCGCCAGTCGGCCCGGCATCTGGCCAGCGGCGGCGAACTGCGCCTGGTGGCCAACAGCTTCCTGAAATACCCGCCGCTGATCGAACAGCACCTGGGTCCCTGCCGCACCCTGGCCGAGGCCGACGGCTTCCGTATCTACAGCGCCCGGCGCTGATCCAAGGCTCGCACTACACTCCACGCAGCCCACTGGATCGGCGCATCGCCGCTCGCCCTGAACTATCGAGGACACCTGTGAACCGAAGAATTAGAGATGACGTCGAACTGACTTTCGCCATGGGGCCAAAGGAGAAGCCGCATCATCTCAAGCGCTCCCTCAAGCCGCGCCACCTGAACATGATCGCCATCGGCGGTTCCATCGGCACCGGTCTGTTCGTCGCCTCCGGCAGCACCATCGCCACCGCCGGCCCTGGCGGCGCGCTGCTGGCCTATGCGCTGATCGGCCTGATGGTGTTCTTCCTCATGACCAGCCTCGGCGAGCTGGCGGCGTACATTCCCGATTCCGGCTCTTTCTGTACCTATGGCAGCCGTTTCATCGACGATGGCTTCGGTTTCGCCATGGGCTGGAACTACTGGTACAACTGGGCGGTGACCATCGCCGCCGAATTGGTGGCCGCGCAGTTGGTGATGAAGTTCTGGTTCCCCGACGTGCCCGGCATCTACTGGAGCGTGGTGTTCCTGGGCATCATGTTCATGCTCAACTACTTCTCGGTGAAGGGTTTTGGCGAGAGCGAATTCTGGTTCGCGCTGATCAAGGTGGTGGCCGTGGTAGTCTTCATCGGCATTGGCCTGGCCAGCATCATCGGCATCATGCACGGCGTCGACAGCCCCGGCTTCAGCAACTTCACCACAGGGGATGCGCCCTTCGTCGGCGGCCTGCAGGCGATGATCGGGGTGGCGATGATCGCCGGCTTCTCCTTCCAGGGCACCGAGCTGATCGGCGTCGCCGCGGGCGAATCGGAGAACCCGCAAAAATCCATTCCCATCGCCATCCGCCAGGTGTTCTGGCGAATCCTGATGTTCTACATCCTGTCGATCTTCGTCATCGGCATGCTGATCCCCTACACCGATCCGAATCTGCTCAAGACCGACAGCACCGACATCAGCACCTCGCCCTTCACCCTGCTGTTCGAGCGCGCGGGCCTGGCTGCCGCTGCCGGCGTAATGAACGCGGTGATCCTCTCGGCGATTCTCTCGGCCGGCAACTCGGGCATGTACGCCTCGACCCGGATGCTCTACACCATGGCCACCCAGGGCAAGGCGCCGCGCCTGTTCACCCAGGTGTCCGAAAGCGGCGTGCCGCGCTATGCGCTCTACGCCACCACGCTGATCGGCGCGCTGTGCTTCCTTACCAGCTTCATCGGCGACAAGACCGTCTACACCTGGCTGCTCAACGCCTCGGGCATGTGCGGCTTCATCGTCTGGCTGGGTATCGCCGTGTCGCACTACCGCTTCCGCAAAGGCTTCGTGCTGCAGGGCGGCAATCTCAATGACCTGCCCTACCGCGCCAAGTGGTTCCCCTTCGGCCCGCTGTTCGCCTTCTGCCTCTGCCTGGTCATCACCCTGGGGCAGAACTACCAGGCCTTCGTCGGCGAGCACGTGGACTGGGCCGGCCTCGTTGCCACCTACATCACCATCCCGCTGTTCCTGGCGATCTGGCTGGGCTACCGCTTCAAGAACGGCACCCGCTTCATCCGCTACGAGGACATGGACATCCGCCCCGCCCGCGATTGAACTGCCGCGCAGGCTTGCCCAAGTCCTGCGACTTGGGCAGAATGCGCCCCGTCCTAGGGGAGTAGTCTCCCGCGAGCGCCCTGCTCGCCCGGTACGCGTCAACACACTTGGTCCACAGACCATGGCGCGTACGATCCAGGCCTGCAGCGTTCAGGCCGGGGTTTGACAAGACCTATGACACGAGCAACCTGACCCGGGGCGGGCAGGTGGCGCGTGTCATGGTGATTAGTCGACCCGCCCCTTAGGAAGCCTGATGGAATCCCTCTTCGTCCCCACCCTGATCGTTGCCCTCGCGGAAATCGGCGACAAGACGCAACTGCTCGCGCTCGTTCTCGCCGCGCGTTTCCGCAAGCCCTGGCCGATCATCGCCGGGATAATCGCCGCCACTCTGGCCAACCATTTCGCCGCCGGCGCCGTGGGCAGCTGGGTCGCCTCGTTCTTCTCGGAAAGCACGCTGAGCTGGGTACTGGCCGTGTGCTTCCTGGCAGTCGCCGGCTGGACGCTGGTTCCGGACAAACTGGACGACGACGAAGAAGGCTCGCTGAAGAAGTTCGGCCCCTTCCTCACCACGCTGATTGCCTTCTTCCTCGCCGAGATGGGCGACAAGACCCAGGTCGCCACCGTGATGCTGGCCGCGCAGTACCCGCATTTCTGGCTGGTGGTCATCGGCACCACCCTGGGCATGCTGATCGCCAACGTGCCGGTGGTACTGGCAGGCAACTTCGCCGCCGAGCGCCTGCCGCTGAACCTGATCCGTCGCCTGGCCGCCGCCGCCTTCGCCATCCTCGGCCTGGCCGCGATCTACCATGCGCTGAAGCTCTCCGGGGTGTTCTGACCGACAGCTTTTCGCGAGGAGGCCGGCGCGCCGGCCAATGCCTGTGTATCGCCCGCGATACACAGTGGCGCCTGAGCCTTCCACGACAAAGGACGTCGCCATGCCGGAAAAAGACCTGAAGCGAATCGCCCGCCACCACATCGACCTCGCCTGGAACAAGGGGCACCTGGCGCTGGTGGAGCAGTTGCACAGCCCGGACTTCATCTACAAGAGTGCCTTCACCGCACAGCCGCTGGACAATGCCGGCTACCGGACGCTGGTGGAGGAAATCCGCAGTGGCATGGAGGACCTGGAAGTGGCAGTGGAAGAATGCATCCGCGAGGGCAACAAGGTCTTCACCTGGAGCACCCTGATGGGCAGCATCGCCCGCCCAGTGCTGGGGTATCCGGTCAGCGACCGCATCGTCAGCATCTCGGCCATGGGCTTCTGGGTGTTCAACAGCCAAGATCAGGTGCAGGAGTTGTGCACGCTGTTCGACATGGAGAGCTTCCGCGCGCAGATGGGGCTGCCCAATCGGCCCTTCGCCGAGAAGGCACTGCCCTGACAATGAAAAAACCCGGCCATGAGCCGGGCTTTTTTGTTCCTCGTTACCAATGCTGCTCTTGTAGGAGCGAGCGTGCTCGCGAACAGGCACCGCTCGGGGTTGTGCAGTTCGCGAGCAAGCTCGCTCCTAAAGGGCCCCTAGCCTTGGCTCAGAGGTAATCGTTGGCGTGGAACCAGGAAATGGCCCGCTCCAGCGTGTCCTCCAGCGGCACATGGGACTCGAAACCCAGTTCCTCCCGTGCCTTGCGACCGTCGAGGAACTGCCCGCCAGCCATGACTTCGATGGCGGTGTCGTCCAGCAACGGCATCTTGCCGGTCAGGCGATAGCGCCAGCGGCCCAGTGTCGCCAGCGCGCGGGCACGGTGCAACGGCATCGGGGTCGGCGCGGGCTTACCCAGTAGCTTGGCGATGGTCGCGGTCAACGCGCCCATCTCGATGTTATGCCCGGTGAGCAGGTAACGCTCCCCCACCCGGCCGCGCTCGAGCGCCGTCAACAGACCGCGCCCGGCCTCAGAAGCATCGATGACGTTCCGCCGGCCTGGTACGTAATGCAGCATCTCGTCGCGGCCGATGGCGGTGATCAGGCGCCCGGTAGTCGGGCCGATGTCCAGCTCGCCCAGGACCATGCCGGGAATCCCGATGACCACCGGCAGGCCGCCGCGGGCCTGCTCGCGAGCCTGCTCGTCCAGCGCCCATTTGCACATGACGTAGGCACTCTTGCCGGTGGGCAGCCCTTCATAGAACAGCCCCTCGTGCCCCGGCAGCCCTTGCGGATGCGAGGGCATGGCGAAGGCCGAGCCGACGTAGAGGATGCGCGGCACTTTCGCCTGCAGGCAGGCGGCGTAGAAATGGTTGGTCAAGTCCAGCGCGCTGGCGACCTCCTCCTGCCAGCGACGCGGGCGCACCGGATAGTAACCGGCGCTGAAGATCACTGCGTCCAGCCCACTGAGTGCACGGGCCATGCCCTGGTGGTCGAAAAGCTCGGCCACCCGGCACTCTGGCTCCAGGTAGGCCAGGCGCTGGATCTGCGACGAGGGTCGGTGGATCAGCACCAACTGGTGGCCGGCCGCCTTGATCGCGCGGGCGGCATGGTGGCCCAGGAGCCCGGTGGCTCCAAGTACAGCGATTTTCACGGGTGCTCCCTGTTCACTGGATCGGGCAGCGCAACCTTACGCCACCCTTGGCCGTTCGAGAGAATCACGAACCACTGCTTAACGGGTCTTGGCCTGCTCGTAGAGCGGCATGACCTTGGGGATGGCGGCCTGCAGGTTGGCCATCCGCGTGCTGTCCGCCGGGTGCGTGCTGAGGATTTCCGGCGGTGCATCGCCGCTCGATGCCTGGCCCATTTTCTGCCAGAGGGTCATCGCGGCGTTGGGGTTATAGCCGGCTCGCGCCGCCAATTCCAGGCCTATCAGGTCAGCCTCGTTCTCGTTCTGCCGGCTGTTGGGCAGGGTCAGGCTGTACTCGACCACCTGATGGGCCAGGTCCACGCTGTTCTGCCCCAACCCCAGCAAGGCGCCACCGATGCCCAGGCCCATCTGCTCGGCATAGGCTCGGGACATGGCCTCGCGGCCGTGCTCACGCAGGGCGTGGGCGATCTCGTGGCCCATCACCGCGGCCAGCTCATCGTCAGTGAGTTTGAGCTGATCGATCAGCCCGGTGTAGACGATGATCTTGCCGCCCGGACCGCAGTTGGCGTTGAGCTCGTCGCTCTTGATCACATTGACTTCCCATTGCCAGGACGGCGCGTCGGAGCGGAAGGCGCCGGTCTGCGGAATCAGCCGCGCGGCAATGGCCTTCACGCGCTTGGCGTCGCTGCTGCTGGCATCCAGCTTGCCGGCCTTGGAGGCCTCGCCGAGGGTCTGCTGGTAGGACTGCGCGTACATCTGGTCGACCTGTGCGCTGGACAGCATGCTGAACATGGTCTGTTTGCGCTCGACGCCGACGACGCCACCGCTGGTGGTGTTCACCTGCTGGCAGGCGGTCAGCATCAGCGCGGCGGCCAGGCCGGCGATACGGAAAACTCTGGGCATGTTGCTCTCCCGAAACAATGCAATCTCCCACGGACAGCGCGCATGGTAGGCCCACCCCCGATGCCCGGCAACTGGCAGAAAACAGCCGGCACAGCAGTGACTTAGGAAACCGGACCGGCTCGGCGGATGGAGCCATGGATCGCTCGTCGTGGCGGACTCGATGGAGGTGTTTCCCCCTGCGAGATAAGCGCAGATGACACCCTCCACCCCTATCCAAGTACCGGTATCGGATGCTCATCGCGGCCAGATAATTTCATTTTGACATCACATGCTAGACCTCCCGGCCAGCGCCGACAATCCTGCGACAGACGGCGAACGGTCGCGTTACAACCCATTACAACGGCCCCCTAAGGAAAACACCTGGACCTGCCGATACAGATAGACACGCAGACCTCTGGCGCATTCCGGGTACCCGTATGAAATTCAAGTCGATCCAGTTTTCCGTGGTGGCGCTGGCCGGTGCCAGCGTTCTGACAGTGGTCGCGGCGCTGGTGCTTTACGCCCTTTTCGCCGGATCGCGCACTCAGGCGCTGGTGCAGGAGCGCACCCAGGCGCTGCTTGAACAGGTCATCAACGAACGCCTGGTGGCCCTGGCTCGTGGCCAGGTCGCGCAGATCCAGCGCGAACTGGAATACCCCCTCACGGTTGCCCGCGACCTGGCCAACACCAACGCCCTGCTGGATGAGACCGACGCCAATGGCCAGCCGCTGCTGGGCATCGGCCGCGCCGGAATGTCCAACCTGCTGCGCCAGACCGTGGCGCAGAACCCCAAGCTGCTCGACGCCTTCGCCGGCTGGGAACCCAACGCCTTCGCCGGGAACGACAGCCAGTACTCGGGCCTGCCAGGCTACGACGCCAGCGGGCGATTCATGCCCTGGTGGTACCGCAAGGACGGCGGCCTGACCGTGGAAGCCATGGGCGACACCCTGGAAAGCCAGAAGATGCAGCCCACCGGCGTGCGCGAAGGCGAGTACTACCTGTGCCCGAAAGAGAAGCACCAGCCCTGCATCATCGACCCGGCCCCCTACGAGATGGCAGGCAAGATGGTGCTGATGTCCTCGTTCAACGCGCCGATCATGGTCAAGGGCCAATTCAAGGGCACCGTCGGCGTGGACCTGTCGCTGGACTTTATCCAGGACCTGCTCAAGACCGCCGACAGCCAGCTCTACGACGGCGCCGGCGAGATGGCGCTGATCTCCACCAACGGCCGCCTGGTCGCCTACACCAAGGACCCGGCCAAGCTCGGCGAAGCGGCGAGCAGCGTGCTCGACACCAATGAGGTGGCCAACCTGGCCAAGCTGACCCTCGACCAGCCACTGACGTCGGTGGACAAGGAGCACGGCCATATCGAGCTGTTCCTGCCCTTCACCATCGCCGACTCCGGCGCGCGCTGGACGCTCATGCTGCAACTGCCACAGGAAGCCGTGCTGGGTGACCTGAACCAGCTGCAGAGCGACCTGAAAACCCAGCGCGACAGCGACACCCTGGGCATGACCCTGGTGGGCCTGCTGATCGCCGCCATCGGCCTCGCCGTGATCTGGCTGGTCGGCCACGGCATCGCGCGTCCGCTGCGCCAACTGGTCGGCATGCTCGACGACATCGCCCAGGGCGAAGGCGACCTGACCCGCCGCCTCTCCACCGACCGCGCCGACGAACTGGGCTCCATCGCCAAGGGCTTCAACACCTTCCTCGGCAAGCTGCAGGGCATGATCGGCCAGGTAGTGACCTCGGTACAGCATGTCAGCGATTCCTCCGAGCACACCGCCGACATCGCCATCCGCACCAACCAGGGTGTGCAGAAGCAGCTGGCGGAGATCGAGCTGGTGGCCACCGCCGTCCACGAGATGACCGCTACCGCCCAGGACGTGGCGCGCAACGCCACCCACGCGGCCGAGGCAGCCAACCATGCCGACCAGGCCGCGCACCACGGCAAGCGCATCGTCGAAAGCAGCTCGGCGGCGATCCAGGCGCTGGCCAGCGAGATCGGCCGCGCCGTGGGCGTGGTGCAGTCGCTGGCCCGTGACAGCGAGAACATCAATGCGATTCTGGTGGCCATCCGCGGCATCGCCGAGCAGACCAACCTGCTGGCGCTCAACGCCGCCATCGAAGCCGCCCGCGCTGGCGAGCAGGGCCGCGGCTTCGCGGTGGTCGCCGACGAAGTGCGCAACCTGGCGCAGAAGACCCAACAGGCCACCCAGGAAATCCAGTCGATGATCCAACAGTTGCAGAACGGTACCCGCGAGGTGGTGCAGGTGATGCAGCAGAGCCAGGACAAGACCGAGGACAGCGTGCGTCATGCCGGCGAAGCGGCCCAGGCGCTGGAGTCGATCACCCAGGCGGTGTCGGTGATCAACGACATGAACACTCAGATCGCCAGTGCAGCCGAGGAACAGAGCGCGGTGGCCGAGGACATCAACCGCAACGTCACTAACATCGGCATGGTCGCCAACCAGGTGGCCGGCGGCGCCGACGAGGCCTCCCAGGCCAGCGCCGAGCTGACCAAGCTGGCCGAGCAGCAGCGCAGGCTGGTGAATCAGTTCAAGGTGTAAGCAACAACGGCAGGATGCCTCTTGCCCCTGTAGGAGCGAGCTTGCTCGCGAACCTTCCCCCAGCAGCAGGAGGTTCCCTCTCCCCCGCCCTCTCCCTGAAGGGAGAGGGGGCTGTACGTGCCGGCTGAAGACTCGGGATCATCCGGCACCGTTCTATCCCACTCGCCCTGAAAAGGAGAGGGAGCATTCCAGCCGGCTGACGCCAGGGTTTCATCCTGCGCCGAACGATCCCCTCTCCCTTCAGGGAGAGGGTTAGGGAGAGGGCAAACCCAGGCTCGGAGCGTCAGGCAGATTTCACGCCGGCGTCAGGCACTCCGGCCCGTTGCAGGTCGGATCATTGATGAAGTTCGCCAACGCCTGCTCGCGCAGGCGTGCCTGGGGCAACTGCAGCAGCTCCAGCAAGCGCGCCGTTGGCGTCTCTTGCGAGAGCCACTGCGCCTGCTCGGCCGCATCGAGGATCAAGGGCCGGCGCAGGTCGCCCGCCGCCTGGGTGAGCATCGCCACGCTGTAATAAATGTGGCCTTCCACCGGATATGCCTCCCACACCCCCGCAAAGCAGATCAGCCCGCCACCGGAAACCCAGTGCGGCCGCTTGCGCACACCGCCCCACTCGTAGAAGCCGTTGGCCGGCAGCAGGCAGCGGCGCTGGGCGAAGGCGTCGCGGAACATCGGCTGTTCGGCGATGGTTTCGGCACGGGCGTGGGCCGGTGTGCGCGACAGGTCCTTGAGCCAGGCCGGCGTCAGGCCCCAGCGGGCGAGGTCGGCATGGCGCGCTCCGTTCTCCTCGCGCAGCACCAGCACACGGGCGCCAGGCGCGACATTCCACTGCGGCTGCAGGTCGGCGGGGAAGCCGGCGTTTTCGGCAAGCTCGCGGTTCCAGCGGAACAGGGCGTAGCGGCTCGTCATGGGAACTCGATAAGCGACATCAGCAAAGCAGGACGCCGGGACCGCCTTCATGATCGTCGGCACAGCCCGGCAGGGGTTGCGCGGCATTGTACGCGGCGATCAGTTCGCGCGCCTGCTCCGCCACCTCGTCCTCCACCCACAAGTGCAGCAGGCCCATGCCCGGCAGCTCGCCGATGCCGCCGACCAGGTGGCGCCCGCCCAGGTGCGACGAAATGCCCTCGTTGGCCAGCATGCCGCCCAGCAGTTCGGCCTCGATCAGGTCGGCAGGTGAGTAGATTCGCTGCATCAATCGTCCTCGCGCTGGACTTCCAGGGACCATTCCACCCCATCGGTGTGGAGCTGGAACAGGATCGGCCGGCAACACACCGGGCAATCTTCATAGTAGCTCTGGTCGCCTCCGGAGAGGTCGAGCACGGCCTCGGCCGGCTCTCCGCAATAGGGACAGGAATAGGCCTGACTTTCGAGCATCGCTGGTTCCCCCGTGACTTCCGTTTATAATCGCGCGGTCTTTTTGGGTGCCCGCCCGGCCGGCGAGCCGGCGGCATACCCGTCCGGGCCGTCTATTTCGCGGCCCGTCCCGTGATACCCCTGGAATTCAATAGAGAGCATGATGGGCGAGTTCGAAGCCATCCGACCGTACAACGACACCGAAGTGCCGGCTGTCCTGCAGCGCCTGCTGAGCGACGACGCCTTCCTCGGCGCGCTGGCGCGTTACCGTTTTCCGCGTCTGTCCGGTCCGTTCGGCTGGCTGCTCAGACCTCTTATAGCCCATCGGCTGGCCCGCGAGGTCACCGGCATCCGCAGCGTCGTCGCGCTGCAGGACAAATTCGAGCCCTACGTCGACCGGACCATCGAGCACGCCACAGACGGCGTCACCTATTCAGGCGTCGAGCGCCTGCAATCCGGCCGCGCGTACCTGTTCATCGCCAACCACCGCGACATCGTGATGGACCCGGCCTTCTGCAACTACGCGATCTACCACGCCAAGCTGCCGACGCCGCGCATCGCCATCGGCGACAACCTGCTGCAGAAGCCCTTCGTCAGCGACCTGATGCGCCTGAACAAGAGCTTCATCGTGCACCGCTCGATCAGCGGCCGCCGCGAGAAGCTGGCGGCGTACCAGAACCTCTCGGCCTATATCAATCATTCGATCTGCCAGGACGGCCAATCGATCTGGATCGCCCAGGCCGAAGGACGGGCCAAGGACGGTGACGACCGCACGGATTCGGCGATCCTCAAGATGTTCCACATGAGCCGCAAGGACGAGCCTTTCGCCGAGGTGATCCGCCAACTGCACCTGATCCCGGTGTCCATCAGCTACGAATACGACCCCTGCGATGCCGCCAAGGCCCGCGAGCTGTTCACCCGCGCGACCACCGGCGAGTACAGGAAGGCACCGGGCGAGGACGATCGCAGCATCGTCCAGGGCATCACCGGCTACAAGGGCCGTGTGCACATCAACTTTGGCGAGGAGATCACCGGCGACTTCGCCGATGCCAAGCAGCTCGCCGCCGAGCTGGACCGGCAGATCCTCGGCAATTACCGGTTGTTCCCGGTGCACTACCTCGCGTACGAGGCCTCCGACCTGCGCGACGCCGCACTGAACGTGCCGCGCGCCGAGACCCTGTTCAAGGCCGAGGAACTGCAGCGCGCACGCACCGAATGGGAGCGCCGCCTGGGCGAATGCCCCAGCGAGCAGCGCGGCCACCTGATCCTGCAGTACGCCAACCCGGTGCTGAACCAGTACCGGCTCAAGCAGCCGGCATGAAAAAAGGCGCCCTCGGGCGCCTTTTTCGATTTTCCGTCCTGGCTCAGAGCTGGGTGCTGTACCAGCTTACCGTCACGGCCAGCGCCATGCAGGCGAAGCCGAAACGGTAGAAGAAGCGGTTCATCCGCGCGGTCGGCTCAAGGCTGTCCAGCGGCACCGGCGCGACCTCGCTCTCGGCGGCCAGGCGCGCGAGGGCCAGGCGCTCGCGGCGCCGTGTCGCCAGCAGCAGCCAGCCTCCGGCCAGGGCGAAGAACAGGGCCAGGTCGTTCACGATACGACCGGGATGGGCCTGGAACAGACTCCAGAGCGCCTGCAGCGACATCACAACCTCCGCTTCAGAACTGCACGCCAACGACTTCGAAGCAAAGCGGGGTCAGTCTGGACGAACGGGCATGGCCCGTCATGGATGAGAAATAATCGACGCGCATTTTATCCGCTGGGTCGCCCTCGCAGCCAGCGCGCAACGCTTATTTACGACGAGCGTAAGAATTATCGAGAAATGGTCTAAGGCCTTTCCCGCGCCCTGGCACGGTGCTGGCTTCATCGAATTCTGCAAACCCGGACTTTCGCCAAGGAGATTCGCCATGCTCGATATCATCCCCCACGAAAATGCCTACCTGGTCGAACACCTCGAAGAAATCGAAGCCGTGGTCGTCGAACTGTCGTTCAACGTCCAGGACGACCATTGGCTGGTCTACACCCAGGCCTGCGGCCACGAACACCTGGACCTGCCGGAAACCGACGAGCGCATGCGTTCGTTCGAGGTCGACCCGTACCGCCAGGCCGCCTGATCGCCTCCACTCAGCGCCCATTAAAAAGCCCGCCTTCCGGCGGGCTTCTTCATTTCCCCTTCGCTCAGCGCTGGTTCAGCGTCTGGCCGATGGTCGGGTCCTTGAACACGCGGGTCAGCGCGTCGCTGAGCACTTCGCTCACCAGCTTGGTGTTGGTCGCCTGGTTGGGGGCCATGCCGAAGCGCTGGTTGGTCGAGGCGCCGTAGCGGCCGCTGTAGCGGCGGGTGCCGCTCTGCACGTCGGCGCGGAAAGTGGCGCCAATGTCGGCCTCGGTGACATACATGCCTTCCTTGGGCGACTGGTACTTCAGTTCGGCCAGGGTCAGGGTCAGTTGCGGCGCGTTGTAGGCGTTGGCCGACGGGGTGAAGCCCAGCAGGCGCACGGCGGTCTCAGCCTGCAGCTGCAGCTTGGGGATGACGTCTTCGCTGCGCACGGTCAGCTGGCTGGTTTCCGAATACAGGCCGCCACGGGTACCCAGCGCGGTGCTCGGACGACCGTCGACGACTTTCACCACCACCGGCTGGCCCTGGCCAACGGCGGCGACCGGGCCCTTGAACTCGGGCGTCGGATTGAGTTGTTGCGGGCTGAGGGCGCAGCCGGTCAAGGTCAGGCTGGCGGCAGCAATAAAGCCGAGCAACAGGCGAGGCAGCATGCTCATCTCTCCATGGGGTAAGCGATGGCCGGCAGTATACCGGCGGGCAGCGCGGTCAGATAGCGCTTGGCCATTGGACGCGGAACCCGTTCTCAGGGTTCCCTCACTGCGCGTCGATAAGCCGCCTTGCCCCCTGTGCGGAGCAGACGTAGCAGGAGGGTTACACATGGCCAATCAAGGGGTACACACTAGGAAAAAAGTCTAAGGTACAGAGCTTTTTTTTGTGTTTCGCCGTTATAATCGCCCCCCGATTATAAGGACGCCTCCTGGTCGGGCCCCGCACGATGCCGACACACCGTGTCTCGCCTCTGCCACCCCTCAAAGAGAGTCGCCACTCGCCTCGGTCACTGGCCGTCGCGCTTTGTACGTTCGTTGCGCAGAACTTGGCAAGGATGCAGCCGCCCCCTCCGCACGGAGACCGGACCGGCCCGCGACGACGATCCCCTTTGAGCTTCACGCCTCCAAAAGAGCGTGATCGAAGGTTTTTCACTACTTCACGAGAGTGTGGCGAGCAATGAAGAGTTTTGCGTTGGTAGCACCATTGACGTCTGACCCCGCAGCACTGAATCGCTTTTTCGGCACCGGAAGCCGCGCGTAAGCGCCACTTTCGCATGCACTTGCGGATGAACTGTTCCGCCATGGACTGCCGAGAAGGAGCGCATTTCCCTCCTCTGCCCACGGCCCGCGACATCCGCGAAAGGTCCTTTGCGACCTGAGAAGAATTCGGACAGGCAATTTTTACGCACCTGAGCGAAAGCCCCCTGTCACAACTGGCTGCTGATAGTTTTGGAGACGCGTTAATGGCGCAGAACGAAATCGAATCGATGGACGTGCTGCTGGTCGGCGCCGGCATCATGAGCGCAACCCTGGCTGTCCTGCTCAAGGAAGTCGATCCGGGCGTGAAGCTCGAGATCGTCGAACTGCAGGAGTCCGGAGCCATCGAGAGTTCCAACCCGTGGAACAACGCCGGCACCGGTCACGCCGGCCTCTGCGAGCTGAACTACACACCGCAGGCGGCCGACGGCTCGATCGACATCAAGAAGGCGGTGAACATCAACGCCCAGTTCGAAGTGTCCAAGCAGTTCTGGGCCTACCTGACCGGGAAGGACGCCTTCGGCGCACCGCGCAACTTCATCAACCCCGTTCCGCACATGAGCTTCGTGCGTGGCAAGGACATTCCCTTCCTGAAGAAGCGCTTCGAGCTGCTCAGCCAGCACCACGCCTTCTCCTCGATGGAATACACCGAGGACCGCGCGAAGATCGCCGACTGGGCCCCGCTGACCATGCCCGGTCGTCCGGCCGACGAGCAGGTCGCGATGACCCGTGTGGAAAGCGGCACCGACGTCAACTTCGGCGCCCTGACCAACCAGCTGCTGGGCTACCTCTCCAGCCGCGAAGGCAGCGAAGTCCGTTACTTCCAGAAGGTCGTGGGCCTCGAACGCTCCGGCGACGGCTGGCTGGTGGACATCAAGAACACCCAGACCGGCGATGCGCGCAAGGTCAAGGCGAAGTTTGTCTTCCTCGGCGCCGGCGGCGGCGCACTGCCGCTGCTGCAGATGTCCGGCATCCCGGAAAGCAAAGGCTTCGGCGGCTTCCCGGTGAGCGGCCAGTGGCTGCGCTGCGACAACCCGGAAGTGGTCAAGCAGCACCAGGCCAAGGTCTACAGCCAGGCCGAAGTGGGCGCCCCGCCGATGTCCGTGCCGCACCTGGACACCCGCGTGGTCGAGGGCAAGACCTCGCTGCTGTTCGGCCCCTACGCCGGCTTCTCCACCAAATTCCTGCGCCACGGTTCCTTCCTCGACCTGCCGCTCTCGGTGCGCACCAGCAACCTGCTGCCGATGCTCGCCGTGGCCCGCGACAACATGGACCTCACCCGCTACCTGGTGAAAGAAGTCATGCAGTCCATGGACCAGCGCATCGAAGCCCTGCGCAAGTTCTACCCGGAGCTGAACCCGGCCGACTGGCGCCTCGAAACCGCCGGCCAGCGTGTGCAGATCATCAAGAAAGACCCGAAGAAAGGCGGCATCCTGCAGTTCGGTACCGAACTGGTGGCGGCCCAGGACGGCAGCATCGCCGCCCTGCTCGGCGCATCGCCGGGTGCCTCGGTCACCGTCTCGATCATGCTGGGCCTGCTGGAGCGCTGCTTCCCCGAGCGCTACAAATCGGCCGAGTGGACCGCGAAGCTCAAGGAGATCTTCCCGGCCCGCGAGAAGCAGCTGGAAACCGACGCCGCGACCTATCGCGAAGTCAACCAGATGACCGCCGACCGTCTGCAGATCGTCGCCGCGTCCTGAGTGCTGCACCCATGAAAAGGCCCGCCATCCGGCGGGCTTTTTCGTTTCCGCGTTCGGCGCGGCTCAGTGACAGCTGACCATCCAGCCAACGCCGAAGCGGTCGGTGAGCATGCCGAAGCGCTGCGCCCAGAAGGTCTTTTCCAGCGGCATATCCACCCGTCCCTCCTCCGCCAATGCGGCAAACGCCTGCTCCGCCGCCACCACGCTGCGCAACGTCAGGTGCAGAGAGAAACCATTGAAAGCGGCGTTATGCTCGCCGCGGCCATCGGACAGGAAGATTTCCGTCTCGCCGATCTGCAGGCTGGCGTGCATCACCTTGTCCAGCCAGCCATCGGGTACCGGTGCGGGGCCCGGCGCTTCCTCAAAGCGCATCAGCGCGCCCAGCTGAGCCCCCACCGCGTGTTGGTAGAAGGCAATGGCCTCATCGGCGCGACCATGGAAAAACAGATAGGGCTGTACGTGCACGGCTTCGTCCTCGCCTTGTCGTTATCGTTGTGAGGAGAAGTCTAGGCGGGGAATCAGGGATAGGGGCGCGAAGCGCGGACCGTAGGAGCGGACCTTGTCCGCGAAATCCCGACCGGTGCGCCCTGAACGACCCGGCGTGAATCGGACCAATTCGCGGACAAGGTCCGCTCCTACGGGACTGGAGCCAGCCACTCAGCAGAAACGAAAAAGCCCGCACAAGGCGGGCTCTTCAGCGCATTGATGCGATCAGCCGCGGGCTGCCTTGATCACTTCGATGTAGGGCTCGGCCTGGCGCTGATCCTGGATCAGGGCGATGAAATCCTGGCCCTGGGCATCCTTGGCGGACAGGTCGTAGCCGGCTTCGACAAAGAAACCGACGAAGCGCTCGAAGTCGTCGATGCGCAGGCCGCGGTAGGCCTTGACCAGCTTGTGCAGGGACGCCGGGGTGTCGTCGGCCGGTTCCACGTCGAGGAACAGCTTGATGGCGTCGTCGTTGATCTCTTCGCCAATCACCTGCTTCTTGTCTTTACGCATCGCTCGCTTCTCTCTACGGCTGTCTCGGGAATCGCGGCCGGCAGCGGCTCAGGCCGGGCACCACGGGTCGGGCAGTTTACCCCCGCGCCGGGCGCGGCTCAACGCGCACGCACCGCGCCGGTGTGCAGGTCGGCCCAGATATGGCCGTTGCCGTAGGTGAGGAACTGCACGTAGACGGTGCCGTTGCGCAACAGGTCGAGCAACGGTGGATAAGCCGCCTGCGGGTAGTACAGGCTGAGCACGCGGGTCTTCTCGTCGTAGACCGGCTTCTTCAGGCTCTTGCCCTCACCGTCGAAGCTGATCACCACCTGGCTGATCTGCGCCCCCTTGTTCAGCGGCTTGCCCTTGAGGCGCAGCAGCGCGGGCGTAGTGATCGGAATGGGCTGCTGGTTGGATTGGCGCTGGTTCCCCAGCACCACACTGTATTCGGTGACCTGCAGCAGTTGCTGCTGCTCTGGCTCGCCCTGGCGCAGGCCGGCGTCGTCCGGCGGCAGGAACTGGCTGTGCATCGGTGCGGCACCAGCCTCTGCAGCAACACCGAGCGGAAGGCAGAACAACAGCGCCAGCAAGGCGCCGGGTATGCGAACGGACATCATCACCTCCGCGGGACAGGGCCGGGCACTCTAGCACGCACCCGAAGCGCCACGACAGGCGCTCATGGCAAGCTGGGCGATACATTGATAGCCTTCAAAGCAACACCCCCAATACATCGCCATTCACGAATCGAAAGCCGCCATGCTGCACAACGTCTCCGACCTCGACCTGCGCCTGCTGCGCATCTTCGCCTGCGTGGTGCGCTGCGGGGGATTCTCCGCCGCACAGGGCGAACTGGGCATGGGCCAGTCGACCATCAGCACGCACATCGCCAGCCTGGAGACGCGCCTGGGCTATCGCCTGTGCGAACGCGGCAAGAGCGGCTTTCGACTGACCGAGAAAGGCGAGCGGGTGCTGGACTACGCGCAGAACCTGTTCGCCGCGCTGGGCGACTTCCGCGACCAGGTGCAATCCCTCGCCGGGCGACTGGTCGGCGAACTGCACCTGGGCCTGGCCGACAATATCGCCACCCTCCCCGACGCACGCATCCACCAGACCCTGGCGCGCTTCAACCGCCGCGACCAGGACGTGCGTCTGCATTTCCTCATCGAATCCTCCAGCGAACTGGAACGCCTGGTACTCAGCTGCCGCCTGCACCTGGCCATTGCCTGCTTCAGCCGGCGCCTGCCGAACCTGCGCTACGAGCCGCTGTACCACGAGCGGGTAGCGGTGTTCTGCGGGCGCGAGCATCCGTTGTTCGACAAGCCAGTGAAGGACGCGGGAGAGCTGGAAAGCTGCGACTGGATCCAGCATGGCTATGCGATCGCCGACGTGCAGTTGCCGGCCGACCCGCAACGCAGCACGGCCTTCGCCCAGCACATGGAAGCCGTGCTCCATGCGGTGCGCGCCGGAACCCACCTGGGCTACCTGCCGACCCATTACGCCGAACGCTGGGTGCAGCAGGGCGAGATGCGCGCGCTGCTGCCGGACAGCCTCGGCTACGGCATCACCCACAGCCTGGTGGTGCGCGACGAGCCGGGGCACAACGAAGCGCTCCAGGCGCTGGTCGAAGACCTGCGCCTGGAGCACGGGGTGTCACCGGTCAGCGCGGCGCGGTGATGTGCTTGATGTCGAAGAACGCCGACAGCCCCCACGGGCCCAGCTCGCGGCCGATGCCGCTGCGCTTGCCGCCGCCCCAGGAGGTCTGCGGGAAGACCACTTGCGGCGAGTTCAGCCAGACGTTGCCAGCCTCCAGGCACTCGGCCACACGCTGGGCGCGCTCGAGATCGGCGCTGCACACGGTGGCGGCCAGGGCGAAATCGCTGTCGTTGGCCTGGCGCAGGGCATCGGCTTCATCACTGAAAGTGCGCACGCACAGCACCGGGCCAAAGATTTCCTCGCGCCACAGGCGGCTGTCCGCCGGTACGTCGGTGTACACGGTCGGCTGGATGAACCAGCCCTCGGTCGCTTCGCCGCCAGTCAGGCAGGCCAGGCCTTCGTCGCGGGCGACCGCGAAGTAGTCGAGCACCTTGCGGTACTGCGCTTCGCTGGTCATCGGCCCCATGTCGGTCTCGCCCAGCAGCGAATCGCCGACGCGCAGGCCTTCCACCGCCTCCTTCAGCTTCGCCAGCAGCGGCTCGGCGATGGATTGCTGCACCAGCAGGCGCGAGGTGGCGG
The DNA here is from genome assembly GCF_000313755.1 of Pseudomonas nitroreducens TX1. Taxonomy (GTDB): domain Bacteria; phylum Pseudomonadota; class Gammaproteobacteria; order Pseudomonadales; family Pseudomonadaceae; genus Pseudomonas; species Pseudomonas nitroreducens_A. The sequence goes on along the minus strand of NZ_AMZB01000120.1, from coordinate 23,430 downwards.
AGCACATCTGCCCGGCGTTCCAGTAGACGCCGGCGATGATCCACTGCACGGCTTCGTCCAGGTCGCAGTCCTCGAATACCAGGATCGGCGACTTGCCGCCCAGCTCCAGGCCCACCGGCAGGGTGCGCGCTGCAGCGGCTTCCATGACCTTGCGGCCAACCACGTTGCTGCCGGTGAAGGACAGCTTGGCGATGCCCGGATGGCTGCACAGGGCAGCACCGGCATCGGCCAGGCCCGGCACCAGGTTCAGCACGCCGGCCGGCAGGCCGATGGCGTCGGCGATCTCGCCCAGCACCAGCTCGATCAGCGGGGTGATTTCCGAGGGCTTGAGCACCACGGTACAGCCCGCCGCCAGTGCCGGCGCGACTTTCCAGGCGCTGGTCACCAGCGGGAAGTTCCACGGCACGATCAGGCCGACCACGCCGATGGGCTCGAAGCGGGTCTGCGAACGGTAGCCGGCGTCCGGCAGGGCGACTTCGGCGTTCTGCCGGGCGTCCAGCTGGTCGGCCAGTTCGGCGTAGTAGGCGAAGGTGGCAATGGCGTCGCCGATGTCGATCTCGGCTTCCAGGCGCGGCTTGCCGCTGGCCTGCATCTGCAGGGTGATCAGCGCTTCACGGCGAGCATCGAGCTGCTCGGCGAAGGCGCGCAGGTAGCCGGCGCGTTGGGCGGCGCTGGTCAGTTTCCAATCGGCGAAGGCGCGCTTGGCGGCAGCGACGGCGCGCTCTACATCGGACACACCGGCGCAGGCGACTTCCGGCAGCGCCTCACGGGTGGCGGGAGCGATCGGGCGCAGGACGGCGCCGCTGTCGGCGGCCTGCCATTGGCCATCGATATAAAGAAGACGGGACATGCGAACCTCGTGCGGCTATCAGTGAGGATCGCAGGATAGGTGGGGCATGCATTTGAAAAAATGCTCGCTTGCCCATGCATACATCGATTCAGATAGATGCATCAGGGATCTGTAACAGCGAGCGTGCTCGCGAACCGCTTCGCGCCAGACATTCCCATCGGCGCCGGGATGTTCGCGAGCAAGCTCGCTCCTACGAAAAGCCGAAGAGCCTGTTCAGGCGGGGAAGTGGGAGCGCATCCAGGCCAGGTACTCGGCAGCGCCCGGCTCGCCCTCGCGCGGCGCCCACTGGCCGCGCTCGTCCTCGCCCAGCGGCACGAAGGGGCCAGCCTTGGCCTCGAACATCACGCTGTCCGGCTCCAGCGCGACGATGGCGTGGAAGGTGCCGGGCGGCAGGTCGGCGCCGACGCATTCGCCGCCCGCGCGCAGGACGCGGGTGGTCAGCAGTTCACCACTGTCGGAGAAGATCAGCAGCCCCAGCGCGCCCTTCACCACCAGCAGGCTTTCGGCCTTGTCCGGGTGGCGGTGGCAGTGCGGCGGGATGTAGCTGTCCGGCTGCAGTGCATTGAGCAGGCGATGGCAGGGCTCGGTCTGCTCATGGAAGTTGTGGTTCTGCCGGCGCCGGGGGCTGGCGGCGGCACGGGCTGCGACCTCGTCGAACAGCACGCTGTCGAGAAAACGCGGCCCGCTCATCGTCACAGGCCTTTGACGGCGAAGATGCCGGCAGCGTTGCGCCAGTAACCCTTGTAGTCCATGCCGTAACCGAAGATGTAGCGGTCGATGCAGGACAGGCCCACGTAGTCGGCCTTCAGGTCCGGACGGGCCTTGCGGTCGTGATCTTTGTCGATCAGCACGGCGGTGTGCACGCGCTTGGCGCCGGCGTGCTTGCAGAAATCCATGATCGCCGAGAGGGTGTGCCCTTCGTCGAGGATGTCGTCGATGATCAGCACTTCGCGGTCGATGAAGGAGATTTCCGGCTTGGCCTTCCAGAACAGCTCGCCACCGGTGGTCTCGTTGCGGTAACGGGTCGCATGCAGGTAGGAGGCTTCCAGCGGGAAATTCAGCAGGGGCAGCAGCTTGCCGGAGAAGATCAGGCCGCCGTTCATCACGCAGAACACCACCGGATTGGTGTCGGCCAGGGAGCCGTTGATGGCCTCGGCCACACGGGCGATGGCGGCCTCTACCTCGGCGTTGGTGTACAGGCAGTCGGCTTCGGCCATGACTTGGCGGATGTGCGCGAGATCGACGGACATGGGGTTCTCCCGTGAAAAAGTGCGCAAAGGTACCTATCGGCGTGCCGTGGAGCAAGGGTCAGCGGACGAATGTCGCCGACAATCGTGGCCCAAGATAGCTAGGATGCATTACGCTACCGCAATTTTTTTGCCAGCCCCGCCCGGAGAACCCGTCCATGCCCGTCCTCGAGATCCGCCATCCCCTGATCCGCCACAAGATCGGACTGATGCGCCGTCACGATATCAGTACCAAGAATTTCCGCGAGCTGGCCCAGGAAGTAGGCGCCCTGCTCACCTACGAGGCGACCAAGGACCTGCCGCTGGAGAACTACGAGATCGAAGGCTGGGCCGGCCCCGTGCAGGTGGAGAAGATCGCCGGCAAGAAGATCACCGTGGTACCGATCCTGCGCGCCGGCATCGGCATGCTCGACGGCGTGCTCAGCCTGATTCCGGGCGCCAAGGTCAGCGCCGTCGGGGTCGCGCGCAACGAGGAAACCCTCGAAGCGCACACCTACCTGGAAAAACTCGCGCCGGACATTGCCGAGCGCCGCTCGCTGATCATCGACCCGATGCTGGCCACCGGCGGCTCCATGGTCGCCACCATCAACCTGCTCAAGAAAGCCGGCAGCAAGGACATCCGCGCGATGGTGCTGGTGGCCGCGCCCGAGGGCATCAAGGCAGTCAACGATGCGCATCCGGACGTGCTCATCCTGACCGCATCGATCGACCAGTGTCTGAACGAGAACGGCTACATCATGCCGGGCCTGGGCGATGCCGGTGACAAGATCTTCGGCACCAAGCAGAAGGAAACCTGATCGATGGCCGATGAATTCAACGAACCGCTGTGGCGCCAGGTCATTTCTGGCGCACAGATGCTCTTCGTGGCCTTCGGCGCGCTGGTGCTGATGCCGCTGATCACCGGCCTGGACCCGAACGTCGCGCTGTTCACCGCTGGCTTCGGCACCCTGATGTTCCAGATCGTCACCGGCCGCCAGGTGCCCGTGTTCCTGGCCTCCAGCTTCGCCTTCATCACCCCGATCATCCTCGCCAAGGGTCAGTTCGGCCTGGCCGCGACCATGGGCGGCGTGGTGGCCGCGGGTTTCGTCTACACCTTCCTGGGCCTGGCGGTGAAGGTCAAGGGCACCGGCTTCATCGACCGCCTGCTGCCGCCGGTGGTCATCGGCCCGGTGATCATCTCCATCGGCCTGGCCATGGCGCCTATCGCCGCCAACATGGCCATGGGCAAGGCCGGTGACGGCACCGAACTGATCCCCTACAAGACCGCCATGTTCATCTCCATGCCGGCCCTGCTGACCACCCTGATCGTCGCGGTGTTCGGCAAGGGCATGTTGCGCCTGGTGCCGATCATCGCCGGCGTGCTGGTGGGCTACGGCCTGTCCTTCGCCTACGGCGTGGTCGACGTGGCGAAGATCGTCGCCGCACCCTGGCTGGAGCTGCCGAAGTTCACCGCGCCGGAATTCAACTGGCAGGCCATCCTGTTCATCGTCCCGGTGGCGCTGGCTCCGGCCATCGAGCACATCGGCGGTGTCATCGCCGTGGGCGGCGTGACCGGCAAGAACTACCTGAAGACCCCGGGCCTGCACCGCACCCTGCTGGGCGACGGCATCGCCACCTCCGCCGCCGGCCTGTTCGGCGGCCCGCCGAACACCACCTACGCGGAAGTGACCGGCGCGGTGATGCTGACCAAGAACTACAACCCGAAGATCATGACCTGGGCGGCGGTGTTCGCCATCGGCCTGGCCTTCATCGGCAAGTTCGGCGCCATCCTGCAGAGCATTCCGGTACCGGTGATGGGCGGCATCCTCTGCCTGCTGTTCGGCACCATCGCCTCGGTGGGCATGAACACCCTGATCCGCCACAAGGTGGACCTGTCCCAGGCGCGCAACCTGTGCATCGTCTCGGTCACCCTGGTGTTCGGCATCGGCGGCGTGCTGATCGGCACCGGCACCGGCCCGGACGATTTCGGCCTCAAGGGCATCGCCCTGTGCGCCATTGTCGCCATCCTGCTGAACCTGATCCTTCCGGGCGAGGAAGGCTGGGAAAACAAGGCGCTGGAGCAAGGCGCCGGTGAGTCGCCCGCCGAGAAGCCCGCCGAGTGAGGCAGCGGCGCCGCCGCAAGGCGGCGCTTCTCCCACGGAAAGTTGGGCGAACGCCACATGCCGATCACGGTCCACTCAGCATGACAGTTCGATTCCGACCGGAGGCTCTGCCCATCCGCTTCGCCTCGCTCGTTCCGTTTTTACCCTCGCAGGTGCGCCCGTGAGCCGTGCCTGGTGGCTGTTGCTCGGCCTGATAGGCGCCTCGCTGATTCCGCTGGCGCTGGGCGGGCGCGAAATGCTGGCGCATGTCCTCGCCTTTCCCCGCGACCAGTTGCTGATCATGTTCGGCATGATCTGCCTGTGCTGGCTGATCAATGCTCAGAAGCTGCGGGTGCTGCTCAACGGCCGCGCAGGCGAGATCGGCAAGGCGCGCTCGGTGGGCATCATCATGGCCTCCGAGTTCGCCTTCTACGCCACCCCCGGCGGCACCGGCGGCCCGCTGACCCTGATGGCCCTGCTGGCACGCCACGGCATGCGCCCGGCACACAGCAGCGCGATCTTCGCGGTGGACCAGTTGAGCGATCTGCTGTTCTTCCTCTGCGCGCTGGCGGCGGTGCTGGTCTGGGCGCTGTCCCACAGCGTCAGCCCGAACCTGGAGACCTCGCTGATCACCAGCGGCGTGCTGCTGGGCGGAATCTTCTTCGGCGTGGTGCTGCTGGCGCGCTTCCAGCGCCGGGTGATCAAGGCCAACGGCCGATTGTTCAAGCGCCTGGGGATGAAGCCACGCACGCGCCTGCACTGGGCGCGCAAGGCCCTGCACTTCCGCGACACCCTGGTGAGCTGCCTGCTCCAGCCCAAGCGCCGGCTGCTGCTGATCTTCTTCTTTACCTGCTGCCACTGGATCCTGCGCTTCTCGGTGCTCTATATCACCTTGAAAGCACTGGGCGTGGACCTGCACTGGGCCTGGGCTTTCCTGATCCAGTTGCTGTCACTGGCGGCGGGCCTGGCGACGCTGCTGCCCGGGGGCGCTGGTGGTACGGAGTTGACCAGCGCCGCGCTGCTCGCCCCGCTGGTGGGCAAGTCCACGGCGGCCGCGGCCATCCTGATCTGGCGCGTGGTGACCTACTACTTCTACCTGGTGATGGGCGCGCCGGTGTTCGCCCTGATGGCGGGCCGGCCCCTGCTGCGCAAGCTGATCGGGATGCGCGAACGCGCCTGAGGCTCAGTCGCCGGAGGTCGTATCATCCTCGGATGGCGCCTCGCCTTTGAGCGAATCCCAGAGCTCGGCGGCGCCGGGAAACTCGGTGCCGTCCTCGTCGCTCAGCGCGTCGGGATCGTAGCGGCGGGTACAGCCTTCGCCCAGGGTGGGCGGCGGGTTGGCGGTGCCGGGGTTCTTCGGGTCGCTCATGTCGGCCATCTCCTTTGAGCGCAGCGTCCGCCGCCGATGACGGCGGAAGCCTGCGCAGTACCCAGTCTGGAACGAGAGGATCAGTCGAACACCACGGTCTTGTTGTCGTGCACCAGCACGCGGTCTTCCAGGTGGTAGCGCAGGCCGCGGGCCAGCACCAGCTTCTCCACGTCCTTGCCCAGGCGCACCAGGTCTTCGATGTTGTCGCGGTGGCTGATGCGCACCACGTCCTGCTCGATGATCGGGCCGGCGTCCAGTTCCTCGGTGACGTAGTGGCAGGTCGCGCCGATCAGCTTCACGCCGCGCAGCGAGGCCTGGTGGTACGGCTTGGCGCCGACGAAGGACGGCAGGAAGCTGTGGTGGATGTTGATCACCTGGTGGCGATACTTCTGGCACAGGTCCGGCGGCAGGATCTGCATGTAGCGCGCCAGCACCACGTTGTCGGCCTGATGCTCGTCGATCAGCCGCGAGACCTGCTCGAAAGCCGGCTGCTTGTTCTTCGGGTCCACCGGGACATGGAAGTACGGAATGCCGTGCCATTCCACCATGCTGCGCAGGTCATCGTGGTTGGCGATCACACAGGGGATCTCGCAGTCCAGCTCGCCGCTGTGCCAGCGGTGCAGCAGGTCGGCCAGGCAATGCGACTCGCGGCTGGCCATCAGTACGACGCGCTTCTTCACCGAGGAGTCGGTGATGCGCCACTCCATGGAGAACTCACGGGCAATCGGGGCGAAGGCCTGGCGGAAACCATCGATGTCGAACGGCAGGGAGTCGGCACGAATCTCGTGTCGCATGAAGAACCAGCCGTTGTCGTTGTCGGAATGGTGACTGGCCTCGGTGATCCAGCCGTTGTAAGTGGCCAGGAAATTACTCACCTTGGCGACGATGCCAACCCCGTCGGGGCAGGCGATCACCAGTCGGAAAGTGCGCATGGGTGTACTCCAGATACATCGCGAAGGCGGCCATTCTAGCGACTGCCGGGGAAAAGATCAGCCATTGCCGCGGTGCGCCGACGAGAGTCAGTTCAGCGCTGCGCAGTGCGCCGAATAATTACCTGCGAATGAATTATTTAAATAAGTGGACAATTACTCACAAAACTTTTCCCAAGCATTTACTTGAACAACTTCGCTGACTATTATGTCTACTACAAACTTTCCGCCACCGCTGGACCCAGAACAAGGTACCCAACATGTCGCTGATCAACGAGTACCGCGCTACCGAAGAAGCCATCAAGGAACTTCAGGAGCGCCTGAAATCCCTGGAGCAGGACGACAAGCTGAAGAAAGAGCTTGAGTTCGAAGAGAAACTTCGCGCGCTGATGGGCAGCTATGGCAAGTCCCTGCGTGACGTCATCGCCCTGCTCGATCCGGACGCGAAGCTGAGCAAATCGCCGCGCGCCGCAAAGACCACCGTGAGCAAGCGCGCTCGCAAGGTCAAGCAATACAAGAACCCGCACAACGGTGAAGTGATCGAAACCAAGGGCGGCAACCACAAGACCCTCAAGGAATGGAAAGCCAAGTGGGGCGCCGAAGCCGTAGAAGGCTGGGCCACACTGCTGGGCTAAGCCTTGCGGACATGAAAAACGCCAGCAGGTGCTGGCGTTTTTTATTGCCCGCAAGAAAGTACAGGGCGCTACAGGCCATAGCGCGCGCGCAGCACCTGCGCATACTTCTGCCACTCTTGCAGCACCAGCCGACCGGCCGGCGTGGCATTGACCAACTGTTCGCTCATTGCCGCGGCAAAGTTATCCAGCGTATTCGGCGCGCCGCACTCGGCCCGACTCAAACGCGCACGGCAGAAGTCCTGCCATTGTTGCTGTTCCGTGGCATTCAAAGTTTCCGGGAAATTCCGCGCCCGATAACGGAAGAGCAGTTCCGGAAGTCGCGCATCGTCGAATGGCCATTGTTCTTTCGCCAGCCGCGAGGGATCGGCCTGGCGCACCTGCTCGCACAATCTTCGGTCCCGGTCCCCGATAAATCCGTCGTACAACTGCTGTTCGGGATCCTCGCTGCCGGCGAAACTTTCTTCGGCATACAAGGGTGCAAGTTTGTCCTGCCAGATTGCTTTCGCCTGGGTCAGTGTCCGGGCTGCGTTCAGGCAGGCATCCAGGTCCAGCCCGATCCGCTCGCGATCCTGCGGACGCAACACGGACAGCGGCGCCACGACGGGACATTTGTTGATGTGCAAAAGCTTCAGCGGCACCGGCAACTCGCCCTCGGCCAACTCATCACGACGGGTATAGAGGCGCTTGCGCAAGGCCTCCGCGTCCAGCTCCAGCAGCGGCGACACATCGGCGCCCAGGTCGCAGACGATCAGCGCGTTGCGGTTGCGCGGGTGCCAGCCCAGCGGCAGCACCACCGACAGATAATGACGGGCGCCGGAGAACATGCCGGAGATGTGCACCATCGGTTGCAGCACGCGCACCTGATCGAGCACGCCCTGCTTACCACGCAAGCGATAGAGGTAGTCATAGAGCTTGGGCTGGCGGTCGCGCACCAGTCGCGCCAGGGCGATGGTGGCGCGCACGTCGGACAGGGCATCGTGGGCCTGCCCGTGGTCGATGCCGTTGGCCGCGGTGAGTCGCTCCAGCTTGAGGCTGACGATGCCGTCCTGCTGCGGCCAGACGATGCCTTCGGGGCGCAGGGCATAGGCGGTGCGCACCATGTCGATCAGGTCCCAGCGGCTATTGCCGCCCTGCCACTCGCGGGCATAGGGATCGAAGAAATTGCGGTACAGGCTGTAGCGCGTCACCTCGTCATCGAAACGCAGGGTGTTGTAACCCGCCACGCAGGTGGCCGGCTGAGCGAGCTCGGCATACAGGCGGGTCATGAATTCGGCTTCGCCCAGGCCGCGCTCCTCCAGGCGATCCGGAGTGATGCCGGTGACCAGGCAGGCCGCCGGGTGCGGGAGGATGTCGTCACTGGGGCGGCAATAGAGGTTCAGCGATTCGCCGATCTCGTTGAGATTTTCGTCCGTGCGGATGCCGGCCACCTGCAGCGGCCGGTCGCGGCGCGGGTCGATACCGGTGGTCTCGTAGTCGTACCAGAAGATACTGGCGTTCATTGTTGTTCCTTGCCTGCAAGCGAGTGCGTCGCAGTCTAACAGTGCGGCCTGCCACACTTCCAAAACGCCTCGCTGGCACATGGACAGCCCAGACCTTTATGATGGGCGTCGCAAGGACACACCCACTGGAAAGGACTTTCCTCATGCAAGACATCGCTGCACAAAATCCCTACAGCGCCCCGCTGAGCAATCTCGAGCCGGGCGCAGCGCAGGGCTCCGTGCCCTCACTCGCCGACGCCCTGAGCCGCGGCTACGACTTCCGCGTCGGCGACCTGCTGGGCGAATCCTGGCGCCGCACCAAGGGCACCAAGGGTTTGATCATCGGCGGCTTCGTGGTCTTCTACGCAGCGATCTTCGCCCTGGTCAACGTGCTCAGCCTGTTCCTCACCGTGGTCGGCGTCGCCGGCATCGCCGGCATGGGCCTGCTCGGCGACAGCGAAGCCGCGGGCGGCATGGCGGTCGGCGCACTGGTGGCCTTCTTCATCGGCTCCATCGTCCTGAGCTTCGTCGCCACGGCGGTGTGCTACCCGCTGCTGGCAGGCGTCAACATGCTCGGCATCCGCCGTGCTGCCGATCAGCCGCTGCGCTTCAACGAGGTCTTCAGCCACTTCGGCCGCACCTTCCAGGTGGTGGTCTGCGTGCTGTTGAGCACCATCATGATCTTCATCGGCTACTTCTTCGTGCTGCCGGGCATCTACCTGAGCATCGCTTACATGCTGGCCATCCCGTTGGTGGTCGAACGCGGCCTGTCGCCCTGGGCGGCCATGGAAGTCTCGCGCAAGGCCATCACCCAGCACTGGTTCAAGGTGTTCGGCCTGCTGCTGGTGTTCGGCCTGCTGTTCATGCTCAGCACCCTAACCCTGGGTATCGCGCTGATCTGGATGATGCCTTGGCTGATCGTCGCCATTGGCGTGCTCTACCGCACCATCTTCGGCGTTCTGCCACCCAAGGCCTGAAACCCCGCTGGAAGTGGCGCCATGCGCCCCTTCCGCACTTTCGGGACGAGCCACACCGAGCGTCGCCCACATCACCGGCATTAGCCTGCCTTACCCACTCCCGCGCCGTTACCGACCCGAGCCAAAGGAGCAAACCATGACTACCGATACTTCCTCCAACCCCTTCGCGCCGCCCGCCAGTTCGCTGCAGGACCCTGTCGCCAGCGGCACGGTGCCGAGCATCGAGGAGGCCCTTGCCCGCGGCTACGACTTCTCCATCGAAAGCCTGATCAAGGATGCCTGGCAGCGTGTCAACGGCACCAAGGGGCCGATCATCGTCGGCTTCATCATCTACATGGTCATCGTGCAGGTGATCAGCTTTGTCCTGGGCATGGTGCTGGGCCTTGGCTACGTCGCCAGCGGCTCCGAGGCCGGCTTCGGCATGGCCATTCTGCAACTGGTGGTGGGCATACTCGCGGCGGCGGTCGGCTACCCGTTCCTCGCCGGGATCAATATGCTCGGTATCCGCCGCGCCGCCGACCAACCCATCTCCTTCAACGAGATGTTCAGCCACTTCGGGCTGTTCGTGCCGCTGTTCATCACGGGTCTGGTGATGACCCTGCTGGTCTACCTCGGCGTGCTGTTCCTGCTGCTGCCGGGCATCTACCTGAGCGTCGCGTACATCCTGGCGATCCCGCTGGTAGTGGAGCGCAAGCTGAGCCCCTGGCAGGCGCTGGAGGCCTCGCGCAAGGCGATCACCCAGCACTGGTTCAAGGTCTTCGGGCTGTTCCTGGTGCTCGGCGTAATCCTGATCGTGAGCGCCATTCCGCTGGGTATCGGTCTGATCTGGACGCTGCCGTTGTCGATCATTGCCATCGGCGTGCTCTACCGCACCATCTTCGGTGTCCTGCCGCCCACGCATTAAGACAGCATCGGCCAATCCTGCCAGCGCGGTTGCCTCGTCGCACCGCGCTGGCTAGCATCTGGCACCTACCCCATCGACAGCGGTTTCCCTTGAGCCCAGCAGACCTCCATTCCAACGCGTCTCCCCAGGCGCCCGTCCTGGATACCCGCTATCACGTGGAGACCCCGGAAGGCATCGACCTGCTGCTGCGTCCCGCCGGTGTCGTGCCTCGCGCCCTCGCCTACCTGATCGACCTGGGCATTCGCATTCTGCTGATGGTGGCGCTGTTCATGCTGCTCGCCTTCCTCGGCGAACTGGGCACAGGCCTGGGCCTGATCCTCACCTTCATCATGACCTGGTGGTACATGGTGCTTTTCGAAGTGCTCAACCAGGGCCGCTCCCCCGGCAAGCAGGTCATGGGCCTGCGCGTGGTGCACGACGACGGCACCCCCATCGGCTGGTCCGCCTCGCTGCTGCGCAACCTGCTGCGCTTCGCCGATATCCTGCCGTTCGCCTACACGCTCGGCCTGCTCAGTTGCCTGTCCAACTCCGGCTTCAAGCGCCTGGGCGACCTCGCCGCCGGCACCCTGGTGATCTACCGCGATCCGCCACCGAGCCGCCCTCAGGTGCCGCAGACCACGCCCGAACTCGCCCCCTGGCCCTTGAGCCTGGAGGAGCAGCGCGCGCTGATGAGTTTCGCCGAACGCGGCACGCAGCTTTCGGCCGCTCGCCGTGAAGAACTCGCCGGCATCCTCGCGCAGCCACTGGGCATCGCGCCCGAACAGGCCGAAGCACGCCTCAACCGCATCGCCAGCGGCCTGCTGGGCAACGGGACGGGCCACCCATGAAGCAGGCCTACTTCGAACAACGCCACCAGGGCAGCTGGAAGCGTTTCGCCAAGCGACTGGACCAACTGGAAGGCGGCAAGCGCCAGGAGCCCAGCGACAAGCCCGAGGAGTTCGCCGCCGACTACCGGCGCATCTGCCAGCAGCTTGCCCTGGCCCAGGAACGCGGCTACAGCAGTCACCTGATCGACCAACTGCAGCAGCTCGCCATGCGCGGGCACCAGCAGTTCTACCGCCACCGCAGCCACCTGGGTGCGCGCATCCTCGGCTTCCTGGTCGCCGGCTTCCCGCGGCTGGTGCGCGAGGAGTGGCGCTGCATCGGCCTCGCTAGCCTGCTGTTCTATGGCAGCCTGCTGCTGATGGGCGTGCTGGTCTATCACTTCCCCGACCTGGTCTACAGCGTCATGACGCCGGAGCGCGTCTCCGAGATGGAATCGATGTACTCGCCGGACACCACGCGCCTGGGCCCCATGAGCACGCGCGACGCCGGCGATGACTGGCAGATGTTCGGCCACTACATCATGAACAATATCGGCATCGCCTTTCAGACCTTCGCCAGCGGACTGCTCTTCTGCGTCGGCAGCCTGTTCTTCCTGCTGTTCAACGGCGTGGTGATCGGCACCGTCGCCGGTCACCTGACCCAGGTCGGCTACATCGAGACCTTCTGGTCCTTCGTCATCGGCCACGGCGCCTTCGAGCTGACCGCCATCACCTTCGCCGGCGGCGCGGGCCTGAAGCTCGGCTGGGCACTGCTCTCCCCCGGCCGCCTGAGTCGCCTCGAGGCCCTGCGCCAGGCGGCCTCCCGCGCCGTGCAGCTGATCGGCGGGGTGATCCTGATGCTGCTGATCGCCGCCTTCATCGAGGGCTACTGGTCCTCCATCACGCACTTTTCGGCGACGGTGAAGTACGGGGTCGGCGCCTGCCTGTGGCTGCTGGTGGCCAGCTATTTCCTCCTTGCCGGACGGAGACGCCATGCGCCTGACTGACGCCAGCGTCGCCATTCGCCCGCGCAGCGCCTGGGAGGCGCTGGACCTGGGCATCCTCCTGGCTCGTCGTCACGCCGGCGTGCTGACGGCCAGCTGGGCTATCGTCACCCTGCCGGTATTCGTGCTGCTGTCCGTGCTGCTATGGAACTACTCCAGCTGGGCGATCCTGATCTTCTGGTGGCTCAAGCCCGCCTTCGAACGCCTGCCGCTGTACATCCTGTCGCGCTCGCTGTTCGGCGACACGCCAACGCTCAAGGAAGCGCTGCGTGCCTTCCCCGGCCTGATCAAGGCGCAACTGCTGCCCAGCCTGCTCTGGCGCCGCTTCAGCCCGACCCGCAGTTTCGACCTGCCGGTGCTGCAGCTCGAAGGCCTTGCCGGCCAGGCGCGCAGCCAGCGCCTGGTGGTACTCGGCCAGCGCAATGCCGGCGGCGCCACCTGGCTGACCATAGTCGGCATGCATTTCGAACTGGCGCTGTGGCTGGGCCTGACCACGCTGATGTACCTGATGCTGCCCAACCAGTGGGTCGAGGACTGGGAATGGAAGTCGCTGATCAGTGCCGCACAAGGCGACTGGGCGTGGCTGGAGCACATCAGCAACCTGATCTACGCCCTGCTGCTGATCGTCTGGGAACCGGTGTACGTCGCCTGCGGCTTCACCCTCTACCTCAACCGCCGCACCGAACTGGAAGCCTGGGATATCGAGCTGGTATTCCGCCGCCTGCGCCAGCGCCTGGTCGGCAGCGCCTATGCCCTGCTGCTGGCAATGGCCAGCGCGTTCGTCCTGCTGCCGGCCGATGACGCGTTGGCTGCGGACTCGGATACCGGCAGCAAGGCCAGCCAGAGTTGCCCGCTGCCCGATCAGAACCCCGACGGGCCCCAGGGCGCGCGGCTGACCCAGCAAAAGCTCAACAGCGAAGACGCGCGCAGCGCCGCGGAAAAGATCCTCGCCGCGCCGCCGTTCAGGAACAGCGAGAAAGTCACCGGCTGGCGTCTTCACGAAGACAAGAAAGAACAGAAGCCGGCAGACCCGGACGAGGCCAAGCGGCTGAAGAACTTCTTCGAGGCGCTGGGCAACTGGAAGGCCTTCAAGTTCGCGGCGCAAGGCATCGAAGTGCTGCTCTGGGGCCTGCTGTTCACGATCATCGCGTTGGTCATCTGGCGCTATCGCGAATGGCTGCGGCTGTTCGTCGAGCGCATCGGGCTGCCGCAGAAGCCGCGCCGCGAAGCACCCAGCGTGCTGTTCGGGCTGGACCTGGCACCCGAAACCCTGCCCAGCGACGTCGCCAGCGAAGCCGAGCGCCTGTGGGACGAGCAACCCCGAGCGGCGCTCGGCCTGCTCTATCGGGCCCTGCTCAGCCGCCTGCTGCACGACTTCCGCGTGCCGCTGCGCGAATCGACCACCGAAGGCGAAGTGCTGGTGCGCGTGGCCGACCTCAACGACCCACCGCTGGACAATTTCGCCCGCAGCCTGACCCAGCAGTGGCAGGCGCTCGCCTACGGCCACCGGGCGCCGCGGGCCGAACTCAAGCAGCAGCTGTGCGGCGAATGGCGTCATCTGTTCGGCACCGAGGTGCGGGCATGAAGCGCAACAACCTCGTCCTGCTGGTGCTACTCACCGTGCTCGTGCTCGGCGGCATCGGCTACTACCTGTACCGCAACCTCGAGCCCTACACCGAGACCATCGAGCACGGCGCCTCCCCGCAAGCCCGCGCCAATCCCTATCTCGCCGCCGAGATGTACCTGCGCGGCCGCGGCATCCGAGTCACCACCGCCCGCGGCATGGAAGTGCTGGACAAGCTGCCGAGCAAGGGCCAGACCCTGATCCTGCTGGGGACCCGCGAGAACGTCACGCCGACCCAGAATGCCCGTTTGCTCGACTGGGCCAATCGCGGCGGCCACCTCATCGTCACCGCCGAAAGCCTGTGGGACGAAGAAGAAGGCAAGAGCCGCGACGCGCTGCTGGATCAGTTGGGCGTGCAGCAATTCCTCACCGCCGACCTGAAGGACAAGGAAGAGGAAAAATCCACCACGCCCGAAGAAGATTCAGCAGTTGCGTCCCAGGACGAACAGCAGGATGAAGCGGACAAGCCGGAAGCAGAAGAAGATCATCCCGACCAGGCTTCCAGCGCCCACGAAAGCGAGGCCGCGGAAGCCGATCCCTACCCCGAGCTGACCAAGCTCTACCTGGAGAACGAGAAGGCCCCGGCCTACATCGACTTCGACACCGACTACCACCTGTTCGACTCGAAGAACCTCGCCTACGCCTGGGCCAACAGCGCCGATTCCACCCACCTGCTGCAACTGCAACAGGGCCAGGGATTGATCACCGTGCTCACCGACAACTGGATCTGGCAGAACGGCGAACTCGACGCCTACGACAACGCCTGGCTGCTCTGGTACCTGACCCAGGACAGCGCCGTCACCCTGGTATACCGCGCCGACGGCACCAGCCTGATGACCCTGCTGATGCGCTTCTTCCCCCAGGCACTGCTGGCCGCCGTCCTGTTGCTCGTTCTGGTGCTCTGGCGCAATGGCCTGCGCCAGGGCCCGCTGCAGCCCAACCCGGACCGCAGCCGCCGGCAACTGGAAGAACACCTGCGCGCCGGCGCCGATTTCATCCTCCGCCAGCGCGGCCAGCTCACCCTGCTGCAGGGCCTGCAACGTGACGTGACGCGCCGGGCGCGGCAACGCCAGCCCGGCTTCGACCGCCTGCCGGTCGCCGAACAATGGCAAGCTCTGGGCCGCATGACGCGCATGCCGGTCAGCGCCATCAGCCAGGCCATGCGCCCCTATCCGCAACAGCGCATGGCCGTCGCCGAATTCACCCGCCAGGTCGCGCACCTGCAAAGCCTCAGGAATGCCCTATGAGTGACCAACCTGAACAGCCCGCTACTCCCACACCCAATGCGGCAGCCCAGCGCCAGCGCGCCAGCCAGTTGGCCCAGGCACTGCGCCACGAACTGCAGAAAGCCCTGATCGGCCAACAGGAGGTGATCGACGACGTGCTCACCGCCCTGCTCGCCGGCGGCCATGTGCTCATCGAGGGCGTTCCGGGCCTGGGCAAGACCCTGCTGGTGCGCGCCCTCGCCCGCTGCTTCGACGGCGGTTTCGCGCGCATCCAGTTCACTCCCGACCTGATGCCCAGCGATGTCACCGGACACGCCGTGTACGACCTGGCAACCGAGCAGTTCAAGCTGCGCAAGGGCCCGGTGTTCACCCATCTGCTGCTGGCCGACGAGATCAACCGCGCGCCGGCCAAGACCCAGGCCGCCCTGCTGGAAGTGATGCAGGAGCGCCAGGTCACCCTCGAGGGTCGCGCCCTGCCCGTGCCGCAGCCGTTCATGGTGCTGGCCACGCAGAACCCCATCGAGCAGGAAGGCACCTACCCGCTGCCCGAAGCCGAGCTCGACCGCTTCATGCTCAAGCTGCGCATCGACTATCCGCTGGAGAGCGAGGAGCAGACCCTGGTGCGCCAGGTTACCCGCTCGGCGCGCAGCGACATGCTCGATGTGGCGCCCATGCGTGCTTTGCTCAAGGACAAGGACGTGCTGGCCCTGCAGAAGATCGCCGCCGACCTGCCCATCGACGACCAGGTGCTCGACTACGCCGTGCGCATCGCCCGCACCACGCGTAACTGGCCGGGCCTGGCGCTGGGCGCCGGACCGCGGGCCTCGATCGCCCTGGTGCGTTGCGCCCGTGCGCGCGCCCTGCTGCGCAGCGGCGATTTCGTCATCCCCGACGACGTCAAGGGCAGCGCCCTGGCCGTGCTGCGCCATCGCGTGCGCCTGTCGCCGGAACTGGAGATCGAAGGCCTGTCGGTAGACCAGGTGCTGCAACAGCTGCTCGACCAGGTACCGGCGCCGCGCGTATGAAACCCTCGCGCGCGCTCCTCGCGCTGCTCGGCGTCCTGCTGGCGATCGCCATCGCCCTGGGCGCGGCGCAGGCACTGGACTCGGGCTCGGCGCTGCTCGGCCGCCTCTGGTGGGGTGCGCTTTGCGCGCTGATCCTGCTGTCGCTGGCCGATGCCCTGTGGCTGCGCCGCACGCCGTCGCCCGAGCTGAGGCGCCAGCTCAGCGGCAACCTGCCGCTGGGCCGCTGGAGCGAGGTGCGCCTGCAATTCCATCACCGCTATGCCCAGCCGCAACGCATCACGGTGTTCGACCACCTGCCCGCCGGCATGGACTTCGAATATCTGCCGCAGACCGTGGAGCTGCATCCCGGCGAGCAGACCGAACTGGGCTATCGCGTACGCCCGCTGTCGCGTGGGCATTTCGTCTTCCCGCGCTGCGAGATCGAGCTGTCCAGCCCACTGCGCCTGTGGAAGGGGCGGCGCTACCTGGAGCAGCGCGACGAAACCCGCGTCTACCCGGATTTCGCCCGCCTCTACGGCGCCGAACTGATGGCCGTGGACCACTGGCTCAACCGCATCGGCGTGCGCGCCGGGCAGCGCCGTGGGCTGGGCCTGGATTTCCACCAGCTGCGCGAATTCCGCGACGGCGACACCTTGCGGCAGATCGACTGGAAGGCCACCGCGCGCAAGCGCACGCCCATCGCCCGCGAGTACCAGGACGAGCGCGACCAGCAGATTCTCTTCCTGCTCGACTGCGGTCGGCGCATGCGCAGCCACGACGGCGACCTCTCGCACTTCGACCATTCGCTCAACGCCAGCCTGCTGCTCGCCTATGTCGCGCTGCGCCAGGGCGACGCGGTGGGCCTGATGACCTTCGCCGGCGACCAGCCGCGCCACCTGCCGCCGGCCAAGGGCAGCGCCCAGCTCACCGCCCTGCTCAACAGCGTCTACGACCTGCGCAGCAGCCAGCGCCCGGCGGACTTCCCCGCCGCGGTGCAGGCCGTGCTCACCCGCCAGCGCCGCCGCGCGCTGGTGGTGATAGTGACCAACCTGCGCGACGAGGATGACGAGGAACTGGTGGCGGCGGTGAAACGCCTGGGCCGCCAGCACCGTGTACTGGTAGCGAGCCTGCGTGAGGAAGTCCTCGACCGCCTGCGCCAGTCGCCGGTGGAAGGTTTCGAGGAGGCCCTGGCGTACTGCGGCGCGGTGGATTACCTGAACGCCCGCGCCGGGCTGCACGAGAAGCTGATGGCCCATGGCGTGCCGGTGCTCGATGCACGGCCGAGCCAGCTGGGGCCGGAACTGATCAGCCGCTATCTGGGCTGGAAGAAAGCTGGTGCGCTGTAGCGTCGCGGCAAATCCGGACGCCAACTCCCTGGAGCCCCACACCGTGCAGATCGGTCAGCGCGTCCTGCGCTTCAGACCGACTCCACCTGCCGGCGAAAACTGAAATAACGGCGCAACGCGTCGACCAGCTCGACGTATTCCATTGGTGGCGCCGCCAGGCTGAAACCCGAATCGTAGTGACCTGGATTGACGTCCTCGCGGCACCATTGGCATGTGGCGGCGAACTCGATCAGTTGCAGCTTGCCGTCGTGGCTGGGGATCTTCAGGCGCATTTCGAAGCGGCCACCCACCAGCATCGGCAGCTGGCTGATCAGGAGCAGCCCATCCAGCGACACGTTGCCCAGGTAACCCATCGGTTTGTCGGTGATGCTGTTGAACACCTTCAGGTAGTAGGGCAGCTGATGGCGCTCGATATGTCGTTGATGACGCATAATGGCGTTTCGCTATGAGATATCGTCCAGTATGACGATGCCGCCCACGCAGGGCCAGTCCTAACGACAACCTTCCGCCAGCCGTGCGCTAAGCGCCTGACGAGCGGCGTCGAGCTGTGCATCGCTGTAGTAAGTCCTTTCACCACTGCCGTCCTGCGTGAAGTAGCGCCCGCCATGACTGATCGACTCCAGGTCATGGCGCCACTGAGCGCACTGCTGGTCCAGCTTGGCCTGCTGCTCCGCTGCCTGGTTATGGGCGGCGGCGCTTTCATCCCGGCGCGCGTCGTAGAAGCGGCGGGTACGCTCTTCGCGCTCGCGGGTCGCCGCATCACGTTCGACGACCTGCGGCTTGACCTCGACGCGTTGCGCCCCGGGCGGTGGCGTTTCGCTGAAGTGCACCTTTCCCTGAGCGTCGGTCCAGCGGTAGATATCCGCCGAAGCCAGCAGGGGGAAACACCAGGCACAAAGCCACAGGGCGCGCATTGCTACCTCCTTGCGTGAAGCATCCATGAGATTAGCCAGCTATCGGCCCGCCTCAAGTCGGCCCACGACCGCCGGTCAGGGCGTAGCCGGGTCGGTGCGCGAGTCGCCGGGCAGGCGGCCGTTGAGCCGAAGCGTTTCCAGCCGCGCCTTGGCCCGGTAAGCATACTCACTGGTGGGATAGCGGGCGATGATGAACTGGTAGGTCTGCGCCGCATCCACGTAGAACTTCTCGCGCTCCAGGCACTGGCCGCGCAGCATAGAGATTTCCGGCTGGATCCACGGCCGCGCGCGGGCCTTGCGCTCGGTCTCCGAAAGCTCCAGCTGCACACGCTGGCAATCGCCGCTCTTGTACGCGCGATAGGCGTTGTTCAGGTGATAGTTCATCGACCAGCTGGTGCAGCCGGTAACACTCAGCGCCAGCAGCGCGAGGAAAAGGGTTCGCATGGGCATATCCTCCGTTGGGAAGTGTATCGGCCCGTCTTGGCCGTACTGTAGTCCGCCACTAGACTCACGTGGACTTCGCCTTGGCGCAAAGGAGTTGCCATGCGTTTCGCACATTCCCTGTCGATTGCCCTGCCGTTCGCCGCGCTACTGCCCTGGCTCGCCGCCTGCGCCCCTACCACGCCGCTGTTCGTCGCGCAGGTCACCACCGGCGAAGTGGCCGAATACAAGCAGTTGAAGAACAAGCGCATGACCGCCGCCGTGGAAGAGGAAGGCGACCTGCTGACCTACAGCGCCCAGGCCATTCGCGACGGCAAGAGCGCGGATGCCGAGAAGCTCTACCTCACCGGCTACGACAACTCCCGCTATGGCCCGGAAGTGCGCGCCATCGCGCTGTACCAGATCGGCCTGATCTACATGAGCCGCTACAACGACCAGCGCGACGATCGCAAAGCCATGGATTATTTCCAGCGCATCGACCGGGAGTTTCCCGGCACCAAGGCTGCCGAACACGCCGACGCCCGCGAGCTGATCATCGCCCAGCGCGCCAAGGACCCGGTACAGAAAACCGCCAGGCAACTGCTGGCCGACTGGCAGCCGCAGTACAACCTGGACCTGAACAAGCCGACCCTCGACCCGGACATGACCCTGCTGTCACGCCGCGCCGTACTCAAGGGCCGTGTCGACGAAGCGGCGCAGCTCTACCTGCTGGGCGCCAATGACCCGGCCATTCCGCCGGACATCCGCGAAAAGGCGCTGTACCAGCTTGGCCTGATGTACATGGCGCCGGACAATCCCCATCCGGACCGCGAGAAGGCCATCGCCTACCTGCGCCGCCAGCTCGCCGAATTCCCCAGCGGGGAACTGGCCGCCAAGGGTGCCCGGCATCTGGACCGCGCACTGAACCAGACCTCGCCGCGCAGCTGATGGCAGGACCGGCGCACCGCTGAGCCAGGTCAAGGCGCGCGGCCGGCGCCAGTGTCTACGCTTGCTCTGCATTGAGCGCAGAGCAAGCGAGGACTTTGCCATGAAGCTGCATCACCTGCTCGTCATCATCGACCCGAGCCACGAGGACCAGCCCGCCCTCACCCGCGCCCGCTGGATCGCCCAGCGCTGCGGCGCGCGTCTGGATCTTCTGGCCTGCGAATACAACCCGGCGCTGGACAATGCTCTGCTGCTGGAGCGCGGCGACCTGGACGCTGCCCAGCGCAACCTGCTCGACGAACGCCTGGCCTGGCTGCAGCAACTGGCCGCGCCGCTGCGCGACTCCGGCCTCGACGTGCACTGCCAGGTGCGCTGGGGCAAGTCCCTGCATCACCAGGTGGTCCTGCACTGCGAACAGACCACGCCGGACCTGGTGCTCAAGTCCGCGCACCACCACAACCTGCTCAAGCGCCTGTTCCTCACCAACAACGACTGGCAGTTGATCCGCCATTGCCCACAGCCGCTGTGGCTGGTGCAGCACGGCGAATGGGCCGGGAAAAACCTGTGTGCCGCCGTCGACCCGCTGCACGCCGGCGATGCCCCGGCCGCGCTGGACCATCGACTGATCACGGTCGCCCGCGAACTGGAGCAGCGATTGCAGCTCGATGCCCACTACCTGCACGCCTACATGGCCCTGCCGCACACCCTGGCTTTCAATGCCGAGCTGCTGGCGGACTACGATAACTACGTGGCGCGCACCGAGGCCCACCACCGCGAAGCCTTCGACACGCTGCTGGCAAACTATCCACAGATCGATCACCGGCTCACCCACCTGGGCCAGGGTTTTGCCGAAGAAGTGATTCCGGCTTATGTGAAGGAACACGCCATCGACCTGTTGCTGATGGGTGCCGTCGCCCGTGGCCAGCTCGACAATGCGCTGATCGGCCAGACCGCCGAGCGGGTCTTCGAGGAAGTCGAATGCGATCTGCTGGTGATCAGGCCTGCCCCCTGAGCGGGCTACCTGAAAGAGTCATCCGAAAGAGAGTAAGATGGCGCCCTGGCCGTTCCGGACCCACTCCGGGAACGGCCTGACCGCTGCTTTCCCTAGGAGTCCCGCATGTCCCTTCGCCGCACCAAGATCGTCGCCACCCTCGGCCCAGCCAGCAATTCCCCCGAAGTCCTGGAGCAGCTGATCCTCGCCGGGATCGATGTCGCCCGCCTGAACTTCTCCCACGGCACTCCCGACGAACACCGCGCGCGCGCCCAGCTGGTGCGCGACATTGCCGCCAAGCACGGTCGCTTCGTCGCGCTGCTGGGCGACCTGCAGGGTCCGAAGATCCGTATCGCCAAGTTCGCCAACAAGCGCATCGAACTGGCCGTCGGCGACACCTTCCGCTTCTCCACCAGCCACCCGCGCACCGAAGGCAACCAGCAAGTGGTCGGCATCGACTACCCGGACCTGGTGAAGGACTGCGGTGTAGGTGACGAACTGCTGCTGGACGACGGTCGCGTGGTCATGGCGGTGAAGGAAGTGAAGGCGGACGAGCTGGTCTGCGAAGTGATCATCGGCGGCCCGCTGTCCGACCATAAAGGCATCAACCGCCGTGGCGGCGGCCTCACCGCGCCGGCCCTGACCGAAAAGGACAAGGCCGACATCAAGCTGGCGGCGAGCATGGACCTGGACTACGTCGCCGTGTCCTTCCCACGTGACGCCAAGGACATGGAATACGCCCGCCGCCTGCTCACCGAAGCCGGCGGCACCGCCTGGCTGGTGGCCAAGATCGAGCGCGCCGAAGCCGTGGCCGACGACGAAGCCCTGGACGGCCTGATCCGCGCCAGCGACGCCGTGATGGTGGCCCGCGGTGACCTCGGCGTGGAAATCGGCGATGCCGAACTGGTGGGCATCCAGAAGAAGATCATTCTGCACGCACGCCGCTACAACAAGGCGGTGATCACCGCGACCCAGATGATGGAGTCGATGATCCACAACCCGATGCCGACCCGCGCGGAAGTCTCCGACGTGGCCAACGCCGTGCTCGACTACACCGACGCCGTGATGCTCTCGGCCGAATCCGCCGCCGGCGAATACCCGGTGGAAGCGGTCAAGGCCATGGCGCGCATCTGCGCCGGCGCCGAAAAGCACCCGACCACTAAGAAATCCAGCCACCGTATCGGCCAGACCTTCGAGCGCTGCGACGAGAGCATCGCCCTGGCAGCCATGTACACCGCCAACCACTTCCCGGGCATCAAGGCGATCATCTGCCTGACCGAAAGCGGCTACACCCCGCTGATCATGTCGCGCATCCGCTCCTCGGTGCCGATCTTCGCCTACTCCCCGCACCGCGAAACCCAGGCCCGCGTGGCGCTTTTCCGTGGCGTGGAGACCATTCCCTTCGATCCGGCTGCCCTGCCGCCGGAGCGCGTCAGCCAGGAAGCCGTCGATGCGCTGCTGCAGCGTGGCGTGGTGACCACGGGTGACTGGGTGATCCTGACCAAGGGCGACAGCTACACCGCCCAGGGCGGCACCAACACCATGAAAGTGCTGCACGTGGGCGACCTGCTGGTCTGATCCTGCTGTAATGAAAAAGAAAAGGCCGCCCCGGGGCGGCCTTTTGCTTTGCGGTTGCTCAAAGGGCAACCAATCGGCTGAAAGCCAGTCGCCACGTGGCTTCGGCACCTTGGCCCCAAGCTTATCCACAGCACCTTCCACACCTTATGTGGGCAACCTGCGGACCATCGTTCAAATACCGCTCAATCTCTCGCAGGCCACGGCTGGCGGGAGGTAGCCGGGTTGCCTCAGAGCTTATCCACAGCGCGCTCCACAGATTGTGTGGGCAACCTGCCTCAGAGGAACTTCGAGAAGTCCGGCTGACGGCGCTGGGTGAAGGCGCTCAGCGCTTCATGGGCTTCCGGCGAATGCAGGCGCTGCACGAAGTGCTGGCCCTCTTCCGCCACCACGCGGCGCAGCTCCTCGATGAAAGGTGCCTTGAGCAGGCGCTTGCTCAGCGCCACCGCGGCCGGCGGCAACTGCTGGAAGGCCTGGCAAACCTCGCGGGCACGCGCCAGCGCAGCCGCACCGTCTTCCAGCGCCTCATTGGCGATACCGTAGGCCACGGCCTGCTCGCCGGTGAATCCTTCGCCGCGCAGCAACAGGCTGGAAGCCTTCACCGGGCCGACCAGGCGCGGCACCAGGAAACTGGAACCGAACTCCGGGCACAGGCCCAGGTTGACGAAGGGCATCTTCAGCTTGGCGCCCTTGGCGATGAATACCTGATCGCAATGCAGCAGCAGCGTGGTGCCGATGCCCACGGCGGGGCCGGCGACGGCGGCGACCACCGGCTTGGTGAACTCCATCAGTGCGCGCATGAAACGGAACACCGCGCTGTCCGGGCCACTCGGCGGCTCCTGGAGGAAATCAACGATGTCGTTGCCGCTGGTGAAGCACTCGGCATTGCCGGTGATCAGCACCACGCGCACCGAACGATCCTCCTGCGCCGCTTCCAGGGCATCGGCGAGCCCCGCATACATGGTGCGGGTCAGCGCGTTCATCTTGTCCGGACGGTTCAGGCGCAGGGTCAGCAGGCCCTCTTCGCGCTCGACGAGAATCTGTTCGCTCATGGCAATTCCTTGTTCTTATTGATGTGAGAAGACCGTTTCAGAGCCCGTTCAACACC
>NZ_AMZB01000119.1 GCF_000313755.1 Pseudomonas nitroreducens TX1 | reverse complement strand
GGTATCGCGAGCTAGAGCAGAACAAGGCAGAAACAGGCTGAAAAAGCGGAGTTTACGCGCTGTAAATGAGCATTTTTCAGCCTGTTTCTAACGCAGTTATGCCGACGCGCAGCAGGTGTTGAACGGGCTCTCAGGCGTGGGGCAGATACAGGTCGGCCAGCGTCTGGCCACGGGGCACGCCGCAGAGGTACAGGCGGCGGGCGAAAGCATCGACGCTGGCGGGATGGCCGCAGAGTAAGGCGAGGGTTCGCCGCGAAACAAGCCGGAGTTGCGCCAAAACCTCGGCCGACTCGGCCGTGCTCATCAGTGTCACGTCCAGCTCCGGATGGTTGGCGGCCAGGGATTGCAGGGGTTCGGCCAGATAATGGCCAGCGTGGTCATGGGCCTGGTGAATGATGCGGATCGGCCCGCTGTGATGCTGCCGCAGCGCTTCGCGCAGCACGCCCCAGAGCGGCGCCAGGCCAGTGCCGGACGCCATCAGCAGCAATGGCCGCTCGTGCCATTCAGGGTCGTAGTGCAGCGCGCCGCCACGCAGTTCGCCCAGGCGCAGGTCGTCGCCGACCGTCAGGCCACGGGCAAAATCGGCGAAAGCACCGCGTTCGCGGCAATCAATGTGGAATTCGAGCCAAGGGTCGAGCCCCGGCACGCTGGCCAGCGAGTAGGGGCGCGCTATGCCATCGGCGCTCCAGAGAACCAGGTGTTGCCCGGCGCTGTAGCGCAGCGGGCGTTGCGGGGTGAGGCGAAGGCGCAGCACGTCCTGCGCCGGCCAGTCCAGTTCGGCGACCTTCGCAGGCAGGCCATCGCGTTGCGGGTCGAACGCTTCCACGCTGAGGTCTTCGACGACCCGGCATTGGCAGGACAGTCGCCAGCCTGCTTCGCGCCGCGCGCTATCCAGGGCATCGGGCAGGGCATCCAGCACCTCACCCCGGGTGCAACGCACCAGGCAGGCGTGGCAACTGCCGGCCCGGCAGCTGTAAGGCACAGCGACGCCGGCCCCGCGCAGGGCATCGAGCAGGTTGACTCCGGGGCTGACCGAAAAGCGTTGCGATCCGGCCTGTATCTCAGGCACGCGTCCACTCCCATGCGGCATCGCAGCGGTCACGTCCGCTGCGTTTCGCACGGTAGAGCGCCTGGTCGGCCCGTTGCAAGGCCTCGTCGAGGTCATCGTCGGCGTCGAGCAGCGTCATGCCCGCCGAGAGGCTGAGCACTTCGATGTTCACCCCCACCGGCTCCGCCGCTCCATAGGCCATGCGCAGACGCTCACAGCAGGTGGTCAGGCGATCGGCGTCGGCGTCAGGCAGCAGCAGGACGAACTCCTCCCCCCCGTAGCGCGCCAGTATGTCGCCTTCTCGCAGGCACGCCCGCGCCACCGCTGCGAAGGTCTGCAGCACGCGGTCGCCGGCGGCATGACCATGGACATCGTTGATCCGCTTGAAGTGGTCCAGGTCGATCAGTGCCAGACCATGGCGCTGGCCGGGACGCATTTCCTCCAGCGCGCGGCCGGCCAGGCGCAGAAAGTGCCGGCGGTTGAACAGGCCGGTGAGTTCGTCGGTGGCCACCAGGTCTTCGAGCTGGCGCATCATGCCGCGCAGGGTGTCCTGGTGCGCCTGCAGGGCGTAGCGGCGCTGGCGCATGCGTTGGCGCAGCGACTGCACGTAGCCGGCGAACAGGCTCAGCCAGGTCAGCACGATGAACAGCACCAGCAACTGCAGCACCGCCTGGGCAGGCAGTTGCAAGCGTTGCTGGAAGGCTTCGTGAAGATTGAGCCCGGCGAAGGCAATGAAGGCCAGGGCCGCGCAGCGGGCGAACACCCGGGGCTGCAACTGGAACACGCCGAACAGCAGGATCAGCACGTAGAGCACCATCAGCGTGCCACGTGCGCTGTCGACATTGGCCAGGAACAGTGTGTGCCAGACCACTGCCACCAGCACCTGCGGCTCGGTCATGCTCGGGTCGTTGAAGCGCTGGTTGCGCCCGCTGAAAAACAGCCAGGCGAACCCCACCTGGCTGCCGGCCACCAGCAGCGTGCAGGTCAGGGCGAAACTGGCGGGGGCGCGGTAGAACTCGCCGAACACCGCCAACCACAACAACAGCAGCGCCAGGGCGTAGGTCCCGAGGGCCATGCCGAATCGCCTGATGAGTAGTTTTTGTAAGGCGTGCTGCTTCAGAGGTGGTTTCAGCGTGCTCATGGGGCTCCGTCCCGTAATGGCACCTGGCCTTCACTCTACTATCAAAGCGCCCCAGTGCCTAGCCGATCCGAATGTGGGCGACCGAAGGCCTCCTTTACCGAGCCGGCACTGTCTGCGGAGCCATCTGGGACCAAGGTCGGATCACTGGCGGGTGCGCGGCGAGCGGCCGCAGCGGTATACTACGGCGCCTTTTTTCGCCGGAACCGTGCCGGCGTACTCCCGACGTAACAGGCCTTGCGCCTGTATTTCCTGCCTGAAGAGGACCGTGCTCCATGGCCGTGATCAAGCAAGACGACCTGATCCAGAGCGTCGCCGATGCCCTGCAGTTCATCTCCTACTACCACCCGGTTGATTTCATCCAGGCCATGCATGAGGCCTACCTGCGTGAAGAATCGCCGGCCGCCCGGGACTCGATGGCGCAGATCCTGATCAACTCGCGCATGTGCGCCACCGGCCATCGCCCGATCTGCCAGGACACCGGCATCGTCACCGTATTCGTCCGCGTCGGCATGGACGTGAGCTGGGACGGCGCCACCATGAGCGTCGACGACATGATCAACGAAGGTGTACGTCGCGCCTACAACCTGCCGGAGAACGTCCTGCGCGCCTCCATCCTGGCCGACCCGGCCGGCGCGCGTAAGAACACCAAGGACAACACCCCGGCAGTGATCCACTACTCCATCGTCCCGGGCAACACCGTGGAAGTGGACGTCGCAGCCAAGGGCGGCGGCTCCGAGAACAAATCGAAGATGGCCATGCTCAACCCGTCCGACTCCATCGTCGACTGGGTGCTGAAGACCGTTCCGACCATGGGCGCCGGCTGGTGCCCGCCGGGCATGCTCGGCATCGGCATCGGCGGTACCGCCGAGAAGGCCGCGGTGATGGCGAAGGAAGTCCTGATGGACCCGATCGACATCCACGAACTGAAGGCCCGCGGCCCGCAGAACCGCATCGAGGAACTGCGCCTGGAGCTGTTCGAGAAGGTCAACCAGCTGGGCATCGGCGCCCAGGGCCTGGGCGGCCTGACCACCGTGCTCGACGTGAAGATCATGGACTACCCGACCCACGCAGCGTCCCTGCCGGTCTGCATGATCCCCAACTGCGCCGCCACCCGTCACGCCCACTTCGTGCTCGATGGCTCCGGCCCGGCTTCGCTGGAAGCTCCGCCGCTGGACGCCTACCCGGAAATCGTCTGGGAAGCCGGCCCGTCCGCGCGCCGCGTCGACCTGGACAAGATCACCCCGGAAGAAGTGCAGAGCTGGAAGCCGGGCGAGACCATCCTGCTCAACGGCAAGATGCTCACCGGCCGCGACGCTGCGCACAAGCGCATGGTCGACATGCTGAACAAGGGCGAAGAGCTGCCGGTGGACCTCAAGGGCCGCTTCATCTACTACGTCGGCCCGGTCGATCCGGTCGGTGACGAAGTGGTTGGCCCGGCTGGCCCGACCACCGCGACGCGCATGGACAAGTTCACCCGCCAGATCCTCGAGCAGACCGGTCTGCTGGGCATGATCGGCAAGTCCGAGCGTGGCCCCATCGCCATCGAGGCGATCAAGGACAACAAGGCCGTCTACCTGATGGCCGTGGGCGGCGCCGCCTACCTGGTCGCCCAGGCGATCAAGAAGTCCAAGGTCCTGGCCTTCGCCGAACTGGGCATGGAAGCGATCTACGAGTTCGAAGTCAAAGACATGCCGGTAACCGTTGCGGTCGACACCAATGGCGAGTCGGTGCACATCACCGGCCCGGCCATCTGGCAGAAGAAGATCGCCGAGAACCTGGCGGTGGAAGTGCAGTGATCGCTGCGTGACCGCACCATGAAAAAGCCCGGCCATGTGCCGGGCTTTTTCATGGGTGGGAATTTTGTGGCTTCGGCGTACGGGCCAACCCATCGCGGATAGAACCGGAAGCAATGGCGCATCACCGTAGGAGCGGACCTTGTCCGCGAATCCCCCAGGATCGCGCCGGTTTCGCGGATAAGATCCGCTCCTACGAAATCCTGTGACGTCGGTGCGCTTCTGCAGGAGCGGACTTCGTCCGCGAAAGGCGGGCATGGCCCGCCCCAAACGATCACGCGCTACGCGGCACTCGGTTCAGCTCCACGACATTGTCACGGCGCTGGGCGAGGAAGCGGGTGCAGCTCACCCGCAGGAAGGACGCGAAATTCACCACTTCCCCGCGATAGTCCATCACCTCGTCATAAAGCTTGGCGATCAGCTGGTTGGTAGTCATGCCGTCCACCTCGGCGATCTCGCGCAGGATGTCCCAGAACTGGTTCTCCAGGCGCAGCGTGGTGACCACGCCACGGATGCGCAGCGAGCGGGAGCGCGACTCATAGAGAATCGGGTCGGCCTTTACGTAGAGTTCGCACATGGACGGCTTCTCCAGCTTCGATGTCAGGCCAGTTTACAGGCTGATCCTGGTGCCCAGTACTTCAAGGAATTTCGCCAGCCAGGCAGGGTGCGCAGGCCACGCAGGCGCGGTGACCAGGTTGCCGTCGACGTGGGCGGCATCCACCGGGATGTCCACGTATTCGCCGCCGGCCAGCTTCACTTCCGGGCCGCAGGCCGGGTAGGCGCTGCACGCGCGCTCCTTGAGCACACCGGCAGCGGCCAGCAACTGGGCGCCATGGCAGACGGCGGCGATGGGTTTTTTCGCGGCATCAAAGGCTTTCACCAGTTCGATCACCCTGGCGTTCAGGCGCAGGTATTCCGGGGCGCGACCACCGGGAATCAGCAGCGCGTCGTAATCCTCGGCGCGCACCTCGGCGAAGGTGGCGTTCAGCGCGAAGTTGTGGCCCGGTTTCTCGCTGTAGGTCTGGTCGCCTTCGAAATCGTGGATGGCGGTACGGATGCTCTGGCCGGCCTTCTTGTCCGGGCAGACGGCATGCACGGTGTGCCCAACCATCAGCAGCGCCTGGAACGGCACCATGGTTTCGTAGTCTTCGGCGTAGTCGCCGACCAGCATCAGGATCTTCTTCGCGGCCATCGTGGGCGTCCTCCAGGCAGGGCCCGGCCTTGGCGGCCGGGCATGCGGGAGAGCTTAGACAGTCGAGCTGGCGGCGGGGTAATACGCCGCTACTACGTATGTTCAGAGACCGATGCGCTCGAAGAAGCCCGGTTTCTCCACTTCCTTGCCGCTGGCGGCGATGCTCACCGGCTCCTGCACCTGGCGCGTGGCGGGGATTTCCCGCGAGCCGAGCTCCTTGCCCACCAGTTGCAGCGGACCGGCGCCCTGCCCGGCGGTGTGTTCGTACTTGGGCGGCGTGTGGGTTTCGTCGTAGCGCAGGTAATAGACCTCGCCGGCGCGGGCTTCCAGGGTGAAGCCGGCAATCAGGGTAAAGTCCAGGCTGCCGCCGGCGAAGAAGGTCCAGAAGCTGCCCAGCAGCGGGCGGCGCATCTGCAGCGGATAACTGCCGGGGGCAAAGCTCAGAGCGAAGTAACCATTGCTCGGCAGGCTGCCGATCAACTCGTTGTTGATGAACAGCCCGGGGGCTTCCAGCTCTTCGTCGGACCACTGGTTCTGCGGCCGGTAGAGGTACACCGTGGCCTGCTGCGAATCCGCCGGCAGCGCACCGAACGGCGGCCCGTCCACCGCACCGAAGAACGCGCCAGGCGAACTGCAGCCGGCCAGCATCAGGAGAAAGGCGCACAGGGCCACTCGGAGCATGGAAAGTCCCTCTTATGGTTATGCCCGGAGCATAACCATGGCGCCCGGCCTTGCCACCCGTCGAAAGTCCGGGTCGATGGCATCACAGTTACAACCCCCGATGTCCCGCTCATCCTGTCCCGTTTGACACCTATCCAGGACCGGCCAAGTATTACCCGGTATTACCTTTTACTAACGGGATGGGAACATGGCGACTTCAGTCAAGCTCGATGAGGACATGCTCGCCCGCATCCGCGAGCTGGCGGCGCTGCGTCAGCGCACCCCGCACTGGATCATCCGCGAAGCCATCGGCCAGTACGTCGTGCGGGAGGAGCAGCGCGAGAAGCTCAAGCGCGATACCGAGCAGGCCTGGGAGGAGTTCCAGGCGACGGGCCAGCACGTCACGGCCCAAGCAATGGAGAACTGGCTGAACAGCTGGGGCGCTGAGGACGAGCAAGACGCACCGAAATGCGAGTGATCTATGCGCCCGCAGCGCTTCGCGACCTCGAACGCCTGCGTCGATTCCTTCGCGAGAGCAACTCCGCCGCCGCACGCCGCGTCGGCCAGATCATTCTCCAGGCCGCGCAGGCATTGGGCGCACACCCACAGATGGGTCGGCTGATCGACGATATGCCGGTGGAGTACCGTGAATGGCCCATCGACTTCGGCGACAGCGGCTATCTGGCGCGTTACCGCATCAACGGCGAAACACTGGTGATTCTCGCGATTCGTCATCAGCGCGAAGCCGGTTACTGATCCCGGTTCAGCTCAGTTCCTTGAGCCAGAACATCATCGACTTGGCTGTCTGCCGTTGCTCGCCAATATCGCGCCAGTGGCATTCGCTCTGCAGGGAGGGTTGCGGGGTGAAGCCGCGCTGCAGCCAGAAGGCATCCGGCGCGCGGTAGCGGGCGGGTCGTGCAGGATGCTCCGGGGGCCGCCGAAGGGCGCAGAAGGCACACCAGTCGAAGCGATCCAGGCCTCGCGCAAAGCGCTCGCGTTCCTCGAAGAAACGCAGGTCGAGAGCGGCGCTGCGGTACTCCGGCAGAACCACCGACTCGCCAAAATAGAAGATTCGCTCCGGGTTCCAACCCTGTGCCAGGAACGGCTGCTGGAAAGCCCCGGCCTCGTCCAGCAGCGGCAGCCCGGTCGAAGCCCCCACTACCCGGCCCTCGTCGATTACCAGTACGCACAGGCTCCAGGCCGAGCGCACATGACTGGCGAGGTACCCGGCTTCGTACTCCGGACTGCCATCGTAGAGGTACGGATACTCGCGGAGCACGGTAATGCGCAGTCGTACCAGGTCATCGATGAAAGGGCGGATGGCGTCGCCGCTGAGCAGGCGGATGTCCTGGGGCATGATGGTCGTCGTCCGCAAGGGGCCACAGCGGCGGTGCTGCTGAAAACCTAGCACGGGCAACGCAAGTCGGCGGCGCTGGCGAGGCCCGACGTAGCCTCCGCTTCGCGAGCACGCTCGCTTACCGGATCGGGCTTTGCTCTTCGAGGTTGCTCGCGAGCAGCCCGGACCGAGGATCATGGCTCCGTCGCGACCCGTCGTCGGCTGGCGGGCGGCGCCGGCAACAGATGCCGAACCAGCCATCTGCGCACCGGCACCACGCAGCGTTCCTGCACCAGCACGCAGCTGGTGACCATGAACAGCAGGAACAGCGGATACAGCCACAGCGACAGCTGCTGGTGGGTGGCCGACTCGACGCAGAAGGCCCAATCGGCCAGGCAATCACCCGGCGCCCGGATCAATTTTTCGGTACGCGAGAACAAAGTGAACAGCGGCACGTGCAGGGCGAACAGCGACAGCGACGCCGCGCCCAGCCGTGGCGACCAGTGACGGATCAGGCTGCTGCGCGGGTCCTTGGGCATCGCGCACATCACCACCAGCACCAGCTGCGCCGGCAGCAGCAGGCCGTTGTGCAGGAGGAAGTACCAGAACTTGGCGCCGTGGGTGTAGAGGTAATCGGCGATGAAAAAATTCGCCAGCACGAAGGCGCCCATCGCCGCCAGCGTCCCTCGCCCTGGCAGGCGACCGGCATCCTTGTACTCGCGGAACAGCCCGTAGGCGAGGATCCCGCTGAGAAACTCCGGCAGGCGCAGCAGCGGGTTGCGGTGCAGCAGGCCGGTCCAGGGCATGCCGTACTGCTCGCTGGCGACCACCAGGATCGGCGGAATCAGGTAAAGCAGCCACAACACCAGCAACCAGCGCCACTTGTGCTGCAGGCGTGCCAGGCGCGGTGCGACGAAGGGGAAACAGAGGTAGAAGAAGAACAGCGTCGACAGCGACCAGAGCGGCGCATTGAAGGTCAGGTAGTACGGGTTCCAGGCCTGCATCATGGTGAGCTGGAGAATGCTGTTGAACAGCAGCTCACGGTCGCTCATCCAGTGGTGGAACAGCTCTGGCTGCAGCCGGCCAATCGCCTGGTTGGTGTCGTAGATGACGAAGCGCGGCGTCGCCTGGTCGAGGTCAGGGCCGATGCCCAGCCCGCTGACCACCAGCAGCACGCCGATGGTCAGCAGGATCGAGAAGATGTGCAGCGGGTAGAGGTTGGACAAGCGCTTGGTGAAGAAGCTGCGCGGGCTCTCGCGCAACTGCCCGTCGGTCACATAGACGTGGCAGAGCAGGAAGCCGGAAAGCACGAAGAACGTGCTGGTGGCGAAGAAGCCCAGCGCGGTGAGGTCATCCAGGCCCGCGAACTTCTGCTCGGCCGGGTAGCTGTGCAGCGTGTGGTAGATCACCACGTAAAGGCCCATCAGGAAGCGCAGCCATTCCAGCCCGATGAAACGCTCCTTCTTCTGCAACCCGTCCACGCTTCTCTCCTCTCGACTAGACGAACGGCAGCTGGACGCACTACGACATCATCGGCGGCGGTCGAGGAAGTTCACCACCAGTCGGTCCAGCGAGCCCCACAGGCGCTCGCGCAGGCGTTTCCACCAAGGGCGCGCGCGCCAGAAAGCCAGGTCGATCTCGCGGCTCTGCGCGAAGTCGGCGACCAGGCAATCGGCAACCGCCGCGGTGAAGGCCGGATCGAACGCTTCTACATTGGCCTCCAGATTGAACCGAAGGTTCCAATGATCGAAGTTGCACGAGCCGACGCTGACCCAATCATCGACCAGTACCATCTTCAGATGAAGGAAACGCGGCTGGTATTCGAAGATCTTCACCCCGGCGCGTAACAGACCGGGGTAGTAACGCTGGCCGGCGTAGCGCACCGGCGCATGGTCGGTGAGCCGCCCGGTGAGCAGCAGACGCACGTCGACGCCGCGCTGGGCCGCCTTGCGCAGCGCGCGGCGGACTTTCCAGGTCGGCAGGAAGTAAGGCGTCGCCAGCCACACCCGCTGGTGCGCGCCACGCAACGAACGCACCAGCGCCTGGAGGATGTCGCGGTGCTGCCCGGCGTCGGCATAGGCGACCCGCGCCAGCCCCTCTCCATAGTTGGGGAGCGGCGGCAGGCGGGTCAGCAGGACTTCCTCGCGGGGCTTCCAGGCGCGCACGCCAAGGCAGGCATTCCACTGCCGCTCGAAAAGACGCTGCCAGTCGCCGACGACGTGGCCGGTCATCTCCACCATCACTTCGTGCCAGTCGCTGCGATTTTCCCGCGCCGACCAGAACTCGTCGGTGGCGCCGGTGCCGCCGACATAGGCGATGCGCTCGTCCACCAACAACAGCTTGCGGTGGTCGCGGTACAGGTTGCGCAGCCCGGCCTTCCAGTTCAGCGGGTTGTAATAGCGCAGCTCGCCGCCGGCCTCCACGAACTGGCGCGACCAGGCGCTGGACAGCTTCAAGCTACCGAAGGCGTCGAACAGGCAGCGCACCTTCACACCGCGCACCAGCGCGGCCAGCAACCGGTCCAGCAACGCCTCGGCGCAACTGCCGCTTTCCACCAGGTAAAGTTCCAGTTCGATCTGCCGCCCGGCGCTGTCGATGGCTTCGAACATGCGCGGGAAGAAGCGCTCGCCATCGCAGAGCAGGGCGAAACGGTTGCCCGTCCGCCAAGGGAAGATCGGGCCGCTCACCGCGAGGCGAAGATCAGCACGGCGCCCACCGGCACCGACAGGCCGATGCTCTTCAGCCCGGCCAGTTTGCGCAGCTGCGTCACCCCCGGCGCGAGGCCGAAGTCAGCGGCGTTGATCACCAACGGCGCGAGGGTCACCACCTGAAAGCGGTGCTCGTCCAGGCGGGTGATGAGCACGTCGGTGCGGTAGTCCTTCGCCTGCCCATTCAGCTCCAGGCGCAGCGGCAAGCGCATTTCCAGCTGCACGCCGCTGGCGAGATCGGTGATCGGGCGCAGGTCGATGCGCGAGGTGATGCGCGCCTCGGGGAATTTCTCGGTGTCGAACAGCTTCTCGCGCAGACGTTCATCGCGCAGCGGGATGCCGGTACTCAGCGAGTCCATCTCGATGCGCAGCTCCACCTGCCCCTGTTCCTCCACCTTGCCGTGCATCACCAGGAAGCGGTTGACCTCGGCAATGTCGGCATTCTTGGTGGTGACGAAGGTCAGCCGCGAGGACTCGTAGTCGAGATACCAGGCAGCCTGGGCAGAAGCGGCGAAGCAGGCCGCGAAGACGAAGGCGAACAGCGAGCGCATGAAATCCCTTACATGAAATACGGATGGATCAACGGCCAACGATAGCGGCCCGCCGTCCGCTTGCAAACCGTCGAGCGGCGAGCCCATTGGGCAGGCGCCCGCGCCAATGGTTCAGTCGGCGAGCAACGCGGGAATCCCGGCCACCAGCGCATCGATGGCGCAGCGAATCTTCGACGGCATATAGCGGGTCTTGGGCCACACCGCATGGATATCCAGCGGCGGCAACCTGCAGCGTCCCTTCACCACCACCAGTTCGCCACGCTTCACGTGCCGCGCCAGCAGCCAGGTCGGCAGGCGCGCCAGGCCGAAGCCGGCAATGGCGGCGGCGGTAATGGCCTGCAGGTCGTCCATGCTCAGTTGCGGGTCCATCTCGATGCGCCTGGCGTAGCCGTCGTCGTCGCGCATGTCCCAGGGCGAGGTGACACCTGCGACGGAGTAGCTGATGGACGCGTGGCCGACAAGATCGTCGAGGTGGTCCGGCATGCCATGCTCGGCGATGTACGACGGCGCCGCGCCGATACCGGTGTACTGCACGCCCAGCTTGCGGGCGACAAGTGTGGCGCTGTCGCTCAGCGGGCCGATGCGCACGGCCAGGTCGATGCCCTCCTCCACCAGGTCGACACGGCGGTCGGTGAAGGACAGGTCGATCTTCAGCGACGGATATTGCCGCGCCAGCCCCAGCATCAGCGGCGCCACGCAGAGGTGGCCGAAGGAGATCGGCACGCTGACCCGCAAGCGCCCACGCGGCTCCAGGCGCCCGCCTTCCAGCGCGGTGTGCGCGGCGTCCAGTTCGGCCAGCGCCCGCACGCAGCTGTCGTAGAACACCTGGCCGTCGTCGGTGAGGTTCTGGCTGCGCGTGGTGCGTTGCAGCAGGCGCACGCCCAGGCGCGCCTCCAGCCGGGCGATGGCCTTGCCCACCGCCGAGCGAGTGAGGTTCAGGCGCTCCGCCGCCACGGCGAAGCTGCCGGCATCGACCACCTGGACGAAGGTGGCGATGCCATCGAGTCGGTCGTCCATAGCGCGTCCCGTTTGAATCCGGAGAAGACGCAATGATGGGACTAAATAGCACCAATGGGGAACCCTGTTCTTTTCGACAATGGTGGCTCGCCACACGGAGTCCACTCCCATGACTGCCCATCACAATCCCAGAAACCTCATCGCCCTGGCGGCGGTGTGCCTGTCCTCGATGATGTTCGGCCTGGAAATCTCCAGCGTGCCGGCCAGCCTGCCGGCCCTGGAGCGTGTCTTGCACGGCGACTTCCAGGACCTGCAATGGGTGATGAACGCTTACACCATCGCCGTCACCAGCGTGCTGATGGCCGCCGGCACCCTGGCCGACCGCTTCGGCCGCAAGCGCCTGTTCGTCATCAGCCTGGCACTGTTCGGTGCCACCTCGCTGCTCTGCGGGCTCGCGAGCGACATGCCGACCATGATCGCCGGGCGCTTCCTGCAGGGCGCCGCCGGCGGGGTCATGCTGATCTGCCAGGTGGCCGTGCTCACCAGCCAGTTCAGCGACCCGGCCGAGCGCGTGCGCGCCTTTGCCGCCTGGGGCGTGGTGTTCGGCATCGGCCTGGGCTTCGGGCCGATCGTCGGCAGCGTCATCGTCGCCCTGGCCAGTTGGCAGTGGGTGTTCCTGGTGCACGGGCCGCTTGCCCTGCTCACGCTGGCGCTGGCGCAGTACGGCGCGGTGGAATCGCGCGATCCGGACGCTGAACGGCTGGATGTCGGCGGCATGCTCACGCTGTCGCTGGCGGTACTCGGCATGGTGTATTACATCACCCAGGGCGCGGACATGGGCTTCGCCAGTCCGGCAGCGCTGGCGATCCTCCTGCTCAGCTGCGCCTGCCTGATCGCCTTCGTTCTCATCGAGCGCCGCGTTGCCCACCCGATGTTCGACTTCACGGTGCTGCGCATCCGCGCCTTCTCCGGCGCGATGTTCGCCTCGGCGGGGATGAACGTGAGCTTCTGGCCGCTGATGATCTACCTGCCGGTCTACTACCACGGCGTGCTCGGCTACGACGATGTGAAGGCCGGCTGGTCGCTGCTCGCGTACACCCTGCCGACACTGGTGGTGCCGCCGATTGCCGAGCGCCTGGCGCATCGCTTCCAGCCCGGCTGGGTGATCCCCGGCGGGATGTTCGTGATCGGCGCCGGCTTCTTCCTGATGCTCTGGGGCTCCAGCATGGACCACGCCAGCTGGCTGACTCTGCTGCCCGGCTGCGTGCTGGCCGGTGTCGGCCTGGGGATGACCAATACCACGGTGACCAACACCTCCACCGCCGCCGTGCCCGCCGCCCGCGCCGGCATGGCCTCGGGCATCGACATGAGCGCGCGGATGATCTCCCTGGCGATCAATATCGCGGTGATGGGGCTGATCCTGCTCTGGGGCGTCGCTGCTGCGTTACAAGGCGTGGACGGCAGCGAGCAGCTGCAACTGGCGGCGAGCATCGCCAGCGGGCGATTGGGCACGGACGATCCGGACGGCGCCCGCGCAGCACTGACTCAAGGTTTCGGCTGGGTGTTCGGCTACGGCGGAGTCAGCGCCTGGCTGTTCGCGTTGGGCAGCTTCCTGACCTTCGGCGCACATCGAGCGGCGCGGCCTAGACTGGAGGCTGTTCGATCCTGAATCAGAGGAGCCACGCCATGAAGACCATCCTGCTGCTCACCTTCGTGCTCATCGGCGCTTCCAGTTGCAGCGTGGGTTCCGGGTTTCGCTTCCAGCACGAGGTGCCGGCGATTGCGGCGTGGGCTTGAGACCGACCGTCTTCGCGATTGGCGCTGTGCCGTGCGGTTCGCGAGCAAGTTCGCTCCTACGAAAAGCCACATATCTCGGCATGGCTCTGGCTCTGGCTCTGGCACTTGAAGACTTCCAGATAAACCTCAGCGCACTCCGAACGGCCCCGTTCAGGAGGCCTCGTTGAATCGGAGTTTCAGGGGTTGAGCGACATGGATGTCGCGAGAGCGCTGTCGGGCCAGGGATGGCCCGTCAGCGCGGCCCCTGAAACTTCGCTTCAACGAGGGAATTTTTCGCCTAAGCGAAAAACCGGATGTCCGGGGCAAGACCTTTTGGTTCCTTTTGGGAGGGCGGCTATCCGACGTTTGCCAAAAGGGACTCGCCCGAGGGGGCGAAACAAGAAGTCCGCGCGCACGCCGAAGCGGCGCAGAAATCCCCAAGCCAACGCAGCAATACAGGACCAACATCGGAGCTGAGGAAGGCGCCGGCCCTGCCGGCGGATCGCGGGCAGGGCCCGCTCCTACAGGGTCATGGCGTGCGTATCACGGCGCCTGCTTGATCACCTGGCTGAACCCCAGCACCGCGAATACCGGCACCTCAGGGGTGATGGAAGGCACGTTGGCGACTTCCTTGAGCGGCTCGAGCTTTTCTTCAAGGTCGAAGTCGATCAGCTTGAGCACCAGCGGCTCCAGGGTCGTCACTTCGATGCGGGTCTCGCTGGGGCGGCTGACCAGCACCTCGGACTTGAGCCGGCGCTGCTGGCCATGCAGGTCGAGGTTGAAGTCGATGGTTTCCTGGCGCGACTGGCCGACCTGCAGGTCCTCGTAACGGCTCAGGTCGAGCTGGCTGCTGATGATCGCCTCGGGGAAGCGCTCGATCTCGAAAAAGGAATTGCGCATGCGCTCGTCGCGCAGCGCCAGGCCGCTGTCGATGGACTCCAGCGGCACCACCACGCGCACCGCGCCCTTGTCGTCGATCTGCCCGGAGAGGCGGTCGAAGCGCTGCACCTCCGCCATCTTGCCGCGCTTGACCGAGACGAAGCTGATCCGCGAAGTGTCGCCGTCCAGTTGCCATTCGGCCAGCGCAAAGGGGCTCGTCAGCACGAGCAATATACACATCAGGTAACGCATTGATCCTCCGAAGCGGGCCGCCCCGCTCCGTGGAACGCGCCCGTCAGTGGCTGCCCGATTCGGGCAAGTCATCCGCCTGGGGCATCAGTTGGCATCCCTCGCGCGCACCGAGCCAGGCGGCTGTCTGCGTACTTCCGAGGCCGCGGGCGGTCACCCGCTTGCGCGCTTCGTCGTCGAGGAAGGCGCTGGTCGGCACGTACTGCCTGGTATAGGCCCGGCAATAGTCCGCCGAGTTCCCCATAACGTAGCGGCAGGAGCAGTATTCCTTGGCGGTATAGGCGCCGATGATGCCGGGGAACGCGGCGAGATGGACACGGTTCTGCCAGGCCGTGGTCACCAGGGCGAGAAGCAGCAGGACCAGGGCGGTGAGGATCGGATGACGGCGGATCATGGCTGCACCTCCCCGTGGGCGAAGGCCGCCTGGGCAAGCTTGAGGAAGGCGTCGTGCTGGTAGCTGCCGTCGCGGTCGTCGGCGTAGCGGACGATCACCAGCTTCTGTTCGGGGATGACGTACAGCGCCTGGCCCCAGTGGCCGAGCGCGGCGAAGGTGTCCTCGGGCGCATCCGGCCAGGGCGCGGGCGCGCCGGCCACTGGGCGGTTGAGCCACCATTGGCCGCCGGGCACCGCCTCATTGGGTTTCTTCGGATCGGGCTGGTACTCCGGGAACGGTGCGAGGACGAACTTCAGCCAGTCCTGTGGCAGTAGCTGGTGGTCCTTCCAGCGTCCGCCGCGTTCCATCAGCAGCCCGATGCGCGCCAGGTCGCGGGCGGTCATGTAGGCGTAGGAGGAACCGACGAAGGTACCGCTGGCATCACGCTCCCAGACCGCGGACTGGATGCCCAGCGGATCGAACAGCGCGCTCCAGGGGTAGTTCGCGTAGTCCTTGCCGACCATCTGCTTGAGCGTGGCGGACAACACGTTGCTATCGCCGCTGGAGTAGCGGAAGCGCTTGCCCGGCCCGGCGTCGGCGGGGAAGCCGGCGGTGAACTTCGCCATGTCATCGCGGCCACGGGTGTAGAGCATCGCCACCACCGAGGAACGCACCGGTGCGTACTCGTACTCTTCCTGCCAGGCCAGGCCCGAGGCCCAGTGCAGCAGGTCGCGCATCTTGATGCCGGGGTGCTCTGCGAAGGCCGGGTAATGCTGGGCGACCGGGTCGTCGAGCTGGAACCTGCCCTCGCCGAAGGCCACGCCAAGCACGCTGGCCATCACGCTCTTGCTCATCGACCAGGCCAGGTGCGGAGTTTCGGCACGGGTCGGGCCGGCGTAGCGCTCGTAGATCAGTTGGCCATCGCGGATGACCACCACGGCGTCGGTGCGCACGCCCTTGCGGGTGGCGTCGTCGCGGGTAGGGAAGGCGTAGTTCTCGAATTCCTGCACGGCGGCGCCGCTGGGCGTTGCGCCATGGGGCCAGTCGGCCTCGGGCCAGGTTTCGGCGCCGTGGGCGTGGCTGCTCAGCAGGCAGGTGGCCAGGGCCAGCGCACGCAGCGCGGGGCGGAAGGGAGTAAAGGGCATCGGCGGGCCTCTTGTTATCAGGTCGGCCCGCACCCTAGCACGGTGAAGATGACGGATTAAGCGCCGATCGTGCCGTAATCAAGGACGATTGGCGCAATCGGTCAGCACGGAGCCTGTCAGCGTGGCACCTGGTAGTCGTCCGCCCCCATCAGGTCCATGCCGCACTGCAGGTCGGCGATCCAGTCGAGGAAGCCACCGATCATGGCCTTGCCCACAAAGGGCCGCCCGTGCTGCGGGACGATCATCTCGATATCCAGGCCGCGAACCATGTTGGCCCACAGCCGGCCGACCTTGTTCGAGGCCATGTAGCGGCGGTGGAAGCCTTCCATGTGCGGTACGTGGGCGGCGAAATCCTGCACCGGGCTGGCGTCGTCCACCAGGGAGGCGCCCATGTCGCCGGAGAAGAGAATCTTGCTGACCGGGTCATAGACCTGGAAGTTGCCCACGGAGTGGAGGAAGTGCGCGGGGATCATCTTCAACTGGCAACGGCCCAGTTGCACCGACTCGCCACGGTCCGGCAACGGGATCACGCGGTCGTAGGTGGAGATGCCGTGGCTGACCGCCAGGTAGCTCGCCGTGAGATGCGGCAGGAAGCGCGCCCAGAGCTTGGAGCAGATCACCTTGGCGCGGGTGTGCAGCAACCACTTGTCCAGCGCGGCGATGATGTCCGGATCCTGGTGCGAGGCGAAGATGTAGTCGAGGTCCTGCAGCGGGAACAGCTTGGAGAGTTCCAGGGACAGCGGGGTGTAGGTCAGGTCGCCGCCCGGATCGAGCAGCAGGCGCTTGTCGTGATCGACGATGAGGAACTGGTTGGATTGCACACCATCGCCACTGACCAGATCGTCGAAACACAGGCATTGGTGTTTACCGTCGTCGAACAGCACGATGGGTTCGCGTCGCATGAGGGGATTTCCTAAAGCAGTGGGAGGGGAAAACAGTGGGTAGCCCTGCGGAAATTTCTTGGTATCTCAGAAATTTCCGTAAGGCTAACGTCCCCTCCCCCAGCCCTCACTGACGTGGGTCAAGGCCTATTGCCACCCTCGCTTTCTCCAGTCGCTTGGCCCGTGCGGCACCGGCGATGGCGAGCACGCCCTTGTCCCGTTTCCACACCGCTGCCAGCTCCGGATCACCAGACGCAAAAGCGGCATCCAGTGCAGCGGCAAGACCTTCGAACAGGCTGAATACGCCGGCCAGCAGCAGGTGCGTTTCCGCCAGCGAAGCGGGTTGCCGGCTGACCTCCGCACACCCGGCAAGCACGCCGGTCAGGCGCAGCACCAGCTCCGCCGGCCACTGGTGTTCCACGGCCAGGCCATAGAGCCAGGCGCACACCGCCGCCAGCACATGGGTGTCTTCCAGGGTTCGGAAAGGTTTGCTGTAGGCCTCCCAGCCATCGCCAGGCAGGCGTTCGCAATGGGCACCGTCAAGCAGCAGGCGGGCGTGTGGGATGTCGGGCATCAGCGGCAGGGCCGGCAGCGCTTCCAGCTTCGCGCCGGGGGCGCCGGCCTGCACTACGGTCATGGCGATGCGCGGCGGCTCGCCGTCCTCTTCGTCGCGCGCGGCAACCAGCCACCAGGCGGCGCTATCGGCGGCCGTGGCGAAATCCTTGCGGCCGTGCAGCACCAGCCCTTCGAGGCGGGTCTGCAGGTCGGCGGGGCGCACGCTCTTCTTCTCGGTCACGCACAACGCGCCCAGGCTGCGCGGCGCAGCCGGCCAGAGGGCGCGCAGCGCCGCCTGGTAGCCGGCGAGGAAGGCCAGCCCCGGCGAAGTCGCCAGTCGGCCGCCGAGCACCGCCAGTTCGAAGCTGCCGACACACCCTGCGCGAGAGAGCAGTTCGGCGTACCAGTCGTCCAGCGGCAGGCCGGGTGTTAACCGGTCCTGCGGGCCGAGCAGGCATTTCCAGGGCATCGCGGCGCTCCTTCCTTCGAGGTCGTTGTTCTTGTCATACAAGCATCACCGCACCGTCATGGGCGTGACACCGGTCATTTCTAGCCTGAGCTTGCACAACAAAGCCGACCGGCCGCAACCCGCATGGCCGGTTCACGGAGGCACTCGCATGAGTCAGATCGCCCTCTCCTGTGACACCCCGGCAGAACGCCGTCTCAAGGCCGTGCGTCTGCGCGGCGCCCGCGCCCTGCGCGAAGCCCAGGCCCTGCGCTACCGCGTGTTCAGCAGCGAGTTCGATGCCCGGCTCAAGGGCGCGGACCAGGGCCTGGACATGGATGACTACGACCGCCACTGCGCCCACATCGGCGTGCGCGACCTCAACACCGGCGCGCTGGTGGCCACCACCCGCCTGCTCGACCACCGCGCCGCCCGGCGCCTGGGCCGTTTCTACAGCGAAGAGGAATTCGCCCTCGACGGCCTTGGCGAACTGCAGGGGCCGGTGCTGGAAATCGGCCGCACCTGCGTCGACCCGGACTACCGCAACGGCGGCACCATCGCGGTGCTCTGGAGCGAGCTGGCCGAAGTGCTCAACGAAGGCGGCTACCGCTACCTGATGGGCTGCGCCAGCATCCCCATGCGCGACGGCGGCATCCAGGCTCGCGCGGTGATGCAGCGCCTGCGCGACCGCTACCTGTGCCAGCAGAACCTGCGTGCCGAGCCCAAGACGCCCCTGCCGCCGATGGATGTGCCGGACAACCTCACCGCCGAATTGCCGCCGTTGCTCAAGGCCTATATGCGCCTGGGCGCGAAAATCTGTGGCGAACCCTGCTGGGACCCGGACTTCGGCGTCGCCGACGTGTTCATCCTGCTCAAGCGCGACGAGCTCTGCCCGCGCTACGCCCGCCACTTCAAGGCCGCAGTCTGATGCGCAGCCTGCGCGCCTGGCTGCGCGTAGTCCGCCTGCTGTCATTGCTGCTGGTCGGCCTCGCGCTGGCCAGCTTCGTCAGCCTGCTGGAGCGCCTGCCCGGCGACCGCATGCCGCTGCGCCAGCGTCTCACGCGCTGGTTCCTGGCGCGACTGTCCGGCGCCCTGCCCTTCGAGCTGAAGGTGTACGGCGAGTTGCCCGCGCAGCCGATGCTGTGGGTCTCCAACCATGTGTCCTGGGTCGATATTCCGCTGCTGGGAGGGCTGCTGCCGCTGACCTTCCTGTCCAAGGCCGAGGTACGCCAATGGCCCGTCGCCGGCTGGCTGGCGGAAAAGGCCGGCACGCTGTTCATCCGCCGGGGTTCTGGAGATTCGCGGATGATCAATGCACAGCTGGCCACGCACCTGTCACGCGGCCGCTCGCTGCTGGTCTTTCCCGAAGGCACCACCACCGATGGCCAGGGGCTGCGCACCTTCCACGGTCGGTTGATGGCCAGCGCCATCGAGGCCGGCGTGCCGGTGCAGCCGGTGGCGCTGCGTTATCGCCGCAACGGGCAGGCATGCGAACTGGCGCCGTTCATCGGTGACGATGATCTGGTCAGCCACCTCAAGCGTCTGTTCGCCCACGATCGGGGAATCGTGGAAATCCACCTGCTGCCGGCGCTGTCCAGCGCGCACCAGGACCGCAACCTGCTGGCCAGACAGGCGCATGCCGCGATTCAAGCAGTGGTGTGTGACGTTCAGGAAGAGTCGGCCATCGCGGCCTGAGATGTGCCAGTAAAGCGGCAGGGAAAGCGAAGAAGGTTTGGAGCCCGCCGTAACCTACGGCCGACGGGTTCCCACTCTGACGAAACGGCTTTCAAACTGCGCCGGGCGGCACCCTCGAGCCGCCCGACGCAGCCTGAAAACAGTCTCCAGGCGCCGAAGGCTCAAGCCTCCGGCGGCACGACCAGGATGTCACAATCCAGTTCGCGCAGAGCGTAGTCGGCAACACTGCCGATCAGGGCACGCTTGATTCCGCCCATACCCCGAGTCCCCATGACCAGCAGATCGGGCCGATGCTTGTCGACCATCCGCTGCAACACGTTGCCCGGCAGCCCGACGGCCACCAGTTGTTCATCGATGCGTTCCTCCAGGTGACGCTCGTGGAGGAACTTCTTCAGCTCATCCACCGCCTGGCGCGATTCGCTGCCGACGAATTCGTCGATGCGCTCCTCGCTCACTCCGGAGTATTGCATCATGCCCTTGGCCAGCGGGCTGAAAGCGTAGACACCCCGGCGCACGGCGCCTTCGAGCAGGCCCAGTTCATCGGCCACTTCCACCGCGTGGGCAGAGGCCGGCGAGGTATCGAGGGCTATCAGCAGGTCGCGGTACTCGCCGCCGGCCGGCTGGTTGACCACCAGCACCGGCAGTTGCCCGGCACGCAGTACTCGCTCCACCGTGGTGCCGACGAAGATGTCGCGCAGCACGCTCTTGCGGTGCGCGCCCATCACCAGCATCTCGCAGGCCTGCTTCTTCGCCGCGGCGAGGATCTGTTGATTCGGATCGCCGCGCTCCACCAGCAGTTTCGGGCAGCTGCCGCCCAGTTCGGTGAGCTCCACCAGCCGTGCTTCCAGCATCAGGCGTACCTGGGTGACCTCCTGCTCGACCAGCGCCGAAGGCTGGTCTTCGTCGACCACGTAGAGCACGGTCCAGGGGCAGGCGTAGCGCTTGGCGAGCGCTGCCGCACGGTGCAAAGCCTTTTCGGAACGGCCGGACAGATCCGTTGCGACCATTAACGACTTCATCATGCTGCTCCTCTCGTCGTCCTTCAGATGTGTCTATTGCACACGCTATGGGCCGCCGGGCGGTTGACGCATATCAAGTCAGGCCGGACCGTCAATCGATTTCGGCGGGTTTCTGACGAACTCCTGAAGTTCGGGATAGAACTCACGGAAGTCGCCACTCAATGGCTCGTAAAGACGATCCAGCTCCTCCCAGGCGCCATCCAGCAGGGACGGCCGCGACAGGCGTCGAGACATGC
This sequence comes from Pseudomonas nitroreducens TX1, assembly GCF_000313755.1. Classification (GTDB taxonomy): domain Bacteria; phylum Pseudomonadota; class Gammaproteobacteria; order Pseudomonadales; family Pseudomonadaceae; genus Pseudomonas; species Pseudomonas nitroreducens_A. The sequence continues at coordinate 63,266 of NZ_AMZB01000119.1, read as the reverse complement.
CGGAGACAACCTCCTGCAACACCTCGAACTGCCGATAACTGCCGAGCCAGTCCTGCGCGGCCATGCGCGGTGCAATGCGCGCCAAACGCTCGGGCAGGCCGGGCGTGCGGCCCAGTACACCGTAGACCCGCTGGGTGAAGTGCTCCAGCGGCTCACCGGAGAATCGTCCCCAGTCGCGGGCCAGGCAGTGGTCGAAGAACACGTCCAGAAGTACGCCGGCCATGCGCCGACGCTCGCTGGGGAAACGCGCCTTGGCACTGTGTATCAAGGCGTGACTGTCGGTGAAGGCGTCGATGCGCCGGTGCAGGCGGATGCCGGCTTCGATCTCGGCGGGCCACTGGCCGGCAAGCGGCCCCTTGACGAAGTCGCCATAGAGGCTGCCGAGCAGTTGGGCGGGCCGGTCGCCGCCCAGGTGAAGGTGCGCGAGATAGTTCATGCCGATCAGCTTAGCGCGGAACCGTGGCCAACCTGAAAACACCATGCCGCTCCTCCGCAAAGCTCTTAGCAGGAGCGCCCCTCTCCCCCGCCCTCTCCCTGAAGGGAGAGGGAGCTGAACGTGCCAGCTGAAACCGTGGAGGCATCCTGCTCCGAACGGTCCCCTCTCCCTTCAGGGAGAGGGTTAGGGAGAGGGATACGCTTGGCACGGCGCCCCAGGAGAGAAGGTTGCTCCTCCGGACGCCCTTGCACGCTTACTATCACGGGTGTCGATCATTACTATCGCGCCAAACGAATTCATATCGTTTTTGACCGATATATAGTTCGTCCCAACGCGATATACCGATGTGCCCCATGACTGAACAACCCACTCTCGATCCTGGCATCGACCTCGACGAAATCTTCAAGGCCCTGGCCCATCCGGTGCGGCGCGACATGCTGCATTGGCTAAAGGACCCGGAGCGCTACTTCGTCGAGCAGGAGCACCAATCCTTCGAGATCGGCGTCTGCGCCGGCAAGTTCGACCAGCGCACCGGTCTATCGCAATCCACCGTTTCCGCGCATCTGGCCACCCTCCAGCGCGCGGGCCTGGTGACCAGTCGAAAAGTCGGCCAGTGGAACTTCTTCAAACGCAATGAAGAGACCATCCAGGCCTTTGTTCGCCACCTGAGCGAAGCGCTTTAACCGGCTACTGCCAGCCAAGACAATCCCATTCTCCAGGAGCAGGCGCATGCCCACTTCGCTTCTCGTCCTCGCTTTGTCCGCGTTTGCCATCGGCACCACGGAATTCGTGATCATGGGCCTGCTGCCCGAGGTCGCGGGCGATCTCTCCGTGAGCATCCCCGCCGCCGGCTGGCTGGTCAGCGGCTATGCCTTCAGCGTCGCCATCGGCGCGCCGATCATGGCCCTGCTCACCGCCCGCCTGCCGCGCAAGACCGCGCTGCTGATGCTCATGGGCATCTTCATCCTCGGCAACCTGCTCTGCGCGGTGGCCGCCAACTACGGCCTGCTGATGCTGGCGCGGATCATCACCGCACTGTGCCACGGCGCCTTCTTCGGCATCGGCTCGGTGGTCGCCGCCAGCCTGGTGCCGGCCAATCGCAAGGCGTCCGCCGTGGCGCTGATGTTCACCGGCCTGACCCTGGCCAATGTGCTCGGCGTACCGGCCGGCACCGCGTTGGGCCAGATCGCGGGCTGGCGCTCGCCGTTCTGGGCGGTCACCTTGATCGGCGTGTTCGCGCTGATCGGTCTGTGGAGCGTGCTGCCGAAGAGGCACGATGAAGAAGCTGTAGACATGCGCAAGGAAGTCGCCGCGCTGCGCAACGGTCCGCTGTGGCTGGCGCTGGGCACCACGGTGCTGTTCTCCGCCGCCGTCTTCGCGTTGTTCACCTATGTCGCACCGCTGTTGGGCGAAGTCACCCAGGTCTCGCCGCGCGGCATCACCTGGAGCCTGGTGCTGATCGGCCTTGGCCTGACCCTGGGCAACATCCTCGGCGGCCGCCTCGCCGACTGGCGCCTGGGCACGACCCTGGCCGGCGTGTTTGCCACCATGGCGCTGGTTTCCACCGTCCTGAGCTGGACCAGCGCTTCGCTGATTCCGGCCGAGATCACCCTCTTTATCTGGGCCGCTGCCGCCTTCGCTGCGGTGCCGGCCCTGCAGGTCAACGTGGTCCGTGTCGGCGGTGCCGCACCCAACCTCGTCGCCACCCTGAACATCGGCGCCTTCAACGTCGGCAACGCCATCGGTGCGTGGGTCGGCGGCAGCGTCATCGACCACGGCCTGGGCCTGACCCGCGTGCCGCTGGCCGGCGCCGTGCTCTCCGTACTCGCGCTGATCGCGGTGATGATCGCCTTCAGCAGCAAGCCCAACCAGACGCAACCCGTCCTCGATTGATCCTCCACCCTCACGCCCCGGAGTAACGCAATGACCACGCTTTTCGACCCCATCGTCATCGGTGACCTGGAACTGCCCAACCGTATCGTCATGGCCCCGCTGACCCGCTGCCGCGCCGACGAAGGCCGAGTGCCGAACGCGCTGATGGCCGAGTACTACACCCAGCGCGCCGACGCCGGCCTGATCCTCAGCGAGGCCACCTCGGTGACCCCGATGGGGGTGGGCTACCCGGACACCCCCGGCATCTGGTCCGAAGACCAGGTCCGCGGCTGGACCAACGTTACCAAAGCCGTGCACGCCAACGGCGGCCGCATCATGCTGCAGCTGTGGCACGTGGGCCGCATCTCCGACCCGCTCTACCTGAACGGTGAAACCCCGGTAGCGCCGAGTGCCATCAAGCCGGCCGGTCACGTCAGCCTGGTGCGTCCGATCAAGGAGTTCGTCACCCCGCGCGCCCTGGAAACCGAAGAGATCGCCGACATCGTCGAGGCCTACCGCCAGGGCGCCGAGAACGCCAAGGCCGCCGGTTTCGACGGCGTGGAAATCCACGGTGCCAACGGCTACCTGCTCGACCAGTTCCTGCAGAGCAGCACCAACCAGCGCACCGACCAGTACGGCGGTTCCATCGAGAACCGCGCCCGCCTGCTGCTGGAAGTCACCGACGCCGCCATCGAGGTGTGGGGCGCCGGCCGCGTTGGCGTGCACCTGGCGCCGCGCATGGACTCCCACGACATGGGCGACGCCGACCCGCTGGCCACCTTCGGCTACGTAGCCCGCGAACTGGGCAAGCGTGGCGTGGCGTTCATCTGCACCCGCGAGAAAGCCGCTGACGACAGCATCGGCCCGAAACTGAAGGAAATCTTCGGCGGCGTGTACATCGCCAACGAGCGCTTCACCCAGGAAACCGCCACCCAGTGGCTGGAGAGCGGCAAGGCCGACGCAGTGGCCTTCGGCATCCCGTTCATCGCCAACCCTGACCTGGTGACCCGCCTGCAGAAAGGCGCCGCCTGGAACGAGCCGCACCCGGAAACCTTCTATGCCAAGGGCCCGGTCGGCTACCTGGACTACCCGCGCCTGTAAGCGCCGGTAGCAGCGCCAACGAAAAAGGCGCCTTCTTGCAGGCGCCCTTTTCCACTCCGGTGCCTACCTGTAGGGCGCCTAACGCCTCAGGCGTTATCCGCCATTGCGGCGGATAACCCGTTCCGGGTTATGCGCCCTACGTAAAACTCCAGCGCAGCGGCGCAACAGTGCTTCTCGACGACAACCGATACCCCGTCGTCGAGCATCGCGTCACCTCCGCACAGCCCTTGCAACTCCCGCAGGCCGCTGGCTCAGGGGCAACCTTTTCCACCACGCCCATCGCCAGCAGCCGCTCCAGCAATGCTTCGAGCAGCGCCTTGGAAGCACCCAGGCGCCGGGCCAGGGTCGGTACATCCGCCTCGCCCATTTCGCCGAGCAGGTTGCGCACTGCGATTGCCGTGGCCATCAGTGGCAGCTCCCCGCCGGGGCCGAACGCAGGTCACGCTCGCCGTCCAACTCCAGACCGCGCCGGCCGACCCAGCGCAGGATCAGGAACAGCCCCAGGTTGAACGCCAGCACCAGGCCGATGGCCACCGTGCTGTACTGCGGATGCTCGGCGAAGCTGAACACCTGGTAGCAGAGGGTCGCCAGCGAGTAGGCCACGTTGAGGCCCCAGAACACGGCAAAGGTCATCCAGCCGCGACCGCTCTCGCGGGTCAGTGCGCCCAGGGTCGCCACGCAGGGCACGTAGAGCAGCACGAACACCAGATAGCTGTAGGCGGCCAAGGGACTACCGAACTTGGCTGCGAAGGTGCCCATGGAGCCCTCCTCCATCTCGCCGTCGGCCATGCTCGCGGCCACCGGGTTGGCCAGCACGCTTAGGCTGAACGAGTCGCGAAGGCCATCCAGCGTGTCCACTCCGGCCTGTTTCAGCTGGCCCCAGAGGTCGTAGCCGTCGGCATCGAAGGCTTCGCCCTGGATGTGCTCGGCGGTGTAAAGGGTGTTCAACGTGCCGACCACCACTTCCTTGGCCAGCGCGCCGGTGACCAGGCCGACCGTGGCCTGCCAGTTGTCCTCGTGCACGCCCATGGGTTTGAGCAGCGGCGTGACCTTGTGGCTGAGACTGGACAGGGCCGAGTCGGCGATGTCGCCCTGCACCGGACGACCGTCGAGGGTGACGCTGTTCAGGCCGCCAATCACCAGGCTGACCAGGATGATCACGGTGCCGGCGCGGACGATGAAGGCGCGCAGGCGCGTCCAGGTCTGCAGCAGCAGGCTGCGCAGGTGCGGCACGTGGTACAGCGGCAGTTCCATGACGAAGGGCGAGGCCTCGCCGCGCATCAGCGTGTGCTTGAGCAGCAGGCCGGTCAGCACCGCCACGACTATGCCCAGCAAGTACAGCGAGAAGATCGCCAGCGCGCCGTTCTGGCCGAAGAAGGCCGCGGCGAACACGGCGAAGATCGCCAGCCGCGCGCCGCAGGACATGAACGGCGCCATCATCGAAGTCATCAGGCGTTCGCGCGGGTTATCCAGGGTGCGGGTGCCCATGATTGACGGCACGTTGCAGCCGAAGCCGACGATCAGCGGCACGAAGGATTTGCCCGGCAGGCCGAGGGCCTGCATCAGGCGGTCCATGACGAAGGCCGCGCGGGCCATGTAGCCGGAGTCTTCCAGCAGGGCGAGGAACAGGTACATCAGGCCTATCTGCGGGATCAGCGGCAGCACCGCGTTGATGCCGCCGCCCAGGCCCTGGGCCAGCAGCGCGGTCAGCCAGTCCGGCGCGCCAGTACGGGCGCCCAGCCACTGGATGCCGTCGATGAAGAGTGCAGAGGAGCCCTGGTCGAAGATTGGCTGCAGCGCTCCGCCCAGGGTGATGGCGAAGAAGAACATCAGGTACATGACGAACAGGAACACCGGGATGCCCAGCCAGCGGTTCAGCGCGACGTGGTCGAGCATCTGGGTCAGGCGGTGCGGCGAGGCTTCGCGGTGGTTGCTGGCGCGCTCGCAGAGGTCGCCGATCAGCCGGTAGCGCGCATCCACCAGCAGCAGTTCCGGGTCCTCTCCACAGGCGCAGCGGATTGCATCGCGCGCGGCCAGCAGGCTCGCCGGGTCGAGCTTGAGCTGGCGGGCGCTGTGCAGGTCGCCTTCCAGCGCCAATAAAGCCATCCACGCCTGAGTTGGCGGCGCATCCGTTGGCAGCAGCTGAGTAACGGCGTTGCGCAGTGCTGCGGGATACGGCACCTGCAAGGGAGGCTGGGCACCCACGGCATCGATGGCGTCCTTCAGCGCGTCGATGCCTTCGCCCCGAGTCGACACCAGCGGCACCACCGGGCAACCCAGCTCTCGCGCCAGCGCCTCGCGATCGATGTTCAGGCCCTGGGTGCGAGCGATGTCGAGCATGTTCAGCGCCACCACGCAGGGCAGGCCCATCTCGCGCAGCTGCACGGTGAGGTAGAGGTTGCGTTCCAGGTTGGTGGCGTCCACCACGTTGACCAGCACCTCCACCTCGCCATCGACGATGCAGCGCCGGGCGATCTGCTCGTCCAGCGAGGCCTGGGTCGACAGCGTGGTCAGCGAATAGGTGCCGGGCAGGTCCACCAGGCGCACGTTGTGCCGCGCAGTGCGGAAGCTGCCTTCCTTGCGCTCCACGGTGACGCCAGCCCAGTTGCCCACCCGCTGGCGCGAGCCGGTGAGCTGGTTGAACAGAGTGGTCTTGCCCGCATTGGGGTTGCCGATCAGGCCGATGCGCAGTTCGTCCATGAGGGATCAGTCCTGCGCTTCGAGCTGGAGGAAAGCCAGGTCGCGGCGGCGCAGCACCAGGCTGCACTGGCGGGTATCGACCTGCACCGGGTCGCCCAGCGGCGCCACGCGGCGCACCCTCAATTCGGCGCCAGGTAACAGCCCCATGGAAAACAGCCGCTGGCGGAAGGCAGCACCGATCCCGGGCCGGTAGGCCGCGATGCGGTACCGGCGGTGCGCTTGAAGATCGTGCATGGGGTAGCCTCCGGAGGAATGAGCGAACAAAGAGAGAATCGGAATAACTCTCATTTGTTTGCGATTATTCGCCTCGAAGCCGGTCCTGAAACTGATTCAAGACAAGAATTGCCATCACTACCCCAAAAGAGGGATGGCCAACAAAAAGCCCCCGGACCTTTCGGTGCGAGGGCTTTTCAGGTGTGGCGGGTCAGCGGGCGCTGAGTTGCTGCTGGAGGTTCTGTACCTGCTGCTGCAGGGTATTGATGTTGCGCATCACCTGGATGCGAAACACGTCGAACTCCTTGGTATCGTTGCTGGCCTGGCCCTGGCGGCCGTCGACCTCGGCCCGCAGCAGCATCAGGTCATCCTGCATGCTCTTGATCGCCTGACTCTGGTTGCCCTGCTTCTTCAGGTTGGCGATCTCGGTGTTCAGCGCCTGGATCTGCTGGTTGGCGGCGGCCAGATCAGCCTGCACGTTCTTGAACTTGGCCTGCTCGTCGGTGATGGACTTGAGCTTGACGTCGAGCTGCGACATCAGCAGCGCGGCGCTTTCCTGCTGGGCCTTGAGATCGGCGCTGACCTGCGCCAGGCGCTTGCCCTGGGCGCCATCGAACTCCGACAGCGAGGCCTGCTGCATCTTGGCCTGCTCGGCGAGACGCGCCTGCAGCTGCTTGACCTGCAGCTTGAGCGCCTCACGGTCGGACATGACGTTGGATTCATTGGCGACGAACTTGCCGCGGATGTCATCCAGGCGACCGGCGGCTTCCTCGCTGATCTTGGCGAAGCTTTCCTGGGTGGCGATCAGTTGCTGTTCCATTAGCATCAATTGCTGGTGGCTCCACCAGCCGACACCCGCCAGCGCGATGGCCATGGCCGCGACCAGCGCCCACAGCGCTCCGGTCCCGCCGCCACGCTTCACCGGCTGGCGCACGGGGCGCCCGCTGGGTTCGACCACGCGGCGCGGGTGATGTCCGAACTCGTCGCGGTCGGCGGCGTCGGTGGACAGGTGGGGCACATCATCGAATTCGTCGAACGTGTCGTTACGCATGGAATGAACCTGTGGGGATAAAGCGGCGTGTTGCCTGCGCAAGGCGCAGTATATCCGTTCGCGTGACGCTTCAGGGCAGCGTGCCATCACAGGGCGTCACGCACCTCGTCGGCGCACAGAAGACCCGTGACGGAGGTCGCAGTTCCCCAGGCGACCCGCCAATAGTGGCTTTGCGACATCGTGGCACGCCCCTTGCTCCCGCTCCTGGCACTTGGCGCCGCTCTGGCGCCCTTCGCGGGGGAGGAAGTCGGGTGATCGAACTCAACAAGGCCATCCTGGATTGCATGCGTGAACTGCGTCGCCGCCTGCGTGAAGAACAGGCACTGGAAATCCATTACCAGCAGAGCGACGCCATCGAGCGAATGCTGCGCGCCTGCACCGACTCAGCATGCGAAGAAACGCGCCAGCTGGGCGAACGCCTCGGCGAGCTGAGCGGTGTGAAGCTGCCCCGCATGGTGCAGGAGCCGAGCTTCCTGCCGATGCAGGGCGCTGGCGAGCAACAGTATTCAGGGCCGTTGCGTGGCGGTGCGCGCCCTGCGCGCTGAGGCCGCGATGCTTCCGTAGGAGCGGAGCTTCTCCGCGATCACCGCGGTAGCGGTGCCATCCTGCACCACCGGCCTGACGGCCGGTTCGCGGATAAGATCCGCTCCTACGGTTCAGCGGTTCAGCGGTTCAGCGGTTCAGCGGTTCAGCGGTTCAGCGGTTCAGCGAGCCTGAGTCAGGCTTCGCGCAACCGCCACCAGTCGCAGAACTCGTCCAGCGCATCCCACAGGCTGTTCTGCGGGTCGTAGTCGAGGTACTGGCGGGCGCGGGAGATGTCCAGGGAGAAGTCCTTGGCCATGACCGCCATGCCCAGGCGATGCAGGGTCGGCTCCGGGCGGCCCGGCAGGAGCTTGCACACGCTCTCGTTGAGCAGCGCCAGGTTATAGGCGAGGGCGTAGGACATGTGCCGCTCCACCGGCTGCATGTCCAGTCGGCGCAGCACATAGTTGACCACGTCCCACAGTGGCAGCGGCTGGCCATTGCTGATGTTGTAGGCCTGGCCGAGCGCCTCGTCCCCCCCCATCAGGCTGGCGAACAGCGCGTCGTTGAGGTTCTGGATACTGGTGAAATCCACCTTGTTCAGGCCCTGACCGATGATTCGCAGGCGGCCCTTGCGGTGCGCGGCGATCATCCGCGGGAAGATGCTGGTGTCGCCGGCGCCGGTGACGAAGCGCGGACGCAGCGCCAGCACTTCCAGACCGAACTCCTGGGCACCGAGGGCGACCAGTTCGGACTGGTACTTGGTCGAGCCATAGTGGTTGGCGAAGCGCTTGGGCACCTGCTGCTCGGTGATACCGACATGGGACTGGCCATCGAAGTAGATCGACGGCGACGACAGGTGTACCAGGCGGCGCACCTTCTGCTTCAGGCACGCCTCGACGATGGACTCGGTCATCACCACGTTGGCCTGGTGGAAGTAATCGTGGCTGCCCCATACACCCACCGCGCCGGCGCAATGCACCACGGCGTCGACATCGCGGCACAGCGCACGCACCAGCGCCGGGTCCGACAGGTCGCCAGCCATGAACTCGGCACCGCGCGCCACCAGCGGCTGCAACGATTCTTCGCGCCGTCCGTTCACCCGTACCGCCAGCCCCTGCTCCAGGGCAAAACGGGCGAAACGCCCGCCAATGAACCCGCTGGCTCCGGTGACCAGAATCTTCATGCACGCCACTCCTGTTCTTGTAATGCGGCGACTCTAGCAGGCACCGCACCGCACCACCCTGGCCTTGTACGCCAGAAACGAATCCTTGCAGACCGCGCCGCCGCGCCAGGGTTGCACGACTTGCGATCGGCGACATGCCCGGGGCGGTTGCGACTACCCTTGATGCACTCTTCGCTTTCTCTCGAGGCTGCATCATGAGCAAGACGCACTGGATGATCTACGGCGCCAACGGCTACACCGGCCGATTGGTGGCCGAGCAGGCGCAGCGCGAGGGCCTGAAGCCGATTCTCGGCGGTCGCAACCCGGCCAGCCTGCATGCGCTGGGCAGCACGCTGGGGCTGGAATGCCGGGTCTTCGACCTGAACGACAGCGCCGCCGCCCTGGCTGCGCTGGAGGATGTCGGTGTGGTCGCCAACTGCGCCGGGCCCTTCTCCGCCACCGCCGCGCCAATGATCGAGGCGTGCATCGCCAGCGGCGCGCATTACGTGGATATCACCGGGGAGATTTCCGTCTTCGAATACGCGCACAGCCTCGACGAAGTAGCGCGCACGGCAGGCGTAGTGATCTGCCCCGGCGTCGGCTTCGACGTGATCCCCACTGACTGCATCGCCGCCTGCCTGAAGGAGGCAATGCCGGATGCCACGCATCTGGCGCTGGGCTTCGACAGCGGCAGCGGCCTGTCGCCGGGCACCGCCAAGACCACAGTGGAAGGTCTCAAGCTGGGCGGCAAGGTGCGCGAAGCCGGGCGCCTGCGCGACGTGCCGCTGGGCTATAAGCGGCGCGATATCGACTTCGGCCGCGGCCTCAAGCACGCGGTGACCATCCCCTGGGGCGACGTGGCGACGGCCTATTACTCCACCGGCATCGCCGATATCGAGGTCTACCTGCCGGTGCCGCCGGTCGCTGCCATCGGCATGCGGGTGATGGACAGCCTGCGCCCGCTGCTGGGCCGCGACCGCGTGCAGGACTGGCTCAAGGAGCAGGTGGACAAGCGCGTCCACGGCCCCGACGAATTGGCCCGCAGCAAACTGCGCACCTGGGTCTGGGGCGAAGTACGCAACGCCCGCGGCGAGCGCCGCACCGCGCGGCTGGAAACCGCCAACGGCTACGACGTGACCCTCCATGGCGTGCTGTTCGCCGTGCGCCACCTGCTGGCCAACCCGAACACCGTCGGTTACTTCACCCCGTCGAAACTCTTCGGCGCACGCTGCATCGAGCAGTTGCCCGGCAGCGGCAGCATCGTCATTCGCGGCTGATCGGCACCAGCAGACCCGGCGCCTTCGCCAGGAGGTGCCGGGTCAGCGCGGCGAGCAACTCGCCGCCGTTGCGCCAGTGGTGCCAGTAAAGAGGCACGTCGATCACCCGCCCCGGCAGCATGTCCACCAGCTCACCGCGCTCCAGCTCGCCGCTGACCTGCTGCTCGGGCACCAGGCCCCAGCCGAGGCCGCCGCTGGTCATGCGCACGAAGCCTTCGGAAGACGGGCACAGGTGATAGCTGAAGTGGCCGTCGACGCCGAGGTCCTTCAGGTAGCGGTGCTGTAGTTGATCATCCGGGCCGTAGACGATGGCCGGGGCGCGCACCAGCCCAGTCGGCGTCACGCCCCTGGGGAAATGCCGGGCGATAAATTCCGGGCTGGCCAGCCCGCGATAACGCATGGCGCCCAGCGGCTCGCAGCGGCCACCGGCCACCGGGCGCGCACTGGCGCAGACGCACCCGGCCACCTCGCCGGCGCGCATACGCTTGAGGCCAACCTCCTGGTCCTCGACCACGAGGTCCAGCAGCACATGGCGCTCGCCGCAGAAGTCGCCGACCGCCTGCGCCCACCAAGTCGCCAGGCTGTCGGCGTTCAACGCCAGACGCAGGCGCTCCGGCGCCGCACCGTCATCCAGCGCAGGAACCCACTGCTGCAGATCGCCCTCCAGCAGGCGCACCTGTTGCACATGGTTGAGCAGGCGCTGGCCCAGATCGGTCGGCTGCGGCCGCGCCGCGCGCACCAGCACCGGCTGGCCGACCCGAGCCTCAAGCAGCTTGATGCGCTGGGAAATCGCCGACTGCGACAGCCCCAGCACCTGGGCGCCACGCTCGAAACCGCCCTGCTCCACCACGGCGGCCAGGGCGGCGAGCAGCTTGTAATCGAACATGATGAATTTCCCTAATGAGATATCAGCAGTATTGGTTTTTCTTATACAGGCCAAAGCCGGACAATCGCCAGCATTCCCCTCCCGACAACCGCAATCGGCGCGCCGGCTCCTTCGCTTTCGCCGCCTGGAGACCCTCATGTGGCAGAGCTACCTTAACGGCGTGCTGGTCGCTGCCGGCCTGATCATCGCCATCGGCGCACAGAACGCCTTCGTCCTCGCCCAGAGTCTGCGCCGCGAGCATCACCTGTCGGTCGCCGCACTGTGCGTGCTGTGTGACGCCATCCTCGTCAGCGCCGGAGTCTTCGGCCTGGCCAAGATCCTCGCCGAGAACCCGACGCTGCTGGCCATCGCCCGCTGGGGTGGGGTCGCCTTTCTGAGCTGGTATGGCGTGAAGGCGCTGCGCCGGGCGATCGCCCCCGAGGCCATGGCCGACGCCACGCAGACCGGCCCGCGCTCGCGCCGCACCGTGCTGCTGGCCGCCCTGGCGGTGACCCTGCTCAACCCCCACGTGTACCTCGACACCGTGCTGCTGATCGGTTCCCTCGGCGCCCAGCAGGCGGCGCCCGGCGCCTACGCCATGGGCGCGGCCAGCGCCTCGCTGCTGTGGTTCTTCACCCTCGCCCTGGGCGCCGCCTGGCTGGCGCCGTGGCTTGCGCGGCCGGCGACCTGGCGCCTGGTGGACCTGATGGTCGCGGTGATGATGCTGGGCATGGCGGCGCAACTGGTCTTCGCCGGCTGAGAACGGCAGCCGGCGAAGCAATGCGAACGACGATCCGTCATCCGGGTCTGTGCATAGTGAATGCCGCGCTCCGACGCAGACCGCTGCGCAGGGCCTTTGCCCCTACAGTTGCTGCGTGGATATGCCACAGGTCGGGTGCTATGATCGGACCTTCGTGGCGCCGGCGGGCTCTGAGCCTGCCGGACGCAACTGGCGCGCTGCCGGCCCCCTGAGGGGCGAATTGCAGCTACGCCCGGATGCCGCGACAAACATCGAACCGGCCCCGTGTACCGGTCGCGCGCTCGTCGCGCTAGCCCAGACTGAGTGAGATAGGAGAGAGACCATGGCTTTCGAATTGCCGCCGCTGCCTTACGCGAAGAACGCCCTTGAGCCGCACATTTCCGCGGAAACCCTGGAATACCACCACGACAAGCACCACAACACCTACGTCGTGAACCTGAACAACCTGGTTCCGGGCACCGAGTTCGAAGGCAAGAGCCTGGAAGAGATCGTCAAGACTTCTTCCGGCGGCATCTTCAACAACGCCGCCCAGGTGTGGAACCACACCTTCTACTGGAACTGCCTGAGCCCCAACGGCGGTGGCCAGCCCACCGGCGCCCTGGCTGACGCCATCAACGCCGCCTTCGGTTCCTTCGACAAGTTCAAGGAAGAGTTCAGCAAGACCTCCATCGGCACCTTCGGCTCCGGCTGGGGCTGGCTGGTGAAGAAAGCCGACGGCTCCCTGGCCCTGGCCAGCACCATCGGCGCCGGCTGCCCGCTGACCAGCGGCGACACCCCGCTGCTGACCTGCGACGTCTGGGAACACGCCTATTACATCGACTACCGCAACCTGCGTCCGAAGTACGTCGAGGCGTTCTGGAACCTGGTCAACTGGGACTTCGTGGCCGAGCAGTTCGCTGCCTGATCGCACCCCGCTTGATGCGAAGAAACCCGGCCCTGCGCCGGGTTTTTTCGTCAGGGGCGCGTAACACCTGTGTGTCAGCTAACCTGAAAGGCCGGTACAGTCGCAAAACAGAACGATGGCCCTTTGACGTCATTGCGCCAATTGCCAATACTCAGGCCCAGTCGTTCGCCCTGGCGAGAAACAAGGAACGCCCTTGAAACTGGATCCCCGGCACAGCCTCTCCCTCAAGCTGCTGAGAATGGTATTGCTCGCGGCCCTCGTGGTCGGGGTGGTCCTCAGCTGTGCCCAGATCGTCTACGACGCCCACAAGGCGCGCCAGGCCGTGCACAACGACGCGCAGCGCATCCTGGCGATGGTCCGCGATCCGTCCACCCAGGCCGTCTACAGCCTCGACCGCGACATGGCGATGCAGGTTCTCGAAGGGCTGTTCCAGCATGAGGCCGTGCGCTATGCCGCCATCGGCCACCCCGACGAGCCCATGCTGGCGGAGAAATCCCGCCCGCTGCTGGATTCCCCCACCCGCTGGCTGACCGACCCGATCCTGGGCGCCGAGCAGAACTACGCCATTCGCCTGGCCGGGCGCGGCGGCTCCAACGAATACTACGGCGACCTGAAGATCACCCTCGACACCGCGCCCTACGGCGACGACTTCCTCGCCACCTCGGTGATCATCTTCATTTCCGGCATCCTGCGCGCCATGGCCCTGAGCCTGGTGCTGTTCATGGTCTACCACTGGGCGCTGACCAAGCCCCTGTCGAAGATCATCGAGCACCTTGCCTCGATCAATCCGGACCGCCCCAGCCAGCACAAGCTGCCGATGCCCGAGGGCCACGAGAAGGACGAACTGGGCCTGTGGGTGAACACCGCCAACCAATTGCTGGCCTCCATCGAGCGCAACGGTCACCTGCGCCGGGAAGCCGAAGACAGCCTGCTGCGCATCTCCCAGTACGACTTTCTCACCGGCCTGCCCAACCGCAAGCTGCTGCAACAGCGTCTGGACCAGATTCTCGAGGGCGCCTCGCGCCTGCAGCGCCGCGTCGCCGTGCTTTGCCTGGGCCTGGATGACTTCAAGGGCATCAACGAGCAGTACAGCTATCAGTTCGGCGACCAGTTGCTGATCGCCCTCGCCGACCGCCTGCGCACCCGCAGCGCTCACCTCGGCGCCCTGGCGCGGCTGGGCGGCGACCAGTTCGCCCTGGTCCAGGCCGATATCGAACAGCCCTACGAAGCGGCGGAACTGGCCCAGCAGATCCTCGATGATCTGGAAGCCCCCTTCGAGCTCGACCAGCACCTGGTGCACCTGCGCGCCACCATCGGCATCACCCTGTTCCCCGAGGACGGCGAGACCACCGAAAAATTGCTGCAGAAAGCCGAGCAGACCATGACCCTGGCCAAGAGCCGCTCACGCAACCGCTACCAGTTCTACATCGCCAGCGTCGACAGCGAGATGCGCCGCCGCCGCGAACTGGAGAAGGACCTGCGCGAAGCCCTGGCGCGCAACGAACTGCACCTGGTCTATCAACCGCAAGTGGACTACCGCGATCACCGAGTGGTCGGCGTCGAGGCGCTGCTGCGCTGGCAGCACCCGGCCCAGGGCTGGGTAGCGCCGGACCTGTTCATCCCGCTGGCGGAACAGAACGGCAGCATCTTCAGCATCGGCGAATGGGTGCTCGACCAGTCCTGCCGCCAATTGCGCGAATGGCACGACCAGGGCTTCGACGACCTGCGCCTGGCGGTCAACCTGTCCACCGTGCAGCTGCGCCACAACGCCCTGCCGCGGGTGGTCAGCAACCTCCTGCAGATGCACCGCCTGCCGCCGCGCTCGCTGGAACTGGAAGTCACCGAGACCGGCCTGATGGAGGACATCTCCACCGCCGCCCAGCACCTGCTCAGCCTGCGTCGCGCAGGCGCGCTGATCGCCATTGACGACTTCGGCACCGGCTACTCTTCGCTGAGCTACCTGAAGAGCCTGCCGCTGGACAAGATCAAGATCGACAAGAGTTTCGTCCAGGACCTGCTGCTGGACGACGACGACGCCACCATCGTTCGCGCCATCATCCAGCTCGGCAAGAGCCTGGGGATGCAGGTGATCGCCGAGGGCGTGGAGACGGTCGAGCAGGAGGCCTATATCATTGCCCAGGGCTGCCACGAAGGTCAGGGCTACCTCTACAGCAAGCCGCTGCCGGCGCGCGAGCTGACGCTTTACCTCAGGCAGGCCCGGCGCCTGGCCGAAGCGGCCGGCGGCAACCCCAATGGGTCCGTCGAGCGGCACTAACTCCCAATCTCCTCTTGAAACGCATGCCCTCTCCCTAACCCTCTCCCTGAAGGGAGAGGGGACCGTTCGGTGCAGGATGAAACCATGGCGCCCTCTGGCACGATCTGCTCCCTCTCCCTTCAGGGAGAGGGCGGGGGAGAGGGAGACCCCGGCACAGACTTTCAGAAGAAGACTGTGACTCCTACGAGCCAATCCCTCTTCTGCTGGCCATCCGCTGCCCTCTGACCAAACGGCGCCACCGATCTCTCTTTTCAAAAATGCAAATCTTTCGCATTATGTTGCAGATTTTCTTGCGCAGTCCTTTTTCGTGCGCCTCTTTTCCATGCAAAGGAACCCGTCATGACTCGTATGCCCTGGGCCACTGCCAGCCTGCTCGCCATCGCCATCTCCCTCGCCGGCTGCGGCGATGACAAGAAAGCCGAAGCCCCTGCCGCCGCGCAGGCGCCCAGCACCCAGAGCGCTGCACCGGCCGCCGCCAAGGTCGACGAGGCCGCGGTCAAGGCCGTGGTGAAGAACTACCTGGACATCGCCGAAGCCACCTACGGCGATGCCCTGACCACTGCCAAGGCCCTGCAGACCGCGGTCGACGCGCTGATCGCCAAGCCCAGCGAGGAAACCCTGAAGGCCGCCCGCGAAGCCTGGATCGCGTCCCGCCCGTCCTACTCGCAGAGCGAAGCCTTCCGCTTCGGCAACTCGATCATCGACGACTGGGAAGGCGCGGTTAACGCCTGGCCGCTGGACGAAGGCCTGATCGACTACGTCGCCAAGGACTACCAGCACGCCGAAGGCAACGCCGGTGCTTCCGCCAACATCATCGCCAACACCGAGATCCAGGTCGGCGAAGACAAGATCGACGTCAAGGAAATCACCGGCGAGAAGCTCAAGGGCCTGAACGAGCTGGGCGGTTCCGAAGCCAACGTCGCCACCGGCTACCACGCCATCGAATTCCTGCTGTGGGGCCAGGACCTGAACGGCACCAAGCCGGGCGCGGGCGACCGCAAGTACACCGACTACGCCCAGGGCAAGGACTGCACCAATGGTCATTGCGATCGTCGCGCCGCCTACCTGAAGGCCGCCACCGACCTGCTGGTGGCTGACCTGGAAGAAATGGTCGGCAACTTCAAGTCCGGCGTCGCCGACAACTATCGCGCCAAGGTCGAGGCCGACACCGCGCAGAACAACCTGCGTAAGATGTTCTTCGGCATGGGCTCCCTGTCCCTGGGTGAGCTGGCTGGCGAACGCATGAAGGTCGCGCTGGAAGCCAACTCCACCGAAGACGAGCACGACTGCTTCAGCGACAACACCCACAACACCCTGTTCTTCAACGCCAAGAGCATTCGCAACATCTACACCGGCGAATACAAGCGCACCGACGGTAGCATCGTGAAGGGCCCGAGCCTGTCCGACCTGGTCGCCAAGGTCGACGCCGCCGCCGACACCGAGCTGAAGAATGACCTGGCCAACACCGAAGCCAAGATGCAGGTCATCGTCGACCGTGCCGAGAAGGACGGTGTGCACTTCGACCAGATGATCGCCCCGGACGACAAGGACGATCAGCAGAAGATCCGCGACGCCATCGCCTCGCTGGTCAAGCAGACCGGCGCCATCGAGAAGGCCGCCACCGCGGTCGGCGTGCAGGACCTGAAGCCGGATAACGCCGATCACCAGTTCTGATCGACCGGTCCTCAAGGGTTGAAGGCGCTGCGGCTCCACGCCGCAGCGGCCTTGAATCCAAGACAAAGCCCCGCGCCGCGGGGCTTTGTCGTTTCTCGCCAGCAAACGATGTCGTTCGCGAATACAAATTTTTCATATTTGCATTTGACACCCCTGATACCATGGCGCGCTGCCATACACCGCTCTGGAACCCCGCAATGCTCCGCCGCCGTACCGTCCTGTGCCTCGTGCCGCTGCTGTCTGCCCTCACCCTTGCCGCGTGCAAGCCGGAGCCTTCCCAGCATGCCGTGGCCGAACCTGGCGAAGCGCTTTCCGGCGGTGCCACCACAGTGAAGCAGAGCGACCGCAACGCCTATTCCATGCCCTCGGGCAACCTCACGCCGAGCCGCCGACTGGACTTTGCCGTGGGCAACAGCTTCTTCCGCAACCCCTGGGTGATCGCGCCGA
Source organism: Pseudomonas nitroreducens TX1 (assembly GCF_000313755.1). GTDB lineage: Bacteria > Pseudomonadota > Gammaproteobacteria > Pseudomonadales > Pseudomonadaceae > Pseudomonas > Pseudomonas nitroreducens_A. The sequence goes on along the minus strand of NZ_AMZB01000119.1, from coordinate 46,004 downwards.
GCACCACCACCGCGCGCGACGGCCTCGGCCCGCTGTTCAACACCAACGCCTGCCAGAACTGCCACATCAAGGACGGCCGCGGCCATCCGCCGGAGCCCAATGACGTCAACGCCGTCTCCATGCTGGTGCGCCTGTCGATTCCTGCAGGCCCGGAGGATGCACGCACGCTCAAGCGCCTGGGCGTGGTGCCCGAACCGGTGTACGGCGGCCAGTTCCAGGACTCAGCCATCCCCGGCGTGGCGCCCGAAGGCAAGGTGCGGGTGGACTACGACCCGGTGCCGGTGACCTTCAAGGACGGCACCGTGGTCGAGCTGCGCAAACCCAGGCTGCGTATCAGCGACCTGGGCTACGGCCCGATGCACCCGGAAACGCTGTTCTCCGCTCGCGTCGCCCCGCCCATGATCGGCCTGGGCCTGCTGGAATCCATCAGCGAGGCGGACATCCTCGCCAACGCCGAGCAACAGGCCAAGGGCAGCGACGGCATCCGCGGCCGGCCGAACCGGGTCTGGGACGATGCGAAACAGCAGACCGTCCTCGGCCGCTTCGGCTGGAAGGCCGGGCAACCCGACGTCGCCCAGCAGAACGCCCACGCCTTTTCCGGCGACATGGGACTGACCAGCGACCTGCTGCCCAGTGATGACTGCACAAAAGCCCAAGTCGACTGCCTGAACGCCATCGACGGCGGCAAGCCGGAAGTCAGCCAGCACATCTTCAACCAGGTCGCCTTCTACGCGCGCAACCTCGCCGTACCGGCGCGCCGCAAGGTGGACGACCCGCAGGTGCTCACCGGCAAGGGGCTGTTCTTCGACAGCGGCTGCGCCAGCTGCCACACGCCCAAGTTCACCACCGGCGCCAGCGCCGCCGAGCCCGAGCTGGCCAACCAGGTCATCCGCCCCTACACCGACCTGCTGCTGCATGACATGGGCGAGGGACTGGCGGACAATCGCCCGGAATTTCTGGCCAGCGGCCGCGACTGGCGCACGGCGCCGCTGTGGGGCATCGGCCTGACCGAGACGGTCAACGGCCACACCCAGTTCCTGCATGACGGCCGCGCCCGCAACCTGCTCGAAGCCGTGCTCTGGCATGGCGGCGAAGCCGAAGCGGCCAAGCAACGCGTATTGAATTTCGACGCCCGGCAGCGCGATGCCCTGCTGGCGTTCCTGAACTCACTCTAAGGAGCCGAGCCCACCATGTTCCGCCCCCGACTGCTGATCACCAGCCTCGCCATCGCCCTGGGCGCCTGTTCGCCCACCGACCCGCAGGCCACTACCAGCGCCACGCTGGCCCAGCAGGTGATCCTGCCGACCTACAGCCGCTGGGTCGACGCCGACCGCGCGCTGGCCGCCAGTGCCCTCGCCTTTTGCCAGGGCAAGGAAGACCTGGCCAAGGCCCGCGCCGACTTCATGGCCGCACAGAAGGCCTGGGCCGAGCTGCAGCCGCTGCTGGTCGGCCCGCTGGCCGAGGGCAACCGCTCCTGGCAGGTGCAGTTCTGGCCGGACAAGAAGAACCTCGTGGCGCGCCAGGTGGAGCAACTGCTGAGCAGCGGCAACGCGATCTCCCCGGCGACCCTGGATAAGTCCAGCGTCGTGGTGCAGGGGCTGACCGCCTACGAATACATCCTTTTCGACGCGAAGATCGATCTGGCCAACGCCGAGACCAAGGCGCGCTACTGCCCGCTGCTGGAAGCCATCGGCGCGCATCAGCAAACCCTGGCCGAAAGCATCCTGGCGCAGTGGAAGCAGGACGGCGGCATGCTCGCCCAGCTCTCCAAGTTTCCCAACGAGCGCTACGCCGATGCCCACGAGGCCATCGCCGAGCTGCTGCGCGTGCAGGTCACCGCGCTGGACATGCTGAAGAAGAAGCTCGGCACCCCGCTGGGCCGCCAGAGCAAGGGCATCCCGCAGCCGTTCCAGGCCGAAGGCTGGCGCAGCGACGCCTCCCTGGCCAGCCTGGATTCCAGCCTGACCGGTGCCCAGGCGCTGTGGGACGGTACCGACAAGAAGGGTCTGCGCGCCCTGCTACCGGCCGAGCAGAAAGAGCTGGCCGGCAAGATCGATGCAGCCTACGCCGATGTTCACGGCAAGCTGAAGGCGATCAATCAACCGCTCAGCGAAATGCTCAAGGACGAAGCCGGCATCAAACAGCTGAACGAGCTGTACGACAGCCTCAACGTCGTCCATCGCCTGCACGAGAGCGACCTCGCCAAGGCCCTGGGTGTGCAGCTGGGCTTCAACGCCAACGACGGGGATTGATTCGATCGGCTGCGCGCCGCCTGGCGCCAGCGCGCAGGATCGATGAAATACCGAAAGTGATAGAGGTGAACGCCATGTTGCGACGTCACGTGATCGGCCTGGGCAGCCTGCTGCTCGGCGCCCTGACCTTCGGCGGCTGGACGCTGTCACGCAAGGGCAAGGAGCCCCTGGTGCTGTCCGCCCGTGACAACGCGGACGGCAAGCACTACGCCGTGGGCTATCGCCTGGACGGCAGCTGCGCCTTCGCCACCGAGGTCGGCCTGCGCTGCCACGACGTGGTGCAGCACCCCAGCCTGCCGCTGGCGCTGTTCGTCGCTCGCCGGCCGGGCCGGCAGAGCTACCTGATCGATCTCAACGATGGCCGCCTGCTGCAGACCGTCGATTCGCAGGCCGACCGGCATTTCTACGGCCATGGCGTGTGGCACAAGGACGGCGAGTGGCTCTACGCCACAGAGAATGACACCACAGATCCGGGGCGCGGACTGCTCGGCGTTTACCGCTTCGACGGCGAGCGCCTGAGCCACGCCGGCGAAGTCTCCACCCACGGCCTCGGCCCGCACCAGGTGTCCTGGATGCCCGATGGCGAGACCCTGGTGGTGGCCAACGGCGGCATTCGTACCGAAGCCGAAAGCCGCGTGGAGATGAACCTCGACGCCATGGAACCGAGCCTGGTGCTGATGCAGCGTGACGGCGCGCTGATCTCCAAGGAGACCCTGCCGCAGCAGATGAACAGCGTGCGCCACCTGGCCATCGCCGCGGACGGCACCATAGTCGCCGGCCAGCAGTACATGGGCGATGCTCATGATCGCGCCGACCTGCTCGCCATCAAGCGCCCCGGCCAGCCGTTCCAGCCCTTCCCGCTGGCCGATGAGCAACGTCTGGCAATGACCCAGTACACCGCCAGCGTCGCCGTGCATGACGAGCTGCGCCTGGTAGCGCTCACCGCTCCGCGCGGCAACCGCTTCTTCATCTGGAACCTGGATACCGGTGCCGTTCGACTGGACGCACCGCTGCCCGACTGCGCCGGTGTCGGTGCGGTGAAGGACGGCTTCGTCGTCACCTCCGGCCAGGGCCGCTGCCGCGTCTACGACTGCCGTAGCGAACGCATCGCCGGCACCCCGCTGGACCTGCCCCCGGCCTTCTGGGACAACCACCTGCACCTGGTGTGAAGCATTCGCCGGTGGCACGCCGGCATTTCCGTACAGGAGCGGGCTTCGCGCAAACCGTAGGGCGCAAAAGGCGGAACGCTTTGTCCGCCGCCAGACCGTCGGCGGATAACGCTTGGGCCGTTAATGTGCCCTACTCGGCTACCTTCTTCTGAAAACTCGTGCCTGGGCTTCCCTCTCCCCCGCCCTCTCCCTGAAGGGAGAGGGCGCTATCCGTGCGGCTGACACTTTGGCTTCAGCCGGCACCGAACCAGTCCCCTCTCCCTTCAGGGAGAGGGTTAGGGAGAGGGCGAGATCCAAGGCACGGATTTTCAGAAGAAAACAGTTGCTCCTGCACCGTCCCATGGCATCCAGCCAGAACGCCCGTCCCAGACCGCCCCGCCCCCCTACCACTCGTCTCCCTGGACTCAGGAAGACAGCCACCCGGCCGATGCAAAGGCTGACCGATTCCCACCCTGCGTCTTAGAGGCGTAAACACGATGTCCCCCAACACTTCCCTGCGTACCCAGATCCTGTCGCTGCTGGGCGGTAGCCTGCTGCTCGTGCTGCTGATCGCCCTTGCCTGCTTCCACTTCCTTTCCGGCAGCGTCAGCGCCTACCAGCGCCTGCTGGACGGCCCGCTGCAATCCTCGCAACTGGTCGACCAGGCCAACCTGGCCTTCAAGGCCCAGGTGCAGGAATGGAAGAACGTCCTCCTGCGCGGTCAGCAGCCTGCCGACCTGAACAAATACTGGAGCCAGTTCGAGGAACAGGAACGCGCCGTGCAGGACGTGCTAGGCCGACTGGAGCAGAACGCAGCCGACGATGCGCAGCTCAAGGCCCAGGTCACCCGCCTGCGCGACGAGCACCGCCAGCTCGGCCAGGCCTACCGCAAGGGCCGCGACGCCTATGTCGCCGCCGGCAGCGACCCGCGTGCCGGTGACGCCGCCGTCAAAGGCATCGACCGCGCCGCCAGCGAACAGATGGCCGCCCTGGTGGAGAGCCTGCACCACGATGCCGTCGAGCAGGCCAAGAGCATCTCCGCCAGCGCCGACAGCACCGTCCTCAGCGGCACCCTGGTCCTGCTGATCTCGGGCGTTGCATTGGCCCTGCTCAGCCTGTGGCTGGTCAACCGCAACCTGATCGGTCCGATCGCCCGCCTGATCGAGCACATCGCCCAGCTCAGCGAAGGTAATTTCGGCGAGCGCGTCGATGCCAGCCGCCGCGACGAACTGGGCCGCCTGGCCCGCGCCGCCAACACCCTGCGCGACTTCCTGGCCGAGACCTTCACCCGTCTCAAACACAGCACCACCGAGCTGGACACCGCCAGCGGCGAGCTGAACGCCATCGCTACCCTGATGGCCGAAGGCACCCGCGAGCAGTTCTCGCGCACCGACCAGGTGGCCACGGCGATGCACGAGATGTCCGCCACCGCCCAGGAAGTCGCACGCCACGCTTCCGACGCCGCGCGTGCCGCCGACGATGCCGACCAACACGCCCAGGAAGGCGGCGAAGTGATGAAGACCACCATCGTCACCATTACCGAGATGAGCAGCGAGATTGCCAATACCGCCGAGGTCATCCGTCGTCTGGAAAGCGACAGCGGCCGCATCGGCAAGGTGCTGGAAGTGATTCGCGGCATTGCCGACCAGACCAACCTGCTGGCGCTCAACGCCGCCATCGAAGCCGCCCGCGCCGGTGAGGCCGGCCGTGGTTTCGCCGTGGTCGCCGATGAGGTCCGCACCCTGGCCCAACGCACCGCCGAGTCCACCGCCGAGATCCACCAGATCATCGACACCGTGCAGACCGGCTCGGTGAACGCCCTGCGCGCCATCGAGAACGGCCAGACCCGCAGCGAACAGGGTGTGGAGCGCGTCACCCAGGCCGGCGAAGTGCTGCGTAGCATCACCCTGGCAGTGGAAGCGATCCGCGACATGAACCGCCAGATCGCCACCGCCGCAGAGGAACAGACCTCGGTCGCCGAGGACATCTCGCGCAACCTCACCGAGATCACCGCCATCGGCGCCACCAACGAGGAAAACGTGGTGCGCACCCAGGGCGCCAGCCGCCATCTGCACGGTCTCTCCGGCGAACTGGCGGACGTCACCCGCAAGCTGAGCGCCTGATCCTTCCCAGCCACACGGACGTGGCCCGCCTTCCCGCAGATTCCGCCGCACCGATCCCGCGCAGAGCTTCCGCGACAATCTGGTTTTTCGAGCGAAACCTCTTGTAATCGCAGCCCTTTGACTCGCCGTCGATTCAGGCATAAGGTGCGCAATTCCGCCCCGCAATGGGGCGTCCCCGTATCGGCTTCAGAGCCTGATCGACATCTGCGCGAACGGAAGGCCGTCCCGGCAAATACCGGACGAGCGATCGCGCCCGATTGCTGCCAGGCACGTACCAAGGAACAGGAAGATGTTGCGCCGCATGCTGATCATGCTGGGCGTAGTTGCCGTCATCGTTGCGGTGCTCGCCGGCTCGAAATACCTCTCCATCAAGAAACAGATCGCCATGTTCTCGGCGCCCCGTCCGCCGGTGAGCGTGAACGCCACCAAAGCCGAAGAACGCGACTGGCAGAGCCGCCTGCAGGCCATCGGCACCCTGCGCGCCATCCAGGGCGTGACCCTGACCGCCGAAGTCTCCGGTACCGTCAGCGCGGTGCAGTTCGTCTCCGGCGACAAGGTCAAGGTCGGGCAGCCGGTGGTGCAGCTCGAATCCGACGTCGAGCAGGCCACCCTGCGCACCGCCGAGGCGGACCTCGGGCTGGCCCAGGTCGAGTACGAGCGCGGCAAGAGCCTGGTGGGCCGACAGGCCATTTCCAAGAGCGAGTACGACCGCCTCGCCGCCCAGCTGAACCGCTCCACCGCCACCGTCGCGCAGCTCAAGGCGAGCCTGGACAAGAAGCGCATCCTCGCGCCCTTCTCCGGCACCATCGGCATCCGCCAGGTGGACGTCGGCGACTACGTGTCCCCCGGCACCGAGATCGTCACCCTCCAGGATCTCTCGACGCTGCAGGTGGACTTCTTCCTGCCCGAGCAGGACTTCCCGCTGCTGGGGCGCGGGCAGAAAGTGGTGGTGCGGGTGGCGGCCTATCCGGGCCAGAGCTTCGACGCGCAGATCGACGCCATCAGCCCGCGCGTGGACAACCAGACGCGCAACCTGCTGGTCCGCGCCAGCATGGCCAACCCCGACGGCAAGCTGCTGCCGGGCATGTTCGCCAACCTCGAAGTCCAGTTGCCGGACAGTGCCCCGCGCGTCGTGGTCCCCGAGACCGCCGTGGCCTTCACCCTGTATGGCAACTCGGTGTACGTGGTGGTGCCGCATAAGCCGAAGGACGGCGAAAAGACGGAAGACGCCAAGGCCGACGACCAGGCACCGAAGCTGGACGTCGAACGCCGCTTCGTGAAAACCGGCGAACGCCGCGAAGGCAGCGTGGTGATCCTCGAGGGCCTGAAGCCCGGCGAGGAAGTGGTGACTTCCGGCCAGCTCAAGCTGGACAACGGCACCGCCGTCGCCATCGTCAAGGACCCCCAGTAACGCACAGCAGTGCCTTTGCCCCACCGGCGAAGGCAGCCAGAGACAACCGCTCTGCCCGGATTTCGCGAGCTAGAGCCAGGCAAGGCGGAGGGGCACGGCGAAAGCGGAGTTGGCTGCAGCCAATGAGCATTTCGACGTGCCCCTCCAACGCCGCATGGCCGACGCGCAGCAAATCCAACCAGGAAGGATTGAGCTATGTTCACCGATCCCTTTATTCGTCGCCCCGTGCTGGCGACCGTGGTCAGCCTGCTGATCGTCCTGCTCGGCATGCAGGCCTTCAGCAAGCTGGTGATCCGCGAATATCCGCAGATGGAAAACGCGCTGATCACCGTCACCACCTTCTATGCCGGCGCCAACGCCGAAACCATCCAGGGCTACATCACCCAGCCGCTGCAGCAGAGCCTCGCCAGCGCCGAAGGCATCGACTACATGACCTCGGTGAGCCGGCAGAACTACTCGGTGATCTCGATCTATGCGCACATCGGCGCCAACACCGATCGCCTGGTCACCGAGCTGCTGTCGAAGATCGGCGAGGTGAAGACCCAGCTGCCGCCCGACGCCGAGGACCCGGTGCTGGACAAGGAAGCCGCCGACGCCTCGGCGCTGATGTACATCAGCTTCTTCAGCGAGCAGATGAACAACCCGCAGATCACCGACTACCTCTCGCGGGTGATCCAGCCCAAGCTCGCCACGCTGCCGGGCATCGCCGAGGCGGAGATCCTCGGCAACCAGGTGTTCGCCATGCGCCTTTGGCTGGACCCGGTGAAGATGGCCGCCTACGGCGTCACCGCCGGCGACGTGGCCAGTGCGGTGCGCGAGTACAACTTCCTCTCCGCCGCCGGCGAGGTGAAGGGCGAGATGGTGGTCACCTCGGTGAACGCCTCCACCGACCTGAAATCCCCGGAAGCCTTCGCCGCCATCCCGTTGAAGACCGTCGGTGATCGCCGCGTGCTGATGGGCGACGTGGCGCGCGTCGAACTGGGCGCCGCCAGCTACGACGCGGTCAGCTCGTTCAACGGCATCCCCTCGGTGTACATCGGCATCAAGGGCACGCCCAGCTCCAACCCGCTGGATGTGATCAAGGAAGTCCGCGCCAAGATGCCGGAGCTGGAAGAGCAACTGCCGCCGGGCCTGAAAGTCTCCATCGCCTACGACGCCACGCGCTTCATCCAGGCCTCCATCGACGAAGTGGTGAAGACACTGGGCGAGGCGATCCTGATCGTCATCGTGGTGGTGTTCCTGTTCCTCGGCGCGCTGCGCTCGGTGATCATCCCGGTGGTGACCATCCCGCTTTCGATGATCGGCGTGCTGTTCTTCATGCAGATGATGGGCTACTCGATCAACCTGCTGACGCTGCTGGCCATGGTGCTCGCCATCGGGCTGGTGGTGGACGACGCCATCGTGGTGGTGGAGAACATCCACCGCCACATCGAGGAGGGCAAGTCGCCGTTCCAGGGCGCCATCGAGGGCGCGCGTGAAATCGCCGTGCCGGTAGTGACCATGACCATCACCCTGGCCGCCGTGTACGCACCCATCGGCTTCCTCAGCGGCCTCACCGGCGCGCTGTTCAAGGAGTTCGCCTTCACCCTGGCCGGCGCGGTGATCATCTCCGGCATCGTCGCCCTCACCCTGTCGCCGATGATGTGCTCGCGCCTGCTGCGCCACGACGAGAATCCCAGCGGCCTGGCCCATCGCCTGGACCTGATCTTCGAGGGCCTGAAGGTCCGCTACCAGCGTGCCCTGCACGGCACGCTGAACAGCCGTCCGGTGGTGATCGTCTTCGCCCTGCTGGTGCTGGCGATCATCCCGCTGCTGATGATGTTCACCCATAAGGAACTGGCGCCGGAGGAGGACCAGGGCATCGTCTTTCTCATGGCCAACGCGCCGCAGACCGCGAACCTGGATTACCTGTCGAAGTACACCGCCGAGTTCGAGGGCATCTTCCGCAAGTTCCCCGAGTACTATTCGGCGTTCCAGATCAACGGCTACAACGGCGTGCAGACCGGCATTGGCGGCATGCTGCTCAAGCCCTGGGACGAGCGCGAGCGCAGCCAGATGGAACTGCTGCACGCGGTACAGAGCGAGCTGGACAAGATTCCCGGCCTGCAGATCTTCGGCTTCAACCTGCCGTCGCTACCGGGCACCGGCGAGGGCCTGCCCTTCCAGTTCGTGATCAACACCGCCAGCGACTACCAGTCCCTGCTGCAGGTGGCCGAGCGGGTCAAGAAGCGCGCGGAAGAGTCGGGCAAGTTCGCCTTCCTCGACCTCGACCTGGCCTTCGACAAGCCCGAGCTGGTGGTGGATATCGACCGCGCCAAGGCCGCGCAGATGGGCGTGTCCATGCAGGACCTGGGCGTGTCGCTCGGCGCGCTGCTGGGTGAGGGCGAGATCAACCGCTTCACCATCGATGGGCGCAGCTACAAGGTGATTGCCCAGGTCGAGCGCGCCTATCGTGACAACCCGGGCTGGCTGAACAACTACTACGTGAAGAGCCAGAGCGGCCAGCTGATCTCGCTGTCCACCCTGGTGACCTTCCACGAGCGCGCGCGCCCGCGCCAGCTCAACCAGTTCCAGCAGCTCAACTCGGCGATCATCTCCGGTGTGCCGATGGTCAGCATGGGCGAGGCCATCGAAACGGTGCACGGTATCGCCGAACAGGAATCGCCGCGCGGCTTCTCCTTCGACTATGCCGGCGCCTCGCGGCAGTTCGTGCAGGAGGGCAGCGCGCTGATGATCACCTTCGCCCTCGCGCTGGCAGTGATCTTCCTGGTGCTGGCGGCGCAGTTCGAGAGCTTCCGCGATCCTCTGGTGATCATGGTCACCGTGCCGCTGTCGATCTGCGGCGCGCTGATCCCGCTGTTCCTCGGCCTGTCGAGCCTGAACATCTACACCCAGGTGGGACTCGTGACGCTGATCGGCCTGATCAGCAAGCACGGCATCCTCATCGTCGAGTTCGCCAACCAGCTGCGCCAGGAGCGCGGGCTGTCGGTGCGCGAGGCAGTGGAGGAAGCCGCGGCCATCCGCCTGCGCCCGGTGCTGATGACCACCGCCGCCATGGTGCTCGGCGTGATCCCGCTGCTGCTCGCCACCGGCGCCGGCGCGGTGAGCCGCTTCGACATCGGCGTGGTGATCGCCACCGGCATGAGCGTCGGCACGCTGTTCACCCTGTTCGTGCTGCCCTGCGTGTACACGCTGCTGGCCAAACCGGACAAGAAGCCGGCCGAAGAGACCGCGCCGGCCACGGCGCATTGAAGAAAAAAGCCCCGCACCTGCGGGGCTTTTTTCTGGCACCTGCGATTCATCCGCAGGGCGCATGACAGCACAACTCCGACACGATGCCCCTTGCAGGAGCGAGCAAGCTCGCTCCTGCGAAAAACGGTCACGATGGGGGGAGGGAAAACGCCACCAGCCGATACCCCTGGGCAGTCCGGATGAAATCGAAGCTGGCGTGCTTGCCCGGCTCGAACGAGCCTTGCTGCCAATGCTCCATGGCCGAGACCTTGGGCGTGCTCCACTGGGCGAATTCGCCGCAGCCGTCGAAGTACTGCGGGTCGCGCTCGGCATCGAAGGGCCAGCCCATGTCGTCCTGGCGTACCCCGTAGTTTGCCGAGGCACGCAGGACTTCCAGCCGCGCACGCAGCTGCGCACCGTGCTCACGCAGCGCGTCATCTACCGCAGCGGTTTTCCAGTCATCCAGCGGCTCACCGCCCTGCCCGCTCCACAGCTGTGGATAACTGTGCGCCTTGAGCGAGGCATCATCGAGGTGTGCAAGGAACTCATCCTTGAACCAGATAGCAAAGTCCTTCTCGATGTCGACGAAGCTGAGATAGCGCCCATCGACGCCCTTGAACGACACGCGGCGCGGGTCGCTCGCAGGCTGGTCGCTTACCTGCATCGAGAACCAGTCCAGCGCGGCGGCGCGGCTGCTGTCGAAGCGCTCCACCAGCGTCCTGCCGTGGCGGTCGAGCAACACCTCCGTACCGCCGCTCCAGCCCTTGTGCTCGCACCGTTCCAGGCTCACGCCCGGATCGGCGCAGGTGCGGGTTGCGCCTTCGAGTGCCACGACCATGCCGTTGCGCATCGCCGTCGCGTCGCTCAGCTCGGCGGCGATCAACAGCTCGCCGTTGCCGTCGAGAAAGCCGACCGTGTCATGCTGGCGGTCGCGGAAGCGGATGCTGTTCTCGCTCTCGCAGACCGGTGCGTTGTCGAAGAAGTACAGGGAATCCGGCGCGACCTCGCGGCCGTCGCGTAGCAGGTAGTAGCTGCGATAGCCGTCTGCACCTTCCTCGCCGGTGGCGATGATGTGCTCGAAGCGCCGGGCCAGGGTGAACATCGGGCTGAGTTTCGGCTCAATCCTCACCGCGCCCTGCGCATCCTTGAATCCGATCAATTGGTTCTGTGTGAACGCCACCCACGGCTCATCCGCCGCGGCCGAAACGCTCAGCGCCAGCGCACCGAGGGCCAGCAGCCATGAACCTATCGCCTTCCCTTCCATGCCGGAAACCTCCATTCGAATCCAAGTGCCGCCGCATTGTGCCACGCATAAACGAAAAGCCCCCGCGCATCGCTGCGCAGGGGCTCGATCAGCCAGGGAGCGTTCAGGCCGGCTGGCGTTGCAGCGCGCCGCTCGAGCTTTCGCCCTTGAGGCTCCAGCTCTTGAGGTGTTCGAGGCTCGCGCGGTAGGGCTTCAGTCCGCTGGCCAGCAGCAGCGCACCGGCCAGCAGCGCCACCACGCTGACGATCAGCAGCGAGTAGCGCAGCGCCATATCGTCGGCGAACACGTAGTCGGTCACCAGGGCGATGGCGGTCGGGCCGATGCCCAGGCCGAGCAGCGTGACCACGAACAGGTAGATGGCCGAGGCCTGGCCGCGCATGGAGTTGGGCATGATTTCCTGGATCGCCGCCGGGGCGACACCGAAGGGCATGCTGAGGAAGAAGACGATGGGCGCCATCATGGCTGCCGCTGCGTTGCCGCTGTCCAGCAGCGGATAGACCAGGCTCAGCGGAATGGCCAGGACGGCCGCCAGCAGCCCCACACGCATGTTGGCGTCGGTGCGTCCGCGCTTGGCCCAGTAGTCGGCCAGGCGGCCGCCACAGACGATGCCCAGGCAGCCGAACACGGCAACGATGCTGCCGTACACCACGCCCACGTGGCCGGCATCCCAGCCGTAGGTGCGGACGAAGAAGGTCGGCACCCAGGCGCCGCTGCCGTAGCTGGCGAAGGAGATGCAGGCGAAGCCGAAGTTGTGGCAGAGCACGGTCTTGCGGTTGGCGCGCAGGTAAGCGCCCACTTCGCTCATCGGCACCACCACGCCGGCGCCCACGCCGCGACGGGTCGGCTCCTTCACCGCGAGCATCAGCAGGGTGAAGAGCACGCCGGCGGCGCCGAGTATCAGGAAGATCAGCTGCCAGGGGCGCACCTCGCCGAGGATCGGCAGGTGCACGTCGCCCTGGGCGGAGGCGAACTTGATCACCAGCCCGCCGAGCAGGAAGGCCAGCCCCGAGCCGAGGTAGATGCCCATGGAATAGACGCTGATGGCAGTGGCGCGGCGGTTGGCCGGGAAGCTGTCGGCGATCAGTGAATAGGCCGCCGGCGACAATGCCGCCTCGCCGACGCCGACACCGACGCGGAACAGCAGGAAGTGCCAGTACTGGCGAGCCAGACCGCAGGCGGCGGTCATGGCGCTCCAGATCAGCACGCCGACGGTGATCAGCCCGCGGCGGCTGCGGCTGTCGGCCATGCGCCCGAGGGGAATGCCGCACAGGGTGTAGAACAGCGCGAAGGACAGGCCCATCAGCAGGCTCATCTGCGTGTCGCTGATCTCCAGGTCGCGACGGATGGGACCGACCAGCAGGTTGAGAATCTGTCGGTCGATGAAGGAAAGCACGTACGCGACCATGAGGATCGCAACCGTGGACCAGGCCACGGCACTGGAGGGGTAGCCGTTATTGTTGTTGTTCATGCCGGGCTCCTGAAACGCCGCCAATCGCGGCGAAGGCGAAGGGGAGAACCCGCAGAGTAGGCATTGCGAACGCGTCGCGCGCGCACTATCAGGTCTCTGAATGCGCGCGTCGGCCGTTGGCTGATGAACGGGTGGTCAGGGATTGGATGGAGAGTTTTGCCGAAGGACAGCCTTCTAGGAGCGAGCTTGCTGGCGAACAGGCTCGCTCCTACGAAGAGTCGCACCTTCGTGTAGGGCGGATAAAGCGGAACGCTTTATCCGCCATGGCGGACAACGCTTGAGGCGTTATGCGCCCTACATGACTGTGCCAAACGCTCCCCTCTCCCTTCAGGGAGAGGGCTGGGGAGACGCCGACGCAGCATCAGATCGCAGCAGGCGTCCGCTCGCAGAGCTTCGCCAACGCTCGCGCCCACAGCTCCTGGTCATTCAGGCAGGGCACCAGCACCAACTCCTCGCCTCCCGCCGCGCGGAACTGTTCGTTGCCGCGCTGGCCGATCTCTTCCAGGGTCTCGATGCAGTCGGCGACGAAGGCCGGGCACATCACCAGCAGGCGCTTCACGCCCTGCTTGCCGAGTTTGTCCAGCTGCGCCTCGGTGTAGGGTTCGATCCACTTGTTGCGGCCCAGGCGCGACTGGAAGGATACCGACCAGCGTCCATCCTCGAGCCCGGCGCCAGCGGCAAAGTCCTCCGCCGTCCGCAGGCACTGGCTGCGATAACAGACCGCCATGACGTCCTCGTGCACGCCTCGGCTGGAGCTGGCAGTGAGGTCGTGGCGCTTGTCCTTCACCAGCTTGAGGATGTGCGACTCGGGCAGCCCGTGGAAGCTCAGCAGCAGGTGATCGTAGGGTTGGTCCAGATAGGGCTTTACGCTCTCCACCAGCGCCTGGCGGTACTCGGGCTCGGCGTAGAACGGCGGCAGCACCTTGAGCTCCAGCTTCAGGTTGTGCTCGCGCATCACCCGGCGGGCTTCCTCGATGGCGGTGGTGGTGGTGCTGTCGGCGAACTGCGGATAGAGCGGCGCGAATGTCACCTGGGTGATGCCCTGCCGGCTCAGGCGCAGCAGCGCACCCTCGATGGACGGCTCGCCGTAGCGCATGCCCAGCTCTACCGGACCGTGCGGCCAGAACGGCCGCACAGCCTCCTGCAGGCGGCGGCTCAGCACGACCAGCGGCGAGCCCTCGTCCCACCAGATCGACGCATAGGCGTGGGCGGATTCCTCCGGGCGTTTGCGCAGCACCAACGACACCAGCAACCGGCGGATCGGCCAGGGCAGGTCGATCACGAAAGGGTCCATGAGGAACTGATCGAGGTAGCGGCGCACGTCCTCGACCTGGGTGGAGGCCGGTGATCCCAGGTTGACCAGCAGGAGGGCGTTTTGGGTCATGCAGTGTCCTTAAACCGGTACGGTAGGAGGTGGTCGTGCAGGCTGCGCAGTTTACACGCAACGGATTTCAGCAAGGCTTGTCGCCGATGCCGCAGGGCCTCGGCCACGGCAAGCTTCAGCGGGCTTCGCGCAACACATCGGCCAGCGCATCCTTCAGCTCCGGGAAGCGGAACACGAAGCCAGCATCCAGCAGGCGGCGCGGCACAATGCGTTGCCCGCCCAGCAGCAGGATCGACATTTCGCCCAGCAGCAGGCGCAAGGCGAAGCCGGGCACCGGCATCAGTGTCGGCCGCTGCAGCGCCTGGCCCAGTTCCTGGGTGAAGTCGCGATTACGCACCGGCTGCGGCGCGCACGCATTATAGGGACCGCTGGCATCGTCCCTGCGCAAAAGAAAATCGATCAAGGCGATCTGGTCTTCTATATGGATCCAGGACATCCATTGGCGACCACTGCCCAGTCGCCCACCGGCGCCCAGGCGGAAAGGCGGCAGCAGTCGCTTGAGGAAGCCGCCTTCGGGCGCCAGCACCAGACCGGTGCGCACCAGGACCACGCGGATACCCAGTGCTTCGGCCTCGCGGGCGATCTGCTCCCAGGCCAGGCACAGCTCGCTGGCGAAGTCTTCCCCGGCCGCCGCGCTGTTCTCTTCCAACGGACGCTCGCCGGCGTCGCCGTACCAGCCAACCGCCGAGCCGTTGATCAGTACCGCCGGGCGCTGGCTGCGGCCTTCGAGCCAGCTGACCAGGCGCTCGGTCAGGCGCACCCGGCTGTCCCACAGCAGGGCCTTGCGCCGGGTACTCCAGGGCTTGTCGGCGATGGGCTCGCCGGCCAGGTTGACCACCGCGTCCAGCGGCCCGTCACCATAGGCCTCGAAGTCGGCGATACCGCGCACCGCCTCTCCGCACAGCGAGGCGACGCGCTGCGGCTGGCGGCTCAGCACGGTGAGCTGGTGCCCCTGGGCGGCCCACTGGCGGCACAGTCGACGGCCGATCAGGCCGGTACCGCCGGTCAAGAGAATGTGCATGGCGAACTCCTGGTTGCGTGTTTCCACCTTCCATCAGTCTGGACGAGAGGGAGGCGATTGCATTGACACTCCCTCTACGGCGAGGTCTACGCTGTATGTGCCGGAACCGGTGCCGGGCTCATTCCTGAATGAACCGATGCGGCGCTGAAGGTTCCGATGATCGGACTCCTATCGTTGACGGGCGCGGGCAACTGAAACCTAATTGTACAGATAATCTGGTTTGTACAAGAATACCCCGCCTGTAAAGCGACAAAGCAGACAGATGACGAGGCATGTCATGAACGCCCCCATCGCCATCATTGGCACCGGTATCGCCGGACTCTCGGCCGCCCACGCGCTGCAGAACGCCGGACAGATCGTCCAGCTGTTCGACAAGGGCCACGGCAGCGGCGGCCGCATGGCCAGCAAGCGCAGCGAAGCCGGAGCGCTGGATCTTGGCGCGCAATACTTCACCGCCCGCGACCGGCGCTTCCTCGACGCCATCCAGCAATGGCGCGAGCACGGCTGGGTCGCCGAGTGGGACCCGGCCCTGTATCAATACCGCGACGGCGAACTGAGCCCATCCCCTGACGAGCAGCCGCGCTGGGTCGGCACGCCGCGCATGAGCGCGATTACCCGCGCGCTGCTGCAGGACCAGACGGTGACGTTCGCCTGCCGCATTACCGAGGTGTACCGCGGCGAGGAACATTGGCACCTGCAGGACTCCGAGGGCCAGACCCACGGGCCGTTCAGCCGCGTGCTGGTGGCCACGCCCGCGCCCCAGGCCGCCGCGCTGCTGGCCAGCGCGCCGAAGCTGGCCGCCGCCGCCGCGAGCATTGCCATGGAGCCGACCTGGGCCGTCGCGCTGGCCTTCCGCGAGCCACTGGACACGCCGGTGCAAGGCTGCTTCGTGCATGAAGGCCCGCTGTCCTGGCTGGCCAGCAACCATTCCAAGCCGGGCCGTGACGAGCAGTTGGATACCTGGGTGCTGCACGCCGCCAGCGGCTGGAGCAAGCAGCACATCGACCTGCCCAAGGAAAGCGTGATCGAACACCTGCGCGGTGCCTTCGCCGAGCTGATCGGCTGCGCCGTCCACGCCCCGGACTTCGCCCTGGCCCACCGCTGGCTCTATGCGCGGCCGATGGAGGCCCATCAATTCGGGGCCTTGGCCGATGCTGACCTGGGCATCTACGCCTGCGGCGACTGGTGCCTGTCCGGCCGTGTCGAAGGAGCCTGGCTCAGCGGCCTGGAAGCCGCTCGCCGCTTGCTCGAACATCTCTGACGCCCACCGGTCCTCGCGTCCCGGAGGCCGGTGACCAACCCGGGGGCGCCTGCGCCTGTACAAGTTTTTGCACTTGTACAATTCTGCGCATATGCTTATCGATAGTTGTACAAGAAACTCAAACTGTACAAGTAATCGGTAACCGCCATGTCCCACACCACTTCCCGCCCCAAGCTCGGCATCAGCGCCTGCCTGCTGGGCGAGCCGGTGCGCTACAACGGCGGGCACAAAGCCTCGCACCTGTGCCTGGATGTGCTCAGCCGCCATTTTGACTTTGTCCCGGTGTGTCCCGAAGTGGCCATCGGCCTGAGTGTGCCCAGGCCCACCCTGCGCCTGGTCGGCGACCACAGCGACCCCAGAGCGCTGATCCAGCGCGAGGGCGGTCGCGACGTCAGCCAAGCCCTGCGTGACTTCGGCCAGCAGCAGGCGCAGCGGTTGCCGGACCTTTGCGGCTACATTTTCATGCAACAATCGCCCTCCTGCGGATTGCATCGGGTGAAGCTGTACCGCGCCGATGGCCAGCTGCGCCCGCCCGGTGTCCGTGGACTTTATGCAGAAACCTTCTGCGCCGCGCGCCCGGAACTGCCAGTGGAAGAAGAAGGCCGGCTCAACGATCCCGTCATCCGCGAAAACTTCCTGACCCGTGTGTACGCCTTCGCCGCCTGGAAAAGGCTTTGCGAGACGGGCCTGACACGCCACGCGGTGATCGGCTTCCACTCGCGCTACAAGTACCAGTTGCTGGCGCATAACCCGCGCCAATACAGCCTGCTCGGCCAGCGCCTGGCAAAGATCGGCGACGTGCCGCTCGAAGAATTCGCCCCAGCCTACCTGCGCGACTTCATGACGGCGCTGGGCACCTGCGCCACCCGCGGTACCCACAGCAACGTACTGCAGCACCTGGCTGGCTATCTCAAGCATGACCTGCCCGCGCCGGACAAAGCCGAGATGCAGCGCCTGATCGAGCAGTACCGCGAAGGCGTGATTCCCCTGGTAGTGCCGCTGACGCTGCTCAAGCACCACTTCCGCCGGCACCCGCACCCTTATATCGATGCCCAGGCCTACCTTCAGCCCCACCCTGAAGACCTGAGCCTGCGCAACGCCATCTGATGCGCCCCGACAGGAACGCCATGAATCCCGACCAACCCCACCGCGACTCCGACGACGACTATCGCCAGGCCCTGGCCGAAGGCTGGCTGCCGATTCGCGAAGTCTCCCGCCGTACCGGCGTCAACCCGGTCACCCTGCGTGCCTGGGAGCGTCGTTACGGCCTGGTGGTGCCGCAACGCACGCCCAAGGGCCACCGCCTCTACTCCGAAGCGCAGATTGCGCGCATCCAGGCCATTCTCACCTGGCTCGGTCGTGGTGTGGCGGTGAGCAAGATTCGCGCGCTGCTCGACGAAGATGCGCCGCCATCGATGGAGGCCACCGCCTCGCCCTGGGACGACCTGCGCCAACAATGCATTGCCGTCATCGGCCGGATCAACGAGCGCCAGCTGGACGAACTGTTCAACGGCGCGTTGGCGATCTACCCCGCACTCACCCTCTGCGAGCAATTGATGCTGCCGCTGCTGGACGAGCTCGAAAAGCGCTGGCAAGGCCAGTTCGGCGCGCAATTGGAGCGCGTCTTCTTCCATACCTGGCTGCGCACCAAGTTCGGCACCCGCCTCTATCATCACAACCGCCAGCAGCGCGGCGCTCCGCTATTGCTGGTGAACCAGTCCGGCCTGCCGCTGGAGCCGGGCCTGTGGCTGACCGCCTGGCTGGCCGGCAGCGCCGGTTGCCCCCTGGAAATTTTCGACTGGCCACTGCCGCCGGGAGAACTGGCGCTGGCCGTGGAACGCCTGCAGCCACGAGCCGTGCTGCTTTATTCCAGCCGCACGTTGAACCTGCTGCAATTGCCACGACTGCTGGCGGGCGTCGATTGCCCGCGCGTGCTGGCCGGCCCCGCCACGGCGATCCACCCCGATGCGCTTCAGGAATTGGTCATCGCCGAGCCACCGCTGCACCTGGCTGGCGACCCGGTTGCCGCGTTTGGCCTGCTGCGTGGGCTGCACCTGCTCAACAGGGAGGTCGCATGAGGCGCCAACTGGTCTGGCTGCGCAACGACCTGCGCCTGCGCGACAACAGCGCCCTGCACGCCGCCGCCGAGCGCGGCCCGGTGATCGCCCTCTACCTGCTCAGCCCCGGCCAGTGGCTGCGCCACGACGACGCGCCGTGCAAGATCGACTTCTGGCTGCGCAACCTGCGCGAACTGCGCACCGGCCTCGACAAGCGGCACATTCCGCTACTGATCCGCACGGCGGATGACTGGGACGAAGCGCCGAACCTCATCAGCCAGCTGTGCCAGGAGCTGGACATCGAGACGGTCCACGTCAACGAGGAATACGGGGTCAACGAAGCCGTGCGCGATGCCGCTGTGGAGAAGGCGCTGGCGGACGATGGCATCCGCCTGCGCAGCCATCTCGACCAACTCTTCTTCACGCCCGGCACCCTCCTCACCAAGGGCGGTACCTATTTCCAGGTCTACAGCCAGTTCCGCAAGGTCTGCTACGAACGCCTGAATCTGGGAGTGCCCAGCCTGCTGCCCGCCCCCCGCGCGCAGCAGGAACTGCATATCGCCAGTGATGAGGTACCCGAACAGGTCGAGGGTTTCGAAACGCCGCCGATCTCGTTGCGCAAGCAATGGCCAGCCGGGGAGGAAGCGGCGCACGAGCGGATGGACCTGTTCACCGACGAAATCCTCAAGACTTACCAGGACACTCGCGACCTCCCCGCCCGCGATGGCACCAGCCGCCTTTCGCCGTACCTGGCCGCCGGCGTGCTGTCGCCCCGACAGTGCCTGCACGCGGCGCTGGCGAACAACCATGGCGAGTTCGAGACGGGCAACAGTGGAGCGGTCAGCTGGATCAACGAGTTGCTCTGGCGCGAGTTCTACAAGCACATCCTGGTCGGCTTCCCGCGCGTCAGCCGGCACCGCGCCTTCCGCGAGGACACCGAGAAGCTGAAATGGCGCCACGACCCGAAAGGCCTGGAGGCCTGGCAACAGGGCCGCACTGGCTTCCCCATCATTGACGCCGCCATGCGCCAGTTGCTCGCTACCGGCTGGATGCATAACCGCCTGCGCATGGTGGTGGCGATGTTCCTCACCAAGAACCTGCTGATCGACTGGCGCGAGGGCGAACGCTGGTTCATGCGCCACCTGATCGACGGCGACCTGGCCGCGAACAACGGCGGCTGGCAATGGAGCGCCTCCACCGGCACCGACGCGGCGCCCTACTTCCGCATCTTCAACCCGATCTCGCAGTCCGAGCGCTTCGACCCGGAGGGCCGTTTCATTCGCCGCTGGCTGCCGGAGTTGGCCGGACTGGACGGCAAGGCGGTGCACGATCCCTCCCGACTCGGGTTGTTCGGCGCGCAGGGTTATCCACAGCCGATTTGCGACCTGTCGGCCACTCGGGAGCGGGCGCTGGAGGCGTTCAAGAGCCTTTCGGCCGCCCGCTGATACCGACCGCTGCGACCTGCAGGAGCGTGTCATCGGCCCGCTCCTACGCTCACTGACGCCCTCGGCTCTTTCCGCAACGCACAAAAAAGCCGGGCCCAGAGCCCGGCTTTTCTTTGTCAGCGATCTGTTACAGCGGATGCGTGTAATAGAGGCTGTAGGATTCGATACCATCATTCGGCTGGCTGATGCCGGCGTTCGAATAGTGCATGGCACGCACGCCCAGCGCCTGGCCTTCGCCGAAGCGCAGGCCTACGCCCAGGCGATCCTCGAAGTTGAAGGCGCCGCCCAGGTTCTGGTCGCCGACGCGCGAGCCACTGAAGACGGCCACTCCGATACCGGCTTCGACGAAGGGTTTGACCTTCTCACCGGAGAACTCGTAAACGAACACGGGACTGAAGGACAGCGAATGACGGCCGCTGGCCTCATCACCACCTTCCCAGTAGGTGTAGCCCGCGTCCCAGTAGCCGGTCAGGCGGCCTGTGGAACTTTCCCACCAGCTCTTGTCCCAGCCGAAACCCAGGCCGAGGCGGTAGGTCATGGTGTCCTGCCCGGTGAAGCCAACGGCGCCAGTCAGGTCAGCGGCCTGTGCGCAGACCAGTTGCCCCAGAGTCAACGCAGCCACGGCGGCGAGCGAGAGTAGTTTCTTCATCGAAACATCCTTTATTTAGAAAGCTGAATGAAAAATCCCCGCGAATAGCTGGCAATTATAAGGCCATTTGTCAGCAATCGCTGACAGACCAAGGTTCATAGCCTGCTATTTTTTCGATCAGCCTGGGAAGTAGCCAACGGTCTCGTCAGATCCCCAAAGCGCTGGAAGTACGCGTTCAAGGGCTTCGACTGCACCACTGGTCCATAGCTCAATTTTTTTTCCAGGGGAGTCGGCCAGCAACTCACGCGAGCACAGCAACCGCTCAAGCTGGCGCGCCACAGCCGCTCCAGTGTCGATCAGCGACACGTCGGCCGGTACCAATTCACGCAACAGCGGACGCAGGAAAGGGTAATGGGTGCAGCCCAGAATCAGCGTGTCGCAGCCCTCCTCCAGCAGCGGCGCGACATACCCTTGCAGCAGTTCACGGGTCTGCGGGCCGCTCAGGTCACCCAGCTCGATGCGCTCCACGAGCCCCGGACAGGGCTGGGTAACGACGCGCACGTCGCTGGCGAAGCGATCCAGCAGTGCGGCGAAGCGGGCGCTCTTCAGGGTGCCCGTGGTGGCGAGCACCCCGACCACCCCACTGCGGGTTGCTTCGGCCGCCGGCTTCACCGCCGGCTCCATGGCGACGATGGGCAACTGCGGATAAAGCTCGCGCAGGTCAGCAGCGGCGGCCGCGGTGGCCGTGTTGCAAGCCAGCACAAGCGCCTTGGCGCCACGGTGAAGGAGGAACTCGGCGATGGCGCGGCAGCGCGCGCGGATGTACTCGGGAGTCTTTTCGCCGTAGGGCACGTGGCCGCAGTCGGCGAGGTAGATCAGGGACTCTTGGGGAAGCCGCGCCCGGATTTCGTGAAGGACGCTGAGGCCGCCCACACCGGAATCGAACACGCCGATGGGCGCGGCATCAGCCATGCGCGGCTCCGCAAACGGCGCACTGCGGATCACGCTTGACCCGCAGTTCGCGGAAGCGCGTGCCGAGAGCATCGATCAGCAGCAGGCGGCCGACCAGCGGCTCGCCGAAGCCGGCCAGCAGCTTCAGCGCCTCCAGCGCCTGCAGGCTGCCCACCAGGCCCACCAGCGGGCCGACAACGCCAGCCTCGCTGCAGGTCAGTTCGGCTTCGCTGCCGTGGCCATAGAGGCAGTGGTAGCACGGGCTGTCCTCGCGGCGCGGGTCGAACACCGACAGCTGCCCTTCCAGGCGAATGGCCGCCCCGCTCACCAGTGGCTTCTTCGCGGCGACGCAGGCCGCGTTCACCGCCTCGCGGGTGCCGAAGTTGTCGCAGCAATCCAGCACCAGGTCCACGCCCGCCACGGCGGCGCCAAGGGAATCGGCGTCCAGCGCCTGGCGATGGGCGACCGGCTTTACGTCCGGGTTGATCGCGGTGAGGCGGGCGATGGCGGAATCCACCTTGCTCGCGCCCACGCTGCCGGTGTCATGGATAATCTGCCGCTGCAGGTTGGTCAGGTCCACCGTATCGAAGTCCGCCAGGTGCAGCTCGCCGACGCCGGCCGCGGCCAGGTACAACGCCACCGGCGCCCCCAGGCCGCCAAGACCGACGATCAGCACACGGCTGTCTTTCAGGCGCAGCTGGCCATCCACGTCGATCTGCGGCAGGAGGATCTGCCGGCTGTAACGCAGCAGTTCGTTGTCGGTCAGCATGTCCAGCGCCCCAGGCTGATGCGTTCGTGACCGCCCAGGTCCCGACGGCTTTCCACTGCGCTGAAGCCTCGACTGAGCAGCAGGTCACGCACGGCGTCAGGCTGGTCGAAGCCATGTTCGAGCATCAGCCAACCGCCGTTTTCCAGATGATCCGGCGCCTGGTCGATGATCAGGCGGATGTCGTCCAGCCCGTCCGGCCCGGAGACCAGTGCACTCGAAGGCTCGAATCGCACGTCGCCCTGATTGAGGTGCGGGTCGGTACTGGGAATGTAGGGCGGGTTGCTGACGATCAGCGAGAAGCGCTCGCCATCGACCGCCGAGAACCAGTGACTGGCGCGGAAGGCGACGTTGGCCAAGCGCAGGCGTTCGCGGTTGCGCTCGGCCAGGGCCACGGCCTCGGGAATGCGGTCGACGCCCAACACTTGCCAGCTCAGGCGCTCGCACGCCAGGGCAAGGGCGATAGCGCCAGTGCCGGTACCCAGGTCAAGCACGCGCGACGGCGAGGCCGGCAGCAGCGTCAGCGCTGTCTCGACCAGCAGCTCGGTGTCCGGGCGCGGAATCAGGGTGTGCGGCGCGACTTCCAGGTCCAGGCTCCAGAAGCCCTGGCGACCGAGGATGTAGGCCACTGGCTCACCGGCGATGCGGCGCGACAGGTAGACGTCAAAGAGGTCATGGGCCTCGCGGCTGACCACACGTTCAGGCCAGGTCCGCAGGAAGCTGCGCGGTTTGCCCAGCGCGGCGGCGAGCAGCAGCTCGGCATCCAGGCGCGCGCTGGGCGAGTCCGGCAGATGCGCCTCGTTGAGCAGGGTCATGATGGTTGCCATGGTCTGTCGCTCTCTCAGTCGCCCGCGGTCTCAATCACCGAGCGCGGCCAGCTGGTCGGCCTGGAACTCTTGCAATAACGGCTCGATGACTTGCTCCACTGCGCCTTCCATGACCTCCCCCAGGGAATACAGGGTGAGGTTGATGCGGTGGTCGGTCACCCGGCCCTGGGGGAAATTGTAGGTGCGGATGCGCTCGGAGCGGTCACCCGAGCCGACCAGCAGCTTGCGCGTGCTGGCGATCGCCTGCTGGGCCGCAGATTGCTGCTGGTCATTGAGCCTGGCCGCCAGCCAGGCCATGGCCTTGGCGCGGTTCTTGTGCTGCGAGCGCTCTTCCTGGCACTCGACCACGATGCCCGACGGGATGTGCGTGATGCGCACCGCCGAGTCGGTCTTGTTCACATGCTGGCCGCCGGCGCCAGAGGAGCGGTAGGTGTCCACGCGCAGGTCGGCCGGGTTGATCTCGATGGCCGCCTGTTCGTCAGGCTCCGGCAGCACCGCGACGGTGCAGGCCGAGGTATGGATACGCCCCTGGGATTCGGTGGCTGGCACGCGCTGCACGCGGTGGGCGCCGGACTCGAACTTGAGTTTGGCGTAGACGTTGTCGCCCTCGACGCGGGCAATGACCTCTTTATAGCCGCCGTGCTCGCCCTCGTTCTCGGACATGATCTCCACGCGCCAGCCCTGCTTCTCGGCGTAGCGCGAGTACATGCGGAACAGGTCGCCGGAGAAGATCGCGGCTTCGTCGCCGCCGGTGCCGGCGCGGATTTCCAGGAAGACGTTGCGGCCGTCGTTGGGGTCCTTGGGCAGCAGCATGCGCTGCAGGCGATCCTCCAGGCCGACCAGCGCGGTCTTCGCCTCGGCGACTTCTTCCTCGGCCATCTCGCGCAGGTCCGGGTCGCTGTCCTTGAGCAGCGCCTGGGCGCCCTCCAGGTCCGACTGCACCTTGCGGAACTCGCGGAAGGCGAGGATGACCGGCTCCACTTCCGCGTATTCACGGGAGTAGGCGCGGAACTTGGTCTGGTCGCTGATCACCTCGGCGTCGCCCAGCAGAGCCGTCAGCTCTTCATAGCGGTCGCTGAGGATATCCAGCTTTTTCAGGAGGGACGCTTTCATCGCTTGTCAGTGCCCTCCTCGAGGGCGAACAGTTCCTGCGCGACGGCCAGCGCATCGATGCGGCCCTCGGCGGAGAGTTTCTTCATCTGCACGCTGGGCGCATGCAGCAACTTGTTGGTCAGGCCTCGGGCGAGCTGCGCCATGACGTCCATCGGATCGGCGCCGTTGGCCAGCAGGCGCTGGGCCTTCTGGGTTTCCTCGTCGCGCAGGCGCTCGGCCTGCTGGCGGTAGGCACGCAGCACGTCGACGGCGGCCAGCTCGCGCAGGCGCAGCATGAACTCGTGCACGCCATCGCCGACCAGTTCCTCGGCGGCCTGGGCGGCGCCCTGGCGGCTCTTGAGGTTCTCGGCGACCACTTCGTGGAGGTCGTCGACGCTATAGAGGTAGACGTCTTCCAGCTCGCCGACTTCCGGCTCGATGTCGCGCGGGACGGCGATGTCGACCATGAACATCGGTTTGTGCCGGCGCTGTTTCAGCGCGCGCTCCACCGCGCCCTTGCCGAGGATCGGCAACTGGCTGGCAGTGGAACTGATAACGATATCGCTGTTGACCAGCTCATCCGGCATGTCTGCGAGCAGGATGGCGCGGGCGCCGAACTGCTCGGCCAGTTGGCTGGCGCGCTCCAGGGTGCGGTTGGCGACCACGATGCGCTTCACGCCCTGCTCGTGGAGGTGGCGGGCGACCAGGGTGATGGTCTCGCCGGCGCCGATCAGCAACGCCTGGCTGCGGCTCAGGTCGCTGAAGATCTGCCGGGCCAGGCTGACTGCGGCGAAGGCCACGGATACCGGGTTCTCGCCGATGGCGGTGTCGGTACGCACGGTCTTGGCCGTGCTGAAGGTGGCCTGGAACAAGCGCCCCAGCATCGGCCCGACGGTGCCGGCCTCGCGGGCCACGGCGTAGGCGGACTTCATCTGCCCGAGGATCTGCGGCTCGCCCAGCACCATGGAATCCAGGCCTGCGGCGACGCGCATCATGTGGCGCACGGCTTCCTCGTCCTGGTGGACATAGGCGCAGGCGCGCAGGTCGTCGATTCCCAGGTTGTGATAATCGGCCAGCCATGCCAGCACATCGCCAGCGTCCGGATGCTCGATCTCCAGATAGAGTTCGCTGCGGTTGCAGGTGGAGAGGATCGCGGCTTCGCGGCTGGAAGTCAGCCTGCACAATAGCTGCAGGGCCTCGACCATCTGCTCGGGAGTAAAGGCCACGCGCTCGCGGACGGCCACGGACGCGGTCTTGTGGTTGATGCCGAGGGCAATGAAGGCCATGCAGAATCGCTGAGCTGATCGGAAAGCCCGCAATTGTCCTACTTAGCCTTGTGAAGGACAACCACCCGCGACGTATCGCACACGGCAAATCGTATACAGGTCCGTCAGCGGCGCTTGCCCATGGGATTGGCACTTTCCTTATGTCATGATGGTCCCATTTCGCAGGTCAGGCCCTCGTCCTTCCTCTATGAACAAGTCTCTTGCGCTGCTGACTGCTCTGCTGCTGCTCGGCGGCTGCCAGTCTCTTACCCAGAAAAACACCGACAGTGCTTCCGCGGAGAAGGACAAGACCGCGGCTGCGCAGAAGAACCAGAAGTACGGCTCCTTCAGCGAAGACACGATGTTCTCGTTGCTCACCGCCGAGATCGCCGGGCAGCGCAACCGTTTCGACATCGCCCTCGCCAACTACGTCGAGCAGGCCAAGGAAACGCAGGACCCGGGCGTCGCCGAGCGCGCCTTCCGCATCGCCGAGTACCTGGGCGCCGACCAGGAAGCGCTGGACACCTCGCTGATCTGGGCCAATGCCGCGCCGGACAACCTCGACGCCCAGCGCGCCGCCGCCATCCAGCTGGCGCGCACCGGCCAGTACGACGAGTCCATGGTCTACATGGAGAAGGTCCTCAACGGCCAGGGCGACACCCACTTCGACTTCCTCGCGCTGTCCGCCGCCGAGACCGACCCGGATACCCGCGCCGGCCTCTTGCAGAGCTTCGACCGCCTGCTGAAGAAGTATCCCGACAACGGCCAGCTGCTGTTCGGCAAGGCCCTGCTGCTGCAGCAGGACGGCCGCCCGCAGGAAGCCCTGCACCTGCTCGAAGACAACTCCGCCAGCAAGCACGACGTCGCCCCGCTGCTGCTGCGCGCGCGCCTGCTGCAAAGCATGAAGCGCAGCGACGAAGCGCTGCCGCTGCTCAAGAATGGCATCAAGGAACATCCGGACGACAAGCGCGTCCACCTCGCCTACGCCCGCCTGCTGGTGGAACAGAACCGCCTGGAAGACGCCAAGGCCGAGTTCTCAGCGCTGGTCGAGCAATTCCCCGACGACGACGACCTGCGTTTCTCGCTGGCCCTGGTCTGCCTCGAAGCCCAGGCCTGGGACGAAGCCAAGGTCTACCTGCAGGAACTGGTCGAGCGCGACAGCCACGTCGACTCCGCGCACTTCAACCTGGGCCGCCTGGCCGAGGAGAAGAAAGACCCGGAGACCGCGCTCAAGGAATACGCCCTGGTCGGCCCGGGCAACGACTTCCTCCCGGCCCAACTGCGCTCCACCGAGATCCTGCTGGACCAGAAGCGCTATGACGAGGCCTCGCGCCGTCTCGCCGAAACCCGGGACCGCCAGCCGGACTACGCCATCCAGCTGTACCTGATCGAAGCCGAAGGCCTGTCCAACCGCGACCAGGTGGACCGCGCGTGGAGCGTCATCCAGCAGGGCCTCAAGCAGTTCCCGGACGACCTCAACCTGCTCTACACCCGCTCCATGCTCGCCGAGAAGCGCAACGACCTGGCGCAGATGGAGGAGGACCTGCGGCTGATCATCCAACGAGAGCCGGACAACGCCATGGCGCTCAATGCGCTGGGCTACACCCTGGCCGACCGCACTACCCGTTACAGCGAAGCCCGCGACCTGATCCAGAAGGCCCACTCGCTGAACCCGGATGACCCTGCGATCCTCGACAGCCTGGGCTGGGTGAATTACCGCCTGGGCAACCTCAGCGAAGCGGAAACCTACCTGCGCAAGGCACTGGAACGCTTCCCCGACCACGAAGTGGCTGCGCACCTGGGCGAAGTGCTCTGGGCCCAGGGCAAGCAGAGCGAAGCCCGCAAGGTCTGGGCTACCGCCCTGCAAAGCCAGCCCGACAGCGCCGTGCTGCGCGACACCCTGCAGCGCCTGACCGGCTCCGGAACTCTCTGATTTATGCGTTTACGTCACCTGATCGGCGCCGCCGCGCTTGCCCTGCTCGCCGGCTGCTCCAGCTTCGGCACCCATGAAGCCCTGGAAGGCCAGGGCAACGCTACCGCCTGGAATGCCCACAAAGCGCGCATCGCCACCCTCGACGGCTGGCAGATCGACGGCAAGGTCGGCATCCGCGCGCCCAGGGACTCTGGCAGCGGCACCCTGTTCTGGCTGCAACGCCAGGACTACTACGACATTCGCCTGTCCGGCCCGCTGGGTCGCGGCGCCGCACGCCTGACCGGGCGCGAAGGTGCGGTGACCCTGGAGGTCGCCGGCCAGGGGCGCTATGAAGCCGCGTCACCCGAAGAACTGCTGGAACAACAGATGGGCTGGCGCCTGCCGGTTTCCCACCTGCTCTGGTGGATTCGCGGCCTGCCCGCGCCGGACAGCAAGAGCCGCGTGACCCTCGATGGCGAGAGCCGATTGGCCAAGCTGCAGCAGGACGGCTGGGACGTGGAGTACACCCGCTACAGCGAGCAGGACGGCTACTGGCTGCCCGAGCGCCTGAAACTGCACGGCCAGGATCTGGACGTGACCCTGGTAGTGAAGACCTGGCAACCGCGCCAACTGGGCCACTGACATGCAGGACCGCCTGACCCTGCCGGCCCCGGCCAAGCTCAACCTGTTCCTGCACATCACCGGCCGTCGTGCCGACGGTTACCACGAGCTGCAGACACTCTTCCAGTTCCTCGACCACGGTGACGAACTGCAATTCGCCTTGCGCGAGGACGGCGAAATCCGCCTGAACACCGAGATCGAAGGCGTTCCCCACGACAGCAACCTGATCGTCAAGGCCGCCCGCCGGTTGCAGGAACAATCGGGTTGCCAGTTGGGCGCCGACATCTGGCTGGACAAGCGCCTGCCCATGGGCGGCGGCATCGGTGGGGGCAGCTCAGACGCGGCAACCACCCTGCTCGCGCTGAATCATCTGTGGCAACTGGGCTGGGACGAAGACCGCCTCGCCGCGCTGGGCCTGGACCTGGGCGCGGACGTACCGGTGTTCGTGCGCGGCCGGGCGGCCTTTGCCGAAGGCGTCGGCGAGCGACTGACGCCCGTGGAACTGGAAGAGCCCTGGTTCCTCGTCGTCGTGCCGCAAGTCTTTGTCTCCACAGCAGAAGTTTTCTCCGATCCCGAGTTGACACGAGATACTCCGCCCATTAAAGTTCGCAGCCTTCTCGGGGTGGACGGTCATAACGACTGCCAGCCGGTCGTCGAGAAGCGTTACCCGGATGTACGTAACGCACTGATCCAGCTAGGTAAATTTACCCAAGCGAGATTGACCGGCACCGGAGCTTGTGTGTTTGGGAGCTTCCCAAACAAGGGCGATGCTGATAAAGTTCGCCGCCAACTTCCGGCCACTCTGCCGAGTTTTGTTGCCCAGGGGCGTAACATCTCGATGTTGCACCGAAAGCTGCAAAACCTGGACTGAGAAGAAAGCAATGTAATCGGTTGTACGATACAGGGGCGTCGCCAAGCGGTAAGGCAGCAGGTTTTGATCCTGCCATGCGTTGGTTCGAATCCAGCCGCCCCTGCCATTAACCCACAGGGTTTTACGTACAGCATCAACGAACACATTGCTCCGCAAGTTGTAAGCTACAGGGGCGTCGCCAAGCGGTAAGGCAGCAGGTTTTGATCCTGCCATGCGTTGGTTCGAATCCAGCCGCCCCTGCCATTTTCTTCTGGCTCAACCGGGCCTACCCTCAAGCCGACACAGGTACCGCAGCGTGTCCAAAATGATGGTTTTCACGGGGAACGCCAACCCCGATCTGGCACGCCGTGTCGTACGGCAGCTGCACATTCCCCTCGGTGACGTTTCTGTCGGTAAATTCTCCGACGGCGAGATCAGCGTCGAAATCAACGAAAACGTTCGTGGTAAGGACGTCTTCCTGATTCAACCGACCTGCGCACCGACCAACGACAACCTGATGGAACTGGTAGTGATGGCCGACGCCTTCCGCCGCTCCTCGGCGACTCGTATCACGGCCGTCATCCCCTACTTCGGTTACGCCCGCCAGGATCGCCGTCCGCGTTCCGCCCGCGTGGCCATCAGCGCCAAAGTCGTTGCCGACATGCTGACCGTCGTAGGCGTCAACCGCGTTCTCACCGTTGACCTGCACGCCGACCAGATCCAGGGCTTCTTCGACATCCCCGTCGACAACATCTACGGCTCGCCCGTACTGGTCGACGACATCGAAGACCAGCGCTTCGAGAACCTGATGATCGTTTCCCCGGACATCGGCGGTGTGGTGCGTGCTCGCGCCGTCGCCAAATCCCTGGGCGTCGATCTGGCCATCATCGACAAGCGTCGTCCGAAGGCCAACCAGTCCGAAGTCATGCACATCATCGGTGATGTCGAAGGCCGTACTTGCGTATTGGTCGACGACATGGTCGATACCGCCGGCACCCTCGGCCACGCCGCCAAAGCTCTGAAAGAGCACGGCGCCGCCAAGGTCATCGCCTACTGCACCCACCCGGTGCTGTCGGGCCGCGCCATCGAGAACATCGAAAATTCCGTACTGGACGAGCTGGTGGTGACCAACACCATCCCGCTGTCCGCTGCTGCACAAGCCTGTGGACGTATCCGCCAGCTGGACATCGCGCCGGTTGTCGCGGAAGCCATGCGCCGCATCAGCAATGAAGAATCGATCAGCGCCATGTTCCGCTGAGGCGGAACAGCGCTGACGTAAAGCGCCCCGTCATGTCGATGGGGCATTAGCAAAATCGCCCGAACGCTGGTCGCAAGCGTCCGGGCGATCTTGTCATTTTGGAGAGTGTGAAATGGTTGATTTTGTACTGAATGCTCAAGAGCGTTCCGACCTGGGGAAAGGTGCGAGCCGCCGCCTGCGTCGTAACGCCGGCCTGATCCCGGCTGTGGTCTACGGTGGCGAGAAAGCCCCGCAATCCCTGACCCTGGAACTGCGTGAGATTTCCAAGCTGCTGGAAAACGAGGCTGCCTTCAGCCACGTGATCACCCTGAACGTCGGTTCCGCCAAGGAAACCGTACTGATCAAGGCCCTGCAGCGTCACCCGTCCAAGGGTTTCGTCATGCACGCTGACTTCCAGCGCGTCGTTGCCGGCCAGAAACTGACCGCCCACGTACCGCTGCACTTCATCAACGAAGCCACTGCCGTTGGCGTCAAGGTTGGTGGCGGCGAGATCTCCCACGTGATCGCCGAAGTCGAAGTTTCCTGCCTGCCGAAAGACCTGCCGGAATTCATCGAAGTCGACCTGGCCAAGGTAGAACTGGGCCAGATCGTTCACCTGTCCGACCTGAAGCTGCCGAAAGGCGTAGAGCTGGTGCAACTGGCCCACGGTAACGACCTGGCCGTCGCCAACATCCACGCTTCCCGCGTAGTGAAAGAAGAAGGTGAAGGCGAAGCTGCTGCCGAGTAATCGCGCGCACCATTGCCTTTAAGGAAGGGGCCCCCGTCGTGACTGCCGTACAACTGATCGTTGGCCTGGGAAACCCAGGCCCTGAATACGACCAGACCCGGCATAACGCGGGGGCCCTTTTCGTTGAGCGACTGGCGGACGCGCAACGCGCGAACCTGTCTCTCGACAAGAAGTACTTCGGCCTGGTTGGCAAGTTCAACTACAAGGGCCGCGACGTTCGTCTGCTCATCCCCACCACCTACATGAACCGCAGCGGCCAGGCCGTGGCGGCGCTCGCCGGATTCTTCCGCATTCCGGTCGAAGCCATCCTGGTGGCCCACGACGAACTCGACATGCCCCCCGGCGTCGCCAAGCTCAAGAAGGGCGGCGGACACGGCGGGCACAACGGGCTGCGCGACATCATCGCCCAGCTTGGCAACCAGAATGGTTTCCATCGCCTGCGGCTTGGCATCGGCCATCCGGGGCACAGCAGCCTGGTCTCCGGTTTCGTTCTCGGCCGCGCCCCGCGCGCCGAACAGGAACTGCTCGACACCAGCATCGACTCCGCCCTCGGCGTGCTGCCGGACATGCTCGACGGGGACTGGACCCGCGCGATGCAGAAGCTGCACAGCCAGAAGGCCTGATTACACCTCTATTTCCGCCACCTGGCGCGAGGGACCTAGCATGGGATTCAACTGCGGCATCGTCGGCCTGCCCAACGTCGGCAAGTCCACCCTGTTCAACGCCCTGACCAAATCCGGCATCGCGGCGGAAAACTTCCCCTTCTGCACCATCGAGCCGAACAGTGGCATCGTACCGATGCCCGACGCCCGCCTCGATGCGCTGGCCGAGATCGTCAAGCCCGAGCGCGTGATCCCGACCACCATGGAATTCGTCGACATCGCCGGCCTCGTAGCGGGCGCCTCCAAGGGTGAAGGCCTGGGCAACAAGTTCCTCGCCAACATCCGCGAGACCGACGCCATCGCCCACGTCGTGCGCTGCTTCGAAGACGAGAACGTCATCCACGTCTCCAACAGCGTCGACCCCAAGCGCGACATCGAGATCATCGACCTCGAACTGATCTTCGCCGACCTCGACAGCTGCGAGAAGCAACTGCAGAAGGTCGCGCGCAATGCCAAGGGCGGCGACAAGGACGCTCTGGTGCAGAAAGCCCTGCTGGAAAAGCTCATCCCCCACTTCACCGAAGGCAAGCCCGCGCGCTCGCTGATGAAGAACATGGGCGATGACGAGAAGCGCGTCATCCGCGGCTTCCACCTGCTCACCAGCAAGCCGGTCATGTACATCGCCAACGTCGCCGAAGACGGCTTCGAGAACAATCCGCACCTGGACGTCGTCCGCGCTATCGCCGAAGAAGAAGGCGCTATGGTCGTACCGGTGTGCAACAAGATCGAAGCCGAGATCGCCGAACTCGACGACGGCGAAGAGAAGGACATGTTCCTCGAATCCCTCGGCCTCGAAGAGCCCGGCCTGAACCGCGTGATCCGTGCCGGCTACGAACTGCTGCACCTGCAGACCTACTTCACCGCAGGTGTGAAGGAAGTCCGCGCCTGGACCGTCCGCGTCGGCGCCACCGCCCCGCAGGCCGCCGCCGTGATCCACACCGACTTCGAAAAAGGCTTCATCCGCGCCGAAGTCGTCGCCTACGACGACTTCATCCAGTTCAAGGGCGAACAGGGCGCGAAAGAAGCCGGCAAATGGCGCCTGGAAGGTAAGGACTACATCGTCAAGGACGGCGACGTGATGCACTTCCGCTTCAACGTCTAAGCGCCCGCCAGGCGCGAAAAAGCCCCGGCCACACGCCGGGGCTTTTTCATTTGGATGCCCTGCCCCGCCGCTCATCGCGAAAATTCCGCAAGACTGGCTAAACGATTGATAGATCAGAAAAATATTCAAGAAAAGGGGTTGACACCCCCCCTCGATCTGCGGAAAATGCGCGCCACTCGGCTACATAGCTCAGTCGGTTAGAGCGCAGCATTCATAATGCTGATGTCCCAGGTTCAAGTCCCGGTGTAGCCACCATACAAAACAAAGGGTTAGCGCAAGCTAACCCTTTTTTGTTTTGGCCGGCAGACTACAAACCGACTACATCCCGTCTACGGCCATCCGTCAGAGTCGCTTCCTCGCTGCTGAATAGGCTTCTCCGCGTTCCCTCTTCCCTGCCGCAATCACTTCGATCACCAGTTGCCCGTCGTCCACTCTGTAGACGAGCCGGTAACCGACGTCCTTCAGCTTGATCTTGTAGCAGTCCTTCATGCCGGACAGCTTGTCCTTCTCAACCCTGGGGTTGATGAGGCGCTCTGCCAGCTTCTTCTTGAAGGAGTCGCGGATCGGGACAGGTAGCTTCTGCCACTCCTTCTCCGCGCTTTCTTTGATGCTCAGCTTGTACTTCGGTGGTTCACTTGCTGATCTAGAGGTCATCCAACGTAATTTCCCGCGAAGGCTCGTCGCTACGTTCCCTAACGATTCTGGCAAGGACAGCATCGTCCAACGCTTCCAGCATCTGCTCGTAGACTTCCGGCGGCACTGCATAGAATGCCGGCGCGTTACGGTTAAGGATCACGACGGGTTTACCGTGCCCAGCCTCAATGGTTCCCATTGGGTCTTTCTTCAGCTCGGTGATGGAGGCTGCTACGTCCGCTAAAACGGCGTGTGCCATAAAAACTCCTGAGCGCTACAACGCTCATTCCTGTCACTATTGAGCACCCAAATTAGCACTTTTAAAAGACCCTTTAAAGGCCCTCATTTACAGGATACGTTGCCTCAGTCGCTTCTACCCCACCGATAGATGCAAAGCGCGAGTGAATACGGCTGCCGAGGCCTCGCTCCTCTCGCCCGCTCTCTGAGTCCAACTGATCGAGCTGCGCAAGCGGTGAAAGGCGCATAGCTGACTCAAGATGTTCCGGCGACAGGTGTGCATACCGCATCGTCATCGTGATCGACGAGTGCCCCAGGATCCGCTGAAGCGTCAGGATGTCCCCTCCCCCCATCATGTAATGGCTTGCGAAGGTGTGGCGGAGGATATGGGTCAGTTGCCCCGGCGTCTGGAATCCACAGCGCTCATAGGCGCAACGGAAGGCGGCTCGGCAGGACATGAACAGGCGGCCGGTTCCAGGCATGCCCACCTTGAACATCAGTTGCTCCAGCTCTGCCGGGATCGGCACTGAGCGGCTCTGACGGTTCTTGGTCCGGTGGTAATGGACCTTTCCCCCATGTACGGCCCCACGGGCGATGCTCTCGGCTTCTTCCCAGCGGGCACCTGTAGCGAGGCACAGGAGAGCGACCGGGTACGTGTGGTTGTTCGTGCTGGCCTTGCACTCCTCGAGAAGCTGGGCGACCTGATCCAGGGTGAGGAAGGTCAGTTCAACCTGATCGGTCTTGATCTGCCGGACGTTGGCCAGCGGGTTTGCCTTGTGCCAGGAGCCGAGACGGATCAGCTCGGAGAAGATGGCCGACAGGTAGCGTTGTTCGTGGTTGACCGTCTCCGGCTTCACTTCGGTCAGACGGCGTTGCCGGTAGCGTGCCCACGCGAGCGAATCGAACTCGAAGGCCAGTGGATCACCAAGACGCTGGGCCAGCGCCTCACAACGCGCCAGACGCTGGGTGCCATCCTTGAGAGTGCATCCATGAAGGTCATACCAGACCCTCACCAGATCCGAGACGCGATCATCCAGCGGGCGCCCCGTTTCCCCCTTCACGGCAAAGAAATCTTGCTCGTAGCGGATCGCAGCAGACTTGGTAAGGAACCCGTATTTCCTCACCCGGCGACCGGAGCGACCGTTCTCGTAGAAGTCAGCCGTCCACGTCTTCCCATCCTTGCGCGCGGTCATATCGCGTAGCCCCGCCTGATGTAGCGATCGTTGATCAACCCGATGACATGCTTTTCGAGGTCGCGAGTGCTGTAGCCCTTGGCGGTGTAGTGGTCTTCGATCACATGCCAGAAGGGGAGCGTTCTCCCGACCTCAAGGGCTTTTTTTGGTGGGATGCGCTCCCGTGCGATCAGGCTGGCGAACTGGCCCAGGAACATCTCGCAGTTCTTGCCGGAGAAGCCCTGAGCGGTCTTGTAGTAGCGGCGGTACTCGGTGCGTTCGATGAGCGGATCGGCTTCCACCTGGACCTTCGTGTCGAGGCTGATCAGCGACCAGAAGGCGTCGAAGATCCCTTCCCGGGAAATCAGCTTGTAGTTGTCGCAGGCGTACTGCCAGAGGCCTTGCAGGTGCGGACAGAGGCCTTCATAGGTACGGCAGCCGATCACCTCGCCCGAGGACATCGTGGAGCCTTCCGAGAACTGCTGGACGATGGAGTGGTGATAGCGGAATTCGATTCGCCACACGGTTTCCAGGGGGTTGAATGCCGGTTCGCCATCGCCGAAAGGATCGCCGTTCAGAGAGGCCCTCACCGATTCCCAATAGTCGAGTTTGTCGGTGGCCCGTGCCTGTAGGGTTTTGTTGTAGAGGCACATCTGCAGGCCGTTTGCCGAGCCGAACATGAAGGTCTCGCCACGCCCATAGACCGAGGCGTTGCTGTCGTACTCTATGCGGTCGATGCCGCTGATCTGGCGGACACGCCGGGACCGGCAGTGCATGCGATCCACGAAGTCTGCAGGTGGGGTCCAGCCCTGAACATCCAGCGCGATATGGACGGCGCACTGGTTCACCTCACAGGCCGAGAGCACGCCAGCGGCCAGGTCATCCATGACGCCCTGCAGGATCTTCGGATCGGCACCATCCAGGGCGTGCGGGGACACTTCGATCTTGAGGTGCGGGCCGATGTTCTCCAGCTTCACGTTATGGTTCTTAATCAGCAGGATCAGCCCCATGTCGGCGTTCTGTAGGCGGTACTGGTAGCCCGAGTCGCGACCGATGCGACCCTTGGCCCACTTGTAGCCGGCGAAATTGACGAGATCTTCCGGCTCATCGAACAACGCCATCACTTCCGGACGGATCATGCCGTTGTACAGCTGACGCACCGTATCGACGCCACAGCGCAGCAGGCGCACACCCGACAGGTCGGCGAATCTGCCGTTGCTCGGGTCCATGAAAATCCGTCCTTCGGACGACTCATAAAAATCCCCGTTCTCCTTGAGGATCAGGCGGAGGGGGTGAACTGCCTTTTTCATTCTTTCGTACCTTCAATGAGGTTTATTGAGGTGCTTACTCGTTAGCTATCCGACGTGTTACAGGGTCGTCGGCCGCGCCGCCGGCCTACCGCTCGTGCCTGGCGCTCTCGGCCGGCGGCGCGGCTCGCCGACTCAAAACGGGAACGCCGCCACCGGCTGCACGAGCTGCAACGCGGTGAAGAAACCGAGCGCAAAGGCGAGTACGAGCAGCCCGAGGGCGTTGATCAGTCCAGGCAGGTTCATTGCTTCCTCCAGGGGCGTGAGGCGTATTCGTTGTCAGGCACCACCACCACTTGTTGGGGCTACGGTGATGGGCTGGCGGATGGCGATGCCGCGACGGTGAGCGGGGCATTGGAGATCGCCGGCCTTACAGGGGCCCCGGCGCAGGTGACGGTTTGCTTCCAGCGCTCATACATCAGCTCAGCGACGCACGCGCCCTTGCTGCGGATGGCGTAGCCGGAGCCGACCAGTTCCCAGCTGGTCATGTTCAGGTGGCGGCCCTCGGGGTCGACCAGGAGGAACATGTACTGGTCGCCTTTCTTCCTGCTGTAGAGGTGGGCGGTGATGGTGACTGGTAACCTCAGAGACTCGGGACCTCGTTTGGCAGTGGCAGTCGGATGCCTTTGGCAATGGGGCACCAAATCAGGATCCGCAGGGGAGCGGGCAGCAAACGGAGTTAAATCTCCGTTTTGCCGGTCAGTACTACGACACCGAGAGCGGACTGCACTACAACTACTTCAGGGACTACGATCCGGAGACCGGACGTTATGTGGAGAGTGATCCGATTGGGCTTAACGGTGGACTGAATACCTACGGGTATGTGGGAGGAAACCCTCTCATGCAGACTGACCCCATGGGGCTTGCCACGTTAGAAATTGATATCCCAAAGTCCGTATATGAATGGATCCCGGAAAATATCCGCATCCCTGCTAGCCGATTGGTCGGTGGCGCTCTTTTAATAGCAACTATCCCCGGCTCAACACCGCAAACCAAAGCTTCCGACCAACCTCTTAATTGTCCTAACGATGACGGCAATTGCGGACCTGATACTAGGGCCATCGCTCAAGAAAAGGCCTATGCTTTTGCCGGAATATCTTCAGGAGGAGAAGGATGCGATCCAGTGCCGTGGCAGGACTACAATAACAAAGATAGCCATGGTTATGCGCAGGCGCGTCAGCAAGGGGCCAAGTGCATGGGTTATCGTGACCAAAATACTAAAGCCCGTGTAGAGGAGCACCCAGGTGGGCATAATGACGACAATGCACCACACCATAAATGCCCACACTTCCATGCTGTAAACCCTTCAGGGCAGGAAATGATTTTCAAATATAAATTGCTAGGTGGTGGCTGGTGATGATTGAATTATTTTATGCAAAAGCCGACTCCTTCACCGTTGGAATGCTTGTGAATGTCAGGCTGTCCAAGAAAATTTCCCGAAACGCAAGAGAGCGTGTGACTTTCTCGATCATTGGGAGCGATGTGGATAACTATGGTGATATCTCTACCAAAGTTGAAGTATTGCTCAGCCATGATTCATTCTATCCAGTTTTTAAAATTAGACCGCGAAATTTGAAAGGCCAAGTTGGCTTCGATATACCAGAGGCAAGTGCGTTATATGCCCCATTGCTTGGTGGGGGCGTGCTGATAACAGATAAACTAGACTCATGTATGTTTGAGATAAATTCAGACGAACTGGAGCGCAGCGGATTAAACTTCTTCTCGATGAGAGGTGGAGTTCCAGTACCTATAGTGTGCACTCGCATAAAGGATAGTTTTCCTGAGTATATAAAGGGAAATATAAAAAATCTCATCAATCACGAGAGAATCACTGGAACGCTGATTGGCTTACTAGAGCACTGTGAGGCAGTAATTGTATGGAGCTTCGCCAATG
The DNA here is from genome assembly GCF_000313755.1 of Pseudomonas nitroreducens TX1. GTDB lineage: Bacteria > Pseudomonadota > Gammaproteobacteria > Pseudomonadales > Pseudomonadaceae > Pseudomonas > Pseudomonas nitroreducens_A. The sequence goes on along the minus strand of NZ_AMZB01000119.1, from coordinate 8,074 downwards.
GTACAAGCCCAGCAATTTTAAGCCTTCAGATGCCAGATTTTCTTGAGTGTTTAGGTGATCGCCTAAGCTCTCAGGATACAAAATTAATTAACACTGGTGATGAGAAGTTTTTGCCAAACTGGTAGTTGTACAGAGAGCAGAGTTATAGGGATTAGGTATTGACGAGCGGCACCCCGTGCTGTTTTCAAGGCTCAGGTCACCGAACCCGGGCGGATCCTCCGCTATCAATATGACGCGCAGGGACGCCCGATCGGACAAACCACTATCCCTAAATAAAGGGCCGTTAATGAATAATTTTGCTCGGCAGGCAGCAGAGTTGCGTAGGAGATAAACGCTGTTGCGTTGAATGCCAATAGAGTTTGACTGAAACTGAAAAATCCAAGATCGAGAGTTCACTGCTTGAGCTAGAAGCAGTAATCAGTCGCTGGGAATAGATGAGCCTGATAGCTCGTAGGCTTTGATGCGCTTTGCAATATCCCTTGTGTTAAAGATTCATCTACTGTCCGCATTTGACGCGTCGTGTATCTTGGATGCCTGGCGAGTTAAATGCGGAGCTTTGTCGACTGGGTTGTATGGCTGCGCCTTCTCCGCACCACCTATATCAATTTCACCAGTAGGGCGTTCAGGTTGGGGCAGCTCCTACAGATGTGGGGGCTGAATTGCTCCAGCTCGGCAGGGATTGGCACTGAGCGGCTTTGACGGTTCTTTGTCCGGTGGTAGTGGACCTTTCCCCCATGCACGGCCCCACGGGCGATGCTCTCGGCTTCTTCCCAGCGAGCACCTGTAGAAAGGCCCAGGAGAGCGACCGGGACGTGTGGTTGTTCGTGCTGGCCTTGCACTCCTCGAGGAGCTGGGCGACCTGATCCAGGGAGAGGAAGGTCAGTTCGACCTGATCGGTCTTGATCTGCCGGACGTTGGCCAGCGAGTTCGCCTTGTGCCATGAGCCGAGACGGATCAGCTTCGAGAGGTTGGCCGACAGATAGCGTGATCCGGGGTGACGGTCTCCGGTTTCAGTCACCATATTCCGAAGGAGATTTAGCGAAAGCTAAGCCCCTTTTCTTTTGCCTGCAAAAATCGACTTACTCGGCTTCGTCGCTCAACTCAGGCGAATCATTCCTCATGTCATTCACCCGCAGCGACACCCGGTGCCCCGCAAAATCCCTCCGCGCTTGGTGAATCAGGTCATCCAGCGCTTCTCCGCGTGTGGCCGTGGATAGCCATTCCCCGAAGTTCTCCGGCGCCAGCACCACGGGCATGCGGTGGTGGATGTGTTCGAGGCTCGGGGCGGCGGATCTGGTCAGCAGGGCGCAGGAGAGGACGGGCTCGCCGTTGGGGTTTATCCACAGGGACCAGAGGCCGGCGAAGGCGATGATGGGGTCAGTGGGGCTGTGGATGAAGTACGGCTGGTGGACCTGGCGGCCGGCGGGGTTGCGTATGTTCTCCTTCTCGTTCCATTCGTACCAGCCCAGTGCGGGCAGCAGGCAGCGGGTGCTGCGCAGAGCGTGCCGCCAGAGGGGTTTGCCGGCGGCGTCTTCGCTGCGGGCGTTGAAGGAGAAGCGCGGTGGGGTGGACTCCTTCCACCAGGCGGGAATCAGCCCCCAGCGTGCGGGCAGCAGTTCGAGCTGGCCACTTTCGTCGTGGCGCAGGATGGGCACGGTCATGGTCGGAGCGACGTTGTAGCAGGCCTCCAGCCAGCGTGGCGGTGTGCGCGCGCCGATATGCCAGTAGCGTTCGATGGCGGCCTCTTCGGGGCTGACGTAGCGTCCGCACATTGCCGGGCACCTTGGGGAAAGTGGTGCTTTTACCTTGGGTGGCTGGCGGAGGACTGTCCAGGCAGGGCGACAGATGTCACATCAACACTGCCGAAGAATTTCCAGTAGCGCCGGCCGGGTGTATTTCTCCCACGGGACGGTTTCCGGCACGTCATCACGCCGCAGATACTCTCCTTCATCGAAGGCCTGATAAATGGAGAACGCTGGCTGGGGAGTGGGACCGTGCACGGCCAATTCGACAATCAGGTCCAAGCAACCATTCATCACGCTATCGCAGAATTCGAAGCTCAAGGCGCCGTCGATAAAGTGCTTCGCCAAAACGATGGATAGCTCATTGAGCAGATCGGCGACCGGCAGTCCGGTCTGCCCAACGTATGGCTCCAGATCAGATCGAGCTATTCCGATCTCTGCCGCCTTGCGCCAAAGCGCATGAAACTCCGGATCACTCAAACAGTAAAGCATTCACGCACTCCTTTGCTCGCTTACATCAACCGCTGCAAGACACCCTGCCCGATCACCCGCGTCGTCTCGCCCCCGAAGTCCACACTCCCCTCCTCCCGCAGAAACGCATCCACCGCCCCATCGACTCGCTCCGCCAACTCCGGCAATTGCCAGTAATGCCGCAGCAACATGCCAGCACTGAGGATGGTCGCGAGCGGGTTGGCGCGGCCGCTGCCGGCGATGTCGGGGGCGCTGCCGTGGACGGGTTCGGCCAGGGCGAGGCCGGCGCCGAGGTTGAGCGAGGATGCCAGGCCCAGGCCGCCGCCCCAGTGGCTGGCGAGGTCGGAGAGGATGTCGCCGAAGAGATTGGTGGTGACGATCAGGTCGAAGGCTTCAGGGCGTTCCACCAGTTGCAGGGCGGCGACGTCGACCAGGCGTTCGTCAAGCACGTCGCTCCAGCCATGGTCGACCAGCCGGTCGCGGCAGGTGTCGCGGAACAGGCCGCAGGTGAGCGGCAGGACGTTGGCCTTGTGCACCAGAGTGATGCGCCGGGCGTGACGCACGCGGGCCAGTTCGGCGGCGCCAGCGGCGAGGCGTTCGCAGGCGGCGCGGGTGATGACCCGCTCGGCGATGGCGACCCCATCGGTTTCCCAGTGCTCGCGGCCGCTGTAGAGACCTTCGCTATTTTCCCGCAGAACCAGCAAATCAATGCCGGCGCGCGGCGACACCACCGGGCGCGAGCGCACAGGCCGCAGGTTGAGGTTCAGCGCCAGCGTCTGACGCAGGCTGAGGATGGCGCTGCGGTAGCCTTCGACCTTGTGGCTGGGAGAAGACACGGCGCCGAACAGCCCGGCGCCGCAAACGCGCAGGCTCTCATAGGTCGCATCGGGGACGGAGGTGCCGTGGCGCTGGAAGTAGTCCCACCCGGCTTCGGCTTCCTCTACCTGAAGGTTGGGCAACAGGCGTTGCAGCACCTCCACGGCGACGGGCACGACCTCGCGGCCGATGCCGTCACCGGGGATGACGCAAAGGCGGCGGCTCAAGACTGGCCGAGCGGACGCAGGCGGTACTGCGGCGGCAACTGGTCGAGGCCGCTGACGGTGACGTTGAGGTCCTTCCAGATGCCGTCCTTGATGCCGTAGATGCAGCCGTGCACGGAGAGCTTCTGGCCGCGGTGCCAGGCGTTCTGGACGATGCTGGTGTGGCTGACGTTGGCGACCTGCTGGATGACATTGAGCTCGCAGAGGCGGTCGACGCGCTCTTCTTCCTTCTCGAACTGGGCAAGGTGGTCGCGATATTCGTAGGCGAGGTCGCGGATGGTGCGCAGCCAGCCGTCGATCAGGCCGAGCTGGGTGTGGTGCAGCGCGGCACGCACGCCGCCGCAGCCGTAGTGGCCGGTGACGAGGATGTGCTTGACCTTGAGCACGTCGACGGCGAACTGGATGACCGACAGGCAGTTGAGGTCGGTGTGCAGTACGACGTTGGCGACGTTGCGGTGGACGAACAGGTCGCCGGGCAGCAGGCCGACGATCTGGTTGGACGGTACGCGTGCATCGGAGCAACCGATCCACAGGTACTCGGGGGTCTGCTGGCGGGCCAGTTTGGCGAAGAAGTCGGGGTCCTCCTGCTTGATGGCTTCGGCCCAGCGGGCGTTGTTGTCGAACAGTTCCTGCAGATCGCTCATGTCCGGCTCCTCATCATTTGGCTGGCCGCACCTTACGCAGGGTGGGCGTGGCTGACAAGCCGAGTCAGCGCACAGTGTTCAACCGCCACCAGCGTGGCGGGCGCGGCGCATGCTGCAGCGCCAGCTGATGCCAGGCGTCGTGCCAGGCCTGGCCTTCGGCGGCGAGGCGCGGCCAATCCAGCGTGCGCCGATCCAGGGCACTGAGCAACTCGGTTTCCAGCCAGCCATGGCCGGCACGCAGGGCATCGGCGAAACCGGGATCGGCCAGGGCGCGCTGGTGCACGGTTTCGAAGCGCCACCAGAGGGAATCCTCCACGGCGTCGGTCTCGCCGCTGAGCAGCCCTTCCCCAGCACGCTCCTCGAAGCCCAGCGGCTGAAAGATGGACAGGCAGGGGGCGGAGGTCGCAGTCGCGGCAAGGCGCGGAGAGTCACCATCGAGCCGGGCGATGAGGCTGGCGGTGGTCTGCGAGGGGCGCCAGAAGCTACCGGCGTGCAGGCAGATCTGCCGGTTGTCGTGCAGATTGAAGCGATGTCCGCGGTGGCCGTGGCTGCGCAGTGCAACGACCAGCGCCAGCCAGTCGACCTGGGCCGGACAATGGGTGAGGAAATCTTCGTTGAGCTGGCGACGCTGGTGCGCGCCAGCAACCCAGGGCAGCATGCGGCTGTCGAAAGCGCGGGCAAAGTGGAAGTCGCCGCGACCGTTCCAGCAGCCGAAGCGGCGCGCCTGGGTTTCCAGGTGGGGGCTGGCGAGATCGTAATCGTGGCCGAGGCTCAGGGCATTGGAGATGGCCCAGCGCTCGACCTTCTTCGCCGCCCATAGGCGCCCGGCGGTTTCCAGCACCCAGGCTTCGTCGCGATCGGCGATCAGGTAGCTGTTGTCGTAGCGCATGCGCTTGTTGCGAAAGCCAGCCGGGCCGCCCTGGCCGTGGCGCTCCAGCAGCTCGGTGATCACTGCCAGGGCCTCGCGGGCGCTGCCTCCGCGTTCCAGGCCCAGGCGCAGCAGGTCCATGCCAAGCAGGGCTTCGCCGTCGCGCAGGGTCAGCCGGGTGAACACGGCTTCGTTGCCGATGGCCACGCCCTTGTCGTTGACGCCCATTTCGGCGCCCCACAACCAGACCGGCTGGCTGAGGATGACGCCGTGGCGATTGGCGGTCTGGGGGATTTGCAGGTAGCTGGTGCGCACCGTGGCCGCGCTGTCGCCCTGTACAGCGTCCAGGCGGATCAGGCGTTGCGCTTCGGCGGGCTCGCGGTCGCTGTTCTTGGCGAACCAGGTGGCCCCGCCGCTACGCAATACCAAGGTGTCGCACATAATCTTCCTCCCCGTGATCTTCCCGCGCGCCGAGCACTTCCCGCGCCGCGCGCTCCCCGGCCTCCACGGCCCCGTCGAAATAGCCCATCCAGCGCGTCGCCGTTTCGGTGCCGGCGAAGTGCAAACGCCCGTAGGGCTCGCGCAGGCGCGCCGCGCCGCTGCTCCACAGCCCCGGCGGGAACAGGGCGGCATAGCAGCCCCGGGCGAACGGCTCCTCGGCCCAGGATTTATCCACGTAATCCACCGGTCGCAGCGCCTGCTCGCCGAAGTAGCGGGCGAAGCAGTCCAGCACCTGGCCGCGGCGATCACCGGCGGGACGGGCATTCCACTGTCGCGCCTCATCGCCTTCGATGAAGCCCAGCAGCACACCGCGTCCGGAGTCGGGGACGCTGTTGTCGAAGGTCAGGCGCACCGGACCGGTCTCGCTGGTGGCCTGTCCGGAGAGGTTGCGCTCGCGCCAGAAAGGCTTGTCGTAGAGCGCCATGCATTTGATGACCGCGCCCTGGGGCAAGCGCTGCAGGAGCTGGTCGCGCCAGCTGGGCAACAGCGGCTCCTGGGTGATGCGCAGCAGTTGCGTGGGCGGGATGGCGAAGATGACGTGGCCGGCCTGGTGCGTGCCTCGGTCGGTCACCAGCTCGACACGGCTGCCGTCCTGGTGCACGGCGCGCACGGGTTCACCGGTATGGACGTCGCCGATGCGCTCGGCCAGGGTTTCGCTGATCCGCTGGGAGCCGCCGAGAATGCGCTCCTGCTGGGCACCGCCTTCGACGCCGAGGATGGTGTCGAGATTGGTGCCGCCATGGATATAGAAGAGGACATGCAGGAACGAGAGGTCATGGGGGCTGGCGGCGAACACGGCGCCGCACATCAGCTGGAAGACCTTGCGCCCGGTGGAAGTGCGCACATTGCGCCGCAGCCATTCGGCGAAGGTGAGGCTGTCCCACTGCGGCGCCTTGGGGTGGAGGCTCGGGTCGCCGAGGGGAATTTCCCGCGCCATGCGGTCCAGGCGGACATGGGCCTGAAGAACATCGAGCAGGACGTGGGGAGGAAACTTCGGAATGGTGCCGCGATACGGCCTGAGCCGGTCGCCGAAGAGGGTGAGGTTATCGCCCTGGTTCCATTGCGGATAGGTCGACAGACCGAGCTCTGACAGCAGGGAAAGGATGCGTTCCTGGGTCGGGCCGACCCATTGGCCGCCCACCTCGACCACTTCGCCGCTGGCGAAGCGATGGTTGAGGGTGCGCCCACCGACGCGCTTGTTGGCCTCGATCACTTTCACCCGTCGCCCGGCTTGCGCCAGACGCCAGGCCGCGGTCAGCCCCGAAATACCGGCGCCCACCACGATCACATCGCTGCGATTCATGTTTGCGACCTTATTGTTCTTGTTCTTATTGGTCTTAAGGGTAAGCCAGGAATAGCCCTCGGAAAAACCCGATCGGCAGGAAATTTCTCAATAGAGGTGGGAGTGGAGGCGGGGGATCGTTGCGCGGGACAAACGGCCTGTAGGAGCGGACTTCCTCCGCGATAGGCCCGCATCGCGCCGGAGCTCATCGCTGACAGAGTCCGCTCCTGCAAGGGGAGTCGGCCTGTAGGAGCGGATCTTATCCGCGAGAGCCTTCAGGCGCGGAGCTGGGGTTCAGGATTTCGCGGACAAGGTCCGCTTCTACGCGCGGGAATGGCGGAGCAGAGCGCGCTATGCGCGCGATCGCGGGCATGGTCCGCTCCGACATGCCAGCGCGGCGGGGTCAATCCACCAGCGTGCAGGCCATCACCAGCGCGTCTTCACGGCCACCGACGGCCGGGTAGTAATCGCGGCGGCGGCCGATTTCGTTGAAGCCATAGCGCTCGTAAAGGCGGTAAGCAGGGCCGTTGGAGGCGCGGACTTCGAGGAAGCATTCCACCCCGCCCTTTTCGTGGGCGCGCTTCATCAGGTGCTCCAGCAGCGCCAGCCCCAGGCCGCGGCCCTGGCTTTCGGGCTTCACCGTGATGTTGAGCAGGTGCGCTTCATCGAGGATCAGCTGGATCACCCCGTGGCCGACCTGCTGGGTACCTTCGAACATCACCCAGCATTCGTAGCTCTTCAGCCCGTCGGCGAAGGTGCCGCGCGTCCAGGGGTGGCTGAAGGCGGCGTATTCGATCTTGAGTACGGCATCGAGGTCCGCCTCGGTCATCAGGCGGAAGGAAACGGCGTCGCTCATGCAGGGGTCTGACTCATCCAGCGTTGCCGCACCCGGCGCATGGCGCGCCACAGGTCGGCTTTCAAAGTGGGTTCTTCGGCCAGGCGCTCGAGGCCCGGCACTGCCCAGGCTACGCCCAGGCCTTCGACCTGTAGTTCGCGCAGCAGGGATTCTTCATCGCCTTCGCCGGCGAAGCGCACGGCAGGCATGCCGACCAGCCACAGGCAGGAGCAGGGGGCGCCCTCCTCCAGCCGCGCGGCGACGAAACCCTGGACGAACTCGCGGGCGGCTTGCGGGCCCTGGTCCAGGTTACCGCGGGAGAACAGCGGCCAGCGCACGGGTTCGCCCATCAGTTGCGGGCTGTCCGGCAGGCCGGCGGCGCGCAGCAGGTCCTTCAGCAGCAGATAAGCCGGATCGCGACTGGCCAGCGGCTCGCCGGTGGGCAGCTCGACGAGCAGGATGCATTCGCCGGCGCGCAGCAGTTGCAGGGCGAAGCGCGGCGGCGGGGCAACCGGAGCGCGGACAGCCGGTTCGGCTTCCGCCTCGGCCGCCTCTTCAGCCTTGATCGGCGAGGGTTTGGTCGGAGCAGCGACCTTGGGCAGCAGGCGCGCGGCAATGGAGCCGGGCTCTCCGGCGGCGACCGGCGCTGCCGAGGGTGCAGCCACCGGCGCGGCGGCCTCGCGGGCCACGG
>NZ_AMZB01000118.1 GCF_000313755.1 Pseudomonas nitroreducens TX1 | reverse complement strand
CCATACAAGCGAGCTTGCTCGCGAACCAGCCCAGCGCCGGAGCTTCTGGGAAATACATTCGCGAGCAAGCTCGCTCCAACAGATACCGACTCAGTCCTTCACCTTCAGGTCCAGCGCCAGGTCACGCGCGGCCTTGGTCGCCAACACGCCCATCAACTGGCCGATTTCGTCCTGACGGCTGCTGGCGCTGTTCTGCCCGCCGGCCATCATCACGCTCGGCACCGGCGCCTGGGCAGCGGCTTCGGCCCAGACCTTGTTGATGGCGATCAGCGCGTCCAGTTTGGGCTGCAGCGCGCCGTCCGCCTTGATCACCGCTTCGCGGGCATAAGCATCGGCGTCGGCGGTGATCTTGGTGGCCTGCGCGGTCACGGCGGCCTTGTCACGCAGCAGCTCGGCAGTCTGCTTCTCGATCTCGGCGCGCTGCTTCTCGCGCTCGGCATTGATCACCGCCAGCTGCTTCTCGGTCTCTGCCTGGGTGGTGCGCTCGATCTGGTCGCGCAGGGTTTCCTGGCGCTTGGCTTCCACTTCCTTCTCGCCGCGGGCGGTGACCAGCAGCTTCTCTTCCTCTTCCTTCAGGCGGTTCTGGCGAGCCACCGCCAGCTCGGCCAGGGCCTGCTGCACCTTGACCATGCGCTGCTTGTACTGCGGATTCGGGTCGACGTTGGTGATGCGCGCCTCCACCACTTCCACGCCGAACTTGCGGAATTGCTGCTGTTTGCGCACCGGGATGCCTTTGGCGTCGGTGACCTTCTCGGTGACGAACTGGCTGGCATTGTTGTCCCCGAAGCTGCCCTGTTCGGTGCCGGCCTGCAGGATCGCGGTCTGGTGCGGTAAGGCGCCGCGCGGGCCGCGGACTTCCTTACGCTTGATCAGGTACAGGCCGTCGTTGAGCTGGTTCTCGAACTCCGCGGCGAACTCGCTGCGGGCGCCGGCGTAGTAATCGTCGGCAGTCATCAGCGAGGCGGTGGCCTGCAGGGTTTCCTTGATCGCCGGGACCAGTGCGGTGCGGATGAAATTGTCCGGGTTGCGGTATTCCTGGGCCATCTTCAGGAACTGGTCGCCGCCGGGCAGGCGGAAGCGCGCAGAGGACTCGACCTTGGCGTCGACATTGCCGAGGAAGACGATGGGGAAGGCTTCGATGGTGGCGCCCAGCCCGTCGTTGTCCGGGTTGTTGTCGTTATCGTCCATAAGCAGCACGGACTGCACGCTGATGGCTTTCTTCCAGGTGGTGGCCCGGCCGAACCACTTGGTGGCGTAGCCGACATCGTCGACGATCTTCTCGTCGCCGAAGATGGTCCGCACGTGGGTCATGAAGCCGGCTTCGTTATAGAAGAAGACGCCGTTGAACAGGATGAAGCCAGCGGCGACCAGCGCCAGCGGCGCCGCGCCGAATTTGATGAGATTTCCTTTGGAGACCAGCATGTTTCTTCCTTGAGTGAGCAAACCCGCAATGCTGCTGAAGACGGCAGGTCCTGGTCAATAGGAAAGGTCTTACAGTGCGAGTCGGTTAACATCAGAAGGCCACCATTGCAGTGGCCAGGATGGTTCAGAGCGGGAAGGGCGCCTGCTGCAGGCCCTGCTCGTCGGCTTCCAGGGCCCAGCCCTGGCTGCCCCAGTCGCCGAGGACGATTCGCCGCGCGGGGCGGCCATCGATTTCCAGTTCGTGGACGGCGGGACGGTGGGTATGTCCGTGGATCAGGATGCGTACGCCCTTGTCGCGCATGATCTTCTCCACTTCCGCCGGGGTGACGTCGACGATCTCGCTGGCCTTCATGCGGGTCTGTGCGCGGCTTTCCTTGCGCAGCTTGCGGGCCAGCTTGTGGCGGGTGGCCAACGGCAGGTTGCGCAGGATGAACAGGCTCAGCGGGTTGCGCAGCCAGCGGCGCAGCTTCATATAGGCTGCATCGAGGGTGCACAGGCTGTCGCCGTGCATCAGCAGGATCTTCTCGCCGTCCAGGTCGATCAGGCTCGGGTCGCGCAGCAGGGTGCAGCCGGCTTCGCGGCAGAAAGCCTGGCCGATCAGGAAGTCGCGGTTGCCGTGCATGAGGTAAACACGCGTGCCGTGGTCGGACAGTTCGCGCAGGGCGCGGGCGATGGAGTGCTGGAACTCGTCCATGCCATCGTCGCCGATCCAGGCTTCGAAGAAGTCGCCGAGGATATACAGCGCCTGCGCCTTGCGGGCGCGGGTGGAAAGGAAATGCAAGAACGCCCGGGTGATGTCCGGGCGTTCCGCTTCAAGATGCAGGTCCGAGATGAACAGGACGCTCATCGACTCACTCGCCGATGACTTCTGCTTTCTCGATGATCACGTCGTCGGCCGGTACGTCCTGGTGGCCGGAGCGCATGGTGGTGGCAACGGTCTTGATCTTGTTGACCACGTCCATGCCGTCCTTCACTTCACCGAATACGCAGTAGCCCCAACCCTGCACGGTCGGCGCGCTGTGGTTGAGGAAGTCGTTGTCGGCGACGTTGATGAAGAACTGCGCGCTGGCCGAATGCGGCTCCATGGTACGGGCCATGGCAACGGTACCGATCTTGTTGCCGACGCCGTTGTTGGCTTCGTTCTTGATCGACTTGCGGGTGGTCTTCTGCTTCATGCCGGGCTCGAAACCGCCGCCCTGGATCATGAAGTTGTTGATCACGCGGTGGAACACGGTGTTGTCGTAATGGCCGGCCTTCACGTACTCCTTGAAGTTGGCCACGGTTTCCGGCGCCTTGTCGTCGAAGAGTTCAAGGGTGATATCGCCGAAATTGGTCTGCAGTTTGACGGTGGTAGTCATCAGGGAAATCCGCTCTTTTGAAAAATCGAAGGCCTGTCAGGGGGTTGACAGCTTCGGCTATGATAAGCGCTTTGGTTTGGCTGGCCTACCCTGGCCGAACACCAGCATGATCAAGGACACCATGAGCAAGCCTACCGCCGATACGAAAGAAGCCCCTGTTGCCGCCAACTTCCTGCGCCCGATCGTTGCGGCCGACCTGGAAAGTGGCAAGCACCAGAAGATCGTCACCCGCTTCCCGCCGGAGCCCAACGGCTACCTGCACATCGGCCACGCCAAGTCCATTTGCCTGAACTTCGGTCTGGCCAAGGAGTTCGGCGGTGACTGCCACCTGCGCTTCGACGATACCAACCCGGCGAAGGAGGACCAGGAATACATCGACGCCATCGAGGCCGATGTGAAGTGGCTGGGCTTCGACTGGGTCGGCCCGGTGCGCTATGCGTCCAGCTACTTCGACCAGTTGCATGCCTGGGCGATAGAGCTGATCAAGGCCGGCAAGGCTTTCGTCTGCGACCTCAATGCCGAGGAAATGCGCGCCTACCGCGGCTCCCTGACCGAGCCGGGCAAGAACAGCCCGTTCCGCGACCGTTCGGTGGAAGAGAACCTGGACCTGTTCGCCCGCATGAAGGCCGGCGAATTCCCGGACGGCGCCCGCTCGCTGCGCGCGAAAATCGACATGGCCTCGCCGAACATCAACCTGCGCGACCCGATTCTCTATCGAATCCGTCACGCCCATCACCACCAGACCGGCGACAAGTGGTGCATCTACCCCAGCTACGATTTCACTCACGGTCAGTCGGACGCCATCGAGGGCATCACCCACTCCATCTGCACCCTGGAGTTTGAGGATCACCGCCCGCTGTACGAGTGGTTCCTGGCCAACCTGCCGGTCCCGGCCCAGCCGCGCCAGTACGAATTTGCGCGCCTGAACCTGAACTACACCATCACCAGCAAGCGCAAGCTCAAGCAGTTGGTGGACGAGAAGCACGTCGACGGCTGGGATGACCCGCGCATGTCGACCCTCTCCGGTTATCGCCGCCGCGGCTACACCCCGGCGTCGATCCGGACCTTCTGCGACATGATCGGCGTGAACCGCGCCGGCGGCGTGGTGGACATCGGCATGCTGGAATTCGCCATCCGTGACGACCTGGATGCCAACGCAGGCCGCGCCATGTGCGTGCTCAAGCCGCTGAAGGTAGTCATCACCAACTACCCGGAAGGCCAGGTCGAGAGCCTCGAGCTGCCATGCCATCCGAAGCAGGACATGGGGATGCGCGTGCTGCCGTTCAGCCGCGAGATCTACATTGATGCCAGCGACTTCGAGGAAGTCCCGCCGGCCGGCTACAAGCGTCTGATTCCCGGCGGCGAAGTGCGCCTGCGCGGCAGCTACGTGATCCGCGCCGACGAAGCCATCAAGGATGCCGACGGCAACATCGTCGAACTGCGCTGCAGCTACGACGAAAACACCCTGGGCAAGAACCCCGAAGGCCGCAAGGTCAAGGGCGTGATCCACTGGGTGCCGGCCGCCGAGAGCATCGAGTGCGAAGTGCGCCTGTACGACCGCCTGTTCCGCTCCGCCAACCCGGAGAAGTCGGAAGAGGGCGGCAGCTTCCTCGACAACATCAACCCGGACTCCCTGGTAGTGCTCAAGGGCTGCCGCGCCGAGCCTTCGCTGGCTGGAGCTACCCCGCATGATCGCTTCCAGTTCGAGCGCGAGGGGTACTTCTGCGCCGACTCGAAGGATTCCAGGCACGGCGCCCTGGTGTTCAACCGCACCGTGACCCTGCGCGATTCCTGGGGGCAGTGAGGCATGGCTGACTTGCAGATCTACAGCACGCTGTCCAAGACCAAGGACGTCTTCAAGCCGCTGGTCGGCAACCAGGTGCGCATGTACGTGTGCGGCATGACCGTGTACGACTTCTGCCACATCGGCCATGCCCGCGTGATGGTGGCATTCGACGTCATTGCCCGCTGGCTGCGCCACCGCGGTTTTGACCTGACCTACGTGCGCAACATCACCGACATCGACGACAAGATCATCCGTCGTGCCCAGGAGAACGGCGAATCGTTCGAAGACCTGACCGCCCGCATGATCGCCGCGATGCACGAGGACGAGGCGCGCCTGTCGGTCCTGCGACCGGACATCGAGCCGCGCGCCACCGGCCACATCGCCGGCATGCACGAGATGATCCAGACCCTGATCGACAAGGGCTACGCCTACGCGCCGGGCAATGGCGACGTCTACTATCGGGTCGGCAAGTTCGCCGGCTACGGCAAGCTGTCGCGCAAGAAGATCGAAGACCTGCGTATCGGTGCGCGGATCGAGGTCGACGAATCCAAGGAGGATCCGCTGGACTTCGTGCTCTGGAAGGGCGCCAAGCCGGGCGAGCCGAGCTGGGAATCTCCGTGGGGCGCCGGGCGTCCCGGCTGGCACATCGAGTGCTCGGTGATGTCCACCTGCTGCCTGGGCGAGACCTTCGACATCCACGGCGGCGGCCCTGACCTGGTGTTCCCGCACCACGAGAACGAGATCGCCCAGAGCGAGGCGGCCACCGGCAAGCTCTACGCGGCCAGCTGGATGCATGCCGGAGCGGTGCGCGTGGACGGCGAGAAGATGTCCAAGTCCCTGGGCAACTTCTTCACCATCCGCGAAGTGCTGGAGAAATACCACCCGGAAGTCGTGCGCTTCCTGCTGGTATCGAGCCATTACCGCAGCCCGATCAACTACTCCGAAGACAACCTGAAGGAAGCCAGGGGCGCGCTGGAGCGTTTCTACACCGCGCTGCGAGGCCTGCCACAGGCGGCGGCCGAGGGTGGCGAGGAATTTGTCGCGCGCTTTGGTAGTGCAATGGACGACGACTTCGGTACGCCGGAAGCGGTTGCCGTGCTGTTCGAGATGGTCCGCGAGGTCAACCGCCTGCGCGAAAGCGATCCGGCGGCAGCTGCTGCATTGGCAGCGCGCGTGCGTGAGCTGGGTGCCCTACTGGGCGTGCTGCAGCTGGATGCCGACGAGTTCCTCCAGGCTGGCGCGGCCGGCAAGGTCGACGCGGAACAGGTCGAGGCGTTGATCCAGGCACGCCTGGATGCCCGCGCGGCGAAGAACTGGGCCGAATCCGACCGTATCCGCGATGAGTTGACCGCTCTGGGCGTGGTGCTGGAAGACGGCAAGGGCGGTACCACTTGGCGTCTCGCCGAGTAATAGCTCCTTGAAAATGAAAAAGGCCGCTGATCAGCGGCCTTTTTCATGCTCGTCGAAACCTGTCAGGTGTGCAGGTGTTCGGCGGCGTAGAGGGTGTTTTCCAGCAGGCAGGCGCGGGTCATCGGGCCGACGCCGCCCGGCACCGGGGTGATCCAGCTGGCGCGCTCGGCGGCCACATCGTATTCCACGTCGCCCACCAGTTTGCCGTCTTCCTGGCGGTTGATGCCCACGTCGATGACGATGGCACCCTCCTTGATCCACTCGCCCTTGACCAGGCCCGGCTTGCCGGCGGCCACGACCACCAGATCGGCGCGGCGTACGTGCTCGGCCAGGTCACGGGTGAAGCGGTGGGTTACGGTGACGGTGCAGCCGCCCAGCAGTAGTTCCAGTGCCATGGGGCGGCCGACGATGTTCGACGCGCCCACGACCACTGCGTCCATGCCGTAAAGGTCGACGCCGGTGCTTTGCAGCAGGGTCATGATGCCTTTCGGGGTACAGGGGCGCAGCAGCGGGATGCGCTGGGCCAGGCGGCCGATGTTGAAGGGATGGAAGCCGTCCACATCCTTGTCCGGGCTGATGCGTTCCAACAACTGGGAGGCGTCGAGATGGGCAGGGAGGGGCAGTTGGACGAGGATGCCGTCGATCGCCGGGTCGGCGTTCAGGCGGTCGATCAGCGCCAGCAGCTCTTGCTGTGTGGTGCTGGCGGGGAGGTCGTACGCCTGGGAGAGGAAGCCGACCTCTTCGCAGTCCTTGCGCTTGTGCGCGACATAGACCTGAGAGGCGGGGTCGCTACCGACCAGGATCACAGCCAGGCCGGGGATGCGCAGTCCTTGCTGGCGGCGTTCAGTGACGCGTTGGCCAATCTGCTGGCGGAGGCTGGCGGCGATCGCTTTGCCGTCGATCAGTTTTGCAGTCATGTCGGGGGGATAACCATTAAGGCGGGTGAAAAGAAGGCGCGCATTTTCGCACGCTGCCTCCATAAGGCAAAGGCGGGAGCCCCCGATTTGGCGTAACTCCTTTATCTCTTTGAATTTTTTTTAAAAAAGTTGTTGACGGGGTATGGCCTCGTCGATAACATGCGCCCCGCTTGCCGAGCACAGCCTGAAACACGAAAGAGGCGGTGCCAACCGATTCGGTGGTTTCCACTGGGTCTGCTTAGCAAGGGTTGCAGCCACTAAAGCGCCCGTAGCTCAGCTGGATAGAGCATCCGCCTTCTAAGCGGATGGTCGCAGGTTCGAGTCCTGCCGGGTGCGCCAAGTGGCGTTCGGTACAAGCAAGTGTAATATGGTGGGCGTAGCTCAGTTGGTAGAGCACAGGATTGTGGCTCCTGGTGTCGTGGGTTCGATTCCCATCGTCCACCCCATATTCCGAAGCGCCAGGCCCAGAGCCTGGCGTTTTCGTTTCTGCGGTACCCTGCGGACGTGGTGAAATTGGTAGACACGCCGGATTTAGGTTCCGGTGGCGCAAGCTGTGAGAGTTCGAGTCTCTCCGTCCGCACCAAGTAAGCACTTGTTCTACAAAGGGAAATTCTCAGAGCACCTCGAAATGGGAGCGCCTTGGGAACACTTTGGGAACGGGTAACGAAAAAAGGCAGCCTTTGCAGGGCTGCCTTTTCTCGTTTCTGGGCGGTGGATTCAGAGCTTCAGCGCGTGCTCGAGCAGGCCGATCATGTCGGGGCCGTCCTGGTTGATCCACTTGCCGTAGTGGCGCCAGATCATAGCGGTGGACGTGTGGCCCATCTGGTCAGCGATCCAATCCAGCGGCACCACACCGGACGTCAGCAGTTGGCTGGCATACGTATGCCGGCAGTTGTTCGGGCCGCGGTACCGAACGCCCGCTTTCTCCAGGTGAGGCTTCCACCAACGCTGCAGCAGGATGTCGGAGCTGGTGTGCGCCGCCCGGGTGGCGGAGTTGTGAAAGACAAACCGGACCATCTGTCGCTTTTTCGTCTTGTTGTCCCGGTCGGTGACCTCGATTTCGACGGGCGGTAGGTTGGCCGTCCGCGCCTTCTGCTCCTGCAGCGCCTCCAGGGCTGGCTTCAGCAGCCGAATCTCGCGCGTTGAGCGGCGGGTCTTGGTCACCTTGTAGTGGCTGCGCACCTGCGATCGCCGGAATCGCACCGTGCCGGCCTCGAGGTCGACGTCCTCCCAGGCCAGGGCTATGGCTTCAGACACGCGCGGACCGGCCCACATCATGAACTGTGCGAGGGCGACCTCCTGCCGGCGGTCTGTCTCGACGCCCAGGATGGCGGCAATTTCCTTGCGGTCGAACGGGTCTGCCTCATCCGGGTCCGGCAGGCGCACGGTTATGCCCTCAGTCGGGTCATGCGACGAACGGTTCCGGGTGCGGTAGAGCGTGAACACTTGGCCAAGGATGCTGATGATTTCGCGCACCGTCTTGTTGTGCAGCTTCACCATGAGGTCAGTCTGCACCCATGCCTGAAGGTCCAGGTGGTCGACCTGGTCGGCCTGGTGGGCGCCCCAGCGTGGGCGAATATGCGTCTCCACCTTGCTCTTGTGGGTGCGGAAGCCGGACGGGGCCAGCTCGTTGCGTTTGATTTCGAGCCACAGGTCCAGGTAGTGACCCAGGGTGTTGGTCTGCACCCTGGGAGAGTTCGGGAAGTGCCGGCTGTAGCTGAACGTCCCGTGCTTGATTTCGTAGTTGATGATGCCGGCCAGGCGCTCGGCATTGGCCACGTTCTCCGGTGTTGCGTCACCCGCTACAGCCTCGCGGCACAGCTCGCCCTGGTAGCGGAAGTAAACCCTGATCCGGTTGCCCCGGACCTCCACGCCATCTGCCATCTTCTTTCCCTGGTCTACAACGAATGGCCACGCTATCAAGCTGGCAAAAGAAAGGCCCGCAAGCGGGCCAAGAACTGTGGGGCGCCGTTTCTAGCGCAGATGCCACTGCCTACGCATTTCCGTGATCAGCTGCTCGACGGCGATCTCCCCACGCCGCTTTAGCATTTCCCGCAGCTCGGTGACTTTCTCCGGCGTGATGTACCCACGCTGGAGCCAGTACCGGGCCTCGCATTCCAGCATGTGCTGGCGGTCGGCCTGATCAGTCATGGAGCGTTGTTCTCCCCGCAGTTCGGGCAGTCGCTGTACACCTGCGACGCGCTGAGGAATCGGCCGCATCCTCCGCAGTTCTGCGCAGCCTGCTTAGCTCGCCGTCGTGCCGGTTTCGGTAACGCGATACCGGATTGGGCCTCCGCCTGCTTGTGATCAAGCAGCGCGGCTCGAACTACAGGGCGAGAGCGCTCCACGATATAGCCGCATGGCCACAGCTCGAACCCTTGGTGCTTGTAGCTGGCAGCGTCAGACGCTGCGGGGTGGATTGCATCCTCGAGGTTCGCGGTCGGTCCTTTGCCTCCGACCCATACAAGGTCGTTGCCGTCCCACTCGCGTGCGTAGGACACATAGACGCGGCGGTCTTCGTCTCGGTAGGCCTCCGCTTCCGACCTGGTCAGGTATTGGCAGTCGACGCCGATTTCCGCCAGGCGCCGGACATAGGAAACGGGCCAGGGCAGGTCGGTGTCGCGGTTCTCGAACTTCCTTAGCGCGCGATCGAGGGTGAATTGCTCGGCTTGGTCCAGGTTCGAGGTGTAGCCGCCGCCGAGGTTCCAGAACATGGCGCGAGTTCCGGTGTTGCTGCGGCTGTCCTGCAGGTAGAAGAGGTCAGACATGGCACACCTCTGGGTAGTCGACGTCGAAGAAGCCCAGGCGACCCTTCAACGGGAGGAATGGGAGCGGGTTGGCGTCAGCCAGCTCAAACCCGAATTTGCCGAAGAACCACCGCGAAGGGCTGTGGGTTACGCAGCCGGTGATGGTGGCCACACCGACGATGCCGCCGCGCTCCAACTCGTGCGGCGCCGGGATGGTGATGCCCTGCAGCTGAGCGAGGTCGCGGGCGTCTTCGTAATCCTCGCGGGTCATCCCTTTGGATGCGTGCACTAGGAATGGGCCACGGTGGCGCGTGGGCCAATCCCGATTCTCGACAGGCTTGAACCCTTGGACGATCAGCCATGCCCAGGGCTGGCGGATGCTCAGTGCTTTCATGCCTGCTCTCCTGGATGGGTGAAGGTGGTCCGCTCGCGCGGGTCGATCAGGTCGCGCTCTTTCTCGACCAGCAGCTCAGGGGCAAGCCCTAGCTTTTTGGCCATCGCCTCGGCGGCATGGCGTGCGCTGATGGTGTTGCTGGTGGTGCCTTTCAGGCCCTTGGCGGTGGCCACATAGGTGCCGGTGGTGTACCGGCAGCGGATTTCAACGGGCATAGCGACGGCTCCCCTGGGTTTTCTTGGCGGCGATGTTCTCCATGTAGGTGGCCCATTCGGCCGTTTTGGTCTGCTGGCGGAGGCGGCTGCAGCGGGCATGCTTGCGGGTAGAGCGGGCCTTGCCGCAGATGTCGCAGATGCTGGGCAGGTCCAGGCTGTGGCTGGCCATGGTCGGGCGGATGCGGTTGCAGGTCTTCATACGTCACCGCCTTGCACGACAGGGGAAGCCTGCTGCAGCAGGGCCTGCATGTACTCAATCGCCTGGAAGGCGTCGTCGTGGGAGCCGCTGAACACTTCGCGGGCCGTTTGTGCTGCACGGTTAACCGAGGCCTGCCAATCTTCTGGCTGTTCGTCCGCCTCCCAGCCCAACCTGTTGCGTCGCTCCATCAGATCCAGCGCCTTGCGCGCCTTGGCGCTCAGCTCCGGGGTGATGCCACAATCACCATCGGCCACGTAGTTGACGAACTCCAGCAGGGCGTCACCGGCCGCCAGTTCATGGCCGCGTGCCCAGCTGACTACCTCACCGCCGTCGACGGTGCGCGGGACTTCCTTGCCCGTGGCGCCGCAAATGACGATGGTGTCGTAGCGCGGTGTGATAGCCTTTTCGGCGCTGACTTCGGGGGTTTGTACTTGCATGGTGCTTCTCCTTGGGGTTGGTCAGGCCCTGCCGGGTTGCCGCCCGGCGGGGCCTTCTTTTAGGCGGCGACGTAGCCGCCTGGGGTCTTGTGCAGCACGCCGAGTTCGGCGGCTTGCTGCAGGAGCTTGGTGGCCTTGCTGCTGCCTATCCGCAGCTCCTTCGCCACTTGCCGTACTGCCACCTTGGTGCCGCTCTCTGTTCCGGCGATGAGTTGCTGAAGCACTGGCGGCAGGCCGTTCTCAGCGCCCGATTCCGGGGCCGTTTCCGCGCGGTTCTCGCCGCGTTCCTCTGGCTGTTTCTGTTTCTCGGTTACTGCTACCGGGGAGCGTTCCGCTGTGGATGCGGGGCGGAGCGCGGAGAGAATGAGGGCGGGGACCACTTCCAGCGCGGCGGCGAAGCCGAGGCAAAGAAGGGTGGCCAGCCCCAGGGGCAGGCCCGCTGCCTTGGTTGGCTTCGCGAGCAGGGCTGTCAGCTCCTGAGAGGCGATATCTCGGCGAACCTGAGCTTCGCCACGCTCCGCGTCGATTCGAGCCATAGAGGCCGCTTCCAGCTCCAGCGCGCGGGTGACCATGCCTCGATCGCGCAGGGCGTAGGCCTGTTCGCGGATGGCGACTGCCTCGGCGTCCAGATGCTGGATGCGGGCGGCATCGGCGTCGCGCTGCTCGACCAGGTCGGCCTGGCGCTGTACCTGGCGCGCCTGCTGCTCCGCGCGGCTGGTGATGATCGAGGTCATGAGGCGGTCGTAGCTCGCCCAGGCGGACACGCCGCCCAGGGCGAGGGCGCTGCCCATCATCAGCAGTGCGCACACGGTGCGTCGCATCTCCAGAAGGCTGAGAGCGAAGGGCCAGGCCACGTACTTGAACAGGTCCAGGACTACTGCTGCCGACGCGAACAGGACCGCCAGCAAGGTGTTCTCGATGAGCGCGGCGATCGCCAGTGCCACGGAAGTGGCGGTCACGCCTGCCAGGGCTGTGACCATTGCCAGCAGGGCCCAGCGGTGCTGATGAAGTTGGTGCATGGTGCTTCTCCTTGGGTCAGGCCCTGGTGAGTCGCCGCTCGCCGGGGCCTTTTTGCTTCCGTCTGACTGTCAGCTGAGCCGGTACATCTTTTCGCCGGACATCACGTAGAAGTTCACGTCGCTCAGGCGGTACACGCCGCCGGGGCCGCCGTGCACTACGTAGTCGTCGTAGGGCGCCTTGCCGACGCGAACCTCGAAGAACTTGTCGGTTTGGTGCGCATGCGGGCTGGACTTCCTGAGCTTCGCGTAGAGCTGCTGGCCTCTGGGTTTGCAGCCGTCTGGGCCGTGAGCAGCTTCGAAGCCGAGCCAGGCGCAGCGTGTTTCCAGAGACAGGAAGGTCGCTCCGTCGTCGCTCATGGCGAGGTCGTAGCCGCGAGGCTTGGCCCAGTTGGCGAAGGCCAGCCGCTGGTTCAACTGGTCGCTCAGCAGCTGCTGTGCGGTGATCTGTTGAATCCCGGTCATGCCTTCTCTCCCAGCTTCGCTGCGCGTGCTGCCTCGTATTCGCTGGGGAGGATTTCGACCGCGCCCGTAATCCAGCCAGCAGAGGCCTTGCCAGCTCGCTTTTGGGAAAGGTGATGTGCCTCGTTGATTTCGAATCCGAGGCAGAAATAGGCGGTGCCAAGGTGAACAAACTTGATCCCGCCGCACAGCAGCAGATTTCCGGTGTTCACGTTGAGGCGCTCCCAGTAGATGTGGGTGCTGAGTCGCTCCGGGCAGTTGGCGCGCCACAGGTCAACCAGGCGCTCGTGCTCGGCCCGAATGCCGGCCCGCTGCTCCTTCGTGATGCCTTTCGGAGGCTTTGCCGCGACCCGAAGCGAGCGGAAGCCCCATTCGTCTTGTCGGCGCCAGTGGGCATCGAGGGCCGTGTCAGCGGGGAGCTTCACGCCGCCTGCGAAATGGGAGGTGACATCGCGCATGGGGGCGATGGCGCCGCCGAACAACTGGCCGAGTGCGGTCAGTTGCTTGTCCAGTTGTGCCTTGGCTTCGTAGAAGTCCAGAACGATGGATACCACGTCTGGATTCTGCGACTTGTAGTAGTGCTGCATGGTGCTTCTCCTTGGGGGCCAGCGTTGCCGCGCCGGGGGTATGGGGGTCAGTGGTCGCTGGTGCCGGCCATCAGCGCTTTCTGAGTGACGTGGTCCCAGGCCATATCGCTGACCAGAGCGTGAGCTTCGTGGATCGCGCGCTCTGGAATGGCGTACAGGTCGGCCAGCAGATCGAGCAGCACGCGCAACTGGGCGTGATTGCGTGCGACTGTGTCGCTGATGTCGTTCTCGGTGTCTTCCTTCAGGCTGTCGACATAGGCGCCAACGTGGCCGAGGCGGTATGCCACCTGCTCGCGGTTTGCCTGGACGGTGGTGAGAAAATCGGTGAAGTCGCCCAGGTGCAGGTCATACAGAGCCTGGACAGCCTTGTGGTGGGCATCGGTGCGTGGCTGGGGCAGAAGATGAAGATTGACGATGCGTTGGTTCAGTACCTGCTGCTCACACCCAACGAATGCCAGAGCGCCCTTGAACGTGAATCCCTCCAAGGTGTGATCGCCGACTCGGCGAACCACGGCGCCGCCTGTGTAGCACTGGCTCAGGGCGTTCCAGTCGTATCCGACTTCGCCATAGCCGATTTCCTCGAGCACCACAGGGCGATTCACTGTGCGGGCCAGGATGGCCAGCAACGCCCCCATACTGCAGGTACTGAGGGTCTTGGTTTCTGAGTCGGTGGAACCGGCCAGCTTCCACAGATTGTTCACCAGGGTGGACTTGCCCACGGCAGCCATGCCGGTGATCTCTAGGATGGGATAGCTGGTCTGCCACTCACGAATACGCTGTGCATGGAAGGCGCCTGCCCACCATGCGAGCGCGACCAGTCCAGATGGACCGAAAGCGGTGATGAACAGGTCGAGCCATTTCGGGGTTTGCTTTTGCATGGTGCTTCTCCTTCGGGTTGATGACAGGGCGTTGCCGCGCCCTGGTCAGGCTTCGAATACCCAGCACTTCACCGTGCTGGGCTTCGAGAACATGCTGTTGTTGCTGGACTGCGCAGCGCGCACGGCGCTGTCGACGGCCTTGTAGTCGATGAACTTGTGCCGGCGGGATTCCTTCAGCAGGTCGCGCAAGGTCGTGGCGTCGGCGACCTTCTGGCGGTGCTCGGCGGCGAGCTTCACGAACTCGTTGAGGTTGATGGCGATGGTTTCCGGCTTCTTGCTGTGGTTCAGCACCGGGCCTTCATGGGTGTTCTCCAGGTACTCGAAGACTTCCCAGAACTCCGCCACTTCCGGTGCGTCGGCGTTGACAGCGGCTTGCCGCTCCAGGGCCATGGTGAGCAGGGCCTGCTGAGCGCTGGTGTGCTGGTGGTCGGTGAGCGGCACCACCAGGCGCAGGGCGTCGACCAGGGCCATCAACATGGCGTGGTTGAGGATCAGGCGCTCGATGCGGATTTGCTTGAGGCCGCGCAGGGTGGCCATGTGCACCTTGATCCGCTCGCGGAAGCACTCCAACACCTTGCCTTCAGCGCGGATTGCCTTGAGCAGGAAGTGGCTCACGTCCATCACGCCCAGGTGGTTGAGGTTGTCGGCCGCGGCCTGGCTCTCGCGGGTAATGTCCGGACGGGTGAAATGCAGCTTCACGATGCGGGTCATGATCGCCTCGGACGCCACCACGGTGGCGTTCTGGCTCATCACCAGGGAGCCACGGAAGGGCGGCTCGTAGGTTTCGTTGCCGGCTGTCTTCTGGCCCGTTACACCCAGGGAGCGGCCGTTGAACAGCGGCTTGAACTCATCCCAGTCGAAGGCCTTGGCGGCAGCGCCGGAGCGGCTGTTGTCGCTGCGGTCGGCCTCGAGCAGCACCATGGGCATGTTCGAGAGCTGGGTCAGCCAGCGGCGCAGGCCAGCCTTGGTCATCTTCGACGGGTCCTGGCCTTCCTCGTCGGCGCGGCCCAGCAGCTTCCAGAGGAACGTGATCAGCGTTGACTTGCCGGCGCCGGCCTCGCCTGTGGCTTCCAGGAAGGGGTACGACTGGAACTCCGCGCGAATCTGCTCGGCGAACAGCGAACCGAACCAGAACGCCAGGGCGATGAGGCCCTTGCTGCCAAAGCAAATCCACAGCCAGTCGAGCCACTGGCCTTTGTATTCCTTATCGTCGGTGCCGATCTGTAGCTTGATGGAGCGCTGCAGGGTCTTCAGGCGCAGCTTCTGGAACTCGAAGTAGTCCTCGGCGTTGGCCTTTTCCAGAACGCCGCCGCGCACTGCCACATCGCCCAGGACGTAACACTGGTATTCGCGGCTGTAGCCCAGGTAGTCGATGGTGGCTACGGTCTTCAGGCCGGTCAGCTGGAGCTTCATGATCTGGTCCAGCTGGTTGCCGCTGCCGGTGTAGATCGCACCTGCGGCAACGCCCAGCAGACGCTTCTTGAACTCGCTGGCAGCGGCCACCTGGGCGCTGGTGAAGGTGTTCTTCACCGGCTCGTCATCGGGGCGGTCGACGCGGAAGTAGTACCAGCTCTCGTCGGTGACCTCGTTGCGCTGGAAGTACAGGGCCTGGGGGTAGCAGTTGGCGATTTCCACCACGCCGCCGGCCTCCTGCAAGGCCTTGTCGCGCATCTGCTTCTGGTTGAGCAGCTGGTCGTCGTGGTTCTCGCTGCCCTCGAGGAGCTGCATAGCGCGGTTGAACTTCTCAATGTCGAGCTTGAACCAGTACAGGCGGTTGCCGAACCGGAAATGGAATTCGCCGCGCTTGCTCCAGTCGTACATCAGCAGCGCCTTGTCCGCGGCGCTGTCTGCGATTAACAGGGCGCCCTCATGGCGGGCCGACTTGAGGTCCTTCTCGATCTGCTTCGCACGCTCGGCGGTGTCGTCGATGAACATCCAGCGCTGGTGAAGGTCGTTCCAGTCGATCTTGCGGTTGCCGCGCTGGGTGATCTGCGCGGCTTCGCACACGTAGCCCAGGGCGCGGGCTTCCTTCACATGGCGACGGGTGTAGTAGTGCGCCCCGGGCTCGTTATCCAGGGCCCAGATGAGCTTGGGCAGCTTGCCGCCGCGCATGGCCGCCAGCTCCCGCAGCGACTGCTCGGGGAAGGCGTTGGAGCTCATGGCGGACACGACCGCCAGGCCGTGATGCAACAGCGCGATCGCGTCGAAGATGCCCTCGACGATCCACAGCTCTTTCACCTCGAGCAGGTCAATGCAGGGCGGGCACCACCACACGCCGCGTGGGCTCTCGCCGGTCTTGAAGCGAGCCTTCTTCTTTCCGAAGCGGTGGGGCTGGTCGATCAGACGCTCCCAGTAGCCGCCCTTGGCCAGCGCAAAGCGCACCGTGGCACTACCAATGTTGAGGTCGCGGTCCCAGTAGCGTTCCTGGGTGTACCAGCCCTCGATGAGCTTCAGGTCGAAGCCGCGGGCGTGGGTGAGGTAGGCCTTCGCTGAGGCCTCCGGCTCCTTGTCGGTCGACGGCGCGCGCTTGCTCCAGTCGTCGAACAGTTCGGGGAAAATCTCCTTGATGTGCCAGCTCTCGCCGCACTTGCTCTCGCGTCCGCAGCGGATGAACCAGGGGTTATCCGAGAGGGTGAACAGCTCCTTCTTCAGGCAGGCCGGGCACTCGCCCTTGCGCATGTACTTGGTGCCCTTCATGGGCTTCAGCCCGAACTGCTGCTCGAGCTTGCCGAGGACTTCCTGCCGCAGCACGTTATCCATGTCCTTCATGCCGGCAGCCCTTTGAGTTGGCTGCGCAGCTCGCGCACGCTGCGCACCAGGCCGACGATGTGCGGGTGGTCCTCGAAGATGCGCTTTGCCCGGAAGCCCTGCGGGGTGAAGCGGTAGCGATCGTCGAACCAGAACTCAGCCATGGCCAGTTCGTACTGGCGAACCAGCCAGGTCAGGTAGCTCTGCGCCTGCTGCTGATCGACCGTGACGGTGATGGAAATGTCGCCATTCATGGCGGATACCTCGAAATCAGGGCGTAACTTGCCCAAACCCACGCAAGGCGTGGACTGGGAGTGGGTAGGTCAGGGGTGTTCGGGGCGTTCGATGATTCGGCGCAGGGTGCTCAGGCGCGTCGCAACGCCTCCAAGCCCCATGTCTCGGTCGACCATGTCGAAGCACGGCGCGCTGAAGTGGTCGTTCCAGGCGAGCTGGCAGAGCTGCTGGGAGAGGAACACCGGGACGTCCAGCGCGTTGACCAGGTGCTGCACGCACGCGGTGAAGAGCTGGTCGTCACCCGTCAGATACTGGGCACGGTGCCGCTCCAGGTAGGCGAACGCGGCGGACTGCATGAAGGTGCGGTAATCATCAGCATTGATCGGCTGCGGGTTCATGCCGTGGCCTCCATGGGCAGGGTGTCGAGCAGGTCCAACTGATCGGACTTGGCGCGGGCTTCGCGCAGGGCCTTCATCCGTGTAACCGAAGGGGCAACAGGCAACTGCACCCGTGGCTTGTCCAGCCCGGACGGGCTGAGTTCGTAGTCCCAGGACTGCGAGCCGGCGAAGGTCGCGCCACAGGCGACATTCATGCACTGACCCCAGATACTCCGGCAGATGGGGCTCTCGCCCTCGCTGTTGCGGATACGCAGCTTGCCGCCACAGGCGGGGCACACCAGCTTGTAGACGCTCATGCCTTGCTCCCGTCGCTGTGCACGGTGATCACGGCCAGCACCTCGCCGTGACGCTCCGCCAGGTAGTCGGCGTGGGCTTTGAGAATTAGCCTCGCCTCGTCGTCCTCGATCACGCCGTCTTCGAGGGCCTTCTCGATGATGAGGTCAACCGCGCCACGCTTCACCGAGGCGCGCACGGAACGGCTGTACAGATCGACGTTGTCGACCGTCTCAGGGTCCGGCAGGGCGACGAACATGCCGCCGTACAGGTGGGCGATGTAGTCCGGCAGGTAGTGGGTGCCGGCGTCCTGCTCGAGCACGAGCAGTTGCTCGTCGGTGAGCGGGCGGCTGCCGGCGGACTCGTAGGCGTGGTTGTCGAACTTCTTGAGGTCCATGCCCAGGCGGGCAGCGGCACACTCGCGACCACCAGGAAAGGCCCCGATGATGGCTTGGACGACCTTGCGGCGGCTGTCTAGGAAGTTGCGTTTCATCTTCTGGTTTTCCCCCGGGGCCGCTGCCACTACTGTGAAATCACGCCGTCTTTGATGCCGAGCAGGACCGCAGCGCGGTGTGCTTGGCCCCGTCGGCCTTTCTTGCGTCCATTCAAAAGGTCGCTGACCAAATTTTTGTTCAACGAATGCAACCGACAGAACTCAGCGATGCTGACACCTTCACGGTCTAGGTTCTGGCGTGCTTGCTCGGGTGTAAGGAGGGCGGGCATAGTGTGTTCGTCTGTGTTTGTTCGTGTTTACGTGTCGGAATTCTTGAGCAGAAAACTGTTCAAGTCAACTGGATTGAGCAAAAAAATGGTCATTGCTGACGGGGTGGGCGTTCGCCTGCGGGAAGAGCGCGAGCGTCTTTCGCTGAATCAGACTGACTTCGGCGCCCTGGGCGGGGTGAGTCGGGGAACACAAAAGGCCTATGAACTGGAGTCCAGTTCGCCGGATGTGCGCTACCTGAAAGCGCTGGAAGTTGCGGGAGTGGACTGTGGGTATGTCCTGACCGCGATCCGCGCTGGGAACGACGGCCTCGCCATTTCAGAAAGTGAGCAGCGCCTGCTCTCGTACTTCCGCCAGATTCCCGAGATAGACCGCCCAAGCTTCGAGCGTATGGCTCACGCCATGGCGTTGGCGGGTGGTTTCCCCGGCACGGACTGACCTTCGCTTATCTGTTCCAGGGAGGAACCATGCGCACCATCATCCGCACTCTGTTCGCAGTCCCCGCCGCAATGCTCGCCCTGTCGGCCAGTGCCGACGTCAGCCAGGTCAACGAGGCCGATCTGCTCAAGACCCTAGGCAAGCCTGTCGAGAAGAAGGTCGAGAAGGACGACGGCTGTAACCTCACCCGCTACAAGTTCCTGAACAAGGTCGTCGGCGTCACGGTCGAGTTCCGCTGCGATCGCCTGAATGTGGCGTGGGTCAACACCGACGCCGCCGATGTGGCTGAGCAGGTGAAGCAGAACCGCGAGCTGGCAACCAAGGCCGTGGCGGCGCTGAGCGGTGGCGACGGTCATGAGGTCGCCCAGGCCGTTGGCGGCGAGGTCTTCCGGGGTAAGAGCTTGCTGAGCAACCTGGAGCTGCGCGGAAGCTGCACGGGCGACTACTGCCTGCTCACCTTCCGCTAATCGGATAGCTAGACGATTGGACGTGCCGCCTGGCTGGTGGCACGCCGCAGCATGCTGAGAATGGGTCGCTCCCCCCGGGCGGTAGGACGTCGGCAAGGTGCCGGCGGGCGCCCGAGGATGTGAGGGAGTACGAACCATGGAGCAACGCAAACTGCCGGCCCCCGCTGTCACTCAGAAGCCCCCGCAGACCGATCGACTGAATGCCCTTGAGCTGTCGCTGTTGCGCGGCTTCCGGCGCTTGAAGCCGGTCGATCAGGCGGCGGTATTCAGGTTGATGGATGGCCTGGTGGCGCTCACGGAACTGGAAAACTGAGCGGGCCCCCGGTGTTTCACCGGGGGCTTTTCGCTTCAGGATGCAGACTCAGCCTGCAACCGCTTCCACTCACGCGCTGCAGCGCGCTGCGCATTCTTCTGGTTCACGTACAGGTGCCGCAGGCGGCGCGGCCGGGTCTGGTCGCCCTCGGTGACTTTCTTCTCGGTACCGGTCTTGCTGTCGCGGTAGAACGCGACGATGCCGGTGTAGTCGCCGCGCTCGTCGGTGGCCAGGTCTTCGACCAGGTCCTCGGGTAGCTTGCTCTCCAGCTCGAGGCTGGTGACGAATCCCTCATCGGCGCTCAGGCGGTGCTGGATATTGCCGCCGTACCAGACGATGGCGTCGATCTCGGGTTTCACGCCCTGCAGGCTGTAGGTGAGTTCCGGGATCAGGTCGGCGCGGCCTCGCGCCAGGCTGTAGCTGAGCGTGGCGCTGCCGCGTTGAATCCGTCGCCATTCCGAGCGCGTCGCGCGCAGGGCGCTCTGCCGATCGCTGTAGGTGTGCCGCAGGTTCTTCAGGTTGTCGCCGCTGCCGGTGATGGCTTCCTGCTTCTTGGCGCTGTTGACGTCGTAGTAGTAGGCGCGCACGCCGTCGTAGCTGTCGCGATCGGCCAGCAGGTAGCGGTGGCCATCCCCATCTGCGCGCACCAGGGTGATGTGCGGCAGGGCCAGCCCGCTGACACTCTTGCCGCCGCCCGCCGGCATGCACACCAGGCAGCCGGCCTTGACGGTGGCCACGGCGTCGAAATCTTCGCCCAGGCGGGTCAACAGGTTGGCGTCGGATTCGTTGGCCTGGTCCAGCTGGGGAATAACCAGTTGCTTCAGGTCGTCGGTGATGCGCAGGTCGAGCTGGTTGCGTTGCGCGACGTCGGTCAGTACCTGGCCGAGGGTGGTGTCGCTCCAGCTGCGCTCGCGCTTCACCTTCAACGCCTTGCGCAGGTCCGCGCTGCGCGCGCGGATGCCGAGCAGGTCCGGTGCGCCGCTGTGCTCGAGCTCGTCGACGGTGTAGGTGCCTTTATCCACCAGGCCTGTGTCACTCCAGCCGAGCCACAGGCGCAGCACGGCGCCTTTCGGGGGGATGGATAGCAGGCCGTCATGGTCGCTGAGGCTGATGCTCAGCTGGTCGGCCTCGATGCCGCGGTTGTCGGTCAGCTCCAGGGTGATGAGCCGGGGGCTAATCAATTGAGCGATATCGGCGCCGTCGACGCTGAGGCGGAAGATCGGCACGGGGTAGTTGGCTTCGCGCAAGTAGTCGTCGGCGACACTGCGGACGTAGCCAATGGCGCTGTCGGCCAGGCTCACAGGACCGCCCGCAGGATGCTGCCGGCGCTGCCGGTAAGGGCGCCGAGCAGGTCGACGCGGCCGTCGTCGATGCGCTTGAGCTCGAGGCTAAATTCAATGCGCCGCGGGGCGCCATCGGGGAAGAACAGGGCCCTGGTCTCGGTGATCTTCTCGATCACCCACAGGCCCCGAATTCGCCCGTTGCCCTCTACCAGGGGCCAGGCCTTGCCGGTATCCGCCATCTGTCGCAGGGCGTCGAGGCTGAGCATGCTTCCGGCCAGTTCCGGCAGCAGGATGCCGGGCAGCTTGATGGTGTCCTCGCCGCGACCGACGAACTGGTGCGCAGGACCTGCTCCGACGCGGTTTGTGGAAGGGTGGCGCCACTCGGTGTCCTGCTGGAGTTCCTGATAGGCGAGGGTGTGCAGGCTGAAGACGAACATGCCCAGGGACATCATCATGGTCGGTTACTCCCGGTCACCCAGGCGGGAGCGCACGCGCGCGGCCTTGTTGCGTTCACGCTCATCGAGCATCTGCTCGAGCATGCGGCGCAATCCGGCTATATCGGTGCTTGGGCCAGCCTGGATGGTGATCTGGTAGGTGTCGCCCATGATCGTTGGCGCCGTCGAAGCTGCGCTGATCGGTGGGCGCTCGTCGATGGCCACGGCCGATCCAGCGCCGCCCAGTACCAGGGCGCCGGCCGCGGCGAGTCGCTTGCCCATCTCGTTGATAGCGCTCAAGGGCTCGCTCTGGCCCTTGGTGATGCCAAGGGCGAGGCCGGCGGTGGTGAAGCCCCCCAGCTCCGCGAAGACGCGGCTTGGCGAGTGGATGTCCAGCTTCTCCTTGAACCAGGCGATGGTGGAGTCGCCCATGTTGCCGATCGCGTCCTTGAGGGCGCCGAGCTTCGAGGTGATGCCGTTGATGAGGCCGTCGAGGATCATGCTGCCGAACTCGGTGAACTTGCCGGGCAGCTCCACGCCGAAGTAGCTCATCACACCCGCGAAGGCTCGGTAAAACAGGCCCAGCGGGGTGAAGTTCAGAATAGCTCTGGCCATCCCGCCGACCCCGTTATTGGCATCCGTTTGGAGTTCCTGCCACAGGGTCAGAGCGTAGGTCCTGACTTCGCTGATCTTCGAGCTGATGCCGTTGATGAGTCCGTCGAGGATCATGCTACCGAACTCACTGAACCGGCCCGGCAGTTCGATCCCGAAATACCCCATCACTCCCGCGAAAGCGCGGTAGAACAAGCCCAGCGGGCTGAAGTTGAGGATGAGGCGGGCAATACCTCCAATACCGCTATTGGCATCGGTCTGAAACTCCTGCCAGAGACCGCTGAAGTAAGCCTTCACTTTGTCCCAGTTGGCGTAGATCAGGTAGGCCGCAGCGGCCAGGGCAACTACCGCAGCAATCACCGCCAGGATGGGCCAGAGCGCGGCATTGGTTGCAACGCCAAGGATGGCCATGCCGTAGCGGATCACCGCCAGGGGCCCGACGAGGCCGCCGAGCGTAACCGCCAGTGCGCCACCAGCGAAGGCGAGCCCGGAAATCACCGCGACGATCTTCAACAGGCCGCCGGCCAGGCGCGGGTTCTCTCGCGCCCAGGTGCCGATCTTGTTGGCGAGGTCGCCGACCCAGTTGATCAGCTCCTTCAGCTCAGGGGCGACGGCAGCGCCGAACTCCGCCATAGCGTTGGTCCAGCTGCCCTGGGCGGCCTCCCAGGTGTTGGCCAGCGTCTTGAGTTGGGAGTCGACGCGGGTGCGCAGGTCGGCCTGAGCCTTGACCTTGTCCGCGACCTCGCGGTAGCCGGCCAGCCCCTTGTTCATGAGGGTGTTGAGGGTGGTGAGCGTCTCGCTGTCGTCGCCGAACAGGTCTTTGGTGACCATGAGACGGTCTTCGGTGCTCAGCGTCTTAAGCTGGTCCAGTTGGGCGAACAGCTTTTCCATGCCGCCGAACTCGCCCTTGCCGTCGCTGAAGTCAAAGCGGATTTTCGAGCCGCGCATCTGGAACATTTCGTTGACGTCTTTGATCTTGTCGACGTTCAGCGAGCCTTGGAAGATTTTGCGGAAGGCGTTGCCCGCGGCGCTGCCCTCCAGGCCGGCCTGGTCCATCATGACCAGCAGCGGGGTGAAGGCCTCAGTGGCCTCCAGGCCTTGTTTCCTGAGAATGTCCATGGCCGGGGAAATCTTGCTGAAGCCCTGCAGCATGTTGGTGGGGTCTACCCCGAGGTAGTAGGCCCGCTGGATGCTGTCCATCAGCTTCATCATGTCCTTCTCGGACGTGCGGGTAGCGTCCTGCATCTTTGCCGCGAACTCGGCGGCGGCTTCCACCGGCATCTGCAACTGAACGCCCAGGTAGGCGGCAGCCTCGCCGGTACCGCCCAGGATCGACTGCGCGCTCAGGCCCTGGCGGCGCAGCATGGTCATCATGTTCTGGAAGTCGGCGGTGGTGCCCGGGAGCTTGTCGCCGAGCTGGGTTGCGAGGTCAGTGATCTTCTGGAACTCAGCCGGCACGCTCCCGTCTGCCTGCATCATCGACGCCTTGAGCTGGGTAGCAGCGTCTTCGTTGGGGGCGAATGCCTGAACCGCGGCGTTCAGCGGGCGGCTGGCGGCGTAGCCCACGCCCAGAGCAGCGGCACCGCCGGCAGCCATGCCTCCGGCCAAGCGCTGAGCGCGATCGAGGTCGCCACGCGCCTTGGCCATGGCCTGCTGGCGTCGATTGACCTCCTGCAGCCTGCGTCCCTGCTCGCTGATCGTGGCGTTGGTGGCGGCGATCTGCTTGCTCAGTGCGCGCTCACCTTCCTGGAATTTGCGGGTGTCGATGCCGGCGGCGGCCAGGCGCCCGCGTAGCGCCTGCACGGCCTGGCTCTGGCTGTCGTGCTGCTGCTTCAGGCGCTGGGATTCGCGGATCGCGCGCTGATACTCGCGCGTCATCGCCCTGGTGGGAGGGCCCGCCGCATTCATGGAGCGGGCGAGACTGGCGATCTTCGCCTGGTTGGCATCCATGGCGCGGCTGGTCTGCTCGAGTGCAGCTCGCTGGGTTCGCCAGGCGCTGGTGTCGGCTTGGGTGGCGTTGAGCTCCTTGATCCGCTCACGGGCGGCCTTTAGCGACTTGGCCGTGGCGCCACTGCCCTGGGTGATCCGCTTCAATGGCCCGAGGGCCTTGTCGATCACGTTGAGCAGCACGCGCAACTGCAGGTCATTCGCCATCGGTGGAGCTCCTTACCCGGGCGCGCTCACGCCATTCCATCAGTTCCGAGATGGACAGCCGGTCCATGTCGGCCGGCGCCCAGTGAAAGACCACGGCCAGGTCAGCCATGGCGTCCTCTACCCGAGCAGGTAGGCCGCTCGCACCCGCTTCTGCAGCAAAAAATCGCTCACCTTGGCGCCGCAGGCGAGCAGGTCGGCCGGCTCCATTGCAGTGACTTCTGCCTCGGTGACGGCGGGACTGCTGATGCGCGGCAGCAGCTTGATGAGACTCTGCACGTCCATTTGCAGCAGGGTGGCCATTTGCAGCCCGCGCAGCTCGCCCGACTGCGGCTTGCGCAGGGTGAGGCGGTCAATTTCCGCGGTGCCGCGTTTGATTGGGGTGTCGAGCACCACGACGTTGTCTGGAATGGTTTCTTCCAGCGGGGCTTCGAGCTGGGCGGCGGCTTGAGTGTCGAGATCGTTCATGAGGGCTCCTTGGTTTGAAAAAGGTGCGGCCGGCGGCGCCATCCCTGGCACCTACTCGGCCGCAAAGGTGGTGCGAAGGTCAGATGCCGATGGCTTTGCGTTGCTCGGCGAGCATGTCCTTGCCGTCGACCTTTTCGATGAAGTTGAGCAGGTCGATCTCGACGATTT
Source organism: Pseudomonas nitroreducens TX1 (assembly GCF_000313755.1). Classification (GTDB taxonomy): domain Bacteria; phylum Pseudomonadota; class Gammaproteobacteria; order Pseudomonadales; family Pseudomonadaceae; genus Pseudomonas; species Pseudomonas nitroreducens_A. The sequence continues at coordinate 129,363 of NZ_AMZB01000118.1, read as the reverse complement.
CCTCGCCGCCGACGATGAGCTTGTAGTAGCTGCAGGTGATCGTGAACTTGTGCTCGGTGTCCTCGCCGGGCTTGGCATCGCCCATGTCGATTTCCTTCACTCGGCCGCGGGCAACGACCTCCACCGCGGTGACTTCGCCGGTATCGTCCTGCTGGTAGGCACCGGCCCAGCGCAGAGGCACGGCAGTCGCGCTGGCAGCGGCGAATTGCTTGATGCCGATCACGTCCAGGCCGCCCTGGGTGAACTCGACGATGATGCCGTCGTCGCTGAAGCCGAGGTCAGCTTCCACCGGGCCGTTCATACCGCCGCCGCGGTACGACTCCATCTTGCGGGCCAGCTTGGGCAGGGTGACCGCTTTCGACACGCCGAGGTAGCTGTTGGCGTCGTTGAAGAGGTTCATATTCTTGAGTTTGCGCGGCATGGCCATGGCTGGGCTCTCCGAGGTTCAGCGCAAACCCTCCCGCGCAGGGGAGGGCGCGGGATCAGGCGTTGATACGGCTGGCGAAGTCGACCAGATACGTGTCGGTGATTTTCTGCTGGAACTCCAGGTCTTCCAGCGGCGGTACCGGCGTGTATTCGTAGCTGACCTTCAGCTTGCCGGCATTGAGCGTGGTGGCATCGTTGAGGCTCTCGTCGTACCAGGCGTCGAAGCCCATGAGGTAGCCATTGGCGACCATTTCGCGTCCTTTGGCTTTCAGCCCTTCGATGATGTCGCGCACCAGGGTCGGGTGCATGGGCTTGTCGACAGCCCAGAAGTGCCCATCGGCCATGGTGTCCGCCAGCACCTGGGCGGTGCGGGTGTAGTTCTCGAAGGCGAAGAGCGGGTCTTCCGAGCAGGTGCGCGAACCCCAGAAGCGGTAACCGCTTTCGTTGATCAGCGTGGTGACGTCGGCCTCATTGAGGTAGTCGCTGTCGGTGGCGGTGCTTTGCAGGTCCCAGTAGACGTCGGCGCTGATGCCGGTCACGCCGTTGACGGCGACGTTGGACAGGGTTTTGTGCCAGCCGACTTCCTGGTCGATCTTCGCGCGCAGGCCCAGGGCCAGGGCGACGGCAGGCGCGGTGACGGTCGTGTTGGTGGTGGTGTCCCAGCGCTGGAACTCCGGCCAGATGACCATCACTTCCCTGGCGCCGAAACCCTCGCGGTAGGTGGTGGCTTCTTCCTTGGTCTTGGCGCCATAGGCGGAGACGTAGGCGAATGCACGGAGCTTCTGGGCCAGCGCGACCAGGGCAGTGGCCACCGGCAGGCTATCCAGGCCAGGCACACCGAGAATGCGCGGGCTGAAGCCGAACTTCTGCTTGGAACTCTGCAGGGCCTTCATGCCGGTGTACTTGCCATCGGCAGTGGTGGTGCCCACTAGGTTGCTGGTGGTGGCGGCATCGTCCTCGCCTTTCGCGACGCGCACGACGATGGTGAAGGCATTGGTCTGGTCGGCGATCGCCTGCAGAGTCGCCGCCAAGGTGCCGTTGGTGCCGGCTTTGCCGACAGCGGCTTGGACGTTGGTGATCAGTACGGCTTCGTCGAGCGGGAAGAAGTCGGCGTCGGCGTCTTCAGCGACGGCTACCAGGCCGATGACGGCAGTGCTGACGGTGCGGATCGGGCGGATGCCGTCGTTCTTCTCAACGACGCGCACACCGTGATGATATTGGTCGGGCATGGGCCTGTGCCTGTACGGGTGGATGACAGTGCACAGGCTGCCGCGCGCGCGCGGCCGGGGCGAGCGGGTCACCCTGTAGCGGCAGGCGCTACAGGGCGACGTCAGAAGGAATCGGGGTCGCGGTAGTGCGATGAGCCGCCGAGGCGAACGCCGGCCCACATGAGCCAGGCCCGCCACCGGGCTATGCCGGTCGCACGCAGTGCCTCGCGGAATATCCGGTCAGCGCTCTTACGCGGCACCAGGCCGCTGGAGTAGAGCCAGTCGTGCAAGGTGGCAGCGGCGTGGCCATAGGCGCCGACCAGGTCGAAGACGACCGGCAGGCGCGGCACGCTGGCGAAGTCCGTTTCGAAGCCTCGGGCGACGGCAATGCGCCCGTGCTCAGCGTCCTCGTAGACGAACTCGCTCAGCAGCTTCCAGGTCTTGCGGTCGCCCTGCAGTTCAACCTGCAGGGCTGTCAGGAAGCGGCTCATGCCGGCCAGCCCTGGTCGAGCTGGTCGTCGGTGTAGGTGCCTGCCGCCAGCGCATCGAGCAGTGCGGCTTCGCGGTCGAAACAGGCCTGCACATGGGCGCGCATGGCGCTGGCGATAGCGATGATCTGCTGCGCGTCCAGGTCGATGAAGCCCTCAACCGTTTTCCATTGGCAGCTGTACGCCGAGTCGATCACAGCCGCCAGCGCGGCGCCGGTGACCAGGGCCTGGCTGTCGCGGCCGGTGTCTAACGGCATGCCGTTGACGACGATACCGGCGGTTTCTGCCTCGAAGCGACGATCTGCAATCAACCGAGCGATTGTTGCAGGCGAGCTATCCGGGATGATGTCGACAAGTTCGGGCGCGCCATCGGCGCCTTCTACAATGCGCTTCCCGAGGCTTTGGCCCTCCAACAGCTCGGCGTGGCGGGTGTAGGAAATCTCTACCGCGTCGTCAGGAATTTCGCCGTAATGAATGGCGGAGTCAAAAAAGCCGCAGCGAGAGGGGCTGAAGAAGATGCTCATTGGTTATCTCCCAAAGGCGATATAGGACGCTTGTAAGCTTGCGGCGGTCGCCATGCTGGTTCCCCAAACGATCTGACCGGTAGTCAGGCCTGCTGCTACTTGCGTGGGCGTCGTGAAGAGGTTGGTGCCGGTGTTCGAAGCAGTCACCCAAAGCACCTGGTTGGGGAATGCAATTGGCAGGGTGAAGGCCACGGCGGTGCCGGCGGTGTAGTTGGCCGGGCAAGGCACCATGCCCCATTGCATGATCAAACCACCGGGTAGCTTCTGGTAACCATTGGCTGCCAGACTCGCGCCGAAATCAGCGTTCTTCCCGAGTCCGCAGGTTGACTGCACGCTCTGCCAGGTGGTGTCGGTCACCGCCACCATGGTGATGCTTTGTCCTGCCAGGACCGCAATCGATGCCACTCCGCCTGTGGAAATATGGTTCAGCTGGGCACCTGCACCCGGGAGGATCGTGAGTGTCGAAAGTGTCGTGAAGATCGTGACAGCTGCACCGGCAATTAGACCCAGGCTGGCCGGCGTTGGCATGGTGTAGTTAAAGCTCCCGGCCGCAACGAACAGCGCCTTGCCGATGTCATCGAGCACCATGTTTCGAGACGCTACGACGCTCCCATAGCCAGCGAACGAGCCCAGCGCACGCTGCACAAAGGCCGTCGTGGCGAGCGAGGTGTCGTTGTCAAACTGGGCCGGCGTCGGCGCTTTGGGATCTCCGGTGAACAGCGGCGAGGCCGTTGGCGCCAGAGGTGCAACGGCAGCCGCGACGAAGGCGGCGGTAGCTAGTTGCTGGGTGTTGGTCCCAGGTGCAGCGGTTGGAGCAGTCGGTGTGCCGGTGAGGGCAGGCGAGGCGAGTCGGGCGAGGCCGTTGGTAATGTCCTGGAATACCAGGGCGGTTGTACCCACCACGATGGGGGCATCGGTGATGAGCTGCCAGACTGTGTCGGCCTGGATGGCGCCGCTTTCCACCGAGACAGTGAGAGAGGGCGTTACTTCGGCGTTTTCGTCAGCGTCCGCGCTGCGCGCCCAGGCTCCCGCCGCGGCGACATAGATGCCGTTCTGACTTCCGGTCGCCTGGTTCTTCACCAGCACCCGATCACCCGCTACCAGCACCACGCCATCCACAGTGGGCAGGCCGTTGAGCGCGATGCTCGCGGTGGTGGCCGCCCGCACGGACGCCTTCGCGTCCTGGCGGTTGATCGCAGTCACAATGGCGGTGTCGACGTACTCGCGCGTGGCCAGCACGACACTGGGGTCGATCTTCAGCTCGACAGCCCCGGTGTTGTTGACGATGAGCACCATGCGCACGGTCTGGGTGCGTCCGCTGCCCTCGGCGAGCTGCGGCTTGTAGGACGGCGCGCAGTTGGCGATGGCGATCAGCGCCCCGGTGTTGTCCAGCAGGCCGATTTCCCGAATCCACCAGCCTCCCACCGTCTCCGGGATGACCTGTTCGGCGATGACCTGTGAGGCGTTGCTCGGGTCGATCTTGAGTTGATTCAACGGCGCGCGGCGCACTTCATTGACCAGGGCGGTGCGGTTGGCATCGGGGACCGGGACGTTGCCGGCGCCGTCGCCCACGGCCATCTGGGTAATCTGTAGGGTAGTGCCGAGGGCGGCAGCGTTGGCCAGCTTGGCCGCGCCGACGTTGGTGAGAAGTGCGTAATAGGTCACTGCCATGGGTAGACGCTCACAGTGTCGATGGTGTGTTCGCGGCCCGGCATGCCAAGCGTGCCGGTGACCTCGATCGTGTCGGGGAGGTAGGGGTAGACGGTCAGGGTGTCGCCGTCGTAGTGGCCGGCGGTGACTGGCACTCGCCCTTGCACTTCGAGGCTGATGTCGAGCCCGATCAGATGGCGGGTGAGCGGCTTGGCATCGTCGATCAGCCAGGTGAGCTCGGCGTACATCTCGTCGGTGATGCCCGCCTCAAGAACGCCGACGACCAGGGCGAAGGTGCCTGGGACGCCCTGGGGGGTGAGCTGCCACCACTCGCGGACCTCGATCAGGTAGCCGAGCGGTTCCACCACGCGGCGAAGGGCGCCGATGGTGCCCTTGCGGGAGTGGATGAAGTAGGCGGAGCGGATCGCCGAGCGCTTCGCGGCCTCGGGCCAGGTGCTATCCCAGCGGTCGACCGAGAAGGCCCAGGCCAGGTACGGCAGCAGTTTCACCGGGCAGGTGTCGGGGTTGACCAGCTTGCGCAGCGGGATCGGCACGCGCTGAATCTCGGCGAGGGCCTGAGCGGCCAGGCGCTCCAGTTGGGTGGAGTTGCCTGGCAGCAGCGGGTAGAAGGCCCCCATCAGTCGTCACCCACGGACAGGTGAACTGCGGTGCAGTAGGGTGCCTGGGCCTCGGTGGCGACGATGTCAGCCCAGCCGACCAGCTCGACCTTGCGCACGCCCTCGACGTGCAGCGCAGCATGGACGGCTGACTCTGACACTTCCATGCCCAGCCGGCGGCGTTGGTGCACGTAGGCCAGCAACGCGGTTTCCGCTGCATCAAGGATCGGCTCGGACTCAGGGCCGGCGCTCTGCAGGTACAAGGTGGCGGTGATGCTGTAGGGGACTACGGTCGCCGCCTGTACGGTAAGGCGGTCGGCGACCGGCCTACGGTCGTCGTCACTGAGGTAGGTTTTCACCACAGCGACCAGGTCAGCAGGCGCACTGCCGTCCACGGTGTTGCCCTGGACGGTAACCACCACCACCGCGGGCGACGGGCTGACCGCCGATGCATCGGCGACGCGGCCATCTGCGGCGCGAGCGTGGAAGATGTAGCTGTTCCGTGGCCCGGCAGTGCTCAACCCCTCCCAGGCCATCTGGGCGCGTTCGCGCAAGCTGTCGTCGTCCTCGAGGACCTCGGCGACTGGTGGAACGGCAGTCGCGTCGCCTGGCGTTACGACCAGGCGCTTGACGTTGTAGTTGGCGGCGAGCTGCTCAAGGTCGCTGCCCGAGGCATAGGCCAGCATGTTGGCGAGCGACGCCTCATTGACCCGCTGCCGCCAGATGACCTCGCGGTAGGCGTTTTCCTCGAGCAGCTTGGTGAGGGGCTCCGACTCCAGCTCCAGTCGCGCGGCGATCTCTGCTTGCTGATCTGCCGGATAGAGGCTGACCAGGTACGCCTTGCGCTCGGCGAGGATGGTCTCGAAGTCGATCGAGTCGACCACTTGGGGAACTGGCAGCTGGCTCAGATCAATGGCGCTAAAAGTCGTGCTCATGCGGCCCCCAGGCTGAGCGGAATGCTGATGTTCTGCCGTTCGTTGCTGTCGACGAGGGTTCCCTCGAGCAGCAGCACCACGCGGCCTTGCAGGCTCACTCCGGTGAACTGCACGCGGCTGATGCGAATGCGCGGCTCCCAGCGCATCAGCGCCATGACCGTGGCGGCGTAGACGCGCAGGCGCGTGGCGTCGTTGAAGGGCTGGTCGACCAGGTCAGGCAGCTGGCTGCCGTATTCGCGGCGCATGCAGCGGGTACCGATGCGGGTCATGAGCACGTCGGCGATGCTCTGCCGAATGTGCTCGATCGTGCCGAGGCTGCTGCCGGTGATGCGGTTCATTTCGGAGCTCCCGTGTTGCTGCCGCCGATCTGCACGCCGCCGTGTACGTGGTGCACCAGGCTGATGCCAGCGGTGACGACGTCGACGGTGACCTCGACGTTGCCGGTTACGTGCTGGTTGCCGGTCTGGATGAGGTCGCCATCAAGGGTGATGTCGCCGACGATGTGCACGCCGCCGTCGCTGATCAGCTCTGTGCTCCCTCCGCCTGGAAGATGGGCGCGTAGATGGTGCGCCTGGCTGTCGTACTCGATCACGGCGCCGTCTGAGTAGGTGCGGCGGTGAAGCTTGGCGCGGTCACCGTTGGCGGGGTGTGCATCGCTGAACACGCCGAGGATTGCGACTCCATTGGCCAACTGACCGGAGGGGCTGAGCAACACTACCTGCTCATTGACCGTAGGAGGGTCCCACTCGCGGTCGTCTCCGGCGCGTGCAGCTGGCCATGGCAACCAGCCGGTAAGCAGGTCGCCGGTTTGTACGCGGACGCGCGCCTTGATCAGGTCGACTTCGGCAATGGTGCCGATGCGGATCAGGTTCTCGATGAGGCGGGCGAGTTCGGCATAGTCAGTCATGGCGCCGAGCATGGCGCTCACGCGCGCGCGACGCAGCCGCGCGGTCCTGTAGCGCAGCGGCTTACAGGGGGATGTGCTCGAGCAGGCCGTCGCGGATCAGGTCGAGGTCTGCGTCGGTGAAGCCGAACAGCTTGCGCTCGGGATAGCGCACGTCGGGCGCACCTGGTGCGGCGCGATCCTTGAGGCCGTATTGGTGGACGCGGGCGATACGGGAGATGCGGCCGGCGAAGCTGAGCACGATGGCTTGCGAGTCGCCCTTGGCCTTCAGGTAGCGGGCGGTGCGCAGCTTGGTGAACATGGCGGCGCGGCGTTTGATGTGGCCCGCCTTGCCGCGCAGCTCGCGGGGCTTTCGCGCTGTGTACCCGCTGCCATCCGGGTTCTTCTGCATGGCGATGCGCTTCTGCTGGCTACGGCGGAGCCGGCGGGCCAGATCGGCGGCGAGCTTTCGCCGCGCAACAGGTTCCATGGCGCGTAGTACCGGGCCCGCCCAATCCTCAAGCGTGTCGAGTGCGTCAGCCATCGTGGTGGTGTTGCGGGTGCGGCGTGGCAAGCGCCATCCCGTCCGGTGCGGACGGAGGAACCCACTCGGCCAGCAGATCACCGTTGGCGATGAACTGCATGGTGCCATAGGACTCGTAGGGCTCGTATTGCGGTTCAGGAACGTGGGTGACGCTGTAGGTTCCGTTCTCGAGGCGCTGGACTACCACGCGCTCGGTCAACGGAAGCGTGATGGCCAGGTCGACCTTGTTCTTGTCGATGATCTCGGCTTCGAACTTGATCGCTTCAGCCGACTTTTCAAGGTTGGCCAGCAGCTCGCTCTGGTGCTCGCGGAGCCAGCCCAGCAGGGGCAGCATCACGGCATCAGGCGACCCTGGGAAGTCGGTCAGGATGACCTGCAGGGTGTAGCCGTATTCGAAGGATAGGGAGGCCGCCGCAGTGCATCGGACGGTGCCCTCCTCGATGAAGATCAGCAGGCGCTCGGGGTCATGCTTCAGTTGCGGTACCGAGGCAAGCAGCGCGGCTCGCAGGCTATCTGGCTTGTACATGCTGTGGGTGGTCCTGCTGGTGGCGGTAGATCATGTCGACCTGGGCGGCGCAGTCCGCCCAGGCGGACTCGGCGCGGTCGGTGTCGTTGAGCAGCTCGCCGTTACTGGCCGGCGCCGTCGCGGGCAGCTGGCACTGCACCACGGCCGGACAGCCAGTCGCGATAAGCGTCTGCTCCGATGATGGCCGGGCGCTGCCGCAGGCGGCGAGCATCGTCAGGCAGAGGCTGAGCAGCCCATGCGCGTAGTTCCTCGTTTTCACGCTTCAGGTCCTCGATCAGGCGTTGCCGGGTGGCCAGCCCCAGGCGGAGCTGGTCTTGCGTGGTGCGCAGGTTGGTTTGCGCTTCACGCTCGGTTCGCAAGTTGGCGTGCAGGGCGGTGACGATGTTGGACAGGCGCTCGTTCCGCGCCTCGGCGTCATGCGTCTGCTGGTTGGCCAGTGCCAAGGTGGCGTCGGCGGCCAAGCCGCGCTGGTGATAGCCCCACAGCAGCAGCGCCAGGGCGCCCAACAGGGCTATGCCGTAGAGCGCCTGGCGCAGCGTGCTCATGCGCGGTACCAGCCCAGGCGGTTCATTTCGCTGACGTCGAGGCGGCGGACGTCGCCACGCACGATCAGACACTTGATGCCCGGCTTGGCGACCTGCAGCGCCTCGGCCAGTGCGTGGAAGTCGCCCTGCGGGAAGTCATCCGGAAGCACCAGGACGTCGCCGTCCTGCGGGTCGATTCGGCGGAGCTGGTCGAGGTCGATGCGCTGCTCATTGATGACGACCGTGGCTCGCCGAGCGGGCGGGGCTGGAGGGGCAGGGGGTGGAGCTACGGGGCGCGGGCTCATGCGACCTCCTTCAGGCTGGCGGAGTAGCGCTCGAAGGCGCGCTGCAGCTTCACGTCGTAGAGGTTTCTGGCGTAGGCCGGGCCGTTGTAGATCTTGGCGAAGTCGGCCCACTTGCGGGCCTTCAGGGCCTTGAGCAGGGCGGGGTCGGCCTCGATGAAGCGCACGAACGCGTCGAGCTGAGCCGGTTCGCCGCTGGCCATCGCTTCGGCGAAGGCCTGCACGCTCTCGTAGCCCAGGCGGGTGGCGTGGTAGCCCATGATCTGGAAGGCGCCCCAACTGGCTGACTCCAGGGCGGCGGTGTCGTCTATCAGCCGGGCCTGGGCCAGGCGCTGGTGTTCGGCGACGCCGCCTGCGTATCCGCCCGGGGTGGGGTTGATCAGGCTTGGGTACTGGGCGGCCAGTTCGTCGGCGTGACGCTTCAGCGCGGCGACGTCGTCGTCAGGATGCCGTGACGTGCAGAGCTGGCGATACATCTGGTGCCGCTCGAACAGAATCTTGGGCTTGCCGTTGGGCAGGAAGCCGGCGCCGGCCGACTCGACCTCGTTGACCGCGTAGACGCTGGCCAGCGGCACATCCAGGCGCTTTGCAGCTGCGACCAGGTTGCCGGCGCCCAGCAGCAGGGCGGTGCCCTGGCCGGTCAGCGCCGACTGGGTCTTGGGGCCGACGATTCCGTCGTCGACCAGGCCTGCGCCACGCTGGAAAGTTTGCACTGCGGCTTCCGTGGCGTCGTCGAATAGGCCGGTGGCGTCCAGGCCCACCTTCAGGCGGTCGTTCAGACGGTTCTGCAGGGTGCGGACGTCCTGCCCGCGATCGCCGTGGCGAAGGGTTGTCATGTGGAGGGCCTCAGCAGGGCGGCGACGTTGCCGCGGGAACGGAAAATAAGGACGCACAGCAGGCACGCGGTGATGCCGTGCCACAGGCTGACCGGCGGGCGGTAGAACAGGATTTCCAGGCCGCAGATGGCCATGGACGCACCCAGCAGGCTGGCGACGACCGACATGCCGCGGCGATAGCGTGCCGGCCCCCTGCGAAAGCAAGCGATGCGCGCTGCGCCGGCCAGGTAGGCCAGGGCGGTGATGAGCGGGATGATCAGCATGAACATGTCAGCTCCCTCCGCGAATGCGGCGCAGAATCTCGCCGAAGTCGAGTTTGTCCAGCCAGGCTGCGGCCTTGAGGATCAGGGGGATGACCACCACGGCGCAGACCAGGGCGGCGAATTCGCGGGTGGTGAGCCAAGGAATCTGGGCGAGCGCCGGGCCGGCGGAGAGGTACCCGACGCAGGTGGGCAGGATCAGCGCAAACATGCGCGTCCAGACTTTGAAGTCGTGGCGGCTGCTGGTGGTAATCCAGGCGCCGAGCAGGGCACCGAACAGCACGTAGCCGTCGACGTGGAGGGTGGCGCCAAGGCCCAGCCCCATCAGGAGACCGCCAGCAGCAGTGGTGGTTGGATCAGCCATGTCTACTACTTCCCTTGTTGGTCAATCCCACAGGTTCACTACCTGCTGTGTCGGGGCGGTGTTCTGGGCGTCGGGCATTGTGACTTCGATGCCCTGGGGGAGGATCGGGCCGTAGTCGGCCAAGCCCGGGTTCGCCTCGAGGACGGCCTCGGTGACGTTCCCAGTCCGGCCGTAGTACCGCCAGCAGAGCGCTTCGACGGTGTCGCGCTGTTGCGTGCGGAGGATGGCGGCCATCACTCGGCCTCGTGCTTCTGCTGATCTTCCGGGTAGCAGAACGGGCCATCCGGGGATACCAGGGCGCCCGGGGACTGCCCCGTCTCGATTACACGGCAGACGGCCAAACCAAGCGGGTGCATGATTTCGCGGTTGATGCGCTCGAGCAGGCCGCGGCGCGAGATTTCGTTCCAGTCGATGTATTCGGGCTTTTCCATCAGATCAGCTCCACGGTTGAGCGCGGCCGATTGACCAGGTCACTGACTGCCCAGGCGAGATCGCGCCGGTATTCGTCGATGGTCGGGGCGCGCTCTTCGGCGTTCTGGTTGCCGTTGTTGGTGGCGTCGTAGCCGCGGTAGCGCTCGAGCAGCTCGGCTGCGGTGGCGCAGCGCACGGCGCGCTGGTAGTGCAGCACCAGGGCCGATTCGCCGTTTACCTTCTTCGCGGGGACCTGGCTGAGGGTGCTGTAGCCCTGGTCCTGCTGCATGCCCTGCCACTCGACCAGCTGGCGATTGACGTTGAGAAGGGCTGCTACTACGGCGGTTTCAAGCTTGGCGTTGCTGACATCGGAGCCGATGCGCATGTCGTCGCGGAGCGTGTCCAGGTCGATGCCTGGCCAGAACTCGTCGCTGTTGATGGTGACGCCATTGGTTGCGTCGCCGCTGGCTACGAATGCGCTCATGGTCCTGCCTTGAATGGGTAGCCGGTGGTCGGGGCGTCACTGCGCTGGAAGGAGTCACCAGGCAGATCGGCCCCGAGCCGGCTTGGGTGCGCGGGGCGCTCGGTCAGCCCTTGCGGGGCAGATTCTGTTGGGTCTTTCGGGTGCCCTTGCCGGACGGTTTCCGAGACACAGAGGGCTTGTTCCCGGTTGGGGCGCTGGAAGGCGGCGGCTCTGTCGAAGTCGGAGCAGCTGCCGTAGCAGCGTCGGCCAGTTTCTTGTGCAGCCGATCGGCAGCTTCGAGGTCCTTCTTGCCGCCGCACTTGTCATGCAGCTCGATGGCGCGCGTCAGGAGAGCGACGCCTTCTTCGACCTGACCTGGCTTGCCCGGAACCTCGACGGACAGCCCGTGCAAGGTGGCTCGGCCGAGGGCGAGAAAGAGCTTGGCCTTAACCTCGTCGGGCATGTCCTGCTCGGCTGTGAGTTCGGCGGTGCGCAGCAGCACGGCGATGTCGAACGGTTGACCTGCCTTCAGGGCCTTGATGGCGCTCTCGGCCACTTCCTCTGCAACGAGGCAGCCGACGGTGCGGTTGAATCGATCCGGCATCACCAGGCCGTGCGCGAACACGTAGGCGGCGATATCCAGGCCTTCGGTGAACGCTCCGGCGTCAATGCGCCAGAGCATGATGGTGACCAGCACCTCGTCCTGGGCGCCTTGCCCGGCCGAGAGCACGCCCTCGACGTAGGGGGCATAGGCGGGGAGCAGCTGACGCTTGAGCTCGATCTTGCCCTCGGTGGACTGAATGCCCTTCAGGCGGGCCCGGTCATGGATGAGCTGGGCGAGCTGGAGTTCGTAGGCGGTCAGTCCTGCCATGGTCTGGGTTGGACCAGCGACCTCCGCCGCCGCTTGGGCGGCGGTGACGCGCTGGTAATGGCGGCGGCAGAGGTTCATGGCGGTTTACCTCACGCGACCTGGAGAGTGATGTTCTCGGCCATCGCGGCGCAGCCGAGGTCCTCGATCACGTAGGAATCGTTGGACGACTCGTAGTTCTCGATGCGGTCGCGCTTGGCGTTGTCCACGATCTGGCGGCGGCGGCTCTCTTCCTGCCAGTAGATCGACAGGTTGTCGAGGCGGGTGATCATCAGGCCCTTGGCAGGGAAGAACGGAACGCGAGCGGCAGGCAGGCCGCCGATGCGCTTCTGGCTCATGACCACATCGGCTGCCAACTGCTCGCTGGGCGCCTGGTCCTTGTTGACCAGCGGGAAGTACTTGTCGGCCAGCAGTTCGCGACCACACACGACGACCAGCTCAGAGTCTTCCTGATACCAGGGCTCAATGAGTTCGTTGACCATGGCGTAAACCAGGGCGTCGATGTTCTTGAAGTCGCCCGTGGCGCCGATGAGGATTTTGCCGGCTTCCTTATCACCCTCGGTCATCACGCGCGCCGCGTTGGTGAGGCGCATCTTCTCCAGCCAGCCGATGTTCACATCCTGCAGCAGGGGGTTGGTGGCGATGTTCGAGGTGGCGGCACGGCTGGTGCCGTTCCAGCCGATCATGATGCGGTCCAGGGCCTGGCGGCGCAGGATCGCGTCACGAATGCGGGCCTGGAAGTCCTTGAACTTGCGCCAGGCATCCAGCTTCTTGTACGTGATGTGGCTGTCGAAGTTGGTCTGGGTGCAGAGATAGCCCAGGTTGTCGAGCACGGTCACGTCGCGGGTTTGACGGTCCTGAGCAGTAGTGTCGGTGGTGCTGGCGATCGGGCCGGAAACGCCGAGGCCGACTTTCTCACCGGACTGCTCGGTAACGCCGAGCACGTTGATCTGCTGCAGGAAGCCGCTCGATTCCTGGATGCGGGTTTCCAAGGTCTGGGCGACGGTCGGGTCGACAGAGAACTTGGTGGTGACGTCGTCTACACCGTTCAGCGCGGCGAGCACGCCGAGGTATTCGTTGAACAGGCGGCGGGTATCGTTATGCATGAGGCTACTCCGTAGCGATAGGGCGGTCGTGGTGAATCAGCAGTCGGTCTTCTCGACCTTGTTTTCGCCGCCGGTTACCACGGGGCGCTTGCTCTGAGTCGTATCGGGGGTCTGGCTGAGCTTTTGCTTCAGCTCGTCCAGGTCAGCGCTGAGCTTGGTCAGTTGGCCGTCGTGGTCGCTCTGCTTGCCTTCCAGGCTGGCGAACTTTTCCGGCAGGTCCTTCACATGCTCGGCCACTGCCTGGACCGCTTCGGCGACCTGGCTGAACTGCTCGTCGGCCTGCGCCTGTTTGCCACTGAGCAACGCCTTCACGCTGCTGAGCAGCTTGGCGCCCACGCCGGTCTTCGGGTCTTCCACTTCCTCGAAGGTGAGCCCGTCCACTTCGATGGACTCAGAGAACATCGAGGTTTCGGAGTAGTGCCGATCCTTGAAGGGGCTGGCGTCCGGCTTCTGAGCCGAGAAGGCGAGGACGTCAGTGCCCAGGCTTGCCGGGGAGTCGGTGACGGCCAGGCCGACGAGGTAGGCTTCGCCGGTATCGGCGAAGGAATCGTCGATCTCGATCGAGGTGTAGATTTTCTGCTTCGCCTTGTTCATGGCGACCAGGTCGGGGGTCGGCTCTACCTGAACGAACAGGGCCAGCTTCTTCTGGCCGTCGACCTCGGCCTCTTCAGCCTTCACCGCCAGGACGTCGCCGTAGGCGCGGAAGGGGCTGTCCGGAAGCAGGCTGCGGAAGTGCTCCAGCCAGATGCGGGCGCCGTAGGTTTTCGGGTCGAAGTTCTTGGCGGCTTGCTCCAGCCAGCTGCGCTTGATGGTGCGCTTGTCCGAGGTCGCGCCTTCGACGGCAACGCGGAACCAGTTGGAGCGGAATTTCTTGGCGGGGGTCGACATGTGCTGTCCTCAATGCGTGGCGGCGGTCGCCGTGGCGTTGAGGGCATGGTCGGGAGGTGGGGCTAGCCGGGCAACGGCTCGGTCCTGTAAGCGACGGAGCTACAGGAAGCGGGGCTAGGGAGGCTCGCGCGCGGGCGGCAGCATCGGCGCCATGAATGTGACCGCCGAAATTCCCGTCCGAGACAATCGCCGCCAGGCCAAATTCCTGTACTGGATGGGCTGGCGTGTCTGCGATATCGCCGACTTCCTGGACGAGAAGGAGAAGACCCTTCACAGCTGGAAGGATCGCGACAGCTGGGACCGGGCCGACAGCGTAGAACGGATTGGTGGGGCGCTGGAAGCCCGTCTCGTCCAGTTGATCCTGAAGGACGCGAAGACCGGCGGCGACTTCAAGGAAATCGACCTGTTGCATCGCCAACTGGAGCGTCAGGCACGCATCCAGCGCTACCAAGGCGGCGGCAGTGAGACTGACCTGAACCCCGAGTTGGCGAAGCGCAACGCGGCGCCCAAGCGCAAGCCCAAGCGAAACGACATCGACGAGGAACTGGTCGAGAAGCTGCTCGAGGCCTTCCTCGACGAGAGTTTCGACTACCAGAAGGATTGGTACCGCGCTGGCGAGATGCGCACGCGGGTGATTCTCAAGTCGCGCCAGATCGGTGCCACGTTCTACTTTGCCCGCGAGGCACTGATCGACGCCCTGGTGACTGGGCGCAATCAAATTTTCCTGTCGGCGTCGAAGAACCAGGCGCACATCTTCAAGGCCTACATCCAGGCGTTTGCCCGGGACGTGGTTGGCGTGGACCTGACCGGCGACCCGATCATTCTGCCCAACGGCGCCGAGCTGCACTTCCTGGGTACCAACGCCCGGACGGCCCAGGGCTACCACGGAAATTTCTATTTCGACGAATTCTTCTGGACCTACAAGTTCAAGGAACTGAACAAGGTCGCGTCGGGCATGGCCATGCAGAAGCGCTACCGCCGGACCTACTTCTCGACGCCCTCGAGCATGGCGCATGAGGCGTACACGTTCTGGACGGGGGAGCGATTCAACCGCGGCAAACCCACAGCGCAGCACATCAAGATCGACGTGAGCCACGACGCCCTGGCACAGGGAAGGCTCTGCGAGGACAAGCTGTGGCGGCAGATCGTGACTATCCGGGACGCAGAGGCTCGGGGCTGCGACCTGTTCGACCTCGAAGAGTTGCGCCATGAGTACGATGCCGAGGCCTTCCAGAACCTGCTGATGTGCGAGTTCGTCGACGACGGCGCGAGCATCTTCCCGCTGGCCATGTTGCAGCCTGGCATGGTCGACAGCTGGCTCGAGTGGAATGAGGACTACAAGCCGCACGCCCTGCGCCCGTTTGGCGACCGCCAGGTCTGGGTCGGCTATGACCCTGCTGAGAATGGCGATAGCGCCGGCCTGGTAGTGGTGGCGCCGCCGATGGTGGCTGGTGGCAAGTTCCGTGTGCTCGAGCGGCACCAGTTCCGCGGGATGGATTTCGCCGCACAAGCCCAGTTCATCCGCAAGGTCACCGAGCGCTACTGGGTGACCTATATCGGCATCGACATCACCGGGATGGGGACTGGCGTCGCCCAACTGGTGCGCAGCTTCTTCCCGGCCGTGACCACCTTCAGCTACTCCCCCGAAGTGAAGGTCCGCTTGGTGATGAAAGCCTGGGACGTGATCAAGAACGGCCGGCTTGAGTTCGATGCTGGCTGGACGGACCTGGCGTCGTCGCTGATGGCGATCCGCAAGACCATGACCGCTGGCGGGCGGCAGTTCACGTATACCGCCGGTCGCAACGACAACACCGGCCACGCCGACCTGGCGTGGGCCCTGTTCCACGCCCTGCACAACGAACCGCTTGAGGGCCAGACCAAGGCCAACACCGGATTCATGGAGAGCTACTGATGAGCACCGCAACGCGCCAGGAACTGGCTACCCAATCGACCGTCGCCGAGGGCGAAGTACTATCGCCGCAGGCGTCCATGGAGGCCTTCACCTTTGGTGAGCCGACCCCGGTGCTGGATAGCCGCGGCATCCTCGATTACCTGGAGTGCTGGTCCAATGGCCGCTGGTATGAGCCGCCCTTGTCGATGTACGGCTTGGCCAAGGGCATGCGGTCGAGCCCTTACGTCCAGTCGGCGCTGATGTTCAAGCGCAACATGCTGGCGAAGAGCTTCATCCCGCACCGCCTGCTGAGCTTGGCGGCGTTCGAGCAGTTCAGCCTGGACTGGCTGACCTTCGGTAACAGCTACCTCGAGAGGCGGCGCAGCAGGCTGCAGGGCATGCTGGCTCTGCAGCCGCCGCTGGCCAAGTACATGCGCCGTGGGGTGGAAGAGGGCGTCTTCTTCCAGGTGCTGGGCTGGAAGGATGAGCATGAGTTTGAGGCCGGAAGCGTGTTCCAGCTCCGCGAGGCGGACGTCAATCAGGAGCTGTATGGCATCCCGGAGTGGTTCTGCGCCCTGCAGAGCGCGCTGCTCAATGAATCGGCCACGCTGTTCCGCCGCAAGTACTACAACAACGGCAGTCACGCCGGCTTCATCCTCTACATGACCGACGCCGCCCAGGATCAGGCGGATATCGACAACCTGCGCACCGCGCTGAAGAACGCGAAGGGCCCGGGCAATTTCCGCAACCTGTTCGTCTACGCGCCCAACGGCAAGAAGGAGGGCATCCAGTTGATTCCGGTCAGCGAGGTGGCGGCCAAGGATGATTTTGGGGCGATCAAGAACATCAGCCGCGACGACCAGCTCGCGGCGTTGCGTGTCTATCCGCAGCTGCTGGGGGTGGTGCCGCAGAACGCCGGGGGCTTCGGGTCCATCAAGGAGGCGTCGGAGGTGTGGACCACCAACGAACTGGAGCCGATGCAGGCGCGGTTGCGCCAGGTGAACGAATGGGCAGGGGAGGAAGTGATTCGATTCAAGGACGTCGAGCCGCCGCCGCCGGGCAAGCGCTGACCTGCCATATCAAAGCCGCCTGCGAGGCGGCTTTTTTACGTCTGCAGGCAAGGATTTTTGCCTGTCTCCAGTATGAAAAGCCCCATCAAAACATACCATTTTTAGTCAGTCCAAGCCAGCTTAATCGGCCTGGAAGCCGCGTATTTACTGGTCTTGCGACAAGCGGCAGCTGATACGGCGGATGATGCCTCGGCCCAGGCACCTTTCGCAGTCATCGACCAGGTCGAAGCGATCGCAGCAGCTCGGGCACAGGCCGAACGGGGCGATGGCGAGCACCCGCTGCAGCTCCCGACAAGCCTGGTCCTGGCCGTCCTCGCGGAGTGCGCGCAACTGATCCAAGGCCAGTCGGCAGGAGTCAGGGTCCCACAGGTACGGGATGCTGCGCCCCTGGTGGTACTGAGCAACCTTCATCAGGTTCAGAGCGCGACCTTGCCTCGTTGTCCACGTCAGCCCTCTGATCGGCCCAAGGTCGTCACTGCTCATTGTGACCATGCTGAGCTGGCCGGCGCTGTTGTAGCGGACCACTCCCTCGATCGAGGTTCGGGACCCTGGCAGCTCGCGCCCACTGCACAGGTAGGTGCCGGTGACGATCGAGCCTGCCAGCTCAGCGGTGGATGGGTCGACCACGTCATAGATAGCCGTCAGCTCGAACAGCTGAGTGGCCAGCTCTTCTCGGGCATGCATGAGTGCGGCGTCGGCAAGGTCGGCCATGTCCTGGTGCTCGTGGTGGTTGATGACGCGCCGGGCGAGCAGGTCGGCCGCGGCTGCCGTGACAGCCTGGTGGTAGCGGTCAGGGTTGCGCATGCGCTCGCTGGAGTCGTTCAGGCGGCGGTACCAGCAAGCCAGATCGGGGGGTTGAGGGGGTGTCATGGCAGGCTGAAAAGTACTGTATATCGGTACAGTATATCCGCCAAAATCGGCCCCGGACAGCACCCGGCGCGCGCGGTCGTCCCCCCGCCACGCCTGCGGGCTAAAGGTGGCACTTTTTCTTCACCCCTGCGGAGGTCTCCAAGCGGCCCAGACTGTGCGCTGTTTGCCCGTTCTGAGGCGGTGGAATGCCTGCGAATCCCTGCGCTGAGAGGCCTTTTACAGGTGGCGGCAGATGGCCTCCCGATCTGCTGTTTCCGGGTGACATCTCAGAAAAGGGTAATTTCGGTAATTCCCGCTCAGAACGCCCCTGGAGCGCGCGTCGCCTCTAGGTTTGAGCGATTACCTTGAATGGTAATTTGGGGTAATGTGAAAGGTAATTTTTCAGTAAGTAGCTGATTTTATTGATATTTATTTTTCCCAGAGCTTACCCTGCTGGACGGTAATTCGATTACCTCAAAATTACCAATAAATTACCTTTGGGAGGTCTTCTAACGCCTTGATCAAAAAGGGTTTTCAGGCTGTTTTGAAAATAAATTACCAAAATTACCCCATTTTTATGGGTCAACATGAAATCGACGGAAAGCCCCGGCCGGGCTGGTTTGGGCTGCTTCTCCACCGCCACACTCTCTGGCGCTGGGAACACTTTGGGAACAAAAACACGGTGACACTCGCTCCAGGGCTCAGGCAGAATGCGCCCCCCAGCGAGACCGGGCACCCCGTGGTGAGTTCGAGTCTCTCCGTCCGCACCATCTTCTTTCCATAAGCTCTCGCATCCGTGAATTTCTGCAGCTTCCACTCAGGGTGACTTCTGCATTTCTAGCTACTAGAATGCTTGCCCTTGATTCTGGGAGCCGGAAGGACCGGCTTACGTCTGTGCCACGAGGAATATCCATGCAAGTTTCCGTTGAAAGCACCTCCGCTCTTGAGCGCCGCATGACCGTTGGCGTGCCGGCCGAGCGTATCGAGACCGAAGTCAACAAGCGTCTGCAGCAGACCGCTCGTCGCGCCAAGGTTCCTGGCTTCCGTCCCGGCAAGGTGCCGATGAGCGTGATCCGTCAGCGCTACGAAGCCGCCGCTCGTCAGGAAGCCCTCGGTGACCTGATCCAGGAAACCTTCTACGAAGCCGTGGTCGAGCAGAAGCTGAACCCGGCGGGTGCTCCTTCTGTCGAACCGAAAGTGTTCGAGAAAGAGAAGGGCCTCGAGTACATCGCGACCTTCGAAGTCTTCCCGGAATTCAAGGTTGCCGGTTTCGACGGCATCAAGGTCGAGCGCCTGCAGGCCGACGTGGCTGACGCCGATCTCGACAACATGCTGGAAATCCTGCGCAAGCAGAACACCCGCTTCGAAGCCGTTGATCGCGCCGCTCAGAACGACGATCAGGTGAACATCGACTTCGTTGGCAAGATCGACGGCGAAGCCTTCGCTGGCGGTTCCGCCAAGGGCACCCTGCTGGTGCTGGGCTCCGGCCGCATGATCCCGGGCTTCGAAGAGGGCCTGGTTGGCGCCAAGGCCGGTGAAGAGCGCGTGCTGAACGTGACCTTCCCCGAGGACTACCAGAATCTGGACCTGGCCGGCAAAGCCGCCGAGTTCACCGTTACCGTCAACAGCGTCGCCGAGCCGAAGCTGCCGGAACTGAACGAAGAATTCTTCGCTCTGTTCGGCGTGAAGGAAAGCACCTTGGAAGGCTTCCGCACCGAAGTTCGCAAGAACATGGAGCGTGAGCTGCGTCAGGCCATCAAGTCCAAGGTGAAGAACCAGGTGATGGAAGGTCTGGTCGAGACCAACCCGATCGAAGTTCCGAAAGCCCTGATCGGCAACGAAGTCAATCGTCTGCGCGTTCAGGCTGTTCAGCAGTTCGGTGGCAACATCAAGCCCGACCAACTGCCGGCCGAGCTGTTCGAAGAACAAGCCAAGCGCCGCGTGGTGCTGGGTCTGATCGTCGCCGAACTGGTCAAGCAGCATGAGCTGAAGGCTGACGAAGCCCGCGTTCGCGAAATGATCGAAGAGATGGCTTCCGCTTATCAGGAGCCGGAACAGGTTGTTTCCTGGTACTACAAGAACGACCAGCAACTGAACGAAGTTCGTTCGGTTGTACTGGAAGAACAAGTTGTAGATACTGTCCTGCAGAAGGCCAATGTGACCGACAAGCAGGTATCCTACGAAGAAGCGGTCAAGCCTGCAGAAGCTCCGCAAGCGGCCTGATCCAGCGCTTCGTTCGATTGTCACAAGCCAGCCTTCGGGCTGGCTTGTGCGTCTATAGAGACATGACTTTTTATTAGGGAGTGATCGTCGGACATGCATAATCCTTATATGCCGCAAGTTCCGAACATTCAGGCCGCTGGTGGTCTGGTGCCGATGGTGGTGGAGCAGTCCGCCCGCGGTGAGCGTTCCTACGACATCTATTCGCGCCTGCTCAAGGAGCGGATCATCTTCCTGGTCGGCCAGGTCGAGGACTACATGGCCAACCTCGTGGTTGCCCAGTTGCTGTTCCTCGAAGCCGAGAACCCGGACAAGGATATCCACCTCTACATAAACTCCCCGGGTGGTTCGGTGACCGCTGGCATGTCGATCTACGACACCATGCAGTTCATCAAGCCCGACGTGTCCACCATCTGCGTGGGCCAGGCGTGCAGCATGGGTGCCTTGTTGCTGGCTGGCGGCGCCGCGGGCAAGCGCTATTGCCTGCCGCACTCGCGGATGATGATCCACCAGCCACTGGGCGGCTTCCAGGGCCAGGCCTCGGATATCGAGATCCACGCCAAGGAAATCCTCTTCATCAAGGAGCGCCTGAACCAGGTGCTGGCGCACCATACCGGCCAGCCGCTGGATATCATCGCCCGCGATACCGACCGTGACCGCTTCATGAGCGGCGAAGAGGCCGTCAAATACGGTCTGATCGACCAGGTCTTCACTCAGCGTCCTGCTGCGAGCTGAGTCTCTCCGCAATACCGCGGCCGGTGATCCGGCCGCTTCGCGGGCTTGAAAATGCCTGCGAATGCCTTCATCTTGTCCTTCACGTATATCCCCGATTGGAACGATCGAATGACTGACACCCGCAACGGCGAGGACAACGGCAAGCTGCTGTATTGCTCCTTCTGCGGCAAGAGCCAGCACGAAGTGCGCAAGTTGATTGCCGGCCCCTCGGTCTTTATCTGCGACGAGTGCGTCGACCTGTGCAACGACATCATCCGCGAGGAGGTGCAGGAAGCACAGGCGGAGAGCAGTGCGCACAAGCTACCGGCGCCGAAAGAGATCCGCACCATCCTCGATCAGTACGTGATCGGCCAGGAACGTGCCAAGAAAACGCTCGCTGTAGCGGTGTACAACCACTACAAGCGCCTGAACCAGCGTGAGCGCAAGGACGACGTCGAGCTCGGCAAGAGCAACATCCTGCTGATCGGGCCGACCGGCTCGGGCAAGACCCTGCTCGCCGAGACCCTGGCGCGTCTGCTCAATGTTCCCTTCACCATCGCCGATGCCACCACCCTCACCGAGGCGGGCTACGTGGGCGAGGATGTCGAGAACATCATCCAGAAGCTGCTGCAGAAGTGCGACTACGATGTCGAGAAGGCTCAGATGGGCATCGTCTATATCGACGAAATCGACAAGATCTCGCGCAAATCCGACAACCCGTCGATCACCCGCGACGTGTCCGGCGAAGGCGTTCAGCAGGCCCTGCTGAAGCTGATCGAAGGCACCGTGGCTTCCGTACCGCCCCAGGGCGGCCGCAAGCACCCGCAGCAGGAATTCCTGCAGGTCGACACCCGCAACATCCTGTTCATCTGCGGTGGCGCGTTCGCAGGCCTGGAAAAGGTCATCCAGAACCGCTCCACCAAGGGCGGCATCGGCTTCAACGCCGAAGTCCGCAGCCAGGAAGCGGGCAAGAAAGTGGGTGAGGCGCTGCGTGAGGTCGAGCCGGAAGATCTGGTGAAATTCGGTCTGATCCCCGAGTTCGTCGGCCGCCTGCCGATCATCGCGACCCTTGACGAGTTGGACGAGCCTGCGCTGATGCAGATTCTGACCGAGCCGAAGAACGCGCTGACCAAGCAGTACGCCAAGCTCTTCGAAATGGAAGGTGTGGACCTCGAGTTCCGGCCGGACGCGCTCAAGGCCGTCGCTCGTCGCGCTCTGGAGCGTAAGACCGGCGCCCGTGGCCTGCGTTCGATCCTCGAAGGCATCCTGCTCGACACCATGTACGAAATCCCCTCGCAGAACGACGTCAGCAAGGTGGTGATCGACGAAAGCGTCATCGAGGGTTCCTCCCAGCCGCTGCTGATCTACGAGAACAGCGAGCAGCCGGCCAAGGCTGCACCTGACGCCTGAAACCAGAAGGGGCCCTAGGGCCCCTTTTTTCTTCCCATCTACCGCGCTTGTTTTTTCCCAGTCCTAACCCCATCTTAGCCCGAAGGGTCCAATCCCATCGTTTTGGCCAAGTGCCGCTGTAGAGCCGAATATCATGAAAACACTCGTCGAGTTGCCCCTGCTCCCCCTGCGTGACGTAGTGGTCTATCCGCACATGGTCATCCCGCTTTTCGTGGGGCGAGAGAAATCCATCGAGGCCCTCGAGGCCGCCATGACCCGCGACAAGCAGATCCTGTTGCTGGCGCAGAAGAACCCGGCCGACGACGATCCGGGCGCCGACGGCCTGTACCGCATGGGTACAGTGGCCACCGTCCTGCAGCTGCTGAAACTGCCCGACGGCACCGTCAAGGTGCTGGTCGAAGGCGAACAGCGCGGCCAGGTTGAGCGCTTTATCGATGAGGAAGCCTATTGCCGCGCCGAAGTGTCGATCATTGACGAGGTCTCCGTCGGCGAGCGCGAATCCGAAGTCTTCACCCGTAGCCTGCTCAGCCAATTCGAGCAGTACGTCCAGTTGGGCAAGAAAGTCCCGGCTGAAGTCCTGTCCTCACTCAACAGCATCGACGAGCCCGGCCGCCTGGTGGATACCATGGCCGCTCACATGGCGCTGAAGATCGAGCAGAAGCAGGAAATCCTCGAGATCACCGAGCTGTCTGCCCGTGTCGAGCACGTGCTGGCGATGCTGGATGCCGAGATCGATCTGCTGCAGGTCGAGAAGCGCATCCGCGGCCGCGTGAAGAAGCAGATGGAGCGCAGCCAGCGCGAGTACTACCTGAACGAGCAGATGAAGGCCATCCAGAAAGAGCTGGGTGACATCGATGAAGGTCACAACGAAGTCGAAGAGCTGAAGAAGCGCATCGACGCTGCCGGCCTCACCAAGGAGGCCATGGCCAAGGCTACCGCCGAGTTGAACAAGCTCAAGCAGATGTCGCCGATGTCCGCCGAGGCGACCGTAGTGCGTTCCTACATCGATTGGCTGGTCAATGTGCCGTGGAAAGCCGAAAGCAAGGTGCGCCATGACCTGGACAAGGCCGAGGATATCCTCGATGCCGACCATTACGGTCTGGAAGAGGTCAAGGAGCGCATCCTTGAGTACCTCGCCGTGCAGAAACGCGTGAAGAAGCTCAAGGGCCCGGTGCTTTGCCTGGTCGGCCCGCCCGGCGTCGGCAAGACTTCGCTGGCCGAGTCCATCGCCCGAGCAACCAACCGCAAATTCGTGCGCATGGCCCTGGGTGGCGTGCGTGACGAGGCGGAGATTCGTGGTCACCGTCGTACCTACATCGGCTCCATGCCCGGCCGTCTGATTCAGAAGATGACCAAGGTCGGCGTGCGCAACCCGCTGTTCCTGCTCGACGAGATCGACAAGATGGGCAGCGACATGCGCGGCGACCCCGCTTCGGCGCTGCTGGAAGTGCTCGATCCGGAGCAGAACCACAATTTCAACGACCACTATCTCGAAGTTGACTACGACCTCTCCGACGTGATGTTCCTCTGCACGGCGAACTCCATGAACATTCCGGCAGCGTTGCTGGACCGCATGGAAGTCATCCGCCTTCCGGGTTACACCGAGGACGAGAAGATCAACATCGCCTCGAAATATCTTGTACCGAAACAGACTGCGGCCAATGGTCTCAAGAAGGGCGAGGTGGTCTTCGAAGAAGCGGCTACCCGCGACATCATCCGTTATTACACCCGTGAAGCCGGTGTGCGCAGCCTCGAGCGACAGATCGCCAAGGTCTGCCGCAAGGCGGTCAAGGATGGTGGCAAGGCCAAGCGCATCGAAGCGGTGGTGACTCCGGATTCGCTGGAAAACTACCTGGGCGTGCGCAAGTTCCGCTACGGCCTGGCCGAGCAGCAGGACCAGATCGGCCAGGTCACCGGCCTTGCCTGGACCCAGGTGGGTGGCGAGTTGCTGACCATTGAATCGGCCATGGTTCCCGGCAAGGGCGCACTGACCAAGACCGGCTCGCTGGGTGACGTCATGGCGGAGTCCATCACTGCTGCGCTGACCGTGGTTCGTAGTCGTTCGAAGAGCCTGGGCATCGCCCCGGACTTCCACGAGAAGCACGATATCCACATCCACGTGCCCGAGGGCGCCACGCCCAAGGACGGCCCTAGCGCGGGTATCGGCATGTGCACTGCGCTGGTCTCGGCGATTACCCAGATCCCGGTCCGGGCGGACGTTGCCATGACCGGCGAGATCACCCTGCGTGGTCAAGTGCTGGCCATTGGTGGCCTGAAGGAAAAACTTCTGGCTGCGCACCGGGGTGGAATCAAGACTGTGATCATTCCCGAGGAAAATGTACGAGACCTTAGGGAAATTCCGGATAATATTAAGGCTGATCTCGTTATTAAACCGGTTAAATGGATTGACGAAGTCCTGCAAATTGCGCTGCAATACGCCCCGGAGCCCTTGCCCGATGCGGCTCCCGAGATGGTTGCAAAGGATGAGAAGCGCGAGTCTGATTCCAAGGAGCGAATCAGCACGCATTAGTTGGGGGGCTTTCTTGACACTGTTTTTGAGCCCTTGTTATAAAGCGGCACTTGCTTTGTCAGTTGGCAAACCAGCACCTGCTTTTGCTTACACCTAACACATAGAAACATACTCAACAGAAATAAGGGGACTTAGAGTGAACAAGTCGGAACTGATCGATGCTATCGCCGCATCTGCTGATATCCCGAAAGCTGTTGCCGGTCGCGCTCTGGACGCGGTGATCGAGTCCGTAACTGGCGCCCTGAAGGCTGGTGACTCCGTCGTACTGGTAGGCTTCGGCACCTTCGCTGTCAAAGAGCGCGCTGCTCGCACCGGTCGCAACCCGCAAACCGGCAAGCCGATCAAGATCGCTGCTGCTAAGATCCCGGGCTTCAAGGCCGGTAAAGCTCTCAAGGACGCTGTCAACTAAGCGTCTTTTTGGACTTGACCTGGATCGGTTCAACCTCGGTTGGGCCGGCCATGGAGCGGTGACCCGGCTGGCGTAGGTCGGTTGGAATCATCAGGGGTCACGGGCTCAAAGCCCGCAAGCTCCACCAGTTACGAGAAGGCGCATCCTCGGATGCGCCTTTCTTATATCCGCCTTTTTTCCACGCCGCGCCGCCATTGACGGTGGGCCGTGGCCGCGTCGGGGGCCGCATGCTGCAAAACATCAGGGACAATTCCCAAGGCTGGATCACCAAGACCATCCTGGGCGTGATCGTTGTCCTCATGGCTTTGACCGGGTTCGATCAGATCATTCGCGCAACCCACCACGAGAACGTCGCTGCTCAGGTCAACGGTGAAGACATTGGTCTGCCGGAACTGCAGCAGGCTGCGGACATGCAGCGTCGCCAGTTGATGCAGCGTCTGGGCAAGGACTTCGATTCGTCCATGCTCGACGACAAGCTGCTCAAGGACTCCGCGCTGAAGTCGCTCATCGAGCGCAAGCTGGTCCTGCAAGCCGCCCAGAACGACAAGTTCGCCTTCTCCCAGCAGGCGCTGGACCAACTGATCCTGTCGACCCCCGAATTCCAGGTGGACGGCAAGTTCAGTGCTGAGCGCTTCGACCAGGTCATCCGCCAGATGGGCTATGACCGCATGCAGTTCCGCCGCATGTTCGGCGAGGAAATGCTCATTGGTCAGCTGCGCGCCGGCATCGCAGGTACCGGGTTCGTCACCGATGACGAGCTCAATGCCTTCGCCCGCCTGGAGAAGCAGACCCGTGACTTCGCCACCCTGACCCTCAAGGCCGACCCGGCCAAGAGCAAGGTCGAGGACAGCGAGATCAAGGCCTTCTACGACGCCCATAGCGCCGAGTTCATGACACCCGAACAGGTCACCATCGACTACGTCGAGCTGAAGAAGTCTGCCTTCTTCGACCAGGTCGAGGTGAAGAAGGAAGACCTCGACGCCCTCTATCAGAAGGAAATCGCCGGCCTGGCCGAGCAGCGCGACGCCGCGCACATCCTGATCGAGGTGAACGACAAGCAGAACGACCAGCAGGCCAAGGCCAAGATCGACGAGATCAAGGCGCGCCTGGACAAGGGTGAAGACTTCGCCAAGCTGGCCAAGGAGCTGTCCAACGACACCGGTTCTGCCGCCAACGGTGGTGACCTCGGCTTTGCCGGTCGTGGCGTGTATGACCCGGCCTTCGAAGAGTCGCTGTATGCGCTGAAGAAGGGCGAAGTCTCCGCGCCGGTGAAGACTTCCTACGGCTGGCACCTGATCAAGCTGCTGGGAGTCGAAGCGCCGGAAGTCCCGACCTTCGACAGCCTGAAGGCCAAGCTTGAGCATGAAGCCAAGGCCCAACTGGTCGAACAACGCTTCGTCGATGCCACCAAGCAGCTGGAAAGCTCCGCCTACGAAGCTTCCGATCTGGGCCAGCCGGCCCAGGACATGGGCCTGAAGGTGCAGACCAGCAAGCCGTTCGGCAAGGAAGGTGGCGAGGGCGTGACTGCCAACCGCCAGGTCATCCAGGCCGCCTTCAGCCCCGAAGTGCTGGAAGAGGGCGCCAACAGCGGCGCCATCGAACTGGACCCCGACACCGTAGTCGTGCTGCGCGTGAAGGAGCACCACAAGCCTCAACAGGAAACCCTGGAACAGGTCAGTGGCGATATCCTCAAGCGTCTGCAGGTCGAGCACGCCGCCACCGATGCCAAGGCTCGTGGCGAAGCGCTGCTGGCGGGGCTGCGCGATGGCAAGATCCCGCTGACCCAGGCTCATGAAGGCCAGGACTGGAACGTCGTGGAAGCGGCTGCCCGTGGCCAGGAAGGGGTTGATCCGGTCGTGCTGCAGAGTGTGTTCCGCATGGCTCGCCCGGACGGTGCCGGCAAGCCCAGCCTGGGCGGTGTCGCGCTGCAGAACGGCGACTTCGTGGTGGTCAAGCTCAGCGGTGTGAGCGAGCCGGAGACCAAGCCGACCGAGCAGGAGAAGGCGATGTACCAGCGCTTCCTCGCCTCGCGTAGCGGCCAGGACGATTTCTCGGCCTTCCGTCGCTATCTGCAGGATCAGGCGAAGATCGAGAAGTTTGACGACGCCAAGAAGTAAAAGACAGGGGCCGCGCAAGCGGCCCTCGTTTTATCCGGTACAAGAAAAAGGCCGCTGATGCGGCCTTTTTCTTTGTCTGTGAGAGCGGCTCAGTCGTCGCCCAGCGGGCCCATGGCGGTGGTGTTGAAGCCGCCGTCGACATAGAGAATCTCGCCACTGATGCCACTGGCCAGGTCCGAGCAGAGGAAGGCGCCAGCGTTGCCGACCTCCTCGATGGTCACGTTGCGCCGCAGCGGCGTCTGCCGTTCGTTGGCGGCAAGCATCTTGCGGAAGCTCTTGATGCCCGAGGCGGCGAGGGTGCGAATCGGGCCGGCGGAGATGGCGTTGACGCGGGTGCCTCCCGGACCGAGGCTGCCGGCCAAGTAGCGCACGCCGGCCTCGAGGCTGGCCTTGGCCATGCCCATGACGTTGTAGTTGGGCATCGTGCGTTCGGCGCCCAGGTAGGAGAGGGTGAGCAGGCTGCCATTGCGGCCCTGCATCAACTCGCGTCCGGCCTTGGCCAGGGCGATGAAGCTGTAGGCGCTGATGTCGTGGGCGATGCGGAAGCCGTCACGGGTGGTGACTTCGGTGAAGTCGCCGTCGAGCTGGTCGCCTGGCGCGAAGCCCACCGAGTGGACGATGCAGTCCAGGCCATCCCATTGCTTCGCCAGTGCGGCGAACACGGCGTCGATATCCTCGTCGCTGGACACGTCGCAGGGGAAGCAGAGATCGGCGCTGGAGCCCCAGCCGGCGGCGAACTCCTCGACGCGGCCCTTGAGCTTTTCGTTCTGGTAGGTGAAGGCGAGCGCGGCGCCTTCGCGGTGCATCGCCGCAGCGATGCCGGAAGCGATCGACAGCTTGCTGGCGACTCCGACTATCAGTACGCGTTTACCGGCGAGAAAACCCATGTGCTCTCCTTCAGTCAGCTGAGGCTGGGTTACGCATCCGCTGGAGCCAGGAAAGCGGCTTCCAGCAGTTGTTGCGTATAGGTATGTTGCGGCGCGGCGAAGACTTCCTCTGCAGCACCCTGTTCGACCACCTTGCCATGGCGGATCACCATCAGTTGGTGGCTGAGGGCTTTCACCACCGCCAGGTCGTGGCTGATGAACAGGTAGGTCAGGTTGTACTTGGCCTGCAATCCGCGCAGCAGTTCGACGACCTGGCGCTGCACTGTGCGGTCCAGCGCCGAGGTCGGTTCGTCCAGCAGGATCAGCGCCGGCTTGAGCACCAGTGCGCGGGCGATGGCGATGCGCTGCCGCTGGCCCCCGGAGAACTCGTGGGGATAGCGGTGGCGAGTATCCGGGTCGAGCCCGACTTCCTTGAGCGCCTCGATGATCGCCTGCTCGCGCTCCTCGGAGGTGCCCATCCCATGGATCTCCAGGCCCTCGCCGACGATCTGGCCCACTGACATGCGCGGGCTGAGGCTGCCGAACGGGTCCTGGAAGACGACCTGCATCTCGCGACGCAGAGGCCTGACTTCCGCCTGGTTCATGCTTTCGATGGCCTGGCCTTCGAAGCGGATGCCGCCCCGGCTGTTGATCAGCCGGAGGATGGCCAGGCCCAGGGTCGACTTGCCCGAGCCGCTCTCGCCGACGATCCCCAACGTCTGGCCGCGCGGCAGGCTGAAGTCGATGCCGTCCACCGCCTTGACGTGGTCGACGGTCTTGCGGAACACGCCTTTCTTGATCGGGAACCACACGCGCAGGTCGTCGACCTCCAGCAGCGGCTCGCCGGGCTCGTTCTGCGCGGGGCTACCGCTGGGTTCGGCGCCGAGCAATTCGCGCGTGTAGGGGTGTTGTGGGGCCTCGAAGAGGGTGTCGCAATCGGCCTGCTCGACGATGCAGCCGCGCTTCATTACGCAAACTCGATGGGCGATGCGCCGCACCAGGTTGAGGTCGTGGGTGATCAGCAGCATGGCCATGCCCAGGCGCTGCTGCAGGTCGCGCAGCAGGTCGAGGATCTTCAGCTGCACCGTGACGTCGAGCGCCGTGGTCGGTTCGTCGGCGATCAGCAGCTCCGGCTCGCAGGCCAGCGCCATGGCGATCATCACCCGCTGCCGCTGGCCGCCGGAAAGCTCGTGCGGGTAGGCCTTGAGGCGGCTGGCGGGATTGGGAATACCGACCAGGTCGAGCAGTTCCAGCGTGCGCGCGCGGGCCTGATTGCCGCTCATTCCCTTGTGCAGCGCGAGCACTTCGCCGATCTGCTTCTCGATGGTGTGCAACGGGTTCAGCGAGGTCATGGGTTCCTGGAACACCATGGCGATGCGGTTTCCGCGGATGCCGCGCAGCTTGCGCTCGGGCAGCTTGAGCAGGTCCTTGCCGGCATACTGGATGCTGCCGGAGGGATGGCTGGCGGTGGGGTAGGGCAGCAGGCGCAGGATGGAGTGCGCGGTGACCGACTTGCCGGAGCCGCTCTCGCCCACCAGCGCCAGGGTCTCGCCCTTGCGGATGTCGAAGCTGATGTGCTCGACCGCACGCACTTGTTCGTCGCCGCAGCGGAAATCGACGGACAGGTCGCGGACTTCGATGAGGTTCTCGTTCTGGCTCATGTCACTTCCTCGGGTCGAAGGCATCGCGGGCGGCTTCGCCGATGAACACCAGCAGGCTCAGCATCACGGCCAGCACCACGAAGGCGGTGATGCCCAGCCAGGGCGCCTGCAGGTTGGACTTGCCCTGGGCGACCAGCTCGCCCAGCGACGGCGCGCCGGCGGGCAGGCCGAAGCCGAGGAAGTCCAGGGAGGTCAGGGTGCCGATCGCGCCAGTGAGGATGAAGGGCATGAAGGTGAGGGTGGAGATCATCGCGTTGGGCAGAATGTGGCGGAACATGATCGCCCCGTTGCGCATGCCCAGGGCACGTGCGGCGCGCACGTACTCCAGGTTGCGGCCACGGAGGAACTCGGCGCGCACCACGTCCACCAGGCTCATCCAGGAGAACAGCAGCATGATCCCCAGCAGCCACCAGAAGCCTGGCTGCACGAAGCTGGCGAGGATGATCAGCAGGTAGAGCACCGGCAGGCCCGACCAGATTTCCAGGAAACGTTGGCCGAGCAGGTCGATCCAGCCACCGTAGAAGCCCTGCAGCGCGCCCACGGCGACGCCGATGATGGAGCTGAGCACGGTGAGGATGAGGGCGAACAGCACGGAGACACGGAAGCCGTAGATCACCCGCGCCATGACATCGCGCGCCTGGTCGTCGGTGCCCAGCCAGTTCTCCGAGGTGGGCGCGGAGGGGGCCGGCACCCGCAGGTCGTAGTTGATGGTGTCGTAGCTGTAGGCGATCGGCGGCCAGAGAATCCAGCCGTCCTTCTGCGCGATCTGCTCGCGCATGTACGGGCTCTTGTAGTTGGCCTCCATGGGGAACTCGCCGCCGAAGGCGGTTTCCGGGTAGCGCTTGACCACCGGGAAGTACCACTGGCCGTCATAACGGATCGCCAGTGGCTTGTCGTTGGCGATCAGCTCGGCGCCCAGGCTCAGGACGAACAGCGTGAGGAACAGCCAGAGGGACCACCAGCCGCGCTTGTTGGCCTTGAAGCGCGCCCAGCGGCGCTGATTGATGGGAGACAGGCGCATCGGATTACTCCCGGTTCTCGAAGTCGATGCGCGGATCGACCAGCGTGTAGAGGACGTCGCTGACCAGCTTCATGATCAGGCCGAACAGGGTGAAGATGAACAGCGTGCCGAATACCACCGGGTAGTCGCGGTTCAGCGCCGCCTCGAAGCTGAGCAGGCCCAGTCCGTCGAGGGAGAAGATCACCTCGATCAGCAAGGATCCGGTGAAGAAGATACCCAGCAGGGCAGACGGCAGGCCCGCGATGATCAGCAGCATGGCGTTGCGGAACACGTGGCCGTAGAGCACGCGGCGTTCGGTCAGGCCCTTGGCGCGGGCGGTGACCACGTACTGCTTGCCGATCTCGTCGAGGAAGCTGTTCTTGGTCAGCAGGGTGATGGTGGCGAAGTTGCCGATCACCAGCGCGGTGATGGGCAGCGCCAAGTGCCAGAAGTAGTCGCGGACCTTGCCGCCCCAGGTCAGCTCGTCGAAGTTGTTGGAGGTCAGCCCGCGCAAGGGGAACCAGTCCCAGTAGCTGCCGCCGGCGAACAGAACCACCAGCAGGATGGCGAAGAGGAATGCGGGGATGGCGTAGCCGACGATGATTGCCGAGCTGGTCCAGACGTCGAAATGGCTGCCGTGGCGCACCGCCTTGGCGATACCCAGCGGGATCGAGACCAGGTACATGATCAGCGTGCTCCATAGCCCCAGGGAGATGGACACGGGCAGCTTCTCGACGATCAGGTCGGTGACCTTGGCGTCGCGGAAGAAGCTCTGGCCGAAGTCCAGGTGCACGTAGTTCTTGAGCATGATCCAGAAGCGCTCGGGGGCCGGCTTGTCGAAGCCGTACATCTTCTCGATTTCCTTCACCAGCTCCGGGTCCAGGCCCTGGGCGCCGCGGTAGTGCGTGCCGGCGGAGGCGACTTCACCACCGCCGCCGGAGATACGCCCGGTGGCGCCGCCGCTGGCAGCATCGAAGCCCTCCAGCTTGGCGATCATCTGCTCGACCGGGCCACCGGGGGCGGCCTGGATGATGATGAAGTTGATCAGCAGGATGCCGAACAGGGTGGGGATGATCAGCAGCAGGCGCCGCAGGATGTAGGCCAGCATCAGTTGGACCCTTGGGCGACGGTGCCGTCAGCCGGCGTTTCGCTCGCGGCCTTGGCATCCGTATGGGTTGGTACGGCCTTGTCGCGGGCCTGCCACCAGGTCTGCAGGGCGTAGCTGTAGGGCGGCAGCTTTTCCGGGTGGGCGATGCGGTTCCAGTAGGCGATGCGCCAGTTGCCCAGGTACCAGTTGGGCACCACGTAGTGGCCCCAGAGCAGGGCGCGGTCGAGGGCGCGGGCGTGGCGCACCAGGCTTTCGCGGGAGCCGGCGTTGATCAGGCCTTCCACCAGGGCGTCGATGCCCGGGTCGCGCAGGCCGATGAAGTTGCGGCTGCCGGGCTTGTCGGCGCTGCTGGAGTGCCAGAACTCGCGCTGCTCGTTGCCGGGCGAGCTGGACTGCGGCCAACTGCTGACGATCATGTCGTAGTCACGCGAGCGCAGGCGGTTGATGTACTGCGAGACGTCGACACGGCGCAGCTGCATGTCGATGCCCAGTTCGGCGAGGTTGCGCTTGAAGGGCAGCAGTACGCGCTCGAAGTCGGCCTGGGCGAGCATGAACTCGAAGCTCAGCTGCTTGCCGTCCGGGCCGACCATCTTGTCGTTCTCGATTCTGTAGCCGGCGTCCAGCAGCAGCTGGTAGGCCTTGCGCTTTTGCTCGCGGATGATGCCGCTGCCGTCGCTGGTGGGCGGCACGTAGACCTGGGTGAAGACCTCTGGCGGCAGCTTGTCACGCAGGGGCTCGAGGATCTTCAGCTCCTCCGCGTCGGGCAGCTCCTTGGCAGCCATCTCGGAGTTCTCGAAGTAGCTGCCATCGCGCAGGTAGGAGCCGAAGAACAGCTGTTTGTTGGTCCACTCGAAGTCGAACAGGTTGGTGATGGCTTCACGCACGCGCGGGTCCTGGAACACCGGGCGGCGGATGTTGAAGGCATAGGCCTGCATGCCCCACGGGTTGCCGTTCACCGGCTCTTCGCGAACGATGCGGCCGTCACGCACGGCGGGCGAATCGTAGGCGGTCGCCCAGTTCTTCGCGATGCGCTCGTCATTGAAGTCGAACTGCCCGGCCTTGAAGGCTTCCAGGGCCACTGTGAGGTCACGGTAGGACTCCACCACCACGGCGTCGAAGTTGTTGAAGCCACGGTTCACCGGAAGGTCCTTGCCCCACCAGTCCTTGACCCTCTCATAGCGGATCGAGCGGCCGGCCTCGACTTTGGCAATGCGGTACGGGCCACTGCCCAGCGGTGGCTCCATGTTGGTCTTGTTGAAGTCGCGGCTGGCCCACCAGTGCTTGGGCAGGATCGATAGCTGGCCGAGAATCAGCGGCAGCTCGCGATTGTCGCCGTGCTTGAAGTCGAAGCGCACGCGCAGCTTGTCTTCGGCCACCACCTTGTCGACGTCCGCGTAGTAGTTGCGGTACATGGGATCACCGTCCCTCATCAGCGTCTCGAAGGTGAACACCACGTCTTCGGCTGTGACCGGCGTGCTGTCCTGGAACTTCGCCTCCGGGCGCAGGTAGTAGCGGACGAAGCGGTGCTCCGGGTCCTTCTCGATCTTCTCGGCGAGCAGGCCGTACTCGGTGAAGGGTTCGTCGAGGGAATGGAAGGTCAGGGTGTCGTAGATCAGGTTGATCTGCGGCGCTGAGTTGCCCTTGGCGATGAAGGGGTTGAGGCTGTCGAACCCGCCGAAATCGGAGAGGCGCAGCGTACCGCCCTTGGGCGCATCGGCATTGACGAAGTCGAAGTGCTTGAAGTTCGCCGGGTATTTGGGCGCCTCGTCATACAGGGTGATGGCGTGCTGCGGCGCGGCCTGCGCACTGCCCAGCAGTCCCAGCAACAGGCCGGCGCAGAGCGCGGCGCGGCGGGGGCTTTTCATAGGGTTTTCTCCTGGTCTTTTTGCCACCAGGCCCGCAGACCCAGCGTGTAGGGCGGCGTGGTGACGAAGGCGAAGCGGTTGCGGTACGCCAGTCGGTGCTTGTTCAGGTACCAGTTGGGAATGCTGTAGTGCTGCCACAGCAGCACCCGGTCCAGGGCGCGCGCCGCGGCTTGCTGCTGGTCGCGGTCGGTGGCGCCGAGGAGTTTCTCGAGCATCGCGTCCACCACGGGGTTGGCGATGCCCGCATAGTTCTTGCTGCCCTTCACCGCCGCCTGGCTGGAATGGAAGTACTGCCATTGTTCGAGGCCGGGGCTCAGGGTCTGGGGCAGGGTCATCAGAATCATGTCGTAGTCGAACTGGTCCAGACGCTGTTTGTACTGGGCGCGGTCCACGGTGCGCAAGCTCGTATCGATGCCGATGCTGGCAAGGTTCTCGCGATACGGCTGGAGAATGCGTTCCAGGCTGGGGTTGACCAGCAGGATCTCGAAGCGCAGCTGCGTGCCGGTGGCGTCCAGCAGTCGGTCGCCGGAAAGCTTCCAGCCGGCTTCGGCCAATAGACCCAATGCGTGGCGCAGGGTTTCCCGCGGGATGCCGGCTCCCTTGGTCACCGGTACCGTGAAAGGACGCTTGAACAGCGCTTCGGGCAACTGCTGACGATACGGTGAAAGCAGCAGCCATTCCTGGCCCTGGGGTACACCGGTGGCGGCGAAGGTGCTGTTGGGGTAGTAGCTGCTGGCGCGTACATAGGCGTCGTTGAACAGCGCGCGGTTGGTCCACTCGAAATCGAACATCATTCCCAGCGCCTCGCGCAGGCGACGATCAGCGAAGGTCGCGCGGCGGGTATTGAGGAACAGCGCCTGGGTCTGGGTGGGGATCTGGTGGGGAATTTCAGCCTTCACCACGTCGCCACGGCGTACCGCCGGGAAGCGGTAGTTGCTGCGCCAGTTCTTCGCCTGGTGCTCGATGTAGATGTCGAACTCGCCGGCCTTGAAGGCTTCGAAGGCAATACCGGCGTCACGGTAGAAGTCCACCTCGACGCGGTCGAAGTTGTACTTGCCGCGGTTTACCGGCAGGTCCTTGCCCCACCAGTCCTTGACCCGCTCGAACACCAGACGGCGCCCCGGCACCACCTCGGTGATCCGGTAGGGGCCGCTGCCCAGCGGCGGTTCGAAGGTGGTGGCCTGGAAGTCGCGGCCTTTCCAGTAGTGCTGCGGTAGCACCGGCATCTCACCCAGGCGCAGGATCAGCAGGGGGTTGTCGTGGCGCTTGAAGACGAAGCGGATGCTCTGCGGCGAGAGGATGTCGACCCGCTGCACTTCCTGCAGGTTGGTGCGGTACATCGGGTGGCCATGCTTGAGCAGCGTGCGGTAGGAAAACGCCACGTCGTAGGCGGTGATGGGTTTGCCGTCGTGGAAGCGTGCTTCCGGACGCAGGTTGAACACCACCCAGCTGCGGTCTTCAGCGTACTCCACGCTGCGGGCGATCAGGCCGTAGCTGGAGGCGGGCTCGTCGCCGGAGGGGTCGTACAGGCCGGTGCCGACCATCAGCGGCTCGTTCAGCTCGCTGACGCCGTACTGCAGGAAGTCCGCGGTGCTGACCGGCGGGCTGCCCTTGAAGGTGTAGGGGTTAAGCGTGTCGAAGGTGCCCAGGCCCATCAGCCGCAGCACGCCGCCCTTTGGAGCCTTGGGGTTGACCCAGTCGAAATGATCGAAGCTGGCCGGGTACTTGAGGTCGCCGAACTGGGCGTAGCCGTGACTCTCGGTGATCTGGGCGGAGGCGGGAAGGCCCAGGAAAAGTCCCAGGAGCATCAGAGACAAGCGACGCATCAGGCGTAGGATCCGATCCTGGCTGGCTGAAGGAGAGTTGCGTCGTACAGTAGCAGCTTGTCCGTGCTGCCAGAAGACATGCGGCCGGGGCTGTGCGCCCCGGCGCAGCCTGAAACTCAGCGGCTGGCGGTGCCGAGGTACAGGGTCAGCGTCTGGCCGGGCTTCAGGGCCTTGCCGGTGCGCGGGTTCCACCGCTGGATATGTTGCGTCTCGACATTGAAGCGCTTGGCGATCATGGATATCGAGTCGCCTTGCTTGACCTTGTAGTAGGTCGCGGTGTCCTGTTTGGCCTTGCTCCTGCTGCTGGAAGCCAGTTGGGTGGCAGCGGCGCTCTGCAGCTTGAGCGTCTGGCCGGGCTTGACGCCGTGGCTGTCCAGACCGTTCCAGCGCTTGAGATCGGCAACGTCGACGCCGTTCTTCTTGGCGATGTTCCACAGGGTGTCGCCGTTCTTCACGGTGTAGCTGCGCGTAGCGACGCGGGCGCTGGCGATGGTCTTCGAGCTTTCCACCTGTGCCAGTTGGCGCGGACTTTCCGGCTCGATGGTCGGGCGGCCGGGCTGGCCGGGGATGACCAGGGTCTGGCCGCTGCGCAGGCGGTTCGCGCTCAGGCGGTTGGCGGCCTTGAGCTCGGCCACGCTCAGGCGGTAGCGCTGGGCGATGCTGTGCAGGCTATCGCCCTTGCGTACACGGTAGCGGCTGCCCGAGCTGGCCACGGTTGCCGCCAGGGGCTTGAGCTCGACTGGCTGCAGGTTCGCGACCCCGGCTTTAAGGGAGTCGGCCTTGGCCAGCGGCACCAGCAGGTGGTGCGGACCGTCCAGGGTCACGCCGCGTTTGAAGGCCGGGTTGAGCTGTTGCAGTTCGTCCTGGTCCAGGTCGGCGACCGCGGCGACCTGGGAGAGATCCAGGCCCGGCTTGACGCGGATCGAGGTGAAGTAGGGCTGGTTGGCGATCGGGCTGAGGTTGATGCCGTAGATGGTCGGGGCATTCACCAACTGCGACAGGGCCAGCAGCTTGGGTACGTAGTCCTGGGTTTCCTGGGGCAGCGGAAGGTTCCAGTAGTCGGTGGGCAGGCCGAGGCGCTCGTTGCGCTCGATCGCGCGGCTGACGGTGCCTTCACCGGCATTGTAGGCGGCCAGTGCGAGCAGCCAGTCGCCGTTGAACATGTCGTGCAGGCGAGTCAGATAGGTCAGCGCGGCGTTGGTCGACGCGGTGATGTCGCGACGGCCGTCATAGAAGTTGGTCTGGCGCAGGTTGAAGTGCGTGCCGGTGCTCGGGATGAACTGCCACAGGCCAACGGCCTGGGCGCGCGACACGGCCATCGGGTTGTACGAGCTCTCGATCATCGGCAGCAGCGCCAGCTCCAGCGGCATATCGCGCTCTTCCAAGCGCTCGACGACGTAGTGCATGTACGGCGCACCGCGCTCGCTGGCGTTCTCCAGGAACGACTGGTTGCTCATGAACCACAGGCGCTGACGCTCGATACGCGGGTTGGTATTGAGCTGGTCCTGCAATTGGAAGCCGCCACGCATGCGTTCCCAGATATCGTTCTGGGCCTGGTTCCAGGCTGGGTTGAACTGCACGTCGACGGCGCGGGAAGCGCTGCGGACCTGGCTGTCACTGGCGGTCTGCTGGGTCGACTGGCAGCCTGCCAGGCCCGCCGCGAGCAGGACAATGGAGACTCGGATGGCGCGTGCCAATGCGTCTAGATCGGAGGTCTTTCTGGTCTTGGGCGGCATTGGCTGATGACTATGTCCGGGGCAAAAATTTCGGCGATTCTAGAAACCGGGCCCATCCTGGTCAAGATTTCGCCAGCCCTCAGAACTGATCCTTCCAGCGGCGAATGGTCGCAAAGACCTCTTCCGGCGTGCGGATTTGCTGGCCGTTCCGCTCGTCGGCGACTTTCTTAACGGATGTTTCCGACACGCGAAGGAAAGGATTCGTCGCTCGCTCTAAAGCTATGGAAGAAGGAAGGCTGATCTTTCCCTGTTCGCGCCAGCGGCTGACTTCCTCGAAACGGGCGAGCACTTCCGGGTTCCCCGGTTCGACTGCACAGGCAAAGCGCAGGTTGCTCAGGGTGTATTCGTGGGCGCAGTACACGGCGGTGTGGCCGGGCAGGGCGGCCAGACGGCTCAGCGACGCATGCATCTGTGCCGGCGTGCCTTCGAACAGTCGGCCGCAACCGGCGGCGAACAGAGTGTCGCCGCAGAACAACAGTGGCAGGCTTTCATCGTCATGGCGGTTCGTTGCATGAAAATAGGCAATGTGGCCGAGGGTATGGCCGGGCACGTGGATGACCTCGAACTCCAGGCCGAGCACTGCGACACGGTCGCCGTCCTCCAGCGCCACGTCGCGCCCGGGAATCTTTTCCCCCGCCGGGCCCAGTACACGGGCGCCGGTTTCGGCCTTGAGGCGGGCGACACCGCCGACGTGGTCGGCGTGGTGGTGGGTGATGACGATGTCGGTCAGCTTCCAGCCGGGATGGGCCAGCAGCCATCGCTCGACCGGCGCGGCGTCACCCGGGTCGACCA
Organism: Pseudomonas nitroreducens TX1; assembly: GCF_000313755.1. GTDB lineage: Bacteria > Pseudomonadota > Gammaproteobacteria > Pseudomonadales > Pseudomonadaceae > Pseudomonas > Pseudomonas nitroreducens_A. Next base: position 91,476 of record NZ_AMZB01000118.1, on the reverse strand, counting down.
CCGCGCATTCACGGCGGGTCACATCCTGCAACAGCCAGAGGTAGTTGTCGGAAAAGGCGGGCAGAGCATCTATCTGTATCATGGGTGGAAAGTCGCCAAGTGGTGGGCATTGGCGCATAGTAGTGCGGATACGCACTTTTGTGTCGCGCTGTCCCACAGGGGGTAGTGATGATTGAAGAACCCTTCGCCCAGGCGGATGCCGACTGGCTCGAGCTGATCGACCAGGCCCGCCATTGGCTGTCCGGGCCGATCGGCGGGATGATGCTCGCCGAAGAGCAGCAACTGCTGATCGACGAGTTGGAGCGCTATTTCGGCGGTTACCTTGTGCATTACGGACCGCATGCGCAGCTGCCGGCCAGCGTCGGCAATATCCAGCGTGGCGTGCGCCTCGGGCCACCCTTGCCCGGCGTGGAGATCGCCTGCGACGAAGCGGCTTGGCCGCTGGGCGAGCATGCCGCCGACGTGGTGCTGCTGCACCACGGCCTGGATTTCTGCCTGTCGCCGCACCGCCTGTTGCGTGAAGCCGCGCGCAGCGTGCGTCCGGGTGGACACCTGCTGGTGGTCGGGGTCAATCCCTGGAGTGCCTGGGGCATCCGCCATTATTTCGCCCGCGACGCCCTGCGCCGCGCCCGCTGCATCTCGCCGAACCGAGTCTGCGACTGGCTCAACCTGCTGGGCTTCGCGCTGGAGAAACGCCGCTTCGGGTGTTATCGTCCGCCGCTTGCATCGGCGAAGTGGCAGGGCCGCCTGGCCCGCATGGAGACCTGGGGCCCCGTCCTGCAGGGCTCCGGCGCCGGCTTCTATCTATTGGTGGCGCGCAAGCTGGTGGTCGGTCTGCGGCCCCTGCGTCAGCCCCGTCGCGAGCCGCGCGGCCAACTGGTGCCGCTGCCGGTGGCCAAGGTCAGTCGCCGCGATTCCGAGTCCTGAAAGCGAGCCAAATGAGCGAAGAGAAAGTCGAGATCTACACCGACGGCGCCTGCAAGGGCAATCCGGGTCCGGGTGGCTGGGGCGCCGTGCTGTTCTACAAGGGCGCCGAGCGCGAACTGTGGGGCGGCGAGGCGGAAACCACCAACAACCGCATGGAACTGATGGCCGCGATCATGGCCCTGGCTGCGCTCAAGCGGCATTGCGACGTGCGCATCGTCACCGACTCGCAGTACGTCATGCAGGGCATCACCGAGTGGATGGTCAATTGGAAGAAGCGCGGCTGGAAGACCGCTGCCAAGCAGCCGGTGAAGAATGCCGACCTGTGGCAGGCGCTGGACGAGCAGGTGAACCGGCATAATGTCGAGTGGCGCTGGGTGCGCGGTCACACCGGCCACCCCGGCAACGAGCGCGCCGACATGCTCGCCAACCGTGGCGTGAGCGAACTGCCGCGCTGAGAATCATGAGCGCCCGGAAAGCTTCGGGCGCATCAACCGCAAGAAGGTTTCACAGAGAATGCGCAGCGTCGTACTCGATACTGAAACGACCGGTATGCCGGTCACCGACGGCCACCGGATCATCGAGATCGGTTGCGTCGAGCTCGAAGGCCGTCGCCTGACTGGCCGGCACTTCCATGTCTACCTGCAGCCCGATCGCGAGATCGACGAGGGCGCCATCGCGGTCCACGGCATCACCAATGAATACGTCAAGGACATGCCGCGCTTCCGCGAAGTGGCGGATGACTTCTTCGAGTTCATCAAGGGCGCCCAGCTGATCATCCACAACGCGGCGTTCGACGTTGGCTTCATCAACAACGAATTCGCCCTGCTGGGACAGAGTGAGCGCGCGGACGTCGCCGATTACTGCAGTATCCTCGATACCCTTCTGATGGCCCGCGAGCGCCATCCGGGCCAGCGCAACAACCTCGATGCCCTGTGCAAGCGCTATGGCGTCGACAACTCCGGCCGTGACCTGCACGGCGCCTTGCTCGATGCCGAGATTCTTGCCGACGTCTACCTGGCGATGACCGGTGGCCAGACCAGCCTGTCGCTGGCGGGCAACGGCGCCGAGGGTGACGGCAGCGGCCGTGCTACGGCTACGGCGATCCGTCGCCTCGCGGCGGATCGCGCGCTGACCCGCGTGATCCGTGCCACCGATGAAGAGATCGAAGCGCATATCGCGCGCCTGGCGGTGATCGAGAAGTCCGCTGGCGGCCCGTCACTGTGGGCGCAGATGGAAGCACCGAAGGAGTGATCCTCCGCGCTGCTTGAAGAGGGCCCCGAACTGGGGCCTTTTTCATTTCTGCGAACAGTCGCCAGAGCCAGACGCTCTAGGTGTACGCACCTGTCAGCCACGCGACGTTTTATTACAGCCGTCAGCCGGGCGCATTCCCCTACATTCCGTGAGTCCATACTCTGGAGAGGATCGACGCCAGTCGTACGTCTTTTCAGGGGTTCACAATGTACAAAGATCTAAAATTCCCCATCCTCATCGTTCACCGCGACATCAAGGCCGATACCGTGGCCGGCGACCGGGTCAGGGATATCGCGCGGGAACTGGAGCAGGACGGCTTCAGCATCCTTTCCACTGCCAGCTCCGCCGAGGGGCGCATCGTCGCCTCGACTCACCATGGGCTGGCCTGCATCCTGGTCGCCGCCGAGGGGGCGGGGGAGAACCAGCGCCTTCTGCAGGATGTGGTGGAACTGATCCGCATGGCCCGGGTGCGCGCGCCGCAGCTGCCGATCTTCGCTCTGGGCGAGCAGATGACCATCGAGAACGCACCGGCCGAATCCATGGCCGACCTGCACCAGCTGCGCGGCATTCTCTACCTGTTCGAAGACACCGTGCCTTTCCTCGCCCGCCAGGTCAGCCGCGCCGCGCGCAAGTACCTGGAGGGCCTGCTGCCGCCGTTCTTCCGCGCGCTGGTGGAGCACACCGCGCAGTCCAACTACTCCTGGCACACGCCCGGCCACGGCGGCGGTGTCGCCTATCGCAAGAGCCCGGTGGGGCAGGCGTTTCACCAGTTCTTCGGGGAAAACACCCTGCGTTCGGACCTCTCCGTCTCGGTGCCCGAGCTGGGCTCGCTGCTCGACCACACTGGCCCGCTCGCCGAAGCGGAGGCCCGCGCCGCGCGCAACTTCGGCGCCGACCACACCTTCTTCGTGATCAACGGCACCTCCACGGCGAACAAGATCGTCTGGCACTCGATGGTCTGCCGCGACGACCTGGTGCTGGTGGACCGCAACTGCCACAAGTCCATCCTCCACGCGATCATCATGACCGGCGCCATCCCGCTGTACCTGACGCCGGAGCGCAACGAGCTGGGCATCATCGGGCCGATCCCGCTGTCGGAGTTCAGCCGCGAATCCATTGCCGCCAAGATCGAGGCCAGCCCATTGGCACGCGGCCGCGAGCCCAGGGTGCGGCTGGCGGTGGTGACCAATTCCACCTACGACGGCCTCTGCTACAACGCACAGATGATCAAGCAGGCACTGGGCGACAGTGTCGAGGTGCTGCATTTCGACGAGGCCTGGTATGCCTACGCGGCTTTCCACGAGTTCTACGACGGCCGCTATGGCATGGGCACCCATCGCGATGACAGCGGCCCACTGGTATTCACTACCCACTCCACGCACAAGATGCTCGCGGCCTTCAGCCAGGCCTCGATGATCCACGTGCAGGATGCCGGTGCGCGGCGCTTCGAGCAGGCGCGCTTCAACGAAGCCTTCATGATGCACATCTCCACCTCCCCGCAGTACGGCATCATTGCCTCGCTGGACGTGGCCTCGGCGATGATGGAAGGCCCCGCGGGCCGCTCGCTGATCCAGGAAACCTTCGACGAAGCCCTGAGCTTCCGCCGCGCCCTGGCCAACGTGCGGCAGAATCTCGCCGAGGACGACTGGTGGTTCAGCGTCTGGCAGCCGCCGGGTGTCGAGGGTACCGATGAGGTGAAGACCCGCGATTGGGTGCTGGAGCCCAACGCCGACTGGCATGGCTTCGGCGACGCGGTGGAAGACTACGTGCTGCTCGACCCGATCAAGGTCACGCTGGCCACGCCGGGCCTTACCGCCGGCGGGCGCCTCGATTCGCGCGGGATTCCCGCTGCGGTGGTCAGCCGCTTCCTCTGGGAGCGAGGGCTGGTGGTGGAGAAAACCGGGCTCTACTCCTTCCTGGTACTGTTCTCCATGGGCGTGACCAAGGGCAAGTGGAGCACCCTGGTCACCGAGTTGCTGGAGTTCAAGCGCAGCTACGATGCCAACCAGCCGCTGGCGGACGCGCTGCCCAGCGTTGCCCAGGCGGGAGGCGCGCGATATGCGGGCATGGGCCTGCGCGACCTGTGCGACGAGTTGCACCGCTGCTACCGGGACCATGCCACCGCCAAGGCGATGAAACGCATGTACACGGTGCTCCCGGAAATCGCCATGCGCCCGGCGGATGCCTATGCGCAGCTGGTGCGCGGCGAAGTCGAGGCGGTGCCTATCGATCGGTTGGAAGGTCGCGTCGCAGCGGTGATGCTGGTGCCATATCCGCCAGGTATACCGCTGATCATGCCAGGGGAGCGGTTCACCGAATCCACCCGCTCGATACTCGACTACCTGGCCTTCGCGCAGAGTTTCGAGCGCAACTTCCCCGGTTTTGACTCCGACGTCCATGGACTGCAGATACGTGAGGTCGAGGGAGAAAAACGCTACACCGTGGAGTGCTGCAAATGACCGCTCGGCCCCTGCGCTCGTGGGCCGACGTCCATTTTTGAAAAGTGGAACTATTCTTCTGCGCATCGGTAAAGGGAGAAATGAGGAAAAAGGGAGGTTTCCCCCATGCGTTGTCCCGTGACGTTGCCGAACGAAAGCGAGCGCCTGACAGCGCTCTCCGATTACGGATTCGACGACGAAAACCTGCTGCCGAGCCTCGACCCGGTGGTGCAGATTGCTGTGCGCATGTTCGGTATGCCGGTCGCGGCGGTGAACATGATCGGCAGTGACCATGTGTTCTTCGCCGCCGCCACCGGTATCGGCGAAGTGGACATGGGGCGCGACGTGTCCTTCTGCGCCCATGCCATCGCCCAGGACGGCGTGATGGTGGTGGGCGATGCCAGCCGCGATGAGCGCTTCCATGACAACCCCCTGGTGACCGCGGTCAATGGCGTGCGCTTCTATGCCGGGGTGCCGCTGCTGTCAGTGGAAGGTCAGCCCCTGGGCGCCCTGTGCATCATCGATAGCCAGCCCCATGAAGACTTCAGTCGGGATGACTGCGAGCGCTTGAAGGAGCTGGCGCGAATGGCTGCCGACCGCCTCGAGCTCAGGCGTATCGAGGTCGCCTCGGCGCGCACTCGGCCGCTGTTCGAGGAGTATGCCGGCACGTCGCCGACGCCGGTCGTGTGGTTCGACTGCTGGGGTGAGATCGGCGCCTGGAACGAGGCCGCCGCCAACCTGTTTGGCTATGATCTCGCCGAGGGCAGCGGACAGGCTTTTGAACTGCTGTTGCCCGAGCGCAGCCGCCAGTCCTTTCGCAGTCTGATCAGTGGGGCAAGCGATGCCACCTCCCTGGACGGCATGGCCGTGCCGGGAGAAATCACCGGTTTGCGCAAGGATGGCTCGGAAGTGTCCCTCGGCCTGACCCTGTTCAGTTGGTCGGAGCGGGGCAAACTCAAGTTCGAGGCTGTGCTCAAGGACCTCACCGCTCGCCATCGGGAAGAAGAAGCGTTGCGCCAGTTGGCCTGCGTCGACGTGCTCACCGGACTGGCCAATCGCGGCCAGTTCTACCGGCGCACCGAGGAGGTGCTGGTGCAGTCCCGGCCGGCGGCGGTGCTGATGATCGACCTGGACGGTTTCAAGGACGTCAATGATTCTCTTGGCCATGCCGTGGGGGACGGCATCCTGCGGCAGGTGGCCGAACGACTGGACCGGCTGGCCACTGCGGACGCCACGGTCGCGCGAATCGGCGGAGACGAATTCGCCATCCTCGAGCCCAACCTGCTTTCGCCGGAGCACGCCATGCGCTTGGCCCAGGCCGTGATAGCCAGTATCGCCGAGCCCATCGTCATCGATGCCCATGAAGTGCGAGTGGCCGCCAGCTGCGGGGTGGCGCTGGCGCCCTTGCATGCCCAGGAAGCGCTGGATCTGGTGGGCGACGCCGATCTTGCGCTGTTCAAGGCCAAGAGTAGCGGCCGCAGTCACGCCTTCGTGTTCCTTCCGGCGCTGAAGATGGAAGCGGCGGCACGGCATCTGTATGGCATGGAGTTGCATCGTGCCGTGGCCAATGGCGAGTTCCTGCTGTTCTACCAGCCTCAGGTCAGCCTGCGCGACGGTTCCCTGCGCGGGGCCGAGGCACTGATCCGCTGGCAGCATCCGCAGCGCGGCCTGCTGTCGCCGGCAGCTTTCCTGCCATCGCTGGAGTGCGGGCCGCTGGCGGCCATCGTCGGCGCCTGGATACTGGATGAAGCCTGCGCCCAGGCTGCCTACTGGCGGCGCAACGGTGCTCCGGACCTGCGCATGGGGGTGAACCTGTTCGGCGCCCAGTTCCGCATGGGCAACCTGGTCACCCAGGTGCTTGAAGCACTGGAACGCCACGGCCTGCCGGCGGAAGCGCTGGAGCTGGAGATCACCGAGAACATCGTGCTCAATCACGACGACAGCGTGCTCAGTACCCTGCAGAGCCTGCGTTCCTATGGGGTCGGCATCGCATTCGACGACTTCGGCACCGGCTACGCCTCCCTCAGCCTGCTCAAGACCTACCCGCTGAGCCGCATCAAGATCGACCGCACCTTCGTGATCGGCATGCTGGAGACACAGCAGGACCTGTCGGTGATCCGCGCGATCCTCGACATGGCCCGCAGCTTCGACCTGGAGACCATCGCCGAGGGCATCGAAACCTCCGCCCAGCGCGACCGTTTGCGCGCCGAGCGCTGCACCGAAGGGCAGGGTTACCTGTTCGCCAAGCCGATGTCGTCGTTGCAGTTCGAGCAGCTCTACGAGATCGGCAGGCGCCAGTTCGGCTCCGCCTGAGCGGCGGAATTTCTGCAACGGTATTGACCGCGCAGGGCGAAATCGCTCGAAACGAGCGGTCTCGTCCTGCAAAACGGTTTCCTCCTTTGCCCGGCGCTGTCTACCCTGTAGGACAGATCGCCGCTCTGCGTCTTTTCCGAGGGCAGGTCGATACAACGAAAATACGGATCTCGGCTTCTAAGGAGCGCAGATGGCGGAAGCGAAAAAGGGCAGCATGGGGTTCTGGAGCTGCACTGCGCTGGTGGTCGGCAACATGGTCGGGTCAGGGGTCTTCCTGTTGCCCTCGAGCCTGGCGGCGTTCGGTGGGCTCAGCCTGTTCGGCTGGCTGGTGTCGAGTACCGGGGCGGTGATCCTGGCCTTCACCTTCGCTCGGCTAGCGCGGCTCAATCCCGGTGCTGGCGGGCCTTACGCCTATACCCGCGATGGCTTCGGCAGCTTCGCCGGCTATCTCTGTGCGTGGACGTACTGGAAAGCCGCGTGGATCGGCAACGCCGCCATCGCCGTCACGCTGGTGGGCTACCTGCGAGTGTTCATACCGGCGCTGGCCGACCCGCTGCTGATGGTCGCCACGGCCATCGGCGCCATCTGGCTGTGCACCCTGATCAATCTGCGCGGCATCACTGCCTTCGCCGTGGTGCAGAACTGCCTGACCGCGCTCAAGCTGATCCCGCTGCTGCTGGTAGGCATCCTTGGCTGGTTCCACTTCAACCCTGACTACCTGACCATCCCGGCGCCCAGCGAACTGCCGAACATGGGCTATGCCCAGGCGATCGCCACCACGGCGGCGCTGACGCTGTGGTCCTTCATCGGTCTGGAATCGGCCACCGTGCCGGCGGACGACGTGCGCGACCCGAAGAAGACCATCCCGCGCGCCACGCTGTTCGGCACCCTGGCCGCCGCTGCGGTGTACATCCTGTCGATCACCGCCGTGCAGGGCCTGATGCCGCCGGAAGTGCTGGCCAAGTCCACTTCACCCTTCGCCGATGCCGCGCGCATCCTGCTGGGCAACTGGGGTTACTACCTGGTCGCCGGCGGCGCGGTGATCGCTTGCCTGGGGGCGCTCAACGGCTGGGTGCTGCTGCAGGGACAGATTCCGGTGGCGCCGGCTCGCGATGGGTTGTTTCCCGAATCCCTGGGCAAGCTCAATAAGAATGGCGCGCCGGCCAATGGCCTGCTGTCCTCCGGGCTGCTGGTGACGGCGCTGGTGATGGTCGACGGCCATGGCGAGTTGGTGGAGGTGTTCAACGTCATCATCCTGCTGGGCACCATGACCGGTGTCGTGCCCTATGCCTTCTGCACCGCCGCGCTACTGCAACTGCTGGCGACCAAGCCGGACTCCTTCTCGCCGCGCTCGCGGCCGCAGGTGCTGGCGATCGGTTGCCTGGGCTTCCTCTATTCACTTTGGGCGTTGTATGGCACCGGCGAGCAGGCAATCTTCTGGGGCTTCCTGGTGTTCATGGCCGGTATCCCGATGTACACCTGGCGCCAGTACCGCAACCGTGCGCAGGGGTTGCCGCTGGCTGCTGGCGACTGATTGTCGCGGCGACCACCTTCCTGCCAGATCAAGCAGTTGGTGAGCGTATTGCGAGCGAATTCACGCCCGATGCCGTGGTCTGTGTCACAGACCGCGGCATCGACTTTTGGTCTTGCCTTGTTATAGTGGCGCGATGCCAAAAATCTGTAAGCCGCACCCATAAGAACTGTTGGCCCGGGCTCCGGCGGCAGCGCGCCGCCCCCAGACGAGAAGCAGGGCATTCCCGAGGACATCTCCCGTGACTGAATACAAAGCCTTCCGCGTTGAACTGGCGGACAAGATCGCCCATGTGCAGATCAACCGTCCGGAAAAGCTCAACGCGATGAATGCCGATTTCTGGAAAGAAATCATCGATATCTTCCAGTGGGCCGATGAAACGGATGAGGTCCGTGTTGTCGTCCTCAGCGGCTCCGGCAAGCACTTCTCCGCCGGTATCGATCTCGCCCTGCTGGCCCAGGCCGCCAGCCACCTGGGCAAGGACGTCGGCCGCAACGCCCGCGCATTGCGCAAGACCATCCTGCAACTGCAAGGCTCCTTCAACGCCGTGGACAAGTGCAGCAAGCCGGTGCTTGCGGCGATCCAGGGCTACTGCATCGGCGGCGGCATCGACCTGATCTCTGCCTGCGACATGCGCTACTGCAGCGCGGACGCGCAGTTCTCCATCAAGGAAATCGACATGGGCATGGCGGCCGATGTCGGCACCTTGCAACGCCTGCCGCGCCTGATCGGCGATGGCATCATGCGTGAGCTGGCCTACACCGGGCGTAACGTCAACGCCGAGGAAGCGCAGCGCATCGGCCTGGTCAACAGCGTCTACGCCGACCATGCCGCGCTGTTCGATGGCGTGATGGAGCTGGCCCGGCAGATCGCCGCCAAGTCGCCGATCGCCATCCGCGGCACAAAGGAAATGATCGGCTATGCCCGCGACCACCGTGTCGAGGACGGACTGGAATACATCGCCACCTGGAACGCCGCGATGCTGCAGTCTGCCGACCTGCAGGCCGCCATGATGGCGCACATGAGCAAGAAGACCCCCGAGTTCGCCGATTGATGTCCGTCCACTCTTCTTGCGCGCAGGAGGCGCACTAGGCCGATGGTTACTGGAGCCACGTCCCTCAGTCTGGTCCGCGACGAGCTGTTCGCCACGATGGAGGAAGCCGAGCAGAATCTCGAGCACTTCATCGCCGAGCGCCAGAACGGCAGCCTGCTGCAACATTCCGTCGATTGCCTGAGCCAGATTCGCGGCACGCTCAATCTCATCGAGCTGGCCGGTGCCGAGTTGCTGGCACAGGAAGCGCTGGACCTGGCCACGGACATTCCCACCGGGGTCAGCGAGGACCGCGACGGCCAACTGGCCGCGCTCGGCAATGCGCTCTATGTGCTGCGTCGCTACCTGGAAAACCTCGAAGCACACCGCCAGGAAATCCCCGAGCTGCTACTGCCGGCGATCAATGACGTGCGCCAGGCCGCCGGCCAGCCCGCGCTGCCGGAGAGCTTCTTCTTCAGTGCGCGCCTGGATCTGCCGCGCCCGCTACGCGCCGTCACCGCACCGCAGGTGGAAGACCCGGCCCGCGAAGTCCGTCGCCTGCGGCAGATGTACCAGGTCGGTCTGGTGGGGCTGATCCGCGAACAGAATCTCTACCCCAGCCTCAAGCTCATGGGCCGCGCACTGGGCAAGCTCGACGTGTTGCTGGGCAGCGCCGCGCGCACCCGCCTGTGCTGGGTCGGCGCCGGCGCGCTGGAAGCCCTGGTGGACGCGCAGATGCTGCCGCGCAAGACGCGCAAGCAGGTGTTCGCGCGGCTGGACCGCGAACTCAAGCAACTGATTGCCAACCCGCAATACGAAGCGCCGCGCCAGTTGCTCAAGGAGCTGCTGTATCTCACCACCCTGGCTGACACCAGCGGCGTACGCGCTACCGAATTGCGCCAGGTATTTGGCCTGGCACCGCTGCCGTTCACCGATCACCTGCTCGAAGACGAATCGCAGCGCCTGTCCGGCCCCGGCCAGTCGGTGATGCGCTCGCTGTCGGTGGCGATCCGCGAGGAACTCACCGCAGTGAAGGACCAGCTCGACCTGATCGAGCGAGGCGTGTCCCAGGCCGATGCCCTGGGCATCCTGCACACCCAGCTGGGCAAGCTGGCCAAGACCCTTGGTATGGTCGGCCTGAACTCCGCCGCCACTTCGCTGCAGCACCAGCATGGTGTCGTCGCCGGTTGGGTCGCCAAGGGCGCAGTGGATGAACCTGCGGCGCTCAACGCGCTGGCAGACGCGCTGCTGTACGTCGAGAGCATGGTCGGCAACCTGGAGCGTGGCGAGCGCATGAGCGCGCGTCCGGCGCCGATGGGAGAGGACGACTCCTTCGCCGTGCACCAGCTCGCCGAAGCGCGCATCGTGGTGATCGACGAGGCCCAGGCCGGCCTGGCGCTGGCCAAGCGCGCGATCACTGCGTACCTGGAATCCAACGGCGACAAGCTGCACCTGGCCAATGTCCCGATCAGCCTGCAGGCGGTGCGCGGCGGCCTGTGGTTCCTCGGCCAGGAGCGTGCGGCATTGCTCGTGGGCGCCTGCGCCGATTACATTCAGGGGCAGATGATCGAGACGACCCAGATGCCGTCCGAGCAGATGCTGGAAACCCTGGCGGATGCGCTGACCGGCCTGGAGTACTACCTGGAAGGGGGAGCCATGATGCGGCCTGAAGGCCAACCTGACGTCCTGGACGTCGCCAGCGAGAGCGTCAAGGCCCTGGGCCTGACGGTGGCAGCCTGATGCGTACCGGACGCTGGGAATCCTCGATGTTCGAGGTCGCGGCGAACGGTGGCTGGGCGCTCGCCCACTGCCAGCAGCAGTTCCTCGCCGACAGCAACGGCGTGCTGTTCCCCCGCGACTGGCTCAAGCGCCAGGACCTTTCGGTGCTTTCCGAGCACGCTGTCGGCCAGTTCGACGGCGAGCCGGTGTACCTGCTGGAAATCGACGGCACTGATCCATTGGAGGGCGCCAGCTGGATCGGCCTGCGCCAGTTCATGATGCAGGCTGAGGAAGACATCTTCGCCATGCTTGGCTTCGCCAGCCAGATCGGTATCTGGTGGCGGCAGAACCGCTTCTGCGGCAGTTGCGGCCAGCCAAGCCTGCGCATGCCCCGCGACCGTGCCATGCACTGCGAGAGCTGCGGTATCCAGCGCTACCCGCTGTTGTCGCCGAGCATGATCGTGCTGGTGACCCGTGGCGATGAAGTGCTGCTGGCGCGTTCGCCGCGCTTCGTGCCGGGGATGTACAGCACCCTGGCCGGCTTCGTCGAGCCGGGCGAGTCGGTGGAGCACTGCGTCGCGCGCGAGGTGCGCGAAGAGGTGGGCGTCGAGATCGGCAATATCCGCTACATGGGCAGCCAGCCTTGGCCGTTCCCGCATTCGCTGATGTTCGGCTACCACGCCGAGTACGTCAGCGGCGAAATCGTCATGCAGCCGGACGAGATCGAGGATGCCCGCTGGTTCCACGTCGACGAGCTGCCGCGCCTGCCAGCCGAGCGCTCCATTGCCCGCTACCTGATCGAGGTCTACCTGGCGCGCCGCGCCGGCCGTCCCGATCCTGTCCTGCCCGGCGGCGCCTGAACCCAGGCGCCGCTCCGGCCTTGCTCAGGCCGCGGCGCTGAACCAGTGCTGCCAGGCCAGGCGCACAGTCAATGCAAGTACCACCAGGATGAATACCGGACGGATGAACTGGGCGCCGCCGCCAATCGCCGTGCGCGCGCCGAAGTACGCGCCGATCATCAGTGAACTGCCCATGCACAGGCCCATCAGCCAGACCACCTGGCCCGAAGCGATGAATACCGCCAGTGCGACGATATTGCTGACGAAGTTCATGCTGCGCGCCACGCCGCTGGCGCGGACCAGGTCGAGCGGGTACATCAGCAGGGAACTGACCGTCCAGAAGGCACCGGTACCGGGGCCCGCCACGCCGTCATAGAAGCCCAGGCCCAGGCCCTGCGGCCACTGGCGATGCTGGGCGATACGGGGGGTGGCGTCCAACGGCGCTTCGGGCGTCTTGCCGAAGAGCAGGTAGAGGCCGCAGCCGAACACCACTATCGGCAGCATGCGGTTGAGCCATTCCGCCGGCATCAGGTGCGCGGCCCAGGCGCCAAGCGCCGCGCCGATGGCTGTGGCGATGATGCCGTTGCGCCACTGGCGCGGCTGGAACAGTTTGCGCCGGTAGAAGGTGTAGCTGGCCACCGCGGCGCCAAAGGTCGAGCTCAGCTTGTTGGTGCCCAGCGCCAGGTGCGGCGGGACGCCGGCAGTGAGCAGGGCAGGGATGGTGAGCAGGCCGCCGCCGCCGGCGATGGCATCGATGAAACCGGCGAGAAAGGCGACGCCGGCGAGAATGACGAGGGTGGTTGGGTCTACGACGAGTTCGAAGGGCATTGGGTCAGCCTTGATCAGGAGCCCGCGGCGCCGCTCTTTTGTAAAGAGCGGCGGCATAGGAAACGTTAACGGGCCCGAAAGCTGCGACGGTCTGGCTGGCCGCGCAGGTATGCGGTGCGCATAATGCCGGCATTTCTACGAGGAAGGAAATCATTCGATGCAGTACGACGGTCTGGCCTGGGTCGTTGCCTTCTTGGCGTTGTTGGCCCTGATGGTAGCCGCCCGCATTCTGTTCGACCGCCACTGGTTCCTCGGTTGGTTGCGCGGTACGGCGGGAATGCTGTTCGTGGCCGTCGCCGTGCTGGTGGCGTTGGTCGCCTGGGACCTGCGCAGCTACGACCCGCTGCCGGCAGAGCGCCCGCTGGCAACGCTGAGCTTCCATAAGATCGCTGACCAACGCTTCGAGGTAACCCTACTCCAGGGCGATCAGGAGCGCCGCGTGGAGCTGGCCGGCGACCTCTGGCAGCTGGATGCGCGCGTGCTGGAGTGGAAGGGGCTGGCGCGGCTGATCGGGATGGCGCCGGGCTACCGCCTGCAGGATCTCAGCGGCCGCTTTCTGGCCGTGGAGCAGCAGAGCCAGGGGCGCAAGGTGGCACTGGCGGATGACGTGCCGGGCATCGACCTGTGGCGCTGGCTGCGCGACGGCCAGCATGACCTGCTGACCTTCGTGCCCAAGACGGGCCGGGTGAACTATCTGCCGATGGCCGACCAGGCCGTGTTCGCGGTGCGCTATGGGGCCGGCGGGCTGACCGCCGAACCGATGAATGCGGCGGCGAACCAGGCCCTGAAGGAGTGGCAGTGACCTTGTAGGAGCGAGCTTGCTCGCGAACCTGCTTCACGCTGGAGTTGCCGTGCGGTTCGCGAGCAAGCTCGCTCCTATGAAAAGCCCAATCCTTGCCAAAGAAAAAGGGAGCCCATCGGCTCCCTTTTTCGTCACCACGCCAGCGCTTAGGCGAGGAAACCGCCGTCCACGTTCAGCGTCACGCCGGTGGTGTAGCTGGACGCATCGCTGGCGAGGTACAGCACGGCGCCGGCCATTTCGCTCGGGTCGGCCACGCGCTTGAGCGGGATGCGCTGCAGGGCGACGTTGCGGATGGCGTCGTTGCTCACCAGCGCCGAGGCGAACTTGGTGTCGGTCAGGCCCGGCAGCAGGGCGTTGCAGCGGATGCCGAACTGCGCGCATTCCTTGGCGAAGACCTTGGTCATGCTGATCACCGCGGCCTTGGTCACCGAGTAGATGCCCTGGAACTCGCCCGGGGTGACACCGTTGACCGAAGCGACGTTGATGATGCTGCCGCCGCCGTTGGCCTTCATCAGCTTGCCGCCTTCGATGGACATGAAGTAGTAGCCGCGGATGTTCACGTCCACGGTCTTCTGGAAGGCCGACAGGTCGGTGTCCAGCACGTTGCAGAACTGCGGGTTGGTGGCGGCGTTGTTGACCAGGATGTCCAGGCGGCCGAACTGCTCGCGGATCTGTGCGAAGACGGCCTGGATCTGCTCCATCTCGCCGATGTGGCAGGCGATCGCAGTGGCCTTGCCGCCGGCGGCGACTATGTCGTCAGCCACGGCCTGGCAGCCATCGATCTTGCGGCTGGAGACGATCACGTGGGCGCCCTGTTGGGCCAGCAGCTTGGCGATGGCTTCGCCGATGCCGCGGCTGGCGCCGGAGACGAAGGCGATCTTGCCGTCGAGGTCGAACAGTTGGGTCTTGGACATGGAAATTCTCCTTGTTTTGGGCCGCAAGAGTCGGCTGGCGACCGGCTGCGCGTCGGCCGTACTGCGTTGGAAGCCGGACTCAGATGCTCATTTACAATCGGTAAACTCCGCTCTTCGTCCGGCTTCCGCCTTGTACGGCTCTAGCTCGCCAGGTCGACAGTCGACTCTTACAGGCGGGACTTGCCGATGACCTGCAGGCTCACCTGTTCCAGCAGCTTGTTGGCGTGGATGAAGGTGGCGAAGCGCTTGTCCTGGGTCTGGCCGTGGAAGAAGCGGTAGTAGATCTGCTGCATGATGCCGGCCAGGCGGAACAGGCCGTAGGTGTAGTAGTAATCGAGGTTGTCGATCTGGATGCCGGCGCGTTCGGCGTAGTAGTCGGCGAACTGCTGGCGGGTCAGCATGCCCGGCTCGTGGCTGGGCTGGCGGCGCAGCATCTGCATCGGCTGCGGATCGTCTGCCTGGATCCAGTAGGCGAGGGTGTTGCCCAGGTCCATCAGCGGGTCGCCGAGGGTGGTCATCTCCCAGTCGAGCACGCCGATGATCTGCATCGGGTTGTTCGGGTCGAGGATGACGTTGTCGAAGCGGTAGTCGTTATGCACGATGCCCGGCTTGTGGTGGTCGGCCGGCATCTTCTCGCGCAGCCATACCTTCACCTGTTCCCAGGCCGGCGCGTCGGGGGTCAGCGACTTCTCGTAGCGATCGATCCAGCCGCCGATCTGGCGCTGCACATAGCCCTCGGGCTTGCCGAGGTCACCCAGGCCGCAGGCGTTGTAATCGACGTTGTGCAGGTCGACGAACTTGTCGATGAAGCTCTTGCACAGGGCGGTGGTCTTCTCGGCGTCGAGGTTCAGCTCCTTGGGCAGGTCGCTGCGCAGGATGATGCCGTTGACCCGCTCCATGACGTAGAACTCGGCACCGATCACCGATTCGTCGGTGCAATAGGTGTACGCCTTGGGGCAGTAGGGGAAGCCGTCCTTGAGCTGGTTCAGGATGCGGAATTCGCGGCCCATGTCGTGGGCGGACTTGGCCTTCTTGCCGAACGGCGGGCGGCGCAGGACCAGTTCCTGGTTGTCGTACTGGATCAGGTAGGTCAGGTTCGAGGCGCCGCCGGGGAACTGGCTGATGCGCGGCTGACCCTTCAAGCCGGGGATGTGGTCCTTGAGGTAGCCGTCGATCACGGCGGCATCGAGTTCTTCGCCTTCGCGGGAGCGGATGGTCTGGTCGGTCAACGACATGCTGGTCCCTTTCTTATACGAGCTTGTACGAGTCGTCCTCACGAGGGCCTCAGGGCTCCTGGCGAGGTGCGCGCAGGCCGGCGTGACGCCTTGCAGGATCAGGCAAAGCTATGATGGCGCCGGGTGATCATTGGCTAATCTAATGTCCGCCTCTGCCCGTCACAAGCGGCCGGAGCCGTTATTGGCGTTCGTGTTGGGCCCCGATCAGGCTGCCTGATCCGGGCCTTGCAGCGGAGCGCGGGCATAAAAAAACCGGAGCCATGGACTCCGGTTCTTCGCGTTGCGTGGGCAGGTTTTCCTCGGATCAGACCGGGAACAGTTCGCCCAGCTTCATCGCCAGCATCATGTCGCCTTCGGCGCGCAGCTTGCCGGCCATGAAGGCCTGCATGCCGTCGGTTTCGCCGCTGGTGATGCCCTTGAGGGTTTCGCTGTCCATGATCAGGGTGACGTTGGGGGACTCGGCGTCGCCCTGTACGACTTCGCAGGTGCCGTCCTTGACGACCAGGTAGTGGTTGTCGCCGTCTTCGATGTTGAACTGGAACACCAGATCCAGACCGGCGGCCGCGCTGGCGTTGAACTTGCTCTTCATGGTGGAAACGATGTCAGCAACACTCATGGTTCTATTCCTTTTCTAGGTTTTCTCGCGCGACGCTTGCGTCGCAATGGGCCGGCACTCAACGATAGGTGATGAGTTCCGGCGCCCTCAACAGTTCCAGATGCACGTGACTGTTGAAGGAAGCCAGGGCCACTTCGCTGCCGCGGAACTTCAGGCGGTTGAGCGAGGTGTTGACGATCTGCCAGTTGAGCTCGAAGGCGTTCAGCGCCGGGATGCCGGTCACCTGCTGGAGCACCGCGGTGATGGTGCCGCCGGAGGTGAAGACACCGATATTATCCTTGCCGCTGGCCGACTCCAGCAGGCGCTTGAGGCCGCCGTGCACGGTGTCGAGGAATTCTGCCCAACTGACCAGGCCGTCCTTGTCATGGTCGCCGGAAACCCAGCGGGCGATCACTGTGGAAAACAGGCGCTGGAACTCGGCGCGGTGGTCGGCGGCGTTGCGCATGATGTGCAGCGCCTGCGGCTCGATCTCCAGCAGGTCCGGCAGGTGCGCGCGGATCACCGCGTCGGCTTCGAATTCGTTGAAGGCGGAATCGATCTCAAGGGATGGGGTTTCGATCCCGGCTTCGTTCAGCCGCCCCATCACCGCTTCGGCCGTGTGGCGCTGCCGACGCAGGTCGCCGGCGACGCAGCGGTCAAAGCGCAGGCCCAGGCTGGCCAGGTGCTCGCCGAGGATTTCCGCCTGGCGTACGCCGGTGGCCGAGAGCACATCGTAGTCGTCGGCGCCGAATGAAGCCTGGCCATGTCGAATCAGGTAGATGCTTCCCACGCGCAGTATCCCGGCAGGGCTGAAAGTTCCGGCGAGGTTATGAGGATCACCTGGGGCTGTCAACGAAAAAACATACGCTTGTTTGAATGGCATTCGCTGGACTGATGCAGCGGTTTGCCAGCGCTGGTGGCGGGCCTGCGGCGTGGGTATGCTTGCGGGATTCGCTGCGCTCGCCTGGCGGGCTCGACCAGAATTGTAAAAGGGGATGTGAGTGGAGTTTCTAGCGGATTACGCGGGTTTCCTGGCCAAGACCTTCACCGTGGTGGTGGCCATCGTCATCGTCCTGGTGCTGGTCGCCGCGTTGCGCGGCCGTGGCCGTCGCGGCGGCAGCGGGCACCTGGAGGTGCACAAGCTCAACGACTTCTACAAGGAACTGCGCGAGCGCCTGCAACATAGCGTATTGGAAAAGGCCAAGCTCAAGGCCCTGCGCAAATCCGAGGCGAAAAGCCTGAAGGACGCGAAAAAGAAGAAGGGCGGCGAGAAGAATCGCGTCTACGTGCTCGACTTCGATGGCGACATCAAGGCATCCGCCACCGAGCAGCTGCGCCATGAAGTGACCGCGCTGCTGACCCTCGCGACCCCGCGCGATGAAGTGGTGCTGCGCCTGGAGAGCGGCGGCGGCATGGTGCATGGCTATGGACTGGCCGCTTCCCAGCTGGCGCGCATACGTCAGGCTGGCGTACCGCTGACCGTCTGCGTGGACAAGGTCGCAGCCAGCGGCGGCTACATGATGGCCTGCATCGGCGAGCGCATCCTGTCCGCACCCTTCGCCATTCTGGGTTCCATTGGCGTGGTGGCGCAGTTGCCCAACGTCAACCGCCTGCTGAAGAAGCACGACATCGATTTCGAAGTGCTCACCGCCGGCGAGTACAAGCGCACCCTGACCGTGTTCGGCGAGAACACCGACAAGGGCCGGGAGAAGTTCCAGGAAGACCTGGAAACCACCCACGAGCTGTTCAAGCGCTTCGTCGTTCACTACCGTCCACAACTGGCCATCGACGAGATCGCCACCGGCGAGGTCTGGCTGGGCCAGGCGGCGCTGGGCAAGAAGCTGGTCGACGAACTCAAGACCAGTGACGAGTACCTGGCCGAACGTGCCCGCGAGGCGGATGTCTACCAGCTCAGTTATGTGCAGAAGAAGTCCATCCAGGAGCGTTTCGGCGTGGGCGTCAGCGGCGTGATCGATCGCGTGCTGGTGACCTGGTGGGATCGCCTGGGCCGCAGCCGCTTCTGGCAGTGACTCTTCTGGCAATGATTGTCGTCGGGCGCCGGGATCGCGCCCGTTCCATATTCGAAAGAGGAGGGTCGAGATGAGTGCATTCAAGGCGTTGTGGGTCACGGAGAGCGCGCATGGCGTGTATGACCTGCAGGTGGCCGAGCGGCAGGTTGCCGATCTGCCGGCGGGTGAAGTGCTGGTGCGGGTGAAGTATTCGTCGCTGAACTACAAGGATGCGCTGTCCGCCAGCGGCAACCGTGGCGTGACCCGCAAATACCCGCATACCCCCGGCATCGACGCCGCCGGCGTGGTGGAAGAGTCTTCGGTGGGCGAGTTCGCTGCGGGCGATGAAGTCATCGTCACCGGCTATGACCTGGGCATGAACACGCCGGGCGGCTTCGGCCAGTACATCCGCGTGCCTGCGGCCTGGCTGATCAAGCGCCCGCAGGGCCTTTCGCTGCGCGAGTCGATGATCCTCGGCACCGCTGGCCTGACCGCCGCCCTTTGCGTCGACAAGCTGGAGCGCGCCGGCGTCACGCCGTCCGCCGGACCGATCCTGGTCACTGGCGCCACCGGCGGCGTGGGTAGCATCGCAGTGATGCTGCTGGGGCAACTGGGCTACACGGTAGCTGCCGCTACCGGCAAGCTGGAACAGGCCGAGCTGCTGAACCGCCTCGGTGCGCGGCAGATACTCGACCGCGCCACCGTCTCCGATGGCGTCGACAAGCCATTGCTGCGCGAGCAGTGGGCCGGCGCTGTGGACACCGTGGGTGGCGACATCCTTTTCAACGTGGTCAAGTCGCTGCAGTACGGCGGCAGCGTCGCCTGCTGCGGCCTGACCGCCGGCGCCGCCTTCAAGGCCACCGTGCTGCCGTTCATCCTGCGCGGTGTGAACCTGCTGGGCGTGGACTCGGTGGAGCTGCCGCTGGTGGTCAAGGCTTCCATGTGGGACAAGCTGTCCCTGCAGTGGAAGCTCGACAACCTCGAAGCCGCAGTGCGCGAGGTCAAGCTCGACGACCTGCCGGCCGCTATACACCAGATCCTCGCCGGCAAGCTGGTCGGTCGGGTGTTGGTGAATCTGGACTGACGAAACTCGAAGGGGCCCGCAATGGGCTCCTTTGTTCTTCTGGGGCAGGGAGGCCTCGGGATGAGCTGGAAGGCAGCGTTTATCGGCAGCGAGAGCCCCTCAAAAGAGCGGCTGGCCTGGGTGTCCTGCATGTACTTCGCGCTGGGCATGTTCGGTTACGGCGCGATCACCGATTTTGTGCCCAATCTCTTTTGGCGTTCCAACGGCACCTACATTGCCGCCGCCGTCACTGCAATCGTGACGCTTATCTTCTATGTGAACCTGGCGCTGGGGCGAATTCCCCTGAAGGACGAGAACTCCTTCTGGCGCAAATGGCTGGCGATCCTGGGCGTGCCGCTGATGCTGTACTTCGTTGTATGGCTAGGATTGGTACGGGGGGCTGGCGATCTGTATTCGTGCTGGATTGGACGTTCGACGCAGATCGAGACTGTGTTGACGAAAGAGCGCGTCCACAGTCGGCGGGCTTGCAACTACCGGCTCGAAGGGCCGGTGCTACGTGTCGGCTGGCCCGATTATCTCTGTGTGGACCCAGCGCAGTTCGAAGCCTTGCCCGAGAGTGCTCCGTATCTGCTCGTGGGAAGGTCGTCGAGGCTGGGTTTCCATATCGACGAGATCAGAAGGTCCAGCGGAGAGCTGGTTCGCTAACCGCGGGACGCCTTGTTTTGCTGACCAGAGCGGTTGCTTCAACCCAGGTCCGGCAGCAGGTAATCCGCCCACAATGAATCGGCGAACTGGCTGCGGAAGAAGCCAAAGTGGCCGATACGCTTCACGCCAATGTCTTGCGGCGCAATTCGCTTCAGCGACTTCGGCGAGCCCCGGTAGAAACCGTGGAGCGATTCGGTGTTGCGCCCGGACATCATCTCGTCGTCGGTGAAGGAGATCGAGGTGATGGGGGTGCGCACCGAGGAATAGGCCTCGCGCACCGCGCCGCCTTCTGCGCCCACCGAGTACTCGGGATTCAGGCACCAGCGCCGCCATTGTTCGATCACGCCGCGCGGCAGGTCGCCGACCACGCCCAGGCGCTTGCCGGGGAAGTAGCCGAACACGGGCGTGATGGTTGGTGCCAGCAGGTACCAGAGCAGCCAGGCCTTGTGCCGCAGGCCCTTGGTGTTCTCGCGCCAATAGCCGCTGCCGGTGGCGATGGTGAAGGCACGGTGGATGCGCTCGGTGCCGCGCACGAAGGGCAGGATCTGCCCGCCGAGGCTGTGGCCTATCCAGTACACCGGCAATTCGCCGGCGGCCTCGACCACCGCGTCGAGCATGGCGCTGCAGTCGTGGTTGCCCCAGGCCAGTATGTCGATATCCAGGTCGCGCAGATGGCCGGTGCGGGACTTGCCCATGCCGGTGTAGTCGAAGGTCACGGCGAGGAAACCGCGCTCGGCCAGCCAGTGGGCGAAGGCCGCGTAGAAGCGCTGTTCGACGCCCATGGCGGGGACGATCAGCACCGCTCCGCGAGCTTCGCCGGGCGGATAGTACCAGTGGCTGGAGAGGCTGTGGCCGTTGCCGTTGTCCAGCGGGCGGGGGAGCGGGGTGATCATGGCGCGGTCCCTCAGGCCTGGCTGACGTACATGGTGATGTCGGCGCGGAAGACCTTTTTGTCACCGACATAGGCGAGCACCGGGACGACGACATCGCCTTCCTGGTTCCAGTCGATCGCGCGGCCGTCGGCCACGGCGCGGACGTCACCCTCGGCCTTGGCCAGGTATTCCACGGTCATGCCGCGGGGAATCCAGCGGCGGCCCTTGGGGATCGACACGTCGGTCATGGTTCCGGCGGCCAGCTCGGCGGCGTTGCACAGGGCGATGGCATGCACGGTGCCGATGTGGTTGAGCACTTCGCGGCGCTTGGGGAACGTCACTTCCGCATAGCCTGGGCGCAGCTCGACGAACTGCGGGGCGATGCTGGCGAAATAGGGGGCGACCTGGCCGATCATGGCGCTGAACTGCGCGGGGCCGGCCTGCTGGTACATTTGCATCATCTGACTCATGGCAACTCCGGGGTAAGGCGGATTGAAGATGGATGCGCGCCCAGGCAGTATACGAAGACTAGAAATTAATTCTAGAAAAATATTCTAGAATTCTGTTCGAGCGGTTTTTCTCCACAGGAACCCCATGGCCCGACCTTCCCGCAAAGATGACATTCTTCAGGCTGCGCTGGCCTGCTTCAGCGAATTCGGTGTGGACGCCACCACCATCGAGATGATCCGCGACCGCTCCGGCGCCAGCATCGGCAGTCTCTACCACCACTATGGCAACAAGGAACGCATCATCGGCGCGCTCTACCTGACGGGCGTCGGCCAATACGCCGCGCTGCTCGACGCTGGATTGGAGGAGGGAATGAGCGCGGAGGCTTGTGTGAAGCTGTTCGTCACCAGCTACGTCGACTGGGTGGCGGCCAACCCGGAGTGGGCACGTTTCATCCTGCACAGCCGCGGCCGGGTCGAGGCAGGAGAGGTGGGCGAGGCGTTGCGTGAGGCTAACCGCCAACAGGGCCGACGCATTGCCAGTCTGCTCTCTGAGCACCGCAAAGCCGGCGCCTTCAAGGAGCTTGCGCCGGAGCTGTTCAATTCGGTGGTCATCGGCCCGAGCCAGGACTATGCGCGCAATTGGCTGGCGGGGCGGACGAAGGTGGACCTGATCGATTGCCGGGATCAGCTGGCGCAGATCGCCTGGGAGAGCGTTCGCGCTTGAGTGGGGCTTCCCTGTAGGAGCGAGCTTGCTCGCGAACAGATTTACCGGCGGCGCTGAAGCTGGGGTTCGCGAGCAAGCTCGCTCCTACGAAGAGCCAAAGAAAAAGCCCCGCGATGCGGGGCTTTTTCATATCGGCCGGATCAGGCGAGCTGGCGGCGACGGAACAGCGGTTGCGGCTGGGTCACCGAGGTCTGGTAGACCTCGCTGAAGTCATCCAGGCCCGCCAGCGCGGCCTGCGGGTCGCGGTCGGCACGGATGGCGTAGGCGTCGAAGCCGCAGCTCTGCATGAAGAACAGCTGGTCACGCAGCACATCGCCGATGGCGCGTACTTCGCCCTTGTAGCCGAAACGCTCGCGCAGCAGGCGCGCGGTGCTGAAGCCGCGGCCGTCGGTGAAGGCGGGGAAGTTCACGGCGATCACCTTGAACTTGTCCAGGTCCTCGGCGATGGCTTCCGGCTCTTCGTCCGCATCCAGCCACACGCCCAGGCCGCCGTCACGGCCGCGCAGGGCCGGGCCGTGCTCCAGCCACAGGTTCAGCGGGATGATCACGTCGTCGCAGTTGGGCACGGTTTCGAGGGTCGCGTCCTTGGGCAGCAGATGCCAGCGGTCGTCGACGACCTCGCGGTGCTTAATGATTCGCTGCATATACGCGCTCCTTGAAGGGGTCGATGCCGATGCGACGGTAGGTATCGAGGAAGCGTTCCTCTTCGGTGCGCTGTTCCACGTAGACGTTGATGATTTTCTCGATCACGTCGGCCATCTGCTCCTGGGCGAAGGACGGGCCGAGGATCTGCGCAAGGCTCGCCTCGCGGCTGGCGCTGCCGCCGAGGGAGACCTGGTAGAACTCCTCGCCCTTCTTGTCCACGCCAAGGATGCCGATGTGGCCCACGTGGTGGTGGCCGCAGGCGTTCATGCAGCCGGAGATGTTCAGGTCGATGTCGCCGATGTCGAACAGGTAATCCAGGTCATCGAAGCGGCGCTGGATGGCTTCGGCCACCGGGATCGACTTGGCGTTGGCCAGGGAGCAGAAGTCGCCGCCCGGGCAGCAGATGAGGTCGGTCAGCAGGCCCACGTTGGGGGTAGCGAAACCGTTCTCGCGCAGTTCGCCCCAGAGGGTGAACAGCTGCGCCTGCTCGACGTCGGCGAGGATGATGTTCTGGTTATGGCTGTTGCGCACTTCGCCGAAGCTGTAGCGGTCGGCCAGGTCGGCGACCACGTCCAGTTGCTTGTCGGTGATGTCGCCAGGCGCCACGCCGGTGGGCTTGAGCGACAGGGTCACGGCGACGTAGCCGGGCTTCTTGTGGGCGAAGGTGTTGCGGCTGCGCCAGCGGGCGAAGCCGGGGTGTTCGGCGTCCAGCTGGGCGAGGGCGGCGTCCTGGTCTTCCAAGGCTTGGTACGCCGGGTCGACGAAGTGGGCGGCCACGCGCTGCAGTTCGGCCTCGGTCAGGGTGCTCGGACCGTCCTTGAGGTGCGCCCATTCGGCGTCGACCTTCTGGGCGAAGACTTCCGGGGTCAGCGCCTTGACCAGGATCTTGATGCGCGCCTTGTACTTGTTGTCCCGACGGCCATAGCGGTTGTACACGCGCAGGATGGCGTCCAGGTACGACAGCAGGTGCTGCCAGGGCAGGAATTCATTGATGAAGCTGCCGACGATCGGGGTACGGCCCAGGCCGCCGCCGACGGAAACACGGAAGCCCAGTTCGCCGGCTTCGTTCTTCACCGCTTCCAGGCCGATGTCGTGCACCTCAATGGCGGCGCGGTCGCTCACGGCGCCGTTGACGGCGATCTTGAACTTGCGCGGCAGGTGGGCGAATTCGGGGTGGAAGGTCGACCACTGGCGGATGATCTCGCACCAGGGGCGCGGGTCCACGAGTTCGTCGCGGGCGACGCCGGCGAACTGGTCGGTGGTGGTGTTGCGGATGCAGTTGCCGCTGGTCTGGATCGCGTGCATCTGCACGGTGGCCAGCTCGGCGAGGATTTCCGGCACGTCTTCCAGTTCCGGCCAGTTGTACTGGACGTTCTGGCGGGTGCTGATGTGCGCGTAGCCCTTGTCGTAGTCGCGGGCGATCTGCGCCAGCTTGCGAACCTGCTTCGAAGACAGCAGGCCGTAAGGCACGGCCACTCGCAGCATGGGTGCGTAGCGCTGGATGTACAGGCCATTCTGCAGACGCAGCGGGCGGAATTCCTCGCCGGTCAGTTCGCCCGCCAGGTAGCGGCGGGTCTGATCGCGGAACTGCTTGACGCGATCCTCTACGATCCTCTGATCGTATTCGTCATATACGTACATGAATCATCCTGCTGTCAGGCTATAGCGCTCAGGGCGTATTGCGTATCCCAGCGCGCACGGCAACGCGCTCCACGCGGAGTGGGGCGCACGATACCAGTTCGGGAATATGCGCAAAAGTGATGTTTGAGTATATGGCGAGAACTTTCGGATCTAAGCCCCGCCGGGCCTGAAGCTCAAGCGGGGCGGGTACCCGAAGCCGGACGTCCGTTCCTGCGTGGCGCCGCTTCGCCGGGTTAATGGCGGTGCCGCAATGGGAGTGAGTCAGGCATCGCGACCGTGGGCGGCATCGCGCAGTTGCGAGGTGTCGACACGGACGAAGATCGAGTCGCCGACGCAGGTCAGCACGTCGCCGGCGTAGACCTCGCAGATGATCCGGCTCTTGCGCCCGACCTCACCCTCGACATGGGCCCTGAGGGTCAGCGGCACGCCCATGGGCGTCGGTTTGATGTACTTGATGCCCAGGTTGCCGGTGACGCAGTCAATGCGCGGCAGGCTGCCCGGCTCGCGGCCTTCGGCTCGATAGTGGTAGGCCATGGCGGTCCAGTTCGAATGGCAGTCCACCAGCATGGCGATCAGGCCGCCGTAGACCAGCTCCGGCCAGCCGCAGTACTTGGCTTCGGGCAGGTGCTCGGCGACCACGTGGATGCCGTCTTCGTGCCAGCGGCTCTTGATGTGCAGTCCGTGCGGGTTGCTGCCGCCGCAGCCGTAGCAGACGCCTTCCGGGGCGACAGTGTCTTGCAGTGAATCCACGTGCATGGTCCTACCTTTTTCATATCGCTTGTCTTGTCGAAGCGGCAGCCTACCGACATTTGTGCGGCGGCGAAAAGGGGGCGGTTCCTTGAGCGGTGGGCTGGCCTGGTCTTAACTCTTGCCTGTGGTCCTTCAGCCAATAACGAGAAAATGGGGGAAGCATGAGCGAAGAAACGTCCCACAAGACCAGCGACAGCGTCGTCGATGCCCGCGCCGCATTCATCCTGATCCTGCTGGTGGTCGCGACGGCCGTGTTCTGGGTCAGCCACCAGTGACGGCAGTGCCGGCGGGTCGTCCTGCGGCCCGGCCGGTACCTCATGCCCCCAGTCGGCTTTCCTACAGCCCGGCGAAATGCAGTACCAATTGCACCAGCCCATAGAGCAGCAACACGAAGGCCAGCGTGAAGAGAATGCCCATGGCGATGAAGTGACTGGGTTTGCCGTGGGTGAAGTCGCGCGCGCGGTTGCGTCCGCTCTGTACGCCGAAGGCCGCGGCCAGCACGCTGTGGAGCATCTGCCAGAAGCTCGGTGGCTTGTTCTGTTGCTCGTCCATCGTTAGTCCTCCTTGTTGCCTGCAAGCCTAGCTCCTGAGGGCGCGAACGCTAGAGTTCGATCTGCGTCCACTGGCGCTTCTGCCACATCACCGCGAAGATCGCCGAAGCCAGCCCGCGCTGCAGAATCTGCATGCTCCATATCGCCAGCAGCCCGCCGCCCAGCACCGGGCCCACCAGGTAGGCCAGCGGCAGGAAGAACAGCCACTGGTTGCCCAGGCTGACCGCCATCACAGTGCGGACGGCGCCTGCGCCAAGCAGCGCCTGGGTCAATACCAGCGCAGTGGCGTCGATCACCATGCCCATGCCGGTCAGCATCAGCGGTACGCGGCCCAGTTCGATCAGCGCGGGGTCGCTGACGAACAGCCGCAGGATGGTTTCGGGAAAAATCCAGAACGGAGCGCCCAGCATCGCCAGTCCGCAGGCCGCCACTTTCACCACGTCCCAGCCCCAGCGGTGCGCACTGTCGAAGTCGCGCTCGCCCATGCTCTGGCTGACCAGGGTGGTCGCCGCCATGCCCAGGCCGACGCCGGGCAGGATCAGGAACAGCGCCAGGTTGATCAGCACGTGGGCCACCGCCAGCTCGCGGGTGCCGACCTGGGCGATGATCCAGAACAGCAGGGTGATGCCGGCGGCGAAGAAGAATTGCTGCAGTGAGTTGGGCAGCGACAGGCGCAGCAACGTGCGGATATCGCGTTCACTCGGCAGGCGCAGGCGGCCGCCTTGGGCGCGGGTGTCGCGCCAGGTGATCCAGGCATAGATCAGCGAGCCGATATACAGCGCCAGGGTTGTGCCGAGGCCGCTGCCCACGGCGCCCATTCGCGGCAGGCCGAACAGGCCGTGGATCAGGCTGTAGCTGATCGCCGCGTTGGCCAGGTGCATCACCACCAGGGTACGCATGTACGTGCCCGAGCGCCGGGTGCCGTTCCAATAGCCGCGGAAGGAAAAGTTGAGGCCGACGGCGAGTACCGACAAGGCACGCCATTCGAAGTAGGGAATGCCGACCGCGAGCACCTCGGGGTCATGGGATAGGGCGCGGACAATGGGCTCGGCAAATAGCAGGCAGAACAGCGTGATCGGCAGCGACAGGCCCAGCGCCACCAGCAGCCCGCAGTTCAGCGGCGCGGCGAGTTCGTCGCTGCGTCCTTCGCCCCGTCGGCGCGCCACCAGTGCCTGTACGCCGGCGCCCAGGCCCATCACCAGGGAGATGGCGACGAAATTGGCGTAGCTGCCGATGCCGACTCCGGCGAGGGACTTTTCCCCGAGGTGGCCGACCATGGCCGCATCCACCAGGTTAAGCAGGCTCTGGCTGAGCATCCCGCCGATGATCGGCAGACCCAGGTTGAGAATATTCAGGAAGCGCTGGCGCTCTAGCATGGTGTCTCTGGGCAGTGAGCTCCGGCTTGTAGGGGAATTCGGCGAGCCCCTGCCGGTAGGGCGCCGCTGTAGGAAATCCTAGCCGACGAGGCAGTTTTCGCCGCTTTTGGATCGAAATGTAGCGACAGATATTGCGAAGTCGTTCCGGTGATATTTCCGATATTTGTGTGATGCATTTCGCATTTTTTTGCCTTGGCGAACGAAATCGGCGTACTACGCTGAGACTCAATTGACCAGGGCAAACCTGTGCGAAAGCCAGGGACGCAAAGCCACCGATCTACAGCCCGAAAGGGCCATGACCGCGGGGTTGCCAAGCAGGCCGGACGTTCGTCCGAGCCTTCTGCGAGCGTGCGCTCGGCTTCCTTCAACGTCCCGGTGAGCCTCCTGATCAACCCGTGCAGGTTGATGGTGTTTGTTGGCCCAAGGGAGCGCGCCGATGAATCAGCCGTACAAGCTTCATTGCACCTACGGGTTCGCCCGCATGGCGTTACGAGATCAGGTGGTCTTCAAGTCCATTGTCGGCCTGCTAAGCGGCCGCACATTGGCGAGTTGGGCCTACGTCGACGGCCCGGCCGATTTGCTGGTCGAGGGTGAGGAAGGTGGGCCCAGGGTGCAGTTGCGCACAGCCGAGGGTGAGTCGCTCTGGGTGCACTGGCCGCTGCGTGCCGGTGAAGTCTTCGACTGCCTGGAGCGCGCCGCCCGCGCCATCGGCCACCAGCCCGTGGAGATACCTGGCGCTGCGCTACGCCTGAAGCACTGGCCAGCGGCTTCTCTGCTCCAGGGCGATCATCGCTACGTACGCCTGGCCACGCTGCTCTGTGCCCGGGCCATGAGCCTGGAAGAACTATGCGAGCGCTCCGGCGTGCCGCGCCCGGTAGCGGAAAACTTCGCCCGCCTGATGGAGGCGCAGGGGATGCTTCAACACAGTGAGGCCATTCCGGTTGCACCTGCGCAGCAGACTGCCGCTCCCCTTGGCCTGCTGGCACGTATCCGCCGTCACTTGGGCCTGGGCGGTGTGGCGGAGGCCAGCCGATGAGGGAATACAAGATTCTCTTCACTGGCACCATGGGCGCCGGCAAGACCACCGCCATCGCCGCGGTCAGCGATATCGAGCCGGTCACCACCGATGTGCAGAACAACGACCCCAGCCTGGACAAGGCGCGCACCACGGTCGGCCTCGATTACGGGGAGGTGGTGCTTGGCCCGGACGAGCGTCTGCGCCTCTATGGCACCCCCGGCCAGGCGCGCTTCGCCTTCATGTGGGGAATTCTTTCCCGCGGCGCACTGGGGCTGGTGATTCTGATCGACAACTCGCGGCCCGACCCGCTGGCCGATCTGCGGATTTACCTCGATGGCTTCGCCGACTGCATCGGCCGCACGTCCTGCGTGGTGGGCGTCGGTCGCCTGCCCGGTCATCCGCATCCCGGCTTGGACGACTACGCCGCCACCCTGGCGCAAGCCGGATACAGCTTCCCCGTGGTTGAGGTGGACGTGCGTGAAGCGGAGCAGGTGCGCCTGTTGCTTGACCTGCTCCTGCTGCAACTGGAGTGCACGGCGGCCTGACGCCCACAACCCATTGGAGTCGACCATGGAAAACGCCTTGATGAGCCTGCCGGAACGACTGCGCAGGGACGCTGAACAGGCGCTGGACGAACTCGGCTCCAGCCTGGGCCGGCTGAGCGCGGCGGTGATCGCCACCACGGACGGTTTCGAAGTGGCCTCCCGCGCCGGCAAGGGGCTGGAGGTTTCCAAGCTGGCTGCAATGGCCTGCTCGATCTCCGCCCTCGGCGCCATGGTCGGCCAGGAGAGCGAAGTGGGGCCGCACCAGAATGTGATAGTCGAAGCGAGCGAGGGCTACATCGTCATCGTCGACATCCCGCACCCGAGCCACCCGATGATCCTAAACCTGGTCGCCGACCGCGAGGAGATGCTCGGTCAGGTGCTCTACCAGGCAAAACGAACCGCAACACGGCTGGCGGATCTGTCGCTGGCCGGCTGAGACAAAAGGCTTCGCGGCGCGCGCGGTTGCGGAGCCACTACAACAGGACGCGCACTCAAGGAGTAATCGCTATGGCAGCACTGCAACAATCGCTGGACGAACTGCTGAACCTGGATGGTGCCCTGGCGTCGGCCGTGGTGGATGCCAAGAGCGGCATGCTGCTCGGGCAGGCCGGCGGCGGCGTGGACCTCGAACTGGCTGCTGCGGGCAATACCGAGGTGGTCCGCGCCAAACTCAAGACCATGAAGTCGCTGGCGCTCAACGATGTGATCGAAGACATTCTCATCACGCTCGGCCGCCAGTACCACATCATCCGTCCCATGGCAAAGCACGAAGGCGTGTTCATGTATTACGTGCTGGATAAGGTGAAAGCCAACCTGGCGTTGGCCCGGCGCAAGCTGCAGGAGGTGGAGGCACAGGTGGCGATCTGACGATGTCCCGAGTGCGAGGGGAGCGGGGAGGCTCGCCCTCGTCGACGAATCCTGGCTGGCCCTTTGCGGGCCAGCTTCGTTTCAGGCCAGCAGCACTTCGGCCAGGCGCGCGGCGTGGCCGCGCAGTTCCGGCACCGCAGTGGCTTCCCAGTGACTGGCGCGCAACATCGGGCTGAGCAGATAAAGGTCTGGATTGGCCTTGCCGCTGGCGTCCAGCAGGCGGAATTCCTCATCCGTGTCCAGTCCCAGGCCTTGTCGGTCCTGGCGGATGACGCCGCGGTCGAGCAAGCCGCAAAGCAGCGGCTCGTTCACGGTCCGCAGGTCGGTGCAGGGGCCGGTGCAGTTGATCAGGTAATCGACGACCCGGCGTTGCGAATGCCTGGCGCCACGTGGGCGGATTTCCAGGTCGATACCGTTCTCTGTCGCCGTGGCGGCCAGGACTCGCCCAGCCTGTACGCGCAACTGGCCGCTGCTGCGCAAGTCTTCGATACGCTGGGCCACGGGCGGCGCGGCACGGTGCCGATGGACGTCCCAGTAGGTTTGCAGGTGGCGCAGGAAGCGGCCACGCTCGGTGTCGTTCAGCGATTGCCAGAGCTGCGGGGTGATTGGGCGTAGCGCGGCGATCACGTCGCGCCAGTCGTGCCCGTCTTCGGCTGCCTGCCGGATCAACCCGCGCAAACCACGCAGCCGCTCGTTCAGGCCCATGTCCTGGAGGAAGGCTTGCGGCAGATCGGGCAGCACGGGATGGCTGGCGTTGTCCCGGTGTGCCTGTGGCAGTAGTGCGCGGCGCGACAGCGCCAATAGAGGGCCGCGGTGCCCTTGGTCCTCCAGGGCGAGGGCCATGTCGTACATGGTCAGTCCGGTGCCCAGCAACAGCACATTGGCATGCGTCGGGATGCTTTCCAGGGCGCCGGGCGCCCACGGGTCGCGCAGATAACGTGTATCGTCCTCGAGCAGCTTGAGCGGGCCGGGTGTCGCGGGTGCGAAGTTCCCGGTGGCGATGATCACTTTCTGGCTGTCCAGCGACTGGCCGTCATCCAGCAGCAGGCGCAGACGATCGCCGTGCTCGGTCAGTTCCAGCACCTGCTGGCAGAGGCTGCTGAAGCGCACCCCCGGAGCGGCTTCGGCGATGGCATGGCCGAGCCGGTCCTGCAGGTAATCCCCGTAGAAACGGCGCGGCAGGAAGTCGCCGGGTTTTGCCTCGGGCATCTGCTTGCGGGCGAACTGGAGAAAGTCCGACGGCTGGTCCGGGAACAGGCTCATGCGCTCGGCAGGCACATTGAGGATGTGGCTCACGGAACGCGTGCCGTAGGCCAGGCCGCGGGCGAGGCGCCCTGATCGATTGATCAGGCTCAGGCGCAACGGCCCCTTGGCGCCACGCAGCAACTGGATAGCCAATGCCGTGCCGCAGAATCCGCTACCGATGATGGCGATGTGTTCCATGTAACCTGCTCCATGTTTGAACGGGGGCAGGGTCGCAGAGCAGGGATGTGCTGACAACAGTGGCGAATCGACGCTGTTGATTCCATCCGGCGCTGACGCCTGGCCTGGCGCCGGATGAATCGAATCCTTATTCGAACAGGCCGTGCCAGCAGTCGCTCAGTTCGCCCAGCTCGAAGGACTTGGCCCAGGATTGCTTTTCCAGCCACAGACGGGTGGTTTCGCGGTCGGCCTCGGTCAGGCTGCCGACGGCGTTCAGGCACAGGTAGCCGGTGAACTCGCCCTCTTCGGTTGCGCCGCCGACGAAGACCCAGCCCTCGGACTCGACGAAGGCGATCCACTCGTCAAGCACATCGTCCAGTTCGCCGCTGTAGTTCACTTCCAGGCTGAAGCCGAACTCCTGGAACTCGCCCAGGCGCAGTTTCTTCAGCAGACGGCGCTTGCGGGGTTTGGCCATTTGTTCGGGGGTGAGGTATTTCATAGGGGGCTCCCTGATGTCCAATGAATCGACGCCGCGGCTCTGATCGGCTACAGCCAGCCCGCCATCATATCACCTATCAGTCGTGGCGCCCTGGCTAGCAGGACAATGGAGAGCGAGTGCATCGCGGCGTTCGTATTCAGAGATAGAAGAGCGTCAGTTGCGCAACGCCTCTGACCAGTCCGCCGGTAACTTGCTCGGCCGTGCCGGTGCGGAAGTAGGAGACGTTCATCTTGATGGGCAGTGTCTGGTTTTCTGCGTTCGGATCGTAGTTCTGCACCACATAGCTGGAGTCGCCGAAGCGGATGGGCGAGGTGTTGGTTTCATCAGTGATGCGCAGCCCGACGCCTTTGGCCATTTCATCCCCGGTGGCGTTCTGGAAGGTGCCGTTCGCGGCGCTGATGATGGTGCCGATAGGATCCAATTGATACTGGATGGTATTCATCCCGGCTGGGCAGTTTCGCAGGGTGAACTGGAAAGGTTTCGTCTTGAGGGTGGTAGCCGAGGCGAAGGCGCCCTTGTGGACGTCGTCCAGAATGACGTCTCCTCCTTCGGCAGTGCAGGCCAGAGTCTGGAGATTCACGGGGTTGATGACGTAGGTCTTGCTTCCGATGGCGGTGGAAAAAACAGTATCTGTGTCCAGTGCTGTAAAGGTAAGTGTCAGGGGAGGAGTAGAACCGGCGGCGATCTTTCCCGTTTTGATCAAACGGAACTGTAGTTGAGCTCCAAAGTTATAACTATTGGACTCGATGCTCTGGCAGAACCGGTTGCTATAAGGAACTGTGCCTGAGCCAGTGGCATATGTGTTCCAGCCGTTGGCGCCTCCATTCCTTTCGCAATACTGGCCTCCTGAATAAATACGGAACCCATAAATGATTCCTACGCCATCCAGGCCTGTCTTGAAGACTTTATAGGTGATTCCACCTTCTGAGTATGTTCCGGCCTGCTCTAGAGTGGGAAATTTGATGCCGATACCCACTTCGGTGTCGTTATTGATGTTGCAGGAGTAGATGTTTGTTACAGCCTGCCCAATTGCCCAGTTAGTGAGCGGAACGGGTGTGGCATTGTCGCGAGGAACTGAGATCGGGCCCGGAAAACTAAAACTCTCAGATGCCGCGCCATTGAAAGTGCATGTCGCTGCTGCATGGGAATCAGCGCTCCAGAGTCCGCCCATCGCTAAAAACAAGTTGCCTAAAGCAACTGCCTGGACGGACCGGGATAATGTGCGTTTTCTGGTGCTGTTTATTGCCATGTTGGGCTCCTGTGCCGGAAGATAAGATGATGGCCGGTGCGTGTTTGTTTGTGCGCATGCGTCACTTGGGGCATCCAGTTCATGAAAGGTGCGCCAAAGGGCACGGGTAGGACGCTGGTGTCGATAATTAATGCCGATATAGCCGTTTAAGGTCTGTCCGAGAATAAGACCTGCTTCTGTGGAAATTTCTTGATCCGAGTGCGATGAGGGGCTGGGTTTAGTTATTTCAAGGAATGGACTGAAGGCCAGGCAATGGGAGATTGTCGGGCAACAGGCGAGGAGCTTGTGCGAATTCTTACTTGGCCGGAGCAAAGCCATAGCGAGATGGGTGGTCGGCGAGAATCCAGTTCGGGTAGGCATTCTGGTATGCCTGCTCGATGAAATTGGCGACCTGCTGTGGGGCGTCGTGCCGGCGTAGTTCGATGGCAGGGAAAATCCGGTGGCCGAAGCGACCTTTCCCAAAAGTGAGGTGGAAGCACAGAAGCACGGCGTCGGCATGGCTGCCAATACTGAACACTCCGCGGTGCAGGCGCGCAGGTCGTCCGAGTAGCGATACTTCGACAGTATCCATGGGGTAGCGCTGCATCATGAAGGGCGGGACGTCGCTGAACAGGACTGCCACGCCGTCCTGCTTCAGAGATCGCATCAACCTCAACCCCAGGGCCGAGCGATTGTCCTTATCGAGGGTGTGCAGTATGCGCAAACCCGGAATCAGGATGTCTTCTCGACTTCCGTAAGCCTCTCGGGGGCTACCGGAAACGACGGCAATTTCCTTCAGCTTCAGCGTGGCGCGCAGCGCATCGACGACGTAGATATTGGCGTACTCGGATACATAGTGAAACGGCGAAACAATGACCGGCCGAGCAGGAAACTGGCGGTGAAGCTCGGAGATGATGGCGGCAAGCTCGTGCGCGGCCGACTCGAGTTGCGGCCAGTAGTTGCCAATGCCATAGAGCCTTCCCAGATGCATGCGTCGATCGATCAGGTTCTCGATCTCTTCGCTCGCCATGGTGCGCCAGGCGTCAGCTCGGCCAAGCGATTCGCTGTCGCTGCCCCACTCGTAGCGCAATCTACCCTTCCAGCGCTTGCCTGTGCTGAATATGCTCCGGACTCCCCACAAAATCAGGCCGACTCGTTCAATCCACGGGAGCGACATTCTCAGCAGGCAGTGGTCGCGCCAGCGCAGCCCCGTCACGTTAGTGCGCGTTCGCATCTGAGGCGAGCCATGCGTCGAGAAGCTGAATATCGCCCAGGCTGAGCGACGCAACTTCAGCCTTGAGCGCCAGGAAGGCCGACAGCACTTCATATTGCGACTTCGCCTGCTCGCCTCGGCTGGTGAACAGCGACTCTTGGGCGCGGAGTACATCCAGGTTGGAGCGGCTACCCGCCTTGTAACCCATGCGGGTCGCCTTCAGCGATTCCTCGTTGAGGCGAACGACTTCCTGTAGCGCCTGGCTTCTTTCCTGGGCCCAATCGAGACGTTGGAACCATTCGCGGGTGTTGGCGGCGGACTTTCGTTGTGCTGCCAGCAGAGTGCTCTGGGCTTTTTCCTCGCCGGCCAGGGCCTGACGAATGCGGGCCCGGTTGCCGCCGCCGGCAAACAGCGGCGCCGATATGGTCAGCATGGCGCTATTGGTGGTGGTCGGATCGGAGTAGCCCGAGGCGGAGCCGGAGGGGGCGTGACTGGCGCTGAGACTCACGACGGGGTAGCGCTGGGCGCGTGCCTTGGCGGCATCTTCACCGGCATTGCGGACCTCCAGTTGCCCCAACTGCACTGGGTAACTGTGCGTTTCGGCCTGGCGAACCCATTGCTGGACGCTTTTGGACTTCAGCCAAGGGCGGGTGCGTTCCATGTGAGACGGGTTGGGTATCGGGATGTCACGCCCGGTCAAGGTTTCGAGGATGCGGCGGCGAGAGTCCAGTTCGCGCGAGGCTTCCTGCTGTCGCAGTTGTGCCTCGCTCAGGCGCGACAAGGCTTCCTGTACATCGATGACCGTCGCTTCACCGCCTGCCTGCAGGCGCTGGGTCAGCGCATGCTGATCGGTGACAGCGCGCAGGTAGTCGGTGGCACGAGACAGCTCCTGCGAAGCGGCCAGCAGGTCGAGGTAGGCATTCGCGGAGCGCAGGACCAGATCCTGCCAGGCACTGGCATATTCAAGTTCCGCCTTGGCACTGGCGATGCTCGCCTGGCGCAGCTCCACCCAGAGTTGCCAATCGAACACGGGTTGATTCAGCGTCACCATCCAGCCGTTCTGCCAGTACTTGGCTGTAGGCTGGTTATCTGTCTTGATCTGGTTGTAGGTGCGTCCCCAGCCGCCGTCGAGCCTAGGCAGAAGAGCTGACCTCGCAATGGGAATCTCTTCGCGGCCAACCGCTATTTCGGCATTCGCCGCTGATAGTTCGGCGTCGTGGCTCAGGGCGTCGTTGACGACTGACAACAGCTCTCCGGACCAGGCAGCCTGGGAGGTAAGTGCAAGGCTCATGGCCAGAAGAATCGGGGCCTTTCCGATACTCATTCGGACGCGCCTATCTGGTTGGTGCGCTGTATGAGTGCGCCATCGATCAACTGGTAGCTGCGCTCGAAGCGAGAGGCGAGGGAGTGGTCATGGGTGATGACGATGAGCGTGCGATCCAGTTGCTGGAGGAGGCTGGCAATGCCGGCAACGGATATCGGGTCGAGATTGGAGGTGGGCTCGTCGAGCAGCAGGATCTCGGCCTCCTGATACAGCGCGCGGGCCAGCAGTAGCCGCTGGCGCTGGCCCGCGGAGATATTTGCGATGGAGTCGCTGATAACGGTCTGGGTGCGCATGGGCAGTTGCATGACGTCGTTCAGCAGACCGACATCCGCGAGCAATTGGTTAATGCGGCGGTGGTCGGGATTGGCACTGAACAGCGAGATGTTATCGGCGATGCTGCCGTTGAGAATCAGGTCACCCTGGCGCATCTGAGTCATGTGCTTCCGGACTTCGTCGACCGCGAGGTTCGTGTAGCTCACGCCGTTCAGCCGAATCTCGCCGTCTTGTACGGGCTCCGCGGCACACAGAAGCTTGAAGAGCGTCGACTTGCCGACACCCGATGGCCCGACGATGACGATCTTGTCGCCCCGCCGGATATCCAGTGATATGCCTGACAGGACGTTGCGGTCGGAAATGCCGTAGCTGAAGCTCAGATCGCGTACCTGGATCGAGGCGAAACGTTGCAATTCAGCGGTTCTGCCGATCTGCGCGGGTAACGTGTAGCGTTCCGGCTCCTGCTCCACGATGTCCGCTACGCGCTGTACCGGCACCGTCAGCATGAAGCGACCGAAAAGTGCGTTGATGGCCTGGGCCATACGTTCGGAGGCCAGGGATTTGTAGATCATGAAGGAATAGAAGACACCGACGGAAATCTTGCCGTCGAGCATCAGTCCAGCGGCCATCCACGTAATGACGATGACGTCAGCGTATTCGACCAGTTTCAGAACGGCGTCGCGGCCCGCCGTCAACTTGGCGCTATGTAGCGTCGCCGCGGCGTTGGCACGGAACTTCGACATGAAAATCGCCGTGCGACGTGTTTCGCCGCAGGCCAATTTGATCAACGAGGCGCCGCGAATCGTTTCGATCAGCGTGTCGTCGCACTGGGCCGAGCGTTCCAGTACCAGCATGTGGGCGTCGCGCATCGGAACGTACAGCGCGAACGCAGTCCCCAGGTACAGGACGAAGATGGCGAGTGCGATGCAGGCCAGCAGCGCGCTTTGCATCAGCATCAGTGCAATCGCCAGCACGGCCACGGTGATGTCGATGCGCAGCGTGATGCTTGTTCGCACCGTGTACTCGTTGATTTCGTCCTGGGATTTCAGGCGGGCGAAGAGGTCGCCGACGTTGCGCTTCTCGAAGTAGGCGATGGAGTTGCGCAACAGCTGCCCGACCAGGCCCTGGGTCACGTTCACACTGACCAGGGCATTGGCCAGGGCAGTCAGGTAGCTCTGGACGAAGCGGCCGAAGGCGCCGATGGCGAAGATGCTTGCGAACGTGGCCGCCAGGATATGCAGCAGGTTTCGGTTATCGCTGGTGACGACATGGTCGAGAACCAGATTACCGAAGTAGGGCATGGCCAGGATGGCGAACTGACTGCCGACGGCGATGAACATCAGCTTGGCGATCTGGCTGCGCAACTGGGGATTCAGCGCCCGTACCTGGGCAAGCGCGCCGGGTACCTTTGAACGATGACGGATTCGAGGCAGTTCCGGCGTTGGCGTGCACTCGAGCAGGTAGCCTGAGACATTGGCCAGGAACATTTCCAGCCCCATGCGCCGACGTCCAGAAGCAGGGTCGATGACGACCACATGGCCACGCCGGCATTTCTCGAAGACCACGAAGTGGGCTCCGCCGAAATGCAGGATCGAGCCCGGTTTGATGTTGGCTAGGTCGCTGGCGTCGAACTGGAATGCCTGGACGGCGAGACCGAAATCGGTAGCCACGTCGTACAGGTCCATCAGCGTCAGGCCGTGGGAGGACAGCGGTCGGTGCGTAGTTATTTCACGTACCTCAGTCGCCCGACCCAGGTGGGTCAGGACCATGGCAAGGCAGGCATAGCCGCAGTCGGCGACTTCGTTCTGGTAGATAACCCGCACGATCAACCCCGGATCATCTGGAAGAGGGGTTCCAGCACCCATTCAGCGATGGTCCTGCGCTCGATGATCACGCTGGCGGTGCCGCGCATGCCGGGAAGGATACGCAGTGGCTCGTGCACCGGACCGAAGGTTGTGCTGGAAAGGCTTGCCCAGGCCATGTAGTTGTTGATTTCCGTGGTCTTGCCGGCAGTGGCGGTCGGGCCAGTGGCGCCCTCGGTCTTGTTCATGGCCGTATCCGAGATCGTGTCGATACGGGCCTGGACGGCACCGAAGCGAGCGTAGGGAAAGGCGTCCAGCTTGAGGCGGACGGATTGCCCCGGCTTGATGAAGCCTCGCTGGCGCGAGGGAATTGTCAGCGCGGCGACCAAAGGGTTGCCCGCTTCGGTGTCGATGACTAGGGCGACGTCTTCAGCCTCCAATGTATGGCCAGGGACGAGGCTGGAGAATGTCACCAGCCCCGTATGCGGTGCGAAGATGGTGGAGTTCTGGCGGGCCGCTTCGTAACGCAGATTGATATCTTGCAGTTCGCGTGCGAGTTGCGCGTCCAGCTCACGCTGTTGCACCTTCAATTCCTGTTGGGTTCCTCGGATGGTTTCGATCTCGCCCAGCAGGGATTGGCGTCGAACGTCCCCTTGGGCGATTTCGGCTGCGCTCTGGTTGGCCTGGAGACGCGCCTGTTCGATTCGATCTGCGGTCAGGTATGTGGCCATGCCCTGGACGCGCTGCAGCGTTCGCTGAGCGTCGGCAGCGATCTGTCGGGCACGCGCTTGCTGCTGTCCAAGCGCGGCAAGTTCGCGCTCACGGGCGGCGCCGTTGAGCTCACTGGCTGTAAGGCGGGCGAGAAGGCCGGCAATCCGACCTTCATGTTGAGCTTGAGCCGTTGCAATCTGATCGTCGCGCAGTTTCTCGTCGAACGCGGGGCGCGGTGTACCATCACTGGATAGACTGAAGTCACGGGCGAGTTGGAAGAGCGGCTGCCCTTGTTGAACCTGCTCGCCAGCGTGAACGAGGGCTGCAGTGACCATGCCAGTCAGGCCTTTGACCTTGACCTCAGAGGGCGAAATGATTTCACAGGGCACATCGCGCTTGAGTTCAATCTCCTGGATAAATGCGAAGGAGATACCCAGGCCCACTGCGGCAGAGGTGAAATAGGCAATCCAGCGCCACGGTACATCGGAAAAGCGTGGCAGCTTTTCTGCTTGGATACTCAATGTTCGACCTTGCTGAGTACGGCGAATTTATGAGGATTTGAGTAACGCCGCCGTTGCTCGAGTTTTGAATGATGAAATTGAAAGCGCTGCCCGGTTATATATTGGGCAGCGCCCTGTTCCCAGTGGATATCACCGACGCAGGTATCGAAATTTTATCGCGATGAGCGAATTTCGACCCATGTGCGTCGGTGATCTACCAGCTTACGGAGCGATGTTGGTGCCACCGCCGTCACCGCCGCCAGCCGGCGGAACCGGGGCCGGGCAGGGAGCCGGCTTCTTCTTCGACTTGCAGCAGCCGCCAGCCAGTTCGGAGCGGATCAGTTCTTCGCGATTTACCTTTTTCATTTCTGTTTCCTGGATGTTTCAGTGATGACGATTGGATCGGGGTGTTGCGGTGTTGCTCGGTTGCGCTCCGCAGTGCTCTGATGAGTTTCGCGGAACCTTTGAATGAATTTGACGCAGCCACTCGTTAGCGCAATTTTCGCTATTTCGTTTGTTGGTATCGCATGGGTTGAATTGGTGGGGGATGGATAGTGTTTCAGGTGGCTAGAAGGTGAGTGGGACTCAATATTTAGCTCGAATTTACTGGGGTGATGCATTGGCGGAGATGATCTTTTTTTTAAGTTATATTGGCAATGGTGAAAGTTTTCCTAATTGAGTAGGAGTGTTCCGAGGAATAATCTGACTCTATTTGTCCAGTTAAAATTAGATCCATGTTTTAACGTGTCAGATTTCGGGGTGTCGGTTATTGAGTAATTGCGAACGACATTCGGCGTGAGTCATAGACGTTTTGGGATATTCATGGGGGGCAGGTGTTAGGAGGGGGGACGCTCAACGGGGGGCGATGAAGGACTTGCGAGTCCGCCGTCGTAGTCGGGGCATTTTCTGGCGTTCCAAAGCAAAAAGGCCCGGAGGACAGGTAAAAATCGCTGTCCTCCGGGCCTTGTTCTGCCCTGAACCTCGGGCGGCTTAGCTGTCGTAACCCAGGTTCGGCGACAGCCAGCGTTCGCTGGTGCTGATCTCCTGGTCCTTGCGCGCGCTGTAGCGTTCGATCTGGTCCTTGTCGATCTTGCCAACGGCGAAGTACTGCGCTTGTGGGTGGGCGAAGTACCAGCCACTGACGGCGGCAGCGGGGAACATGGCGTAGTGTTCGGTCAGGGTCACGCCGGACAGACCTTTCGGGTCGAGCAGCTTGAACAGCGTGCCTTTTTCGGTGTGGTCCGGGCAGGCCGGGTAGCCGGGCGCCGGGCGGATGCCGACGTATTGCTCCTTGATCAGCGCCTCGTTGTCCAGGTGCTCCTCGGGCTGGTAGCCCCAGTAGTCCTTGCGCACACGCTCGTGCAGCCACTCGGCGCAGGCTTCGGCGAGGCGGTCGGCGAGGGCCTTGACCATGATCGCGCTGTAGTCGTCGCCTTGGGCCTCATAGGCCTTGGCCACTTCCTCGGCGCCGATGCCGGCGGTGGTAATGAAGCCGCCGACGTAATCTTTCAAGCCGCTGTCCTTGGGCGCGACGAAGTCGGCCAGGCTGAAGTTCGGCTTGCCGTCGGGCTTGATGGTCTGCTGGCGCAGGTGGTGCAGGGTCGCCAGCTTGTGGCCGTCGTCGCCATAGACTTCCAGGTCGTCGTGGTGCACCTGGTTGGCCGGCCAGAAGCCGAAGACCGCCTTGGCGCGAATGAGCTTCTCGTCGATCAGCTTCTTCAGCATCGCCTGGGCGTCGTTGAACAGGCTGGTGGCTGCCTCGCCCACGACTTCGTCGGTGAGGATGCGCGGGTACTTGCCGGCCAGGTCCCAGGAAATGAAGAAGGGCGTCCAGTCGATGTACTTGGCCAGTACGTTGAGGTCGATGTCATCCAGCACCTTCACGCCGGTGAAGGAGGGCACCGGTGGCTGGTAGCCGGTCCAGTCGAACTGCGGCTTGGCGGCGATGGCCTGCTCGTAGCTCAGGCGCTCGGTGCGCGCGCTGCGGTTGGCGGTACGCTCGCGGACTTCCGCATATTCCTCGCGCAGCTTGCGGGTGTACTCGGGTTTCAGTTCCTTGGACAGCAGGGTGGTCGCCACGCCCACCGCGCGGGAAGCGTCGGTGACGTAGACCACCGCATCGTTGCTGTACTGCGGGTCGATCTTCACCGCGGTGTGCGCCTTGGAGGTGGTGGCGCCGCCGATCAGCAGCGGCAGGCTGAAGTTCTGCCGCTGCATTTCCTTGGCGACGTGGACCATCTCGTCCAGCGACGGGGTAATCAGGCCGGACAGGCCGATGATGTCGCACTTCTGCTCGCGGGCGGTCTGCAGGATTTTCTCCGCCGGAACCATCACGCCGAGGTCGACGATGTCGTAGCCGTTGCAACCCAGAACCACGCCGACGATGTTCTTGCCGATGTCGTGCACGTCGCCCTTCACGGTGGCCATGAGGATCTTGCCCTTGGCCTCGGGCTTGTCGCCTTTTTCCGCTTCGATGAAGGGGATCAGGTGGGCCACGGCCTGCTTCATCACGCGGGCGGACTTCACCACCTGCGGGAGGAACATCTTGCCGGCGCCGAACAGGTCGCCGACCACGTTCATGCCGGACATCAGCGGGCCTTCGATGACCTCGATGGGGCGGGCGCACTTCTGCCGGCATTCTTCGGTATCTTCGACGATGAAGGTGGTGATGCCTTTGACCAGCGCGTGTTCCAGACGCTTCTCGACGCTATGGCTGCGCCACTCTTCGTCTTCGACTTCCTTGACCGCACCGCCGCCCTTGTAGTTGTCCGCAATGGCGAGCAGGGCTTCGGTGGCATCCGGACTGCGGTTGAGCACCACGTCCTCGACCTTGTCGCGCAGCTCCTGCGGGATCTCGTCGTAGATCTCCAACTGGCCGGCGTTGACGATGCCCATGGTCAGGCCGTTCTGGATGGCGTAGTAGAGGAACACCGAGTGGATCGCCTCGCGCACCGGGTTGTTGCCGCGGAACGAGAAGGACACGTTGGAGACGCCGCCGGAGGTCAGGGCGTAGGGGAGGTTGTCACGGATGTACGCGCACGCCTCGATGAAGTCGACCGCGTAGTTGTTGTGTTCCTCGATGCCGGTGGCGACCGCGAAGATGTTCGGGTCGAAGATGATGTCTTCCGGCGGGAAGCCCACTTCGTTGACCAGGATGTCGTAGGAGCGCTGGCAGATTTCTTCCTTGCGCGCCTGGGTGTCGGCCTGGCCGGCTTCGTCGAAGGCCATCACCACCACGGCGGCGCCGTAGCGCTTGCACAGGCGGGCGTGGTGCTTGAACTGCTCGACGCCTTCCTTCATGGAGATGGAGTTGACGATGCCCTTGCCCTGGATGCATTTCAGGCCTGCTTCGATCACTTCCCACTTGGAGGAGTCGATCATGATCGGCACGCGGGAGATGTCCGGCTCGGAGGCGATCAGGTTGAGGAATCGAACCATGGCGGCCTTCGAATCCAGCATGCCTTCGTCCATGTTGATGTCGATCACCTGGGCGCCGGCTTCCACCTGCTGCTGCGCCACTTCCAGCGCTTCGGCGTAGTTCTCCTCGCGGATCAGCCGGGCGAACTTGGCCGAGCCGGTGATGTTGGTGCGCTCGCCAACGTTCACGAATAGCGAGTTGCGGTCGATGGTGAACGGCTCGAGGCCGGAGAGCCGGCAGGCGCGGGGAATTTCCGGAATCGCCCGCGGTGCGTACTTGGCCACGGCCTTGGCGATGGCCTCGATGTGCGCTGGCGTGGTGCCGCAGCAGCCGCCGATGATGTTGAGGAAGCCCGAGGAGGCGAACTCTTCCACGACCACCGCCATTTCCGCCGGGGTTTCGTCGTACTCGCCGAAGGCATTCGGCAGGCCGGCGTTGGGGTGGGCGGAGACGTGGGTGCCGGCCTTGGTCGCCAGCTCTTCCAGGTAGGGACGCAGTTCCTTTGCGCCCAGGGCGCAGTTCAGGCCGACGGAAATCGGGTTGGCGTGGCGCACCGAGTTCCAGAAGGCCTCGGTGGTCTGGCCCGACAGGGTGCGGCCGGAGGCGTCGGTGATGGTGCCGGAGATCATGATCGGCAGCTCGACGCCCAGCTCTTCATAGACGCCCTGCACGGCAAAGATCGCGGCCTTGGCATTCAGGGTGTCGAAGATGGTCTCGATCAGGATCAGGTCCGCGCCGCCCTCGATCAGGCCGCGGGTCGATTCGCTGTAGTTCTCCACCAGCTCGTCGAAGGTGACGTTGCGGAAGCCGGGGTCGTTGACGTCCGGGGAGATGGAGCAGGTGCGGCTGGTGGGGCCGAGGACGCCAGCGACAAAGCGCGGGCGGTCCGGGGTCTCGGCGGTCTTGGCGTCGGCCACTTCACGGGCCAGGCGCGCGCCTTCCACGTTCATCTCGTAGGCCAGTTCCTGCATGTCATAGTCGGCCTGGGACACGCGGGTGGCGTTGAAGGTGTTGGTCTCGAGGATGTCCGCGCCAGCGTCCAGATAGGCCTTTTCGATGGCCTGGATGACGTCCGGGCGGCTGAGCAGCAGCAGGTCGTTGTTGCCTTTCACGTCGCTCGGCCAGTCGGCGAAGCGCGCGCCACGGTAGTCCTTTTCCTGCAGCTTGTAGCTCTGGATCATGGTGCCCATGCCGCCGTCGAGGATCAGGATGCGCTCCTTGAGGGCTTGCTGGAGGGCTTGCAGGCGTGCGGCACGGTCGATCATGGGAATACCTGGAAAAGGGCGTGACGAAAGGTCGCTGATGATAACAAAGCTGCAGGAAATTTGATCGAGCGAGGTTTTGCATGAAAATCACTCATGTTTGGGCTTTGGTTGGAGCGCATTGCAGCGGCACTCC
Source organism: Pseudomonas nitroreducens TX1 (assembly GCF_000313755.1). Lineage (GTDB taxonomy): Bacteria > Pseudomonadota > Gammaproteobacteria > Pseudomonadales > Pseudomonadaceae > Pseudomonas > Pseudomonas nitroreducens_A. The sequence goes on along the minus strand of NZ_AMZB01000118.1, from coordinate 48,090 downwards.
CGTTAGAATCCGCTCCTTGCTGATGTCTGGAGTCCTTCATGTCCCTGCGAGCCCGTTTCACGTTGCTCATCGCATCCCTGGCGTTTTCGGCGCAGGCCTTGGCGGGAGGGCTGTCCTACACCAAGGATGTCCAGCCGATCTTCACCGAGAAATGCGTGGCCTGCCACGCCTGCTACGACTCGCCCTGCCAGCTCAACCTGACGGCGGCCGAAGGCGCGCAGCGCGGGGCGAACAAGCTGTCGGTGTATGACGGTGCCCGTACCAGGGCGCAGGACCCGACCCGGCTGTTCCTCGATGCTCACGGCGCGGATGCCTGGCGGCGCAAGGACTTCTGGTCGGTGCTCGATGGCCGCGGCAGCCAGGCGGCGCTGATGGCGCGGATGATCGACCTGGGCCATCAGCATCCGCTGGTGCCCAACGCGAAGATTCCCGATGGGCTGGACCTGTCGATCAACCGTACCAACCAATGCCCGACCCCCGACAGCATTGACGATTTCGTGGCGAAGAATCCGAGCAGCGGCATGCCCTTCGCCGTCACCGGTCTGACCGACCAGCAGCTGTCCACCATCAAGACCTGGCTGGCCCAGGGCGCGCCGGTGGACGAACAGGCCTGGCAGCCGGGCAGCGGCGAGGCGCGGCAGATCGCCGAATGGGAGGCCTTCCTGAACCAGGCCGGCGCGCGCCAGAGCCTGGTACAGCGGTGGATTTACGAACATTTGTACCTCGCCCATCTGTACTTCACCGAGCACGGCGAGCCGGGGCATTTCTTCCAACTGGTACGTTCGCGCACGCCCAGCGGCCAACCCATCGACCCTATCGCCACGCGCCGGCCCAATGACGATCCGGGCAACACCTTCTACTACCGCCTCTGGCCCATCCAGGGGGTGATCGTGCACAAGACGCACATCACCTATCCGCTCAACGAGGCCCGCCTCAGGCGTAATCAGGAGTTGTTCTACGGCTCCGCCTGGGACACCGACAAGGTGCCGGGCTACGGCCTGCAGCATCGCGCCAATCCGTTCGTGACCTTCGAGGCGATTCCGGCGCGGGCGCGCTACCAGTTCATGCTGGACAACGCCGAGTATTTCGTCCGCACCTTCATTCGCGGGCCGGTGTGCCGCGGGCAGATTGCCACCGACGTGATCCGCGACAATTTCTGGGCAGTGTTCCAGGACCCGGACCACGATCTCTACGTCACCGATCCGAAGTTCCAGCGCCAGGCCTCGCCGCTGCTGGCGCTGCCGGGGCAGATTGATGACGTCGGCACCATGCTGTCGCAGTGGCGTTCCTACCGCGACAAGCGCAACCAGTACGAAGAGCTGCGCCAGGACGTCTATGACGAGGCGCCGGCGCCGACCTGGGCCGACATCTGGGCCGGCAACGACAACGCCGTGCTGAGCATCTTCCGCCAGTACGACAGCGCCTCGGTGCGCAAGGGGTTGATCGGCGGCGTGCCGCAGACTATCTGGTGGATGGACTACCCACTGCTGGAGCGCACCTACTACGGGCTGGTGGTGAACTTCGACGTGTTCGGCAACGTCGCCCACCAGGCGCAGACACGGCTGTATTTCGACCTGATCCGCAACGGCGCCGAGCAGAACTTCCTGCGCCTGATGCCGGTTGGCGAGCGCAAGAAGCTGCTCGACGACTGGTACCAGAGCAGCGGCAAGCTGAAGATGTGGGCCGACTACTACAACTCCGGCAGCGACGCACCCACCGGCCTGTTCCTGCCGGAAAAAGGCGCCAAGGTGGCCTTCGCCAAGCAACTGCTGAAGCACTACGTGGCGCTCAATGCGCGCCCTGACCCGATCAACCTGTGCGAGGACGGTGCCTGTTACCGCAACACCGTGGCTGCGCCGCTGCAGGATGCCGAACAGGCCTTCAGCCGCCTGGTCAGCCGCCCGGCCGCCGGATTACCGGTCATCGACCAGTTCCCCGAGGCGACCCTGCTGCGCGTGGAACTGCCGGACGGCCAGCGCGAGATCTATACCGTGCTGCGCAACCGCGCGCACAGCAACGTTGCCTTCATGATGGGCGAGTCGCTGCGCTACCAGCCCGGGTTGGATACCCTGACCATCTACCCTGGCGTGCTGTCGAGCTACCCGAACTTCATGTTCAACCTGAAAGCCGCCGAGGTGGGCGACTTCGTCGCTGCGCTGGAGCAGGCGAAGGGTGCCGCGGACTTCGAGAAGGTTGCCGACCGCTGGGGGATTCGCCGCAGCCACCCGCAGTTCTGGTTCTACTTCCATGACCTGGATGCCTACCTGCGTGAAACCGAGCCGGTGGAGGCGGGCGTGCTGGACATGAACCGCTACGAGAACCTGTGACCGAGGTCATGTAGGAGCGAGCTTGCTCGCGAACGGCCCAACTGTGGAGGTTGGTTCGCGAGCAAGCTCGCTCCTACGAAAAGCCACGCTGCCCAGCTGCGAATTATTCCTACTAAAACGGTAGGGCTTTATCCCTTACCCCCGAATGGCGTAAACTGGCGCCACGTTTGCGAGGAGTTGCCATGAGCGCTATCACCATCACCGAAGCCGCACAGGATTACCTGGCCGAGCTGCTGTCCAAGCAGGACACCCCCGGCATCGGCATTCGCATCTTCATCACCCAGCCGGGCACCCAGTACGCCGAAACCTGCATCGCCTACTGCAAGCCGGGCGAGCAGAAGCCGGAAGACACCCCGGTCGGCCTGAAAGCCTTCACCGCCTACATCGACGCCATCAGCGAGCCGTTCCTTGACGACGCCGTGGTCGACTACGCCACCGACCGCATGGGCGGCCAGCTGACCATCAAGGCGCCCAACGCCAAGGTGCCGATGGTCAATGAGGACAGCCCGCTCAACGAGCGCATCAACTACTATCTGCAGACCGAGATCAACCCCGGCCTGGCCAGCCACGGCGGCCAGGTAAGCCTGGTGGACGTGGTCGAGGACAATATCGCCGTGCTGCGTTTTGGCGGTGGTTGCCAGGGCTGCGGCGCGGTCGAGATGACCCTGAAGGATGGCGTCGAGAAGACCCTGATCGAGCGCATCCCGGAGTTGAAGGGCGTGCGTGACGTCACCGACCACAGCAACCGCGAGAACGCCTACTACTGAACCCAGGTGATCGAGCAGCGAAAAGGCGACCTTCGGGCCGCCTTTTTCGTTTGGGTTCGCCGCGTGGCGCTGGGCCCCGTCTGTTGCGTGAGATCGCTCCCTGGTGCTCTTCGGCGTCAGGCGGACCCATCGCGGACGGAGTCCGCTCCTGCCCGGAGATTCACCACGGTGCTTCCCCTTCAGGGGCGAGCTTGCTGGCGAACCGTCGGCAACGCCGGCGCCTCATATACTCGATCGCGGCGGATAATGCGGGCCGGGATCAGCCCTGGCACCCGGCAGGCTTGAGCACCCGATGGGTCGAGGCCGGACTGGTCGTCAGCCTCGACAGCGGCCGGCGCGGGCGCGGCACCAGCTCGCCGCCGCAGTTCGGGCATTTGCCATGCAAGACCTGCTCGGCGCAGTCGCTGCAGAAGGTGCATTCGAAGCTGCAGATGCGCGCGTCGGCGCTGTCACCGGGCAAGTCGCGGTTACAGCATTCGCAGCCGGGGCGGAGTTCGAGCATGGCGATGTTCCTTTGGGTTGTTTGGGTTGTCAGTGCAACTGGCCGAAGCGCTCGGCATATTCCTGGGGGCTGATCGCCAGGTGCTTGTGGAAGGTGCGGCGCAGGTTTTCCGGATGGCCGAAGCCGCACAGCCGCGACACCGTGCTGATCGATGCCTGGGCGTCCTGCAGCAGTGCGCGCGCCGCCTCCAGCCGGACTCGTTCGACATATCGGCCTGGCCCCATGCCCAGTTCGCTGATGAACACTCGCGACAGTGTGCGCGGGCTCATGCAGGCCTGCTCGGCCAGGGCTTCCAGCGACAGGTCGTTGCCCAGGTGCGCCGGGATCCACTCCAGCAGCGCGGCCAGACGTGGCGCGCGGGTGGGTTCCGGGGTCAGCCAGTGGCTGAACTGCGCCTGCCCGCCGGGGCGCTTGAGGAACATCACCAGCCGCCTCGCCACAGCCAAAGCCAGCGCGCGGCCGAGGTCTGCCTCCACCAGCGCCAGGGCCAGATCGATGCCGGCGGTCACACCCGCCGAGGTGAAGACATGATCGTCGCCGTCCCGGCGCTGCGGATCGTAGGTATGCAGGCGATCGCCCTGGACAAGCACTTCGGGGAAGCCCGCGCACAGCTCATCGACATTCGCCCAGTGCGTGGTGGCCGGGCGGCCATCGAGCACGCCGGCGGCGGCGAGGATCAGCGCACCGGAGCACACCGAACCGAGCCGGCGCACCTGGGGTTCGGCGGTCGCCAGCCAGTGCAGCAGCTCAATGTTCTCGCATTGGGTCGGCACGCCCGGCCCGCCGGGCACCAGCAGTGTGTCCAGCGAGGTGGGATCGATCTCGCGCCAAGCCTGATCGGCGCAAATGCGGATGCCGGCGGAGGTCGCGACCGGCCCGGCCTGTTCACCCAGCACCAGCAGCTCGTAAATCGGCGCCAGGCCGTGACGCTCGCGCTCGACATTGGCGGAGGCGAAAACCTGCAGCGGCCCGGTGATATCCAGGCTCATGACCTCGGGGTAGAGCAGGCTGGCGATGCGGCGCGGCGGTTCCATGGCAAGACTCGTTCGATAGACGCAACGAGTGTGGCGGTGACCGACGCTGGCGGCAACGTCTGTCGCCCCACGAATCTTGCCAGGTCGTCTGCCGCGGGCCGTCAGACCTTCAGCACGCCGCGAAAGCCCCGTGCAGCGTAATAGGACTGCACACCGTTGTGGTAGGTGAAAACCCGCTCGTAGCGGCGGTCGCCGAACAGCGCGCCCTCCAGCTTGCGCATGGAGCCCGGTGTACGCAGCCAGCTGGAGGTCTTCCGGTCGAAGCTGCCCAGCTCCTGCAATTGGCGGTACTGCGCCTCGTCCAGCAGCTCGATGCCGATCTGCGCGGCCAATTCGGTGGCGCAGCCGGCGGGCTTGTCTTTCTTGCGCGCGTCCAGCGCCTCGCGGTCGTAGCACAGGCTGCGGCGCCCGGCCGGGGTTTCGGCAGAGCAGTCGAAGAACAGGATGGCGCCGCTGGCGCTCTCGCGGCCGACCACATCGGGCTCGCCACCGGTGGCTTCCATCTGCTCCAGGGCCTTGAGCTTGGCCGGGGCGGCCTTCAGGCGTGCCTGGACGTCCGCCCAGTCGATGCCCCGGTGGCGCTCGGGATGCTGTTCGAAGCGGGCCTGCAAGGTCGCCAGCAGGGCATCGTGCTGTTTCGCATTCATCTTGCTTGCTCTCGGCAAAGGTAGAGGTCAGAGAGTAAAGCAGGAATCGCGCGTGATGCCGCTCAGCCGGCGTCGGCCCAGCGTTCGCGCACCGCAAGGATGTCGGGCAGGCAGCCGAGGAACAGCTCCACCAGCTCCGGGTCGAACTGGCTGCCTTTCTCCCGGCGCAGCAGCTCGACTGCCTCCTCGATGCTCCAAGCCGGTTTGTACGGGCGTACGCTGGTCAGCGCGTCGAACACGTCGGCGATGGCGACGATGCGGCCCTCGGGCGGAATCTCTTCGCCGCGCAGGCCGTTGGGATAACCGCTGCCGTCCCAGCGCTCGTGGTGGGTGAGGGCGATGCTGCGGGCCAGGCGCAGCAGGTTGGAGTCGTGCTCGCCGATGATCCGCGCGCCGATCTCCGGGTGCTGGCGCATCACCTGCCATTCGCGCTCGTCGAGCCGGCCGGGCTTCTGCAGGATGGCGTCGGGAATGCCGATCTTGCCCACGTCGTGCATGGGCGCGGCGTTGAGCAGATCGTCGGCGGCTTTCTCCGGGTAGCCGGCGGCGCGCGCCAGGATATGTGCGTAGTGGCTCATGCGGATGACGTGCAGGCCGGTCTCGTTGTCCTTGTATTCGGATGCCTTGCCCAGGCGCTGGACGATCTGCAGGCGTGTCTCGCGTAGCTCCTCCACGCGCACCAGCGACAGGTGGGTGCGCACCCGAGCCTTGACGATGGGCGGGCTGACCGGCTTGGTGATGTAGTCCACCGCGCCGACCTCGAAGCCCCTGGCCTCATCCGGCACATCGGCCAGGGCGGTGACGAAGATCACCGGAATGCTGCCGGTGGCCTGCTCGGACTTGAGCCGCTGGCAGACCTCGAAGCCGGTCATGCCGGGCATCATCACGTCCAGCAGGATCAGGTCCGGGCGCTCGCGGTTGGCCAGTTCCAGCGCCTTGTCGCCGTCCTTGGCGAACAGCAGGCGGTAGTCGTCCTGCAGGATGTGGCGCAGCACCTGGAGGTTGGTGGCTTCGTCGTCCACCAGCAGCAGGCAGGGGCGATGATCTTGGGTGGTGAACGTCATGCTTGCTCCAGGCGGGCGCCGAGGGTACGGACCCATTCGAGGGCTTGATCGAAATCGAAATCGTCGATGGCAAAGCGCAGTGCCTCGAAAGCCTCGCGGTGCTCGCCCTGGGCGGTACCCCGGCGCAGACGCTCCAGCGCCTGGTCATCGAGGCCGCCCCGGGAGAGGGCCAGTTGCAGGGCTTGCAGCGCATCGAGCAGGTCCTGCGAAGCGACTTCGCCCACGACGTCACTGACCGCTTCGGTGCCGGCTTCCGGCACCAGTGGCAGCGATTCGCGGACGGCGGAGAATTCGGCACGGACCCGTTCCAGCGCAGTACCCAGCTGTTCAGTCGTGCCATGGTCGGCGGCGCCTTCCAGCGCGCCGATGGCGCCGGCCAGGCGCGGCAGGGCAAGGTTGGCGGCGGCGCCGCGCAGACGGTGGCTGAGGGCGGTGATGGCGGCACGATCACCCTCTTTCACTGAGTTTTCCAAGTTGAGCAGACTGGTTTCCTGCTCGTTGAGGAAGCGCAGGACGGCCCGTGCCATAGGTAACGGGCCGCCCCACAGGCGGGCCCCGGTGTCCCAATCCAGGGTCGCCAGCGGTGCGCTTTCGGCGACTGGCGTGCTGCATGCAGCCGGCGCCGCGCCGAGCAGTCGGGCCATTTCATCGAGCAGGCCGGCAAGATCCAGCGGCTTGCTGGCGAAGCCGTTCATGCCGGCATCCAGGGCGTTCTGCCGGTCGCGGTCGAGCACGCTGGCGGTGAGGGCGATGATCGGCACGGCCTCCATGCCGCGTTCCTGTTCGATGGCGCGAATCTGTCGGGTGGCTTCGAGGCCATCCATGCCGGGCATCTGCACATCCATCAGGACGAGGTCGAAGGCCTGCGCGCTATAGGCTTCCACGGCGGCCTTGCCATCACCGACGCTGTGCGGGCGATGGCCCTGGCGGCGCAGGTTCAGCTCGAGCAGCTCGACGTTCTGCGGTACGTCGTCGGCCACCAGGATGCGCAGCGGCGGCAGGCTCGGCGCGTGGCTGCGGGCGGTTGATTGCACGCTGCGACCGGCCGGCAGCGGCAGGTCGACGGTGAACACGCTGCCGCGGCCCACTTCGCTTTCCACGCTGATGCGGCCTCCCATCAGCTCCACCAGCTGGCGCGAAATGGTGGTGCCCAGCCCTGTGCCGCCGAAGCGCCGGCTCATGGAGGCGTCGGCCTGGGCGAAGGGGTCGAAGATGCGCTCCAGGCGGTCGGCGGCGATGCCGATCCCGGTGTCGCGGATAGCCAGGCGCAGCGCGCCCGGTTCGCCGCTGATGACCAGCCGCACTTCGCCGCGCTCGGTGAATTTCACCGCGTTGCCCAGCAGGTTGGTCAGCACCTGCTGCAGGCGCAGCGGGTCACCGCGGAAGTAATCGCCGGCGCGCTGGCCGTAATCGATCTGCAGGTTCAGGCCCTTGCGCTCGGCGGACAGTCGCAGCGCCGCGCAGACCTGCTCGCACAGCTCCGGCAGGGAGAAGTCGAGGGCTTCCAGTTCGATGGCGCCACGGTCGAGCTTGGCGGTGTCGAGGATATCGTTGAGCAGCCCCAGCAGCGAGCGCGAGGCATTCTGGACGGTGGTCAGGTAGCGCCGCTGGTTGTCTTCCAGCGGCGAGTCAAGCAGCAGTTCGGTGAAGCCCATGATGGCGTTCATCGGCGTTCGGATCTCGTGGCTCATGTTGGCGAGGAAGCTGCTGCGAGCGGCGGCGGCCTGTTCGGCGCGGTCGCGGGCGCTGCGCAGCTCCTGCTCCATGACCCGGCGGGGGGTGAGGTCGGTGGCCAGCTTCACCACCTTTACCGGCTTGCCATCGAAGTCGAGGATCGGGTTGTAGGTGGCGTGGATCCACACTTCGCGGCCGTCCTTGGCCAGGCGGCGGTATTCGCCGGCGCTGTGCTGGCCCTCGCGCAATCCCTGCCAGAACATCTGGTACTGGGCGCTGGTCGCGGTGCCCGGCGGGCAGAACAGGCTGTGGTGCTGGCCCAGCACTTCGGCCTCGGTATAGCCGAAGAGTTCGAGGATGTTTTCGTTGGCAGCCAACACGCGGCCGTCCAGATCGAATTCGATCAGCGCCATGGCGCGGCCAATGGCGGTGACCTTGCCTTCGTACTCGTTGCTCAGCAGCTTGGTTTCGGTCTGGTCGAGCAGCACGCCGTCGATCCACTGCGGCTTGCCGGCCTCGTCGTAGCAGGCGCTGCCGCTTTCCCAGATCCAGCGCTCGCGGCCGGTGCGGTCGAACAGGCGGTATTCGACGACATAGCTGCAACCCTCGGCGATGGCGCGGCGGATTTCCTCGTTCACCGCGTGCTGGTCGTCGGGGTGGTAGAGCTGGTTGAAGGTGACGCGCTGATCGATGAAATCCTGCGCCGACCAGCCGGTGACGGCCTCGACCGCATCGCTGACGAACAGGATGCTCCAGACGTCATCCGGCAGGACGCGGAAGGCGATGCCGGGCATGTTGCGAATCAGCGAGCGGTACTGTTCCTCGCGGGTGCGCAGGGCCTGCTCCATCTCGCGGCGTTCGCTGATGTCGGCGACGAACACGACGAACCAGGGCTTGCCGTCGTGGTCGGTGACACCCAGGCTGACCCGTGCGGGGAATTCGCGACCCTCGCGGGTCAGGCCTTCCAGCTCCAGCTCGGAGTTGTGGAACTGGCGCTCGCCGCTGCGCTTGTAGTTTTCAAGCGCCACGCGGAATTGCTCACCGTAGGCCTCGTTCATCAGTACTTGCATGGGCTGCCCGACCAACTCGTGCGGTGCCCAGCCGAACAGGCGCAGTACGGCGTGGTTGACCGAGCGGATCACGCCGCTGTGGTCGATGGTGAGAATGGCCTCGACAGCGGCGTCGAGCAGCGAATCCAGGTGCTTGCGTCGACGCTGGAGTTCCTGGAACAGCTGGCGGTAGCGCAACAGGCCGTTCACCGCGGCCACGCAGATGCTCAGGCTGATGGTGGCCATGGACACCGCCAGCGCCAGGTAGAAGCTGCCCTGTACGCCCTGGGGTGTGCCGAACTCCTCCATGCCGACGAAGCGCGCCGCGGCCATGCCGGTGTAATGCATGCCGGCGATGGCCAGGCCCATCACCACGCCGCTGACCAGTATTGCCAGGTTCGGCCGCATCCGCCCGCGCAGGCCGAATCGGACCCACAGCGCGATGACCGCCAGCACCACGGCGACGAGGATCGACAGGGCGAACATCCACGGGTTGTAGCGCAACAGCGGGGCCATCTGCATGGCGGCCATGCCGCTGTAGTGCATGGCACCGATCCCGGCGCCGACCAGCACGCCCCCGCCGATCAACTGAAGGTGGCTGACGTTGCGCCGGGCCAGCAGATTCAGGGCAATCCACGACGCGAACAGGCTAGGCAAGCCGGAGAGCAGGGTAACCAGCGGGTCATAGCGCACCGCCGCGCAGAGCTGGAAGGACAGCATGCCGATGAAGTGCATCGCCCACACGCCGCCGCCCAGCGCCACGGCGCCAGTGCCGATGGCCAACTGGCGGTAGTACGGACTGCGGGCCAGCCGCGCCACGCCCGACAATTGCAGGGCCATGGTCGAGGCAAAAATGGCGATGAGCACGGAGAGCAGCACCAGCGCGGTGTTGTGCTCGCCGAAAACCAACAGCGAAGGGGTGTCGCCACTGTAGAAATATCGCTGCAGATCGAGCATTGAACGAAGACCGTACTGCGTGCCGAAGGCCCGGTGGATGGGGTGACTAATGAGTCGGTGCGAAGCAGAGCACAGGATGGATGCAAATTGCCATCATTGTCGGTCGCTTGAACCGCAAAAACCGCGTCACCCGCGTGGAATCGGACGAGCGGGAAGCCAGGGTTCGGAATCGAAGCTGAAACGATGCAGCAGCAGAAGTGACCGATAATGCGCTATCGGCGGTGGAGGCGGGAAATTGAGCGCTTGCCGACGGCTGGCAGCGCCCATGAAAAAGCCCGGCGGGGGCCGGGCTCTTTCGGTGGTACCTGTCTGCGGATCAGGCGGGCATGTGCCATTCCTGCAGGCGGTAGCCTTCGCGGTTCAGCTCGTCGCGGGCCTGGTTCAGCAGGCCCTCGAGCTGCTCCGGGTCGGAGTAGGCGGAGCTGGGAATGCGGGTGAGGCCCAGCAGGCGGGCACCGGTACGATCGAGGACGGACAGGTCGAGGCTGCCGTCGCCCCCTTGGTCAACCCAGGTCACGCAGTGGAAGGGTTGGAAGGCTCGTCCGGTGATCAGCAGAGCCTCGTTGAAACGAAGAGTCGCATGCATGGTTGTGATCTCTCTGCGGTAATCCATTGCGAAGTGGCGAAAGCGGTTCATCCACTTTCGTGTTCGTTCACGCAATTGATGGTTTCAGAGTCGAAGAAAGTCACAGCCCATGTCGCGTTTGTACACAAACTAGTCGCAAATTAATCCGAGTGAAACGCTGCAGGCCCCGCCATCCGTGGCCTGCAGCGCGGTTGCGGGTGCGCTGTCGCGCCGCACCTACCGCTCGTCAGAGGCGACCGGCGGTCAGGCCTGCATGGCCCAGCCGTCCACGTTCATCGCCGCCTGGCGCAGTGCCTCGGAACGGGTCGGGTGAGGGTGGCAGGTACGCGCGATGTCTTCGGCGGCGCCGCGGAACTCCATGGCCACGCAGTATTCCGCGATCATGTCGCCGACGTTCGGGCCGATCATGTGTACGCCGAGGATCTCGTCGCTGCGCTCGTCCGCCAGTACCTTCACGAAGCCCTCGGTCTCGTGGTTGATCTTCGCCCGGCTGTTGGCGGTGAAGGGGAACTTGCCGACCTTGTAGGCGCGGCCCTCGGCCTTGAGTTGCTCCTCGGTCCTGCCCACGGTGGCGACTTCCGGGTGGGTGTAGATCACGCTGGGGATCACGTCGTAGTTCACTTCGCCCGCCTTGCCGGCTATCAGTTCGACGCAGGCGATGGCCTCGTCTTCGGCCTTGTGCGCGAGCATCGGGCCGGAGGTGACGTCGCCGATCACCCAGATGCCCGGTACGCTGCTGCGGTGCTCGTGGTTCTCCAGCATGCCGCGCTTGTCGGTGGTCAATCCCACGCTCTCCAGCCCCAGGCCCTGGGTATAGGGGCGGCGGCCGATGGCGAGCAGGACGTAATCGGCCTGGATCGACTCCGCCGCGCCGCCGGCGGCCGGCTCCACGCTCAGGGTCACCTGCTTGCCGCTGACCTTGGCCTGGGTGACCTTCGAGCCCAGCTTGAAGCTCATGCCTTGCTTGGTCAGCGTGCGCTGGAAGGTCTTGGCGGTTTCCAGGTCCATGCCGGGGCAGATGCGGTCGAGGTATTCGATCACCGTCACTTCCGCGCCCAGGCGACGCCACACCGAACCCAGCTCCAGGCCGATCACCCCGGCGCCGATCACCACCAGGTGCTTGGGCACTTCCGGGATGGACAGCGCGCCGGTGGAATCGAGGATGCGCTGGTTGTCAACTTCCACGCCCGGCAGCGGGGAGGGCTCCGAGCCGGTGGCGATGATGATGTCCTTGGCGCTCAGCGCAGTCTTGCTGCCGTCGGCGGCGGTCACTTCGACCTTGCCCGGCCCTTCGATGCGGCCCCAGCCCTTCACCCAGTCCACCTTGTTCTTGCGGAACAGGAACTCCACGCCCTTGGTCAGCGCGGTCACGCTCTCGGCCTTCTGCTTCATCATCTGCGCCAGGTCCAGCTTCGGCTTGACCTGGATGCCGAGGTTGGCGAACTCGCCGCCGGCAGCCGCTTCATACAGCTCGGAGGCATGCAGCAGCGCCTTGGATGGCATGCAGCCCACGTTCAGGCAGGTGCCGCCGAGGGTTTCGCGGCCCTCCACGCAGGCCACCTTCAGGCCGAGCTGGCCCGCGCGAATGGCCGCGTTGTAGCCACCGGGGCCGCCGCCAATGACGATCACATCGTATGCGCTCATGCAGTGTTCTCCGCAGTAGGAAAAAGGGGTGAATCGAGGTTAGTCGGCACTCGCCGGATCACCAGCGCAAGGCTCGGGATAAGCGTTACTCAATTTATATTACGAACATAATATATGCTGCCGCGCAAGTCACGCAGACATGACAGGCGCGGCGAGGAGGGCGAAAATGCAGGGCTTTGGCGCCTCAGGTTAGTGCGTCTACGGAGAATTCATGAAGATCGACTGCGATTTCGACAGCGGCAACATCCAGGTCATCGACGACAGCGACCCGCGCCACGTGCGCCTGGCTCTGCGCCCGGACACGAAAAGCCCGCACTTCCAGTGGTTCCACTTCAAGGCCGAGGGCCTGCAGCCCGGCCAGCACTACCAATTCAGCCTGACCAATACCCCCGGCTCCAGCTACACCGGCGGCTGGCCGGGCTACAACGCTGTCGCCTCCTTCGATCAGCGCGACTGGTTCCGCGTGCCCAGCACCTACGATTCCAACGGGCTGCACTTCAGCCTCACCGCCGAGCAACCCCAGGCCTGGTTCGCCTACTTCGAGCCTTACAGCCGCGAGCGCCACGCCGAGCTGGTCAAACGCGCCCTGGCCAACGGTGCCGAACTGCTCGCCACCGGCTACAGCCTGGAGAATCGCGCATTGCCGCTGCTGCGTATCGGCAATGGCAGGGCAGGGGCGTCCAGGATCTGGCTGATCGCCCAGCAGCATCCCGGCGAGCACATGGCCGAATGGTTCATGGAAGGCCTGATCGAGCGCCTGCAATCCGGCGACCCTGACATCCAGCGCCTGTTGGAGCGTGCCGACTTCTACCTGGTGCCCAACATGAACCCCGACGGCGCCTTCCACGGCCACCTGCGCACCAACGCCGCCGGCAAGGACCTCAACCGGGCCTGGGCCGCGCCCAGCGCCGAGGAGAGCCCGGAAGTACTGTTCGTGCAGGAGCAGATGGCCCGGTACGGCGTGGACCTGTTCCTCGACGTGCACGGCGACGAGGAAATTCCCTTCGTGTTCGCCGCCGGCTGCGAAGGCAACCCCGAGTTCACGCCGCGCCTGGATCGCCTGGAAAGCCTGTTCCGCGAGCGCCTGGAAGCCAACGGCGAATTCCAGAGCGTGCACGGCTACCCGAAGGATGCGCCGGGCCAGGCCAACCTGACCCTGGCCTGCAACCATGTCGGCCGCACCTACGACTGCCTGTCGCTGACCCTGGAGATGCCGTTCAAGGACCACAACCTCGCGCCCAATGCGCGCACCGGGTGGAGCGGGGCGCGCTCGAAGGCGCTGGCGGGGGCGGTGCTGGTGACGGTGGCGAGTCTGGTCGACGAGTTGCGTTGAATCCTGGCATGAGTCCTTTACTAACCCTGGCTACGCGCGTCTCTCCCTTCGGAGCGGGGCGCGTAGCCAGGGGCGGGGAGAGATGATCCCGCGCGCGGATGTTCCCTGGCCGCGCGACTTTCTAGCTCCTTTTCCTACACCCGCCCGCTTGACCGCTCGGTCAATCCATCCCGCCTGGCTGTTGAGTCTTCCTCAGCGCGTGCTAGTCCAATTAATGAGGCATCAGCACGCAGGAGGTGCGTATGGCTCGACATCGCAAGCTGTTGACCCCGCAGGTCATCGAAGACCTGCAGGACCGCACGGACGCCCTGGAGGAACTGGATTTCAGAGAGCGCCGGGAAGTGCGCAAGAATCGCTCGAGCGAACACAGGCTCCGCAGCGTCGCTGGCGCGGCATGAGTGCACGGGCCGCAGCCCCTGCCTCGCTGGCGCAAGCGCCAGGCAAGGAGACTCGGCAAGGTCGATTCGGTACCCCGCCGGATCGGTCTTGTGTGAGGTGAATCCCGCCGTAATCCCACTTTGTCGGCCAGTCCCTGATAGTTCGCGCTGGCGCTTCGCTTCCTTCAGAGCCTTCCACGCCAGAAGCGCCATTCCAGAGCGGTTCGCTTCTGTAACGTCGGGCATACCCAGTAGCCGTCGTCTTACAAATATCCCCCTGTAAATTTGAACTGCTTCACATAAAATCGGGTCTTCCGTTAGCGCATTTCGCTCTACCCGCAGCAGTCAGAAGTAGCCCCATGGAAAACCACAGCACCCCCCTGGGCCCGGTCCCTGCTCATCTGGTCCGCGAGGCCGTGGCCAAGAAAACGGGACTGGGTTGGGTGGTCGAGTTCAACGTCGCCACCTGGCTCAACCTGGCCGTGCGCGACGACACTGCAATCGCTCTCAAAATCAGTTACCTGGACGGCGAAAAGCCTCGGGAAGTCGTCGTCGACAAAGGCAACATCTTCGGCGCCCAGCGCATCCTGCTGTGCGGCATCGCCCGCCTGGGCGTGAACCAGAAGCTGGAGGCCATGAGCCTGTCGCTGGAAACCCGAACTCCCATCCAGTCGCTACTGGTGGAGGAACTCTTCGTCCAGGCCGTCGAGCGCCAGACGGAAAAGAAGAGCGGCACCCGCAAGTCCCGCTGACTATCGGTCGGGCAGCCCCAGCGCCGCCATCGGTGGGCATTTCCGCCATGCATGAAGCGACGCCGGGCTTGCAGTCCGCCGGCTGGAACGGGGAACATCGCCGGGCCCCACTCGAAGCTTCCGGAAAGCCCCATGCCCCTCGATATCGACTCGCTCAAGCTCTACACCGCCCACCGCGGCATCGCCATTCCCATGCTCGACTTCCTCCAGTTCCGCCATGCGCCGGCGGAGGATGGAAACGGGCCGGGCTGTCTGGTGGTTCGTGTCGAGCCTCAGCATGTGAATGGCTGGGCCAACGCCCATGGCGGGCTGATCATGACCCTGCTCGACGTCGCCATGGCCCTGAGCGCCAGCGACGCCGACGAAACCCATCGCGGAGTAGTGACCGTGGAGATGAAAACCAGCTTCCTGCGCCCCGGCGGCGAGGTTGGCGAGGTGCTCGAGGCCCACGGCAAGGTCCAGCACCACACCCGCTCCATCGCCTTCTGTGAAAGCGAACTGCGCAACAGCCAGGGGATGATCGTTGCAACCGCGTCGGGCACCTTCAAGTACGTCAACAAGCCGCGCCCGCTGGCTGACGCCTGAGCGCACCGCCTGGCGGTGTGACTGTTCGTGCCGCTGCCCTGGCCGCGCGTCCCGCTCGAACGCAGAGGGCGGGTGAGAGGGTTGAGTCGCGGAGTAAACTTCCGGGTTGGAAGCGCACGCCGCCCGCGATCCGCTCACGTCGCCAGGCTACGCACCGTGCAACTGCCCTCCACAATGGCCTCGCAGAGGAAGTAGGGCATCCACTCCTCCCAATGCCCCCGGCTGATATGAAGTTAGATTTCTCGATGCTCCTGTGGAGCGCACCGCTGGTCATGCTACTCGGTGGCTACCTGCTGTTCCGCTGTATCGGCGGGCTGCGCCGGGTGGTCTCACCCGACGTCTGCTACCGCTGGGCCGACCCCGCCCGCGCGGAAGTGGTGGCGCTGCCGCAACCAGGTCGCTACGTGGTCAACATCGTCTTCCCGCCCTTCACTGTCGTCACCGGTACCGCGCACTTCGACGCCGACTTCGCCATTACCGCCTGTGCCACCGGCAACCCCGTGCCCTACGAGGCGTACAGCCGCTTCAACGTCTTCACCGTGCGGCGCAGCGACATGGGTGGCAACTCCAGCCACCCGCTGGGCGAATTCCACTGCAGCGAACCCGGCGATTACCGGATCAACTGCCTGACCCCGTATCACATCCGCCCCGGCTTCCTGCTGGAAGTGACGCCCTACGTCTCGCCGGGCGGCGTTGTCCCGCTGATCCTCGGCACGCTGCTCGCGTCCTTCATGACCCTCGGCGGGCTGATAGTGACCCTCCTCAAGCTGGGCGGGGAGCTCTGACACCGCTGCGCCGGGTCATGGCCCTGGCGCATGTAGGATGGGTGGCACGCAGCGCTACCCGTGCCGCCGGTGCGCAGGCTATTGATGGGTATCGCTGCGCTCCGCGCCATCCTACGAATGAACCCCTTTGGCGCCGTAGAACCGCGAAGCGGTTATCCGCCGCCACACCGCCACGGCGGATAACGCGTGCCGCGTTATGCGCCCTACGTCCGCAGCCGCTTCGCCCAGGCGCGCCAGCCTCTGCGCCCGGCAATCGGCGAACGCCCGCCCAGCACGCGCGGCAGGTCGCCGAAGCTCACCCAGAGGTCATCCTGCCAATCCAGCACCCGCAGGCAGTGCCGCTCGAACTGCAATTGCACATGGCGCGGGCCGCTGGCCTTGAACTGGCTGCGCACCTGCGGCACCACCGTGCCGCTGATCCAGCGCCTCAGCGAACCGAAGTCCGGCACGTTGAACAGCACCAGCGCCTGGTACACGGCGGATTCGCTGATCAGCACGTAGTCGAGCTCCAGCCCGTCCTCGGTCAGCAACCGCTCCTGGCGAATCTGGTCGTCGGCCATGCGCATGGCCAGGCGTTCTTCGTAGTGGTAACCCGTCACGTGGCAGAAATCGGGGAGGAGGAACCAGACCTGATCGTCGATCAGCAGGGCGCGCAGGGTGCGGCGATTGCGGAGGAAAGGGAGTGGGATTGGCAGGGATGAATCGTCCATTGCAGTCACATCTCTACTGCGGGCAGACCACCTACGGACGATGTTGGATCAGCAGCCACATGAATCAACACGCCGCATTCCGGTGGACGGCCCAAATGGTTGGGCCGCCGAAACAGATCGGCGATTGTCTCTAGGGTTTCGGGCTGCTAATCCCGGCTCCGTCGGTTTCACGGAACAGGTGAAGGGTAGGGAGCTTGAGTTGAGGCGTTCAAGAGTTCGCCATGGACGTATGAGGAGTGCCGTACGAAGCGTGAGTTCCTCCTTGCGCATTTTGGAGCTGATTTGAACAGCCTTCTTCGCATGATTTCGGAGCAGTCCTACATTCTCCCAGCGACTCTCTTCGCTACGGTCACCGCTCGATTACTGCAAAAAAAGGTTGGAGTTTCTTGGTGTTAGCACAATAAACGCCATTCCGGGTGCGCAAATAGCTTCTCTGCTGATCCTGATATCTGCATTGAAGAGTGTATTCGTCATCAAGAATTTTGGCGGTCACCGGGAGTACCCTAATCAACTGTCCGAGGGCAAGATTTGTCCGGGGAATATCGCTATGGAGCTTGTGAAGAATATTCGCAAGAAAATGGATTTACTTCCTCCGCCAATATCATGAGAAAACTTTTCGCTTTTCTTGTGATGCTGTGTGTGGCTCATCTATATGTGGGCTTCTATGAGACCCGTTGGGCCGAAGATAATAGGAGGGTCTTCTTTGTAAAGAAATATCCTTCATTGCGAATTGAGTTCGTAAATCTCTTTGCCAGTGATGCGGACGACAAGCATCTTGATCAATTGAGCCCTCTGGAGCGGGCTGTGGTACGTGACTACTGCAAATATCGCTTAGGTATCGAAACTGAGTTGAAAACGCAGACCGAATTGGAGGCCTGTAAAGAACTCTAAGTGGTTCAGATTCAACAGGCCCGCACGTTGCGGGCTTGTTGTCTTATCTCTGCTCTGTGTCTTTTTGGCGGAATTCTTGTATCGGGAGTATCTCTTTGCAGCGTTATTCCCCTCCTACCCCATTCCTCTGATGCCGATAAACACTCACCGCTTCATAAACCGCCTTCCGCAACCGGTTAATGCCACCAATCGGCCGGTGCTCCGGCAGGGCGTGCCACGGGTTGTAGGAGATGTTGTCGCAGGCGAGGTTCTGCTCGCGGCTGTCGAAGTCCTGGGGCGGGATGGTGACGGTGGCGACGGTCTGGAAGGGGGCGTCGGATTCGCTCCATTCGACGCTGGTGTCTTCGATGGGCATGTATTTGCTCGGGTCCTGTTTCTGCACTTGCAGGGCGAAGCAGGCGGGGACGCGGTCGACCGAGAGTTGCTGGTACATGGCGGTGCGCAGGAAGTTGGGCAGCTTCTCGTTGAGCTTGGGTAGCTGGTAAGCCGGGCAGCCTTCGGCCTGCGGGATGACGCGGAACTTGATGTTGTTGGCCTCGCCCAGTTTATACGGCGCGATGCCGTTGTAGCCGGTTTCGAAGGGGCTGTCCGGCGCGGGGGCGAGGGTCTGCAGGGCGATGACCAGGTGGCGGATTTCCCAGGTGCTGGGCTTCCAGCTGGGGAAGAAGGCGGCCACTTTCTGGCCGCTTGCTTGCGCGGCGAAGTTCTGCCGGTATTCGGCGACGTCGCGGACGAAGAACACCGGGTGGTTGAACATGACGAAGTCCTGCTCGGTGTCGTGCCCTTTGCCGGGCATCAGCTTGGCGCCGGGGACGTCGAGCAGTTTGATGGCCATGCCGCGGGCGTCGCGGGCGCTGTCGAACTGCGGGTAGGCGTTGCCGTTGGAGAAGCGGACCATGGCCTCCCACTTGTGGCCGGGCTCGGCGAACACGCCCTGGCGCAGGCCGGGGGCAATGTCGCTGGCGACCGTGACTTCGGCCTTCACGCAGCCGTGAGCCTTGGCGTGGGCATCACGCAGCACGCGGGTGTTGTCGCGGTGCTGTTCGACGATGCGCACGGCGTCTTCGATGATGGCCTGGGTGAGCTGCGCTTCACCCGGCGGGATTTCTTCCTGGGCGGAAACGGGGCCGGAGAATTTCCAGGCGTAGTAGAGGCTGCCGAGGCCCCAGCCGAGCAGGCCGATGGCGGCGATGGCGAGCAGCAGACGGCCGAGCCATTTGCCGAGGAAGAGCCAGATTCGGGTGAGCAGGGAGCGCATGGCACGGGGTCCTTTGGTGTTTTCTTTTTGTGGAGGGGATTCCGTTCCCTGGCCCGTGGGGGCTTGCTGTGGGGCGTTTCCCTCTCCCTAGCCCTCTCCCTGAAGGGAGAGGGGATGGGGTCGGTGATTCGGTGGTGCTCCGGAGCTTTACCTGTAGGAGCGAGTTTGCTCGCGAACCCGCCCAGCTCAGGCGTCAACGGAAAATCCGTTCGCGAGCAAGCTCGCTCCTACGAAAAGCGAAAAGCTGTTCAGCGCTGGCCGGTCATTCGCACTTCGGCCCGGGCGTCCACGGCGGGGTGGGGACGTTCGGGTCGAGCTGGTTTTCGTACTCGGCGTTGCCCAGCACCTTCAGGTATTCCACCAGCGCCCAGCGCTCTTCCGGCGACAGGGCGCGGCCGATGACGCCGTCCTTGCGGCAGCCGTCGCGGAATTCGTGCCCGCGGTTGCTGTTGCCGGTGACGCTGGTCTTGTAGAGGAAGCCGCCGGGGAAGCGCTCGGTGCGGTAGCCGGCGAACTTGGGGTCGTACTCGAAGCTGCCGACCCAGAACTGCGCGTCGCGCTCGGCCACCGGAGAGAGCATCTGGAACAGGTTGGGCACCGAGCCGTTGTGCAGGAAGGGCGGGGTGGCCCAGATGCCGTCCAGCGGGCGGGCCTTGTAGGCGCGCAGCTCCTGTACGCCGATGGGCAGGCCGTAGCCGTTCATTTGCTGCTGCTGCGCTTCGCTGATGTGCGCGTCGCGGTAGGCGCGCTGCTCGACGAAGGCGGTGATGTAGGCCAGGCCCTTGGCGGCGGAGATCTTCGAGAGGTCCAGCGGCACGTCGTTCCTGGGGTAGAGATGGACGTTCATGGCCGTGAGTTCTTCGACCTTGAGCTTGAGCGGGCGCACGTCGAAGGTGTGGTCGGCGATGTTGTCGGCGGTGGTCGGGTCGGTACCGATCTCGCTGGTGGGCACCATTTTCATGCGCCATTCGGGCACGCGGGCCGGGGCGATGTAGTCCGCCGCGCCCGGCTCCTTCACATGCGGGCCGTGGCAGTAGACGCAGTTGGCCTGGAACAGGGCGCGGCCCTGGGAGGCTTTCTTCAGGTCGATGTCGCCGAACACCGCTTTCGGCCAGGCCGGCGGTTTCAGTTGCTTGAGGGTTTCTTCCAGGGTGTAGAGGTCGCGCAGGCGCACGCTGGAGGCGTAGCGCTCATCGCCCATCACCGGTTTGCCGTCGCTTTCGAACAGGCGCAGGGTGGCGCCGACGCCGAGGGCTTCGCCGATGTTGCGCGCCATGGGCTGCATGGCGGAGCCGTTCCACTGCACCCAGTCGAACTTCCAGATGTCCCACACCTGCGGGTAGTTCACCGGGGCGTTGGCGACGCGGTAGTTGGAGGCATCGATGCCGTCACCGAAGACGCTGTTGGCGATACGGCCGAAGGCGTCGGCGCGGCCGGGGCCTTCCAGGGTCGGGTAGAGGCCGCGGTGGGTGTCGTTCCAGGCGGTGGAAAGCAGGGTGCCGAGGACGTTGCGCACGTCGCGCTTGAGCGCGGCCTTGCCCTTGGGATAGCGGTCGCCCAGCACGCCCTTGGCGAAGCGGTCGAACTTCCACGGCACGTAGTAGGTGGACGCCAGGCTGGCGCCCAGCGCCTGGCCGAACGCGCCGCCGCGCAGGGTAGGCACGGTCGAGGCGATGGAGTGCATGGCCGCGCCACCGTCGATGCGCACGGCGGCACCTTTGTAGCGCAACTCTCCGGTGTGGCAGGCGGAGCAGGTGATGTCGAGGTACCAGGCGCCGGTCTCGCCGTCCTGGTGGCGGGCGAAGCCGACCGGCAGGTTGCCAGGATTCCTTGCGCTGGTGGCCAGGGTGTCGTCGGCGTCGCGGCCGATCTGCTCGGGCTCGATGAGGAAGCCGAAGCGCGCGAGGTTTTCCGGGCTGGCGAACTTGTCCTTGCTGAAGGGCTGCTCGAGGTGGGTGAACCAGTCGTAGCGCAGGCCTTTCACCTGGGTGCCCTGGGGCGTGTAGTAGTAGGTTTCTCGGTCCGCCGAGCTCCACTGGTCGAGATGGACCATCTTCTCCGGCCTGGAATATTCGGGGAGATTGGGATGCGCGGTATACCAGGCGATGACGCCGCCGACGAGCAAGAGGAGCAGCAGGACTGCAAGTAGGACGCGTCCGAGAATGCGCATCGAAACTTCCTTGTTATATGTGCGAAAAAGAATCGGACGTTTATGCCAAGTACGCAGCGGCTTGGCAAGGTGATGCCGTACGGAATTCAGGGTTTTTATGGCGGGCTACGGGGCGCGGCAGGGGATTCCGGATTTCCGGGTTAACGGAAAATGGGCGCGGCGGCAGCATGGGTATCGCTTCGCTCCACCCATCCTACGGAAACCTCGGGGATCGCAGTGACGCGCCTTTGTAGGATGGCGTGGAGCGAAGCGATACCCATCGTCTTTTCGGCAATCACCCAGGGCGCAGTTCCAGCAGCAGGCTCAGGCAGATCGCCGCGCCGATCAGCAGGCCGACCACGCTGGCGATGATCAGCGGCCAGCGCAGGCCCGGGCTGTCGTCTTCGTCATCGGGGAGGCGCGCGTGGATGGCGGGCCAGAGCTCGTCCGGTGGCGGCAGTTCCGGCCAGGGTTCGTCGCTGGGCGGCGGGGAAGGGTGGCCGGCGAGTCGGCAGAGCAGGGCAACCATCCAGTCCAGCGCAGCGATGCGCGTGGGGTGGTAGCGGTCGGCATCGGTCCAGACGCGGAGGAAGGTGTCGACCAGCAGTGCGTCGGCGGCTGTCTGGTCGGTCTTCAGCTTCAGCGCCAGTGGGTAGAGGCGCGGGGCGGTGCAGCGGTACAGCGTGGCGAAGGCGCGCGCGTCCCCATCGCCGGCTTCGGCGAGCAGGTAGCTGAGGAAGTTCGCTTCGTCCGGGTCGATGGTCGCCTCCGGCGGTGTCGCGGCGAGCGGCGTGGCTGGAGGTTAAGGATAGATCCGGCTTTTCCGTAGGGGCGAGCTTGCTCCTGCAAATCCGTAGGGCGAATCACCTGGAACAGGTGATCCGCCGGCTCCTGAGCGGCGGATAACGCCGTTGCGTTATGCGTCCTACGGATTTGCGGAAACGCCGTCAGGCCACTTCCTCGAGCGGCAGGCCGACATAGTTCTCGGCGATGGTCGTGCGGCCGGCCTCGGAGCCGACGAAGTAGTCCAGCTCGGTCTCCAGCATGCGCCGGGTGAAGGCGTCGCTGTCGGGAAACCGGTGCAGCATCGAGGTCATCCACCAGGAGAAGCGTTCGGCCTTCCAGATGCGACGCAGGGCGATGGGCGAATACTGCTCCAGCAGGTCGGTGCGGCCTTCGCCGTAGACCTTCACGAGGATGCGGTGCAGCGCGTCGACGTCGCTGGCGGCGAGGTTCAGGCCCTTGGCGCCGGTGGGCGGGACGATGTGGCCCGCGTCACCAACGAGGAACAG
The DNA here is from genome assembly GCF_000313755.1 of Pseudomonas nitroreducens TX1. Taxonomy (GTDB): domain Bacteria; phylum Pseudomonadota; class Gammaproteobacteria; order Pseudomonadales; family Pseudomonadaceae; genus Pseudomonas; species Pseudomonas nitroreducens_A. The sequence goes on along the minus strand of NZ_AMZB01000118.1, from coordinate 25,707 downwards.
CCGGCCGTACTGCAGTGGCTCGACGACGAAGCTGCGCAGCGGGGCGATGCTCTTTTCCAGCGATGGCCCGGTGACCAACTGGCGTGCGGCGTCCTCGGGGATGCGGCGCTTGAGCTCCTCCCAGAAGCGCTCGTCGGACCAGTCCTCCACGTTCTCTTCCAGCCCCACCTGCAGGTAGTAGCGGCTGCGGGTAGCGCTGCGCTGGCTGCACAGGCTGAAGCCGCGTTCGCTGCTGGCGTAGATGAGTTCGTGGTTGACCGGCGGGGTATCGCTGAGCATGCCAAGCCAGCCAAACGGATAGACGCGCTCGAAGACCTTCAGGCGCTCGGCGGGAATGCTGCGCCGGGCCACGCCGTGGAAGCCGTCGCAGCCGGCGATGTAGTCGCAGTCCAGGCGCACGCGTTCGCCTTGGTGGGTGAAAGTGACGTAGGGCTTTTCGCGGGTGACGTCGTGCAGTTCCACGTCGGCCGCTTCGTATACGCTCATCGCACCGCTGGCCGCGCGGGCCTGCATCAGGTCGCGGGTGACTTCGGTCTGGCCGTAGACCATCACCTGCTTGCCGCCGGTAAGGGTCTTGAGGTCGATGCGCTCGCGGCGGCCGTTGAGGACCAGTTCGAAGCCGTCATGCAGCAGGCCTTCGGCGTCCATCCGCGCGCCGGCGCCGGCTTCGCGCAACAGGTCGGCGGTGCCCTGTTCAAGGACGCCAGCGCGGATGCGGCCGAGGACATAGTCGGGTGTTTGGCGTTCGAGGATCACGGTGTCGATGCCAGCCTTGTGCAGCAGCTGGCCAAGCAGAAGGCCCGCAGGGCCGGCGCCGATGATGGCGACTTGTGTCTTCATGGGGTGGCTCCTTGGAGAGCGCTGTTGTTTTTGTCACCTGCATTTTTTGTGGATGAGCAGGGCCTTTGAAGGTAATTTCCAACAGTCTTCTTGGACTTTTCATGGATGTGGGCGGTGATCGAACAACAAGCTGACACGCCGGTCCCGGTGTTCCGCCTGTATGGCGAAACGGCGGTATGGCCGACGCCGGACCTGATCCACTGCGAATCCATCGCCTCGCGCAGCCGCCTGCATGACTGGGAAATCCGCCCGCATCGGCATGGCGATCTGGTGCAGCTGCTCTATGTGCAGTCCGGCGCAGCGGAGCTGGAAGTCGAGGGGCGGGTAACGCCGGTCCGCGAGGCTTCGCTGCAGGTCACGCCGGCGCTGGCGGTGCATGGCTTTCGCTTTGCCGAGGATGTGCAGGGCTGGGTGCTGAGCATGGGCCTGCCGCTGGCCGAGCAACTCGGCGGACTGCTGCAGAGCCCGGTACTGGAGCAGCCGGCGTGCTTCACCGTGGGCGCGGGCAAGGGCCAGCTGGATGCGTTGTTCGAGTCCATCGAGCGCGAGTACGCCCAGCAGGCGCCGGGGCGGGACCTGATGCTGCACTCGCTGCTCAATATGCTGCTGGTCTGGCTCAACCGCCGGGCGCTCGAGTTGTCCCGTGCGCAAGCCAGCCAGTTGGACCGCGGCGTCGAGCATGTGCATGCGTTCTCCCGTCTGCTGGAGCAGGATTTCCGCGAACACCGCCCCATCGAGCATTACGCGGCGGCGCTGGGCATCAGCGCCGCGCACCTCAATGCACTGTGCCGGCGCCTGGCCGGGCAGTCGGCGTTGCAGATGATCCACCAGCGCCTGTTGCTGGAGGCCAAGCGCAACCTGGTGTACACAGCCATGACCATCCAGCAGGTGTCGGACAGCCTGGGCTTCTCCGAACCGGCCTACTTTTCCCGATTCTTCAAGCGCTACGCCGGGGTTTCGCCCCGCGCGTTCCGCGAGCCGCGCTGAGCTGCCATGAATATCGATTCGCGTATCAAGTTCCGTCACCTGGTGTGTTTCCTCGAAGTGGCGCGGCAGGGCAGCCTGGCCCGCGCGGCGGACGCCCTGGCGGTGAGCCAGCCGGCCATCTCGAAGACGCTCCGGGAGCTGGAGGACCTGCTTGAAGCCAGCTTGTTCGAGCGCGGCAAGAGCGGCTCCAGCCTGACCGAGGCGGGGGTGGCCTTCCTGCGTTATGCCGGCCCGTGCGTGCAGGCGCTGCGTGACGGGGTGAACAGCCTGCGTGGCGGCGAATACGCCTCCAGTACGGTGCGCCTGGGCGTGCTTTCCACCGTGGAAAGCCTGCTGATGCCGGAGACGGTGCGGCGCCTGCACGAGCGCCACCCGGCGCTGGTGGTCAGTGTGGTCACCGGGCCAAGTGCGCATCTGCTCTCGCAACTGCGGGTGGGTGAGCTGGACCTGGTGGTCGGCCGCATGACCGAAAGCCCGCAGATCCAGGGCCTGGCCTTCGAGCACCTGTACAGCGAGTCCATGACCCTGGTGGCTCGCGCCGGGCACCCGCTGGTGGGGCGTCCGCTGCCTCCCTCGGCGCTGGACGACTGGCCGCTGGTGCTGCCGCTGGCCGGTACCACCATCCGCAAGTCCGCCGACAGCCTGCTGGTGCAGAGCGGCCTGGGCCAGCCGCGCCGCCGCCTGGAAACCCTGTCCACCGTACTCAGCCGCCGTTATGTGCTGAGCAGCGATGCGCTGTGGATCGCCCCGCTGGATTCGGTGCGGCTGGACCTGCGCTCCGGCGAGATGGTCGAATTGCCGCTGGATGTACAGGAACCGGGCGGTTCAGTGGGGGTGTGCAGCAATTCCACGCTGCCGCTTTCCCTGGGCGCGCACTGGTGCCTGGAGGTGCTGCGGGAAGTCGGGGAAGCGTATCGAGAGGGAAGTTATCCATAACCATTTGGTTATGGTTTTCGGGCATCTTTTCAATTTTCGGCGTGGGCGGGGGCGGGCGACACTCCGTCGCACTGCCTGATGCAACAGGCTCCGATAAATCCAACAAGAGGAGACCGACATGTCCGACGCGGAGAACAGCCGCTTCGTCATTCGTGACCGAAACTGGCACCCCAAAGCCCTCACGCCCGACTACAAGACGTCTATCACCCGCTCCCCGCGCCAGGCGCTGGTGAGCATTCCGCAGTCGATCTCCGAAACCAGCGGCCCGGACTTCTCGCACCTGAAGATGGGCGAGCACGACAACGACCTGCTGCTCAACTTCAACAACGGTGGCCTGCCGATCGGCGAGCGCATCCTGATTTCCGGCCGGGTCATGGACCAGTACGGCAAGCCCGTGCCGCATACCCTGGTGGAGATGTGGCAGGCCAACGCCGGCGGCCGCTATCGCCACAAGAACGACCGCTACCTGGCGCCGCTGGACCCGAACTTCGGCGGTGTCGGCCGCGCGCTGACCGACAGCGAAGGGCGCTACATCTTCCGCACCATCAAGCCCGGTCCCTACCCGTGGGGCAACGGTCCGAACGACTGGCGCCCGGCGCACGTGCACTTCTCCATCAGCGGCCCGTCGATCTCCACCCGGCTGATAACCCAGCTGTACTTCGAGGGTGACCCGCTGATCCCGATGTGCCCCATCGTCAAGTCCATCGCCAATCCGGACGCGGTGCAAACCCTGATCGCCAAGCTGGACATGGGCAACGCCAATCCCATGGATTGCCTGGCCTACCGCTTCGACATCGTGCTGCGCGGCCAGCGCAAGACCCATTTCGAGAACAAGTGAGGAGGACCGACCATGCCCATTGAACTGCTGTCGGAAACCCCTTCGCAGACTGCCGGCCCCTACGTGCACATCGGCCTTGCGCTGGCGGCCGCCGGCAACCCGACCCGTGACCAGGAAATCTGGAGTGAAATGGCCAAGCCCGGCGCGCCCGGCGAACACATTTTGCTGATTGGCCACGTCTACGACGGCAACGGCCACCTGATCCGCGATTCGTTCCTGGAGCTGTGGCAGGCAAATCACGAAGGCGTGTATGACGCTGCCTACGACCTGGAAAAGCCCTTCAACGGTTTCGGGCGGACAGCCACCACCTTCGACGCCGGTGAGTGGCAGGTGCGGACCATCAAGCCCGGAGTGGTAAAGAACGCCTCGGGCGTTCCCATGGCGCCGCACGTCAACGTCTCGCTGTTTGCCCGTGGCATCAACATTCATCTGCAGACCCGCCTGTACTTCGAAGACGAGGCGCAGGCGAACGCGGTGGACCCGGTGCTCAACCGCATCGAGCAGCCCGAACGTCGGCAAACCCTCATTGCAAAGCGTTGCGAGGTGGACGGGAGGCTCGCTTATCGGTTTGATATCCGCGTCCAGGGAAATGCGGAAACGGTGTTCTTTGACTTCTGACACACGACTCCAGGAAACATCCGCCGAACCGGTCGCCGACCGCGTCCGGCGGCACTTTGCCGCCGCGCTCGATGAGCGCGGCTATCGGGCGGACGATGCACAGGTCACAGCGGTGGGCCACCTCGCCACCTGGCTCGACGACTTCCTCGCCGGGCGCCACGGCTTCCTGCGCAAGCCGGTGGCGGGCGTCTACCTCTGGGGTGGGGTAGGGCGCGGCAAGAGCTTTGTCATGGACCAGTTCTTCGCCGCCGCGCCGACCCAGGCCAAGCGCCGCGTGCACTTCCATGCCTTCCTGCAGGAACTGCAGTCGCGCATGCTGGCGATCACCGGGCAGTCCGACCCACTGGTGCGCGTGGCCCGCGCCATCGCCGAAGAAACCAGGCTGCTGTGCTTCGACGAATTCCATGTGCACGACATCGGCGACGCCATGCTGCTGGGGCGGATGCTGAGGGTGCTGGTGGATGAAGGCGTAGGCCTGGTCTGTACGTCCAACTACGAGCCGGAAAACCTCTGTCCGAACCCGCTGTACCGCGAGCGCTTCCGCCCGGCCATCGAGCTGATCGAGAAACGCTTCGACGTGATCTCCGTGGATGCCGGGCAGGACTACCGCGAGCACAGCACATCGCTGGAAGAGTGGGGCAGCTTCCTCTGGCCCGCGCGCGCCGATGACCGTGATCTGATCGGCTCTCGGCTGGGACTGGCGGCGGACGCGAAGTTCGACGAGGTGCTGAGCGTCAATCATCACCCGCTGAAGGTGCACGCCCACGACGATCATTGTGCGTGGATGGATTTCAGCGAAATGTTCGAACGCCCGCGCTCGGCCAGTGACTACCTGTGGCTGATCGAGCATTACCCGCGCATGGCGGTGAGCGGCCTCGGCCCGTTGGCGAACTATCCGCCGGATGTGAGCATGCGTTTCCTCAACTTCATCGACATCGCCTATGACCGCCAGCTCAAGCTGCAGCTGTTCGCCACGGTGTCGCTGGAGGACCTGGCGGCGGGTGGGGCAGCGTTGGACTTCTCGCGCACGCTGAGCCGGTTGCGGCAGTTGAAGCTGGAGCCGCTCTGAGGATTCCCAGTGCTGGGTTGTTCGCGAGCAAGCTCGCTCCTGCAGGCCGGCACCGTTGCGCTCTTCGTAGGAGCGAGCGTGCTCGCGAACGAATCCTCGACGCCGTTGTGCGCGTGGAAAACCATCGCGGACGGAGCCCGCTCCTACGCCGTCCGTTAGCCTGCTGTGGGGGCTTGCCCTCTCCCTGAAGGGAGAGGGGACTGGATCGGCATCGGCTGAAACCATGGCGTCCGTTGGCACGGGCGGCTCCCTCTCCCTTCCGAGCGGGGCGCGCAGCCAGGGCGGGGGAGAGGGATGAGCCGTGCAGGCGACCTCCCCGGCAAGCGCTAAGCTCCGTTCGATAATCGGTCATTCGTGTTGCGATAATCGCCCGTGCGTGTCGATAATCGCCCGGCATTCGCCTGCCAGGACAACAACAATGACCGACGCCCCCCGTGCCAGCCTGCCACCCCTCGCGCCGCCAATCATCGCTTCGCCCGCCAAGCGCATCGAGGCGTTCACCGGTGACCCGAACTTCATGACCTCCCTGGCCCGCGGCCTGGCGGTGATCCACGCGTTCCAGGAGCGCAAGCGTCACCTGACCATTGCGCAGATCAGCCACCGTACCGAGATCCCCCGCGCCGCCGTGCGCCGTTGCCTGCATACGCTGATGAAGCTCGGCTATGTGACTTCCGATGGCCGCACTTATTCGCTGCTGCCCAAGGTGCTGACCCTCGGCCACGCCTATCTGTCCTCGACACCGCTGGCGGTCACTGCCCAGCCGATCCTCGACCGCCTCAGCGAACAGTTGCACGAGGCCTGCTCGATGGCCACGCTGGAAGGCGACGAGATTCTCTACATCGCCCGTTCGGCCACGCCGCAGCGCCTGATTTCGGTGGACCTGAGCGTCGGCAGCCGCCTGCCGGCCTACTGCACCTCCATGGGCCGCATCCTGCTCGCGGGGCTGAACGACGACGCGCTCGAGGACTACCTGGCCCACGCCGACCTGCAGGTGAAGACCAGCCGCACCGTGCACACCCCGGAAATGCTTCGTGCAAGCATCGCCGAGATTCGCCAGCAGGGGTGGGTGATCATCGACCAGGAGCTGGAGGTCGGCCTGCGTTCCATCGCCGTGCCGCTGAAGGATTCCGCCGGCCAGGTACTGGCTGCGCTGAACGTCGGCACCCATGCTGGCCGTGTGTCGCGCCAGGAGCTGGAAACGCGCTTTCTGCCGGTGCTGCTCGAAGCCAGCCGCGAGCTGGGTACGCGGCTGTTCCATTGAGCTTCGCTCAGCGCTGTTCCAGATAGGCGGGCGGTACGGCGTCCGCCAGCCACACGCCATTGGCCGAGCGATAGAAGCGGTGGCCGTCGCGCCACATCTGGCCGCTGCGCACCACGAGGAGGGTCGGCTTGCCGCGACGCGAGCCAACACGATTGGCTGTCTCGCGGTCGGCGCTCAAGTGGACGTGCTGGCGGCTCATCGGTTTCAGGCCGTCACGGATGATCGCCGCCAGTGAGGCGGGAATCGTACCGTGGTAGAGCACTTCCGGCGGCTCGCAAGGTTCCAGTTGCAGGTCGACGTTGACCGAATGGCCCTGGTTGGCACGGATGCGCAGGCCGTCATCACTCAAAGCGAAGCGCTGCTTGTCGTTGGTGACCACGACCTCTTCGAGCATCCCGCGGTCGAAGCGATGCCCCTTGTCGGCCGATTTGCGCAGGAGCTCGTCGACGGTCACCCAGCCATTGGCATCCAGTGTCAGGCCCGCTGTTTCCGGGCTGTGGCGCAGGATCAGCGCTAACCATTTGCTGATCGATTTCCGTTCGTTGTCGTTCATTTCTTCCTCTGAATCTGCAGGTTGCGCGCGCATTCTAACCAGTGACGGGCAGGGTGCCGTAATCCCGTTCGTTAACCGCCCACAGGCGCGATTATCGAATTGAACGGCTGAGCGTCTCTTCGTACTGTGGCTCGACCCGTCCAGCCGGACGGGCCATAACAACAATGAGCGTCGGCCATGGCCCCTGTATGCCTGCCCCATCCGCCGGTCCGTGCGACCATCGGCTCGCGCCTCATTCCTGTCCAGCTTGCGGGAGTGCAGGGCGATGCAGCCGGCCTTTCCGCGACGACGCCTTCGCAGGAAGTTTTCGCATGACCAGTTCCGCATACGTGCCCGCTGCCGGCACCCTCGACGTTCAGTCCTTCATCAACGCCCAGCCGCTGTCGCTGTACCAGTACCGCATCGTGCTGCTGTGCTTCCTCATCGTCTTCCTCGACGGCCTGGATACCGCTGCCATGGGCTTCATCGCCCCGGCTCTGACCCAGGACTGGGGCATCGACCGCGCCAGCCTCGGCCCGGTGATGAGCGCCGCGCTGATCGGCATGGTGTTCGGCGCCCTGGGTTCCGGCCCGCTGGCGGACCGTTTCGGGCGCAAGGGCGTGCTGGTGGTGGCGGTGTTCCTCTTCGGCCTGTTCAGCCTGCTCTCGGCCTACAGCAGCAACCTCGAACAACTGATGGCGCTGCGCCTGTTGACCGGCATCGGCCTGGGCGCGGCGATGCCCAACGCCACCACGCTACTCTCGGAATACACCCCCGAGCGCCTCAAGTCGCTGCTGGTGACCAGCATGTTCTGCGGCTTCAACCTGGGCATGGCCTCGGGCGGCTTCGTCTCCGCCAAGCTGATTCCGGCCTACGGCTGGCACAGTCTGCTGTTGCTCGGCGGCGTGCTGCCGCTGGCACTGGCGGTGGTGCTGCTGGTCTGGCTGCCGGAGTCGGCGCGTTTCCTGGTGGTGCGCAATCGTGGCGCGGACAAGGTCAAGCGCGTGCTGGCGCCCATTGCGCCGGCCGAGGTGGTCGCCGCGCGGGACTTCAGCGTGCCGGAGCAGAAGACGGTGCAGAGCCGCAACGTGTTCAAGGTTATCTTCGCCGGCACCTACAGCGCGGGAACACTGCTGCTGTGGCTGACCTACTTCATGGGCCTGGTGATCGTCTACCTGCTCACCAGCTGGCTGCCGACCCTGATGCGCGACGCCGGCGCGAGCATGGAGCAGGCGGCCTTCATCGGCGCGCTGTTCCAGCTTGGCGGGGTGCTCAGTTCGGTGGCGGTGGGGTGGGCGATGGACCGCTTCAATCCGCACAAGGTGATTGGGATCTTCTACTGCCTGGCGGGGATATTCGCCTACTGCGTTGGCCAGAGCCTGGGCACCGTGGCGCTGCTGGCGACGCTGGTACTGGCCGCCGGCATGTGCGTGAACGGCGCGCAGTCGGCCATGCCGTCGCTGGCGGCGCGCTTCTATCCGACCCAGGGCCGCGCCACCGGGGTGTCCTGGATGCTCGGTATCGGCCGTTTCGGCGCCATCCTCGGTGCCTGGATCGGTGCCACCCTGCTGGGCCTGGGCTGGAATTTCGAGCAGGTGCTGACGGCGCTGATGGTGCCCGCCGCCATCGCCACTGCCGCGGTGGTGATCAAGGGGCTGGTGAGCCACGCGGACGCCACCTGACACGCGTTCCGGATGGGGGCCGCGATGCAGGGTCGCGGCTGTCCCGCCAGCGGGCGTTTCTGGCGCTATGCAGCACGACGTACTGTCAGTTGTTCTGGCGTCAATGGGATGAACGGTCGCTGAGTGGGAATGAGCGGTCGAAATTTCCTATCGTTTCGCTGAAGTTGATTCAACTCTGAGAAGAAATTGCTGTCGGACCAATAGCCAATCTTTGTCCTGGCACCCCAAAAGGGGGGCTCCACACGGGGCCCGGCCACCTGACCATCGTTGGAAAAGTCCATGTTTCTTCGTGCAGTTGGATGCTCATGTTCTCGCCCGAACCTGCGGCGCGGCCCCGGACGCCAGGAAGGCTTTTCCCTGGTGGAGTTGATGGTGGTTGTTGCGCTGCTGGCGATCTTCGCCGGTGTGGCCTTGCCCGGCTTTCGCTACCTGATCGAATCCAGCCGGGTGCAAAGTGCCGCCTCCACGCTTTTCCGCCTGCTGCAGGCCTCCCGCGCCGATGCGGTGAACAGCCGCCAGACCCTGACGCTCTGCCCCAGCAGCGGCAACCTGCAGTGGGTGGTGGTGCGCGCCAGCACCTGTGTTTCGCTCACCAGCACATCGGTGAGCCAGCGCCTGGACCTGCCCGGCAGCCTCAGCGTGAGCAGCAGTGCCAATGCCCTGTCGTTCAAACCCGATGGCACCGCCGCGGCGGTCGACCTGGGCATTTCCAGCAGCGGCACGAGCAAGGCGTTCAACATCAAGGTGGCCGCTTCGGGCTACATCAGCCTGCAGGGAGCGACTGCGCAATGAGCCGGCGTACGGCGGGCTTCAGCCTGATCGAAGTGCTGGTGGCCCTGCTGGTCACCTGCGTCGGGGTGCTTGGCATGCTGGCGATGCAGACACGCACCATCGGCTACGCACAGGACACCCTGCTCAGAAGCAACGCCGCGGAACTGGCGGACGAGCTGATGGAAATGATGCGCGCGGATATCTACTCGACCCAGGACGGCAGTGCGGCACAGGTCGTGCCGCCGGCCAGTTGGGGTTACTACAAGGCCGCCGGCGCGTCCTTTCCTGCGGCTCCGGGCAGTTGCGCGTCACTGTCGACCTTGACGGCCAGCCAGCGCCTGGCGTGCTGGGCACAGCGGGTGAACCAGGCGCTGCCCGGCGCCGCGGAGCTGGCCAGCGAGTTCCATGTCTGCCGCACCAACGGCAGCAGCACGTGCAGCGGCAGCGGGTCGGCCATTGAAATCCAGCTGGCCTGGCGGGTAAAGGCGGGCGAGTGCCTGGATGCCAGCGCCACCGGCGACGACACCATCTGCCGTTACGTGCTGCGGGAGGCACCCTAGATGCGTGGCCCGAGCGCAGGTGGGCAGCGCGGTGTGACGCTCATCGAGCTGATGATCGCCATGGGGCTGAGCCTGTTCCTGATCCTGGGCGTGACCCAGATGTTCCTCGACGGCCAGAACCGCTCGCGGTATTTCGATGGCCAGGCGCAGAACCAGGACAATGCACGCTATGCCCGGCAGATGCTCGACGAGCGCCTGTCGAAAGCCGGCTACCGGCGCCTGCCGTCCTCGCGGATGACCGCCGCGTTTCCCGCGCAGACCAGCAACGGCTGCGTCTTCGCCGCTGGCCAGGCGCTGGTGCGGGTCGATGCGAGCACGATCTGCCTGCGCTACCAGCCGCGCGACACCAGCGACGTCGACTGCACCGGCGCTTCGCTGGGCTCCAAGGCCGGGGTGAACAAGCCCTACAGCACCTACAGCCCGAACAACAACGTGGTCGAGAAGCTCACCCTGAGCAACGGCCAGCTGACCTGCAACGGCGCCACGCTGGTGGATAGCGTGGTGGCGGTGCGCTTCGACTTCGGGGTGGACAGCAGCAGCGACGAGTTCAATCGCCAGGTTGCGCAGTACGTCGCCACGCCCGCCAGCGGCCAGACCGTGCGCAGCCTGCGCTACGCCCTGCTGCTGGCCAGTAGCGGCTCGGTCAGCGGTGGCCTGGCCGCCACCACCTGCCAGCGTTGGCAGGACCTGTACGGCAGCCAGGTGTGCACCGATGGCGATGGCCCTGTGCGGCGCATCGTCAGCGGCACCCGCATGTTGAGGAATCTGATGCCATGACCCGGGAGTCCTGCCGCCGACAGCGCGGCGCGGTGTTGTTCGTCGCGCTGGTGATGCTGTTGCTCATCACCCTGGCCGCCGTGGGCGGCATGCGTGGCATGCAGCTGGAGGGGCGCATGACCGGCAATCGCCTGGAGCAGCAGCGATTGATGAGCGCTGCCGAGTCCGCCCTGCGCGAAGGGGAAGGGCGCCTGCGCAAGAGCAACCGTGCGCTGGATAATTGCACGTCCGGCACTACGCCCTGTTTCACCGCCCAGGCGACCAACTACACCACGAATTTCAGCAGCTCCAACCTGTATTCCGGGATGGACGGCAATACCAGCCTGCTGCGCAGCGCGCGCTGGTACCTGCGCTACATCGCCAATAACTGCAAGGGCGGCGCCGGCGGCAGTGGCAACTCGTATCTGTCGAAGGGGCAGGTGGGCTGCACCTACTACTACGAGGTCAACTCGCAGGCCTACAAGGGTATCGCCACCAGCAAAGCCTGCGGCGCCGATGCGCTGTGCCTGCGCTCGACCTTCGGGTTGGTGATCCCGTGAATCGTTCTGGCCGTACAAGGATGCCGACGCCATGGTTTGCTCCATGAGAATGCTGCGCGCGACGCTGCTCCTGCTGTTGTCCTGCCTGGCCGGTGCCCAGGCCTGGGGGGCTTCGCTTGCGCAGACGCCCTTGTTCGTCAGCAACATCGCGCCGCCGATGAACATGCTGGTGGTCGGCCGCGACCAGAAGCTGTATTTCCCGGCCTACAACGACGCCTCCGACATCGACGGCGACGGCCAGCTGGACACCTACTACAAGCCCGGCATCGACTACACAGGCTATTTCGACTCCTACAAGTGCTACATCTACGACGCCTCCAGCGGCGCGTTCGCCCCGTCCAGCACCACGGCGAACAAGAAGTGCACCAGCGCCACGGGCCGCTGGAGCGGCGACTACCTCAACTACCTGACCATGTCGCGCCAGGACGTGCTGCGCAAGGTGCTCTACGGGGGCTACCGCTCCACCGACACGGCGCTCTCCACCGTGCTCGAGCGGGCCTTCATTCCCAACGATGCGCACAGCTGGGGCAAGGAGTACCTGAGCGTCGCCCGCGACGGCTACAGCCTGGCCGACTACACCCCGATCAGCGTGCCCACCAACGGCAAGTACGTGCTCTTCGCCAATACCTCCATCGGGAGCGGCACGCTGGGGGCCTACAACAGTTCGGCAACCCCCAGGTTGCGCATCATCACCAGCACCCAGCAGACGCAGGGCACCTACCGCATCTGGGGCTGGGTCTCGCGGGAGTCGGCCCAGGGCACCAATACCCTCACCAGCACCACCAACAGCGATGCGAGCATCACCCCGGCCTACGACCTCAACGTGCGCGTGCGCGTCTGCGTGGCCGGCCTGCTGGAGAGCAACTGCACCCAGTACGGCAGCGCCTACAAACCCACCGGCGTGCTGCACGACTATGGCTCGGCGGACAAGATGTACTTCGGCCTCGTCACCGGCACCTACACCAACAACCTGCGCGGCGGCGTGGTGCGCAAGGCGGCGGCATCCTTCAGCAACGAGTACAGCAGCTCCACGGGCCGCTTCCTGACCGACTCCACCACCGGCACCGGCTGTTTCAACGGCCGTTGCTACGTGAACAACAGCGGCATAGTCGCCAACCTCGACCGCCTGGTGTTCTCCGCCGGCTGCACCGACTCCACCGGCTACAACCTCAACCCGCTGACCAACGGCAAGTGCGTCGACTGGGGCAATCCCCTGGGCGAGATGAGCTACGAGACCCTGCGCTACTACGCGGGCAAGGCGCCCAACAGCGCTTATGCCGCCGGCACTGCCGATACCAACCTGGGCCTTTCCAGCCTCTCCTCCTGGACCAACCCCTACAGCACCTATCCGTCCTGCACCCGCCCGTTCATGACACTGATGAGCGACGTCAACCCCAGCTACGACTCCGACGTGCCCGGCAGCAGCCTGGGCACCGACAGCCGGCCCACCACCGACATCGGCTTCGATTTTGCCAGCATCGGCGCCACGCTTTGGAGCCGCGAGGTCGGCGGCACCGCCTCGGTGAACGTCGGCCAGTCCGGCAGCACCAACGACTCGGCGCCCACCGCCAAGTCCGCCAGCAGCTTCGCGACCATCCGCGGCCTGGCAGAGGAGCCGACCCGGCAGGGCAGTTATGCTGCTTCGGCGGTGTCCTACTTCGGCAGCCAGACTGCCCTCACCACAGCGGGTGCGAACAAGGTGCAGAGTTTCTCCATTGCCCTGTCCTCGACCCTGCCCAACATCCGCATCAAGACCAGCAAGGGCACCCTGCGCCTGGTGCCGTTCAGCATGAACGTCAGCCAGAACGTGGTCAGCCAGATCACCGGCTTCTACATCGACACCCTGACCCGCGACAGCGCCGGCAACCTGACGTCCATCACCTTCCGCGTGGTCTACGACGACTCTGCCCAGGGCCGCGACTACGACATGGACGCCATCGTGCGCTACACCGTGACGGCGAAAAGCGACGGCACCGTGGACGTGACCAGCCAGACCGAATACTCGGTAGCCGGCGACGAGTCGCACATGGGCTACACCATGGCCGGTACCACCAAGGATGGCGTCTACCTGGAAGTCACCGGGGGCGGCAGTGGAAGCAGCCGCTTCCGCCTCGACACGCCCGAGGGCCGGTCTCCTGGCGATTGCGCCTCGGTCAGCTGCGCGCTGTTGCCCGGTCTCAATGGCAGCAGCGGAGCGCTCAGCGGCAGCCGCCCGGCCTATCACCTGCGCAACTTCACGCCTTCGGCGACCACCGCCGTGACCACGCTCCAGGACCCGCTGTGGTACGCCGCCAAGTACGGCAAGACCGATCTCAACACCTGGGACCGCGACGGCGATGGCGTGCCGGACAATTACTTCCTGGTCAGCGACCCGAGCCAGCTCGCGGCCCAGCTGAAATCGGCGTTCGACGAAATCCTCCAGCTCAACAGTTCGGTCACCGCGGTGGCGGTCGACTCGCAATCGCTGGACAGCGGCCAGTACGTCTACGGCACCAGCTTCACCTCCAGTGACTGGACCGGCGATGTGATCAAGCGGCAGAAATCCCGCACTGGCAGCGGCGCTACCAGCAGCGTCGTCTGGCGCGCCTCGGCGCAACTGGGCGCGCCCAGCGCGCGCAACATCCTGTTCGCCAAGGCCGGCGCGCTCACCCCGTTCAACTGGGCCAACCTGACCAGCACCCAGCAGGCTCAGCTCAACCGCAGCGTGGCCGGGGTGGTGGACAACCTCGGGCAAGTCCGCGTCGGCTTCCTGCGCGGAGAGAACAGCACCTTCCGCACCCGAGCCTCGCTCATTGGCGACATCATCAATTCCTCGCCAGCACTGGTCAGCGGCGGCGATTACCTCGCCTCGCGCGCCGATGCCCTGGAAGGCACAACGCAGTACGCCGCTTACGCCGCGGCCCAGGCCAGCAGGCCCGGTGCCGTCTATGTCGGCGCCAATGACGGCATGCTGCACGCGTTCAATGCGAGCACCGGCGCGGAGCTCTTCGCTTTCATCCCCAGCGCGGTGATTCCCGCTCTCAATGCGCTCACCGCCTCGGACTACGGACAGAACCAGGGCACCGAGCACCGCTACTTCGTCGACGGCAGCCCGGTGGTCGCCGATGTCTATTACGGGGCCGACTGGCACAAGGTCCTGCTCGGCAGCCTGGGCGCCGGCGGGCGCGAGGTCTTCGCCCTGGATGTCAGCAACCCGGCCTCGCCCAGGTTGCTGTGGGAGTTCACCAGCGACAACGACAGCAGCCTGGGCTACACCGCCGCACGCCCGACCATCGCTCGCCTGCACAACGGCAAGTGGGCGGCGCTTGTACCCAATGGCTACGACACCGGCAGCAGCACCGCCTCGCTGCTGATCATCGACATCCAGACCGGCGCGCTGCTGAGGAAGATCACCGCTACGCCAAGCCTGACCGCCGCCGAAACCAGCGGCCTGGATGCCGTCGGCAACGGCCTGTCACGGCTGTTCGTCGCCGACCTCAACAGCGATGGCATTGCCGACTACGCCTATGGCGGCGACCTGCTGGGCAACCTCTGGCGTTTCGACCTGATCGACACTGGCGCGGCCGACCCGCTCAACACCAGCGCGGCCGAGTCGCGCTATGCCCTGTCCTTCGGCGGCAGCCCGCTGTACGTGGCGCGCAACGCGGACGGGGTGCGCCAGCCGATCACCGCCGCGCCCTCGCTGCTCGAGCACCCCAGCGGCATCGGCTACATCGTCAGCTTCGGCACCGGGCGCTACCTGGTCACGGCCGACAAGACCTCCACAGGCGTGCAGAGTCTCTACGGCATCTGGGATCGCAAGACCGCCGGCGAAGCCACCAGCTCCTCGCTGACCGGTTCGCGCACCCGCAGCAACCTGCAGGCGCAAACCCTCAGCCGCTCGACCACGGGCGGGGTGACGACCTACAACCTGAGCACCAGCGCCGTGGCCTGGTACGACAACTCGGGCAACAGCGCCGACGCCAACGTCGCCAAGTGGGGCTGGTACTTCGACTTCACCCAGGGTGGCGAGCGCATGATCTACGACATGACGCTGTACGGCTCCAGCCTGATCTTCAACACCATCACCCCGCAGACCGGCACCTGCACGGCGGGGCTGACCGGCGCTATCTACGCGGTCAATCCGGAAAGCGGCGGGCGTACCGACTTCAATGTCTTCGACCTCAATGGCGATGGCCGCTTCGACAGCCTCTCCGGCTTCATCACCGGTGGTGGCGACATCACCCTGTCCGGCGGCTACACCTGGGGCAACTCGGACACCCCCAACAACACACTGGACGGCATCAGCACCAATCTTGGCAGCGTGAGCGGCAGGCGCACCTGGCAGGTGCAGCCGGCCAACCCCTGACGCCAAGCGAAGGAGTAGGCGATGACACACAACCGGCGACACCCGCGTGGCTTCACCCTGATCGAAGTGATGATCGTGGTGGTGATAGTGGCGATCCTCGCCTCCATCGCATTCCCCAGCTACCAGCGCTACGTGCTGCGCAGCCACCGGGTCGAAGCGCAGGCGCTGCTCAGCGAGGCGGCCGCCCGCCAGGAGCGCTACTATTCGCAGAACAATGCCTATGCCAGCACCGCTGCCGCGCTGAACATGACCGGTAACGTCAACGGCCTGCAGTACTACAGCCTGACCATCTCCAACGTCACTGCCACCACCTACACCCTGACCGCCACGGCCAAGGGCGCCCAGGCCGCCGACAAGGAGTGCCTGACCCTGACCCTCGACCAGGCCGGTACCCGTGGCAATACCGGCACCGGAACCGGCACCACCTGCTGGCAGTGAGTGCGTAGAGAAAGCGTGCGATTGGCGGACACTGAGCCACAAGTCGAATTGCGCCTGCCGTTGCCTGCCCCTAGGGTGAAGTCGATTCGCGGGCCTGCCTTGCAGCCGGAGTGCCCGCACGACCGTCCATCCCGGCCCGTGCCCGTATTCCGGGCCACGGCATAGACTGGGCGCACGAGCCGCGACGAAGAGCGCGGCCACACACAAGAGTGAGTGCCTGTATGCAAAGCCTGCTGAGCGAGCGCAGCCGCGTGTTCGAGCGCGCCGACCCTTATGCGGTGTCCGGCTACGTCAACCAGCATGTAGGCACCCACGACCTGCGCCTGCCGGCCCACGGCCATCCCCGGGCCAGCCTCAATCATCGCCGTTTCGCCAGCCTCGACCTGTGCCGCATCAGCTACGGCGGCGCGGTGCGCGTCACTTCGCCAGCGCTGGAGAGCATCTTCCACCTGCAGATTCTCCTCAGCGGCCACTGCCTCTGGCGCGGCCAGCGCCAGGAGCACTACCTGGCACCGGGCGAGCTGCTGCTGATCAACCCCGACGATCCGGTCGACCTGACCTACTCGGACGATTGCGAAAAATTCATCCTGAAGATTCCGGTGACCCTGCTCGAAGCCATCTGCGCCGAGCAGCGCTGGAACCCTCCGCGCACCGGTGTGCGCTTCACCGAAAACCGCTACCGGCTGGGCGAGCTGGAAGGCTTCGTCAACCTGCTGTCGATGGTCTGCCAGGAGTCCGAAGCCGGCGAGCGCCTGGCGCGGGTAGACGAGCACTACCAGCAGATAGTCGCCAGCAAACTGCTGACCCTGCTCAAGACCAACGTCAGCCGCGAGCCCATCGCGGGTGCCAGTGCTTCCTTCGAACGCATCGAAGCCTACATCGAAGGCCACCTGCGCGAGGACATCGACGTCGAGGCCCTGGCGCGGCAGGCGTCCATGAGCCTGCGATCGCTCTATGCGCTGTTCGAGCGCCATGCCGGCGCCACACCGCGCCAGTACATCCGCCGTCTCAAGCTGGAGCGCATCCGCGCCTGCCTGGCGGACCCGGCCTGCAACGTCCGCAGCGTGACCGAGCTGGCGCTGGACTACGGCTTCCTGCACCTTGGGCGGTTTGCCGAGGGGTATCGGCAGCAGTTCGGGGAGCTGCCGTCGGAGACCTTCAAACGCCGCGGGTGAGTCGACTCAGACCTGCCGAGACCTGCATGGCGAGTAGTCAATCGCGGACGGAGTCCGCTCCTACGAGAGCACGCCACGCTCTTCGCTTTACTGATTTCCAGAAAAGTCCCAGCGCACTCCGGAGCGCCCCTTTCAGGAGGCCTCGTTGAATTGGAGTTTCGGGGGTTGAGCGACATGGATGTCGCGAGAGCCGCGATGGGCCAGGGATGGCCCTTCGCGGCGGGCCCCTGAAACTTCGATTCAACGAGGGTATTTTTCGCCTAAGCGAAAAACCGGATGGAGGGGCAAGCGCTTTGGTTACTTTCTCGCGTTTGAGAAAGTGACTCGCCCGAGGGGGCGAAACAAGATGTCCGCGCATACGCAGAAGCGGCGCAGAAATACCTGAGCGCAAGCAAGAAAAACGCCGGCAAGGCGTGCTGCCGTAACGTCTCTCCAACACCTCTGCACAAAACGGATAGCACTCTGCACAAAGCGGATATTGCCCCCGCCAACCCAGCCATAACCTGAGCCTGCCTGAACAATAACAACGGAGGCCCCGGCCATGTCCCTGGGTATCGACTACTTGCGTTCGCTGCTCGAAGAAGACCCCGAGAAGGGCGTCTACCGCTGCCGGCGGGAGATGTTCACCGACCCGCGCCTGTTCGACCTGGAGATGAAACACATCTTCGAAGGCAACTGGGTCTACCTCGCCCATGAAAGCCAGATCCCCGAGAAGAACGACTTCCTGACCACCATGATCGGCCGCCAGTCGGCCTTCATCGCGCGTAACAAGGAAGGCCAGCTCAATGCCTTCCTCAACGCCTGCAGCCACAAGGGCGCCATGCTCTGCCGGCACAAGTCCGGCAATCGTTCCAGCTATACCTGCCCCTTCCACGGCTGGACCTTCAACAACTCCGGCAAGCTGCTCAAGGTCAAGGACCCGGCCGAGGCCGGCTACCCGGAAGGCTTCAACTGCGAAGGCTCCCACGACCTCACGAAAGTCGCGCGCTTCGAGTCCTATCGCGGCTTCCTCTTCGGCAGCCTGAAGGCCGACGTCAAGCCGCTGGTGGAGCACCTGGGCGAGTCGGCGAAGATCATCGACATGATCGTCGACCAGTCCCCCGAAGGCCTGGAAGTGCTGCGCGGTTCCTCCAGCTACATCTATGAAGGCAACTGGAAGCTAACCGCCGAGAACGGTGCCGACGGCTACCACGTCAGCTCCGTGCACTGGAACTACGCCGCCACCCAGAACCAGCGCCAGCAGCGTGAGGCCGGAAGCGAGGTGAAGACCATGAGCGCCGGCGGCTGGGCCAAGCAGGGCGGCGGTTTCTACTCCTTCGACCACGGCCACCTGCTGCTCTGGACTCGCTGGGCCAACCCCGAGGCGCGCCCGGCCTTCGAGCGTCGCGAAGAACTGGCCCGCGACCATGGCCAGGCCCGCGCCGACTGGATGATCGAGAACTCGCGCAACCTCTGCCTGTACCCCAACGTCTACCTGATGGACCAGTTCAGCTCGCAGATCCGCATCGCCCGGCCCATCGACGTCAACCGCACCGAAATCACCATCTACTGCATCGCGCCCAAAGGGGAGAGCAGCGAGGCGCGCGCCCAGCGTATCCGCCAGTACGAAGACTTCTTCAACGTCAGCGGCATGGCCACGCCGGACGACCTGGAGGAATTCCGCTCCTGCCAGCAGGCCTACCAGGGCAGCGCCGGCGGCTGGAACGACATGTCGCGCGGGGCGAAGCACTGGGTGCAGGGCGCCGACGATGCGGCACGGGAAATCGACCTGGCGCCTGCGCTCTCCGGCGTGCGCACCGAGGATGAAGGCCTGTTCGTACTGCAGCACCAGTACTGGCAACAAACGATGATCGACGCACTGGCCGCCGAGCAGGCCAAGCGCATCGCGCTGAAAGAGGAGGGCGTGTGATGAGCCGCTACGAGACCGTCCGCGACTTCCTCTACCGCGAAGCCCGCTACCTGGATGACAAGGACTGGGACGCCTGGCTGGAACTGTACGCCGCCGACGCCACCTTCTGGATGCCCGCCTGGGATGACCGCGACCAGCTCACCGAAGACCCGCAGCGGGAAATCTCGCTGATCTGGTACGGCAGCCGTGGCGGCCTGGAAGACCGCGTGTTCCGCATCAAGACCGAGCGCTCCAGCGCGACTCTCCCGGACACCCGCACCTCGCACAACCTGAGCAACATCGAGGTGCTGGGCGAGGAAAACGGCCTGTGCCAGGTGCGCTTCAACTGGCACACCCTGAGCTTCCGCTACAAGACGGTCGACAGCTACTTCGGCACCAGCTTCTACACCCTCGACGTGCGTGGCGAGCAGCCGTTGGTGAAGGCGAAGAAGGTCGTGTTGAAGAACGACTACGTACGGCAAGTCATCGACATCTATCACATCTGATCAAGCCGGCAGGGCAGTGCGTCGCGCGCGTGGATTCGCCGCGCGCGTCGCCGCCTGCGCGGTGCCGAGGTGCACGCCATGAACCACAAGATCGCCCTCAACTTCGAAGACGGCGTTACCCGCTTCATCGACGCCAGCCCCAGCGAGACCGTGGCCGACGCCGCCTACCGCCAGGGCATCAATATCCCGCTGGATTGCCGCGATGGCGCCTGCGGCACCTGCAAGTGCTTCGCCGAAGCCGGTCGCTACGACCTGGGCCAGGACTACATCGAGGACGCGCTGACCGAAGATGAAGCCGCGCAGGGCTACGTGCTCACCTGCCAGATGCGCGCGCAGAGCGACTGCGTGGTGCGCGTGCCGGCGTCCTCGCAGGTCTGCAAGACCGCCCAGGCCAGTTTCGAGGCCAGCATCAGCGCGGTGCGCCAGCTGTCCGAGAGCACCATTTCGTTGTCGATCAAGGGCGAAGCCCTGAGCAAGCTGGCCTTCCTGCCCGGGCAGTACGTCAATCTGCAGGTGCCCGGCAGCGAACAGACCCGCGCCTATTCCTTCAGCTCGCTGCAGAAGGGCGGCGAAGTCAGCTTCCTGATCCGCAACGTTCCGGGCGGGCTGATGAGCAGCTTCCTCACCGGCCTGGCCAAGGCCGGCGACGCCATGACCCTGGCCGGCCCGCTGGGCAGCTTCTACCTGCGCGAGATCAAGCGGCCGCTGTTGCTGCTGGCCGGCGGTACGGGCCTGGCGCCCTTCACAGCGATGCTGGAGCAGATCGCCGAACGGGGCAGCGAGCATCCGCTGCACCTGATCTACGGCGTCACCCACGACTTCGACCTGGTGGAAATGGATCGCTTGGAAGCCTTCGCCGCGCGCATTCCCAACTTCACCTGGAGCGCCTGCGTGGCCAGCCCGGAGAGCAATTACCCGCGCAAGGGCTATGTCACCCAGCACATCGAGCCCGCGCACCTGAACGACGGCGAGGTGGACCTCTACCTCTGCGGCCCGCCGCCGATGGTCGAGGCGGTCAGCCAGTACATCCGCGCGCAGGGCATCACCCCGGCGAATTTCTATTACGAGAAGTTTGCGGCGAGCGCCGCCTGAGCCCGGATCACGCCTGCATACCCGGCGGGTATGCAGGCATGCCGACAAAGTATTTTTCCTCTGCGCCACCGCGCCCTAGCCTCCGGGCAGGGCCCCTGGCAGGGCCTGCATAACAACAATCAGCGAGGGGTAGTCCTCGCAGCGGAGACCCACATGAGCCAGACGTGCAACATACCCGACGTGATAGATCACGCTGCCTTGAGTTCCTTCCAATGGCGCGTATTCGCCCTGTGTTTCCTGGTCGCCATCTTCGATGGCTTCGATACCCAGGCCATTGCCTACACGGGGCCGGCGATCATCGAGAGCCTGAAGCTGTCTGCCGGCGGCCTGGCGCCCATCCTCAGCGCCGGCATCGTCGGCATGGCCCTGGGTGCCATGGCGCTGGGCCTGTTCGGCGACCGCTTCGGCCGTCGTCCCACTGTCATGGGCGCGGTTGCGCTGTTCGCCCTCGCCACGCTGGCCACGGCCTTCGCCACCACTGCCGAGCAGATCCTCGTGCTGCGCTTCCTGGCCGGCCTCGGCATGGGCGGTGCCACGCCCGTACTGCTGGCGCTGGCCTCCGAGTACGGCCCGGCGCGCCTGCGCGGTGCCATCGTCACCGGCATCCTGCTGGGCCTGCCGGCGGGTGCCATGCTGGGCGGGTTGCTCGCCGCCCAGGTCATGCCGCTGATCGGCTGGCAGGGCATTTTCCTTGCCGGTGGGCTGCTGCCGCTGGTGCTGCTGGTGGGGCTGTACTTTGCACTACCTGAGTCGCTGCAGTTCCTCGCCACCCGCTCGGGCGAGACGGCGCAGGTACGCCGCATTCTTGCGCGGATCAGTTCGCGGGCGCTCGCCGACGACGTGCGCTTCAGCGTACCGGAAGCCGCTACCCGCACCAGCGTTCGCGCTCTTTTCGGCCCTGGGCTGGCGCGCAACACCCTCGCGGTCTGGCTGACCTACCTGTTCAACTGGGTGGCCTGGTTCATGTTCCTCTCCTGGCTGCCCACCGTGCTGAAGACCGCCGGCCTGCCGGTGGAGCAGGCGCCGCTGGGCACCGTCACGGTCAACGCGGTGTTCATCCTTTGCGCCATCCCGCTGTCGATCCTGCTGCCGCGCCTGAATACCCGCAACGTGCTGCTCGGCCTGTTTGCGCTGGGCGTGCTGGTCAGCCTCGGCCTGTCGCTCAGTGGTGACAACTGGGTGCTGGTGTTCCTGCTGGTAGGGGCCGCGGGCCTGGGTATCGGCGGGCAACAGATCGCCCTCAACTACCTGGTGGTTTCCGCCTACCCGACCCGCCTGCGCGCCACCGCCACCGGCTGGGCCATCGGCCTGGGCCGGGTGGGCGCCATCATCGGTTCGGCCCTGGGCGGAACCTTCCTCGAATGGGGCGGCGTTGCCGGTTTCTACCTGGCGCTGGCCGCTCCCCTGCTGCTGGCGCTGGTCGCCGTGGCCCTCATCCGCGGCAGCGAGAAGCCTTCGGGCGGGCTCGTGGCCGCGCACTGACAGGAGAACGTCATGTCCCGTTTCGACAACAAGATCGCCCTCGTCACCGGCGCCGCCCAGGGTATCGGTCGGCGCGTCGCCGAGCGGTTGGTGGAAGAGGGTGCCAGGGTCATCGCCGTGGACCGCTCCGAGATCGTCCACGAACTGCAGGACGCCCTCGGCCAGCACGGCGAGGTGCTGACCCTGACTGCCGACCTGGAGCGTTTCGCCGACTGCCAGCGCGTGGTCGACCAGGCGCTCGCGCGCTTCGGCCGCCTCGATATCCTCATCAACAACGTCGGTGGCACCATCTGGGCGAAACCCTTCGAGCACTACGCCGAAGAGGAGATCGAGGCCGAGGTGCGGCGCTCGCTGTTCCCCACGCTCTGGTGCTGCCGCGCGGCACTGGTGCCGATGCTGGAGCAGGGCGCCGGTGCCATCGTCAACGTTTCGTCCATCGCCACCCGTGGCGTTAACCGCGTGCCCTACGGTGCGGCGAAGGGCGGGGTGAACGCGCTGACAGCCTGCCTGGCCTTCGAGACCGCCGAGCGCGGCGTACGGGTGAACGCCACCGCACCCGGCGGCACCGAAGCGCCGCCACGGCGCATCCCGCGCAACGCGGCGCAGCAGAGCGAGCAGGAGAAGCTCTGGTACCAGCAGATCGTCGACCAGACCATCGACAGCAGCCTGATGAAGCGCTACGGCAGCATCGACGAACAGGTCGGCGCGATCCTCTTCCTCGCTTCCGACGAGGCCAGCTACATCACCGGTGTGACCCTGCCGGTGGGTGGCGGCGACCTGGGCTGAGGCGCCGCGATGATGCCCTTACGGCAGCTGCGCGCCGATCAGTCTCAGGCAGTGTTGCAGCGGCGCGCTGACGTCGCCGCGGCGCTGGCTGAGGATGATCGGCGAGACCGCCTCGGCGTCGGTCAGCGTGGCGTAGCCGATGTCGGCGCGGTGCTGTTGCTGCACCGATGCCGGCACCAGCGCCACGCCCAGGCCGGCGGCGACCAGCCCGATGGCGGTCTGCAGCTCGTTGGTCCACTGGGTCACGCGCACGCTCAGGCCGTGATTGGCGAACAGCGCCAGCACATGGTCGGCGTAGCTGGGACGCGGGTTGGCGGGGTAGAGCACGAAGTCCTCGCCGGCCAGTTGCCCAAGGCTCAGCGGCGCGCCGAGCAGGCGATGCCCGGCCGGGAGCACGGCAACCATGGGCTCCTCGCGCAATACCTGCTGGGTAATGGCCGCATCGTCGATGCGGATGCGCCCGAATCCAATGTCGATGCGCCCGCTTTTCAGTGCCTCGACCTGTTGCACCGTGGTCATTTCCTGCAGGCCCAGCTCCAGCCCGGCGTCGCCGCGCAGTTCGCGGATCAATTCGGGCAGCCCGTCATACAGCGTCGAGGGTGCGAAGCCGATGCCGAACCACTGGCGCTCGCCACGGCCGATGCGCCGGGTGCTCTCGCAGATGCTTTCCAGCTGCGAAAGCAGGGTGCCGGTCTGCTCATGGAAGTAGCGCCCGGCATCGGTCAGGCGCAACGGCCGGCCGCGTTCCAGCAAGGGTACGCCGAGCAGTTCCTCGAGCTGCTGGATCTGCCGGCTCAGCGGTGGCTGGGCGATGTGCAGGCGCTCGGCAGCGCGGGTGAAGTTGAGGGTGCCGGCCACTTCGCGGAAGTAGCGCAGGTGTCTCAGCTCCATGATACCTCCAAGGTATGCAACAAGATGGCAACGATATTGGACTCTCCGCAGGCCCCGAAGCAATCCTTCTGTATCCGTGAAAAGACCTGTTGGGTATCGAAAGACACCCACCCCATGAAACCCCAGACCGGAACGCCGTCCATGAGTAGCCCCGTCATCGAACGCATCGAGTCGATCATCGTCGACCTGCCGACCATCCGCCCGCACAAGCTGGCCATGCACACCATGCAGCAGCAGACGCTGGTAATCATCCGCCTGCGCTGCTCCGACGGCGTCGAGGGCATCGGTGAAGCCACCACCATCGGCGGCCTGGCCTACGGCAACGAGAGCCCGGAAAGCATCAAGGCCAACCTCGACGCGCACTTCGCGCCGCTGCTCAAGGGCCAGGACGCGAGCAACATCAACGCCTGCATGCAGCGCCTGGACAAGGCGATCAAGGGCAACACCTTCGCCCGTTCGGGCATCGAGAGTGCGCTGCTGGACGCCCAGGGCAAGCGCCTCGGCCTGCCGGTCAGCGAACTGCTCGGCGGTCGCGTGCGCGACAGCCTCGAAGTGGCCTGGACCCTGGCCTCCGGCGATACCGCCCGCGACATCGCCGAAGCCGAGCAGATGCTGGACATCCGTCGTCACCGCATCTTCAAGCTGAAGATCGGCGCCAACCCGCTGGAGCAGGACCTCAAGCACGTGGTGGCGATCAAGCAGGCCCTGGGCGAGCGCGCCAGCGTGCGTGTGGACGTCAACCAGGGCTGGGACGAATCCCAGGCTATCCGTGGCTGCCAGGTGCTCGGCGAGAATGGCATCGACCTGATCGAGCAGCCCATCTCGCGGATCAACCGCAGCGGCCAGGTGCGCCTGAACCAGCGCAGCCCGGCACCGATCATGGCCGACGAATCCATCGAGGGCGTGGCCGATGCCTTCAGCCTCGCCGCTGACGGCGCGGCCAGCATCTTCGCCCTGAAGATCGCCAAGAACGGCGGCCCGCGCGCCGTGCTGCGCACCGCGCAGATCGCCGAAGCCGCCGGCATCGCGCTGTACGGCGGGACCATGCTCGAAGGTGCGGTCGGGACCCTGGCCTCGGCCCACGCCTTCCTCACCCTGGAAAAGCTGACCTGGGCCACCGAGCTGTTCGGTCCGCTGCTGCTCACCGAGGAAATCGTCACCGATCCGCCGGTGTACCGCGACTTCCAACTGCACGTACCGCGTACCCCCGGCCTGGGCCTGACCCTGGACGAAGAGCGCCTGGCGCGCTTCCGCCGCACCTGATTTGCAACCTTTCCCGACTGCCCGATAGAGGAGAAGCCCCCGATGCTGTTCCACGTGAAGATGACCGTGAAATTGCCGGTCGACATGGACCCGGCGAAAGCCGCCCAGCTCAAGGCCGACGAGAAGGAACTGGCCCAGCGCCTGCAGCGCGAAGGCAAATGGCGCCACCTGTGGCGCATTGCCGGGCACTACGCCAACTACAGCGTGTTCGACCTCGCCAGTGTCGAGGAGCTGCACGACACCCTGATGCAGCTGCCGCTGTTCCCCTACATGGACATCGAGGTCGACGGACTCTGCCGCCATCCGTCCTCGATCCATTCCGACGACCGCTGATTGTCGTTCCGTACGACTCAACAAGAACAAGACTTGAGGATCGCACCATGACCGTGAAGATTTTCCAGACTGCCGACATCCAGAAGTTCTTCGAA